>NZ_CP147913.1:7110000-7710000 GCF_037414475.1 Myxococcus stipitatus | reverse complement strand
GTGGGCGCCAAGGCCCGCGCGCTGGCCGCCGAGCACCCCACCGACACCATCAGCTCCGCCAAGCGCTTCATGGGCCGGAGCGCCGACGACGCGGAGACGCGCAAGCTGGGGCACTACCAGTTCGTGCCCGGCGGCAAGGTGGTGCGCTTCGACGTGGCGGGCGGCAACCCGGTGACGCCCATCGAGGTGTCGGGTGAAATCCTGCGCGCGCTCAAGCGCCGCGCGGAGGCCCACTTCTCCAGCAAGGTGGAGCAGGCCGTCATCACCGTGCCGGCGTACTTCGACGACGCTCAGCGGCAGGCCACCAAGGACGCGGGCCGGCTCGCGGGCTTGGAAGTGCTGCGGCTGCTCAACGAGCCCACCGCGGCGGCGCTGGCCTACGGCCTGGACAAGGGCAGCCAGGGCACCTTCGCCGTCTACGACTTGGGCGGTGGCACCTTCGACATCTCCATCCTCAAGCTGGTGGATGGCGTGTTCGAGGTGAAGTCCACCGGCGGCGACTCCGCCCTGGGCGGCGACGACTTCGACCGGGCCATTGCCCAGAAGGTGTTCCAGGACCTGGGAGTCTCGGCGCCCTCCCCCGCCCTGGTGGCGGAGACGCTGGCCGCCTCGCGCAAGGCCAAGGAGGCCCTCACCGACGCGCCGGAGGCGACGCTCACGGTGGACGGCCGGGCGTACACGGTGAAGCGCGCGGACTTCGACGCGTGGATCCAACCGCTGGTCCAGAAGACGGGCCTCGTCTGCCGCCGGGCGATGAAGGACGCGGGCGTGGCGCCGGGCGAGTTGGACGGGGTCATCCTGGTGGGCGGCTCGACGCGAGTGCCCGCGGTGCGCCGCTATGTGGCGGAGCTGTTCGGCCGCGAGCCCCTGGGCGACATCGACCCGGACCAGGTGGTGGCGTTGGGCGCGGCGGTGCAGGCGGACCTGCTCACCAACGAGTCCCGCCAGGACGAGGTGCTGCTCTTGGACGTGATTCCCCTGTCGCTCGGTCTGGAGACGATGGGCGGAATCACCGAGAAGCTCATCCAGCGCAACTCCACCATCCCCACCGCCGCGGCGCAGGTGTTCACCACGTTCAAGGACGGGCAGACGGGTCTGGACGTCCACGTGGTGCAGGGCGAGCGCGAGCTGGTCGAGGACAATCGCAGCCTGGCGCGCTTCACCCTCTCCGGCATCCCCCCGCTCGCGGCGGGCATGGCCCGGGTGGAGGTCCGCTTCCAGGTGGACGCGGACGGCATCCTCTCCGTCTCCGCCAAGGAGCAGAGCACCGGCGCCGCCCAGTCCATCACCGTCAAGCCCAGCCACGGCCTCACGGAGGAAGAGATTGAGCGGATGCTGCTCGACTCCATCGAGTACGCCGAGGACGACATCCAGGCGCGGCAGCTGCGTGAGCAGCGCGTGGACGCCGAGCGGGTGCTGGCCGAGGCCGACCGGCAGCTTCGCGAGCACGGCTCGCTCCTCCAGGGCGAGGAGAAAGCCACCATCGACGCCGCCATGGCGAAGGTGCGCGAGGTGGCGGCGGGCCAGGACTACTTGAAGCTGAAGGAAGCGGTTCACGCGCTGGATGAGACGTCTCGGCCGTTCATCGAGCGGGTGATGAACCAGGCCATCACCCAGGTCGTGGCTGGCCACTCGGTGGAGGAGTACTGACGTGCCCAAGGTGACATTCAAGAGCCCGCTGGCCGAGGTCAGCGCGGACGTGCCCGCCGGAACCACCCTCCTGGACGCGGCCGAGCAGTGTGGTGCCCAGGTGGGCCATAGCTGTGGCGGGGTCTGCGGCTGCTCCACCTGTCACATCTGGGTGCGCAAGGGGCTCGACTCGCTGAGTGAGCAGACGGACGCGGAGGCGGACCGTCTGGACATGGGGTTCGACGTGCGCCCGTACTCCCGGTTGAGCTGCCAGACGGAGCTCAGCCAGGAGGACGTGGTGGTCGAAATCACCGAGGAGTCCCTCACCGCCTTCATGGACGAGAACCCGGTCATCCGCCGCGCCCTCGAGGCCCAGGGGAAATGGCCGCTGAAGAAGTGAGGTTGTTACGTAGTTCTTGACGGGGCGGGGCAGTACACCTATATGTCCCGCCCATCGCAGCACGCCGCAGCGCCGCGATGAACCACCTGCCCAGGTGGTGGAATTGGTAGACACACTAGATTCAGGGTCTAGCGCCTGCAAGGGCATGGAGGTTCGAGTCCTCTCCTGGGCACAGTCGATAAGGGGTCCCGGCTTGTTAGCCGGGGCCCCTTTCGCGTTTCTGGGCCCTCCTCGCTCATGGCCGCGCGGGCTCGACGGCTTCGTGGGCCACGTGGTGCGCCGCCTCTCGCGCCAGGCTGCCGCCCTTGCGTAGATCCCGAATCCGAATCTTCCGGACGTAGACGGAGACAGCGCCGACCCCGGCCTGGCTGAGCACCGTCCCCAGGTGGGTGAGCGTCGCGAAGGCCGCCGCGTCCTCTGGTGACGAGCCCAGGCTGCGCGCCGCCCAGCTCGTGACGAAGTAGTAGAGCCCCATGCCCGCGGGCACCCCCGGCAGCGCCTGCCCCAGGGAGATAGCGCCCAACACCA
The DNA here is from genome assembly GCF_037414475.1 of Myxococcus stipitatus. Next base: position 7,707,443 of record NZ_CP147913.1, on the reverse strand, counting down.
CCGCGCCCGCGAAGAGGCCACCGGGGATGGACAGGCCCTGGAGTGCCAACCCGTAGGCCAGCACCGACGCCAGCACCGGCCCCGCGGAGAAGAAGAGCACCTTCGCCATTCCCAGGAAGGAGCGGGCCGCCCCCAGTCCGTCGCTGACGTGGTGGAGGAAGCCCTCCACGCGGGGGAAGCGGTGGCGCTGGTGGAGGAACCTCGCCAGCGGCGCGGAGCCTCGGGCCAGGAGGACGACGAGGACCACCAACCCCACGCACAAGAACACCGCCACCTCGAGCTGCCCCCGGAAACGGGAGAGCGTGGCCCCGAAGGGCCCCAGCAGGGAGAGGGAGACCACCAGCATCAGGGCGGCGAACTCCATCAACTTGCAGACGGCCACCGTGCCCAGGCAGAGCAGGAAGGGGATGCGCTCCGTGCGCGACAGCAGGAACGCGCGAAGGAGATCGCCCAGCTTTCCGGGCAGCACGTTGTGGGCGAAGGCGCCAATAGCCACCAGATGGTAGCGCTCGCGAAAGGGCACGCGCTTGGGCAGCGTGCTCTGCCACTGCACGGCCCGCAGCGGGATGACACTCCCCTGGAGTACCACGAAGGGAATCAGCCACACGAGGTGCCCCGGCAAGTCCCCGATGAAGTCCGAGAACGAGAAGCGTGGCGCCAGGAGGGGTCCGGGTCCTCGAAGGTTCCAACGGAAGAAGGCAGTGGAGAGCAGGACGAGGGAGAACAGCGTCCCCAGCACCACGAACAACACCTTGGAGAGGCCGCCTCCTCGCGGCGAAGGCCACGGGCCCCAGCCCTTCCGCGGCTGGAGCCCTTGCCTCACGGCGCCCACCGAAGGCGGCGCACAGGCTCCAGGTAGGCTTCCGCGAGCCGCTCATGCAGGTCCACGCAGTGGCCCAGGCCCGACAGGTCCACCGGCGCCTCGGCCGGCCAACACACCAGGCTGTTGGCCTCCGTGCGCGTCAGCCCCCCGTGCGAGCCGAGCTCCCACGCGAAGCCCACGGTGCCGCCTCGGTGCAACACCTGGCCGAAGAGCACCAGGTCTCCCGCTGTCTTCATGGCCGGCAAGCCCCGGAGGAAGTCCATCAGCGCGCGGCGGCTGAACTCGGAGGACAAGGGCGCACGCGCCAGGTCCTCCGGACCGTAGACACCTCCTTGCACCACCACCGCCGCGGAGCGCCCTCGCCGCATCGCGACCAACCCCACGTCCGGGTTCCGCACCGCACGCGCCAGCACGTCCGGGTGACGCGCCAGCAACTCCCGAGCCTCCAGCGCCTCGCGCTCTCCTGAGAGATAGACGTGGGCGAAGTTGCCGCACTCGACGACCACGGGCGTGAAGGGCTTGCGTGGACGCAAGTCGCGCTCCGGACGAGGACGCCCTTCACACAAGCCACTCACCACGTCGTCCGGGAGCGGTGCGTCGGGCCCGCTCAAGAGCGCGGACTCGAGCCGCGTGCCCTGGCGTTCCGCCAGAGGGACACTGTCCACATGGCCGTGGTCCGAGAGGATGACGACGTCGTAGGGCCGCTCCACCGAACGGGCCATCGCGTAGAGCTCCGCGAGGTACGCATCCACGCGGTGGAGCTCCGAGCGCGCGAGACACGAGCGGGGACCTCGGCGATGCGCTGTCTCGTCGTAGTTGCCGTACACCAGGTAGATGACGGGCACGCCGCGCGCCATGTCCACCAGGGCCTTCGTGTGCGCGAAGCTCCAGCCCAACCTCTGGAAGAAGATCCGGCTGATGAGGAAGGCGCGCTCGTGACGCCAGTCCTTCCTCGCCCGCGCCCAGCGCAACATCTCGCGCGCCGACTGCCACGCATCCACGCCCAGCGAGCGCAGGAAGGACCAGACGCTTTGCGTGTGCCCGGAGGACAGCCCCATCATCTCGTAGGAGAAGCCCTCCGCCATCAGCCTCAAGCTGCCCAGCGTGCTCATGCTGAACGCGTTCTGTGCGCCCGCCCGGAACAGCGTGAAGTAGCCATGGCCCCCACCGTCCAACAGGCTGCCGCGACCGTTGCCCCGCAGCCGCCGTTCGACCTCGAGCGCGTCCGCGGGCACGTTCATCCGCAGCTCGCGCCCCAGCTCCCGGTCGAACCATGAGTATGCGGGCAGGTTGGAGTGCCGCAGCCCGTACAGCAGCCCCGCTTCGAAGTACGGCGTGGACGTCGGCGCGCCCCAAAAGGCGTCATCCAGGAGAAACTCGCCGGACCGGATGAGTCGGGAGAAGAACGGCAGTTGGCCGGCAACCATCGCCTCGTCCAGAAGGGCTTTGGGTACGCCATCGAGGTGCACAATCAGAAGGTTTCGTCGGCCGTGCGCCGCTGCGGGCGGAACTTTCGAACGAATCCGCCGCGCAAGCGCTCGTGCCCACATCCCAGAAGTTGGAGTCATGGCAGCACTCACGTTGACGCCTCCCCTCCCCCAGCAGCCAAGATGAGCACTTGGGGGGACGGCCGCCTTCAGTCGAAGGCAGCCCTCCTGGAATGCAGGCGGGCAAGTAGCGCCGTCCTTCTGTCGGGATGGTTCCGACACAGTGACGCGTCACCACGGTCCCCATGCTCCTTCCCGCTGTTCTGCTCGTCATTCTTGGTGCCGCGCCGGTGAAGTCGCCCTCCCGGCCAGCGCCCGGACTGCCCCCCACGCAGACGGACTCCGGCTCGGACATCATCGCGCTGCCGATGATGACGTTCAGCTCGGACCACGGGCTGAGCTACGGCGCGGTAGGCGGCATCTACCTGTACGGCCCGGGCAAGACGCCGTACGCGCATGGCATCGGCGCGCAGGTGCTGTTCAGCAGCCGAGGCGTGCAGAGCCACTACCTACGCTACGACGGGCCGCGGCTCATCGGACCGCTGCGGCTGGAGGCGGGGCTCGAGTACAAGCGGGAGCTGCGCAGCCCCTTCTTCGGGGCGGGAAACCTGTCCGCGCCGGACTTCCGCGGCGACGTGGACAATGAGCGCTATGCCTTCGACAAGGGGGCTCCCGGCGCATGGTTCCGCTTGAGGGGCCGCCCCTTCGGCCCCAAGCACCCCCTCCAGTCCTACGTCGGCTACGCCTGGCGGTACACGAGCGTGGACACGTATGACCACTCCATGTTGACGCAGCAGCGCCCGCTCGGAATCGAGGGAGGCTCCACGGGCCAGCTCCTGGTCGGCGCGCTGTGGGACACCCGCGACGACGAGACGGACCCGCTGGAGGGCGGCGTGGAGGAGATCGCCCTGCGCGTCTCCGGACAGGCAACGGGCAGCCGCTACCAGTACGCGGGCATCACCTTGAGCGAGCGGCGCTACCTGCGGCTGTCATCGCGGCTGACGCTGGCGCAGCGGCTGACGTTGGACATGCTGTTTGGCGACGTCCCGTTCTTCGAGTGGAGCAACACGGGCGGAGTCAACGTGTCGGAGGGAATCGGCGGCATGAGCAGCGTGCGCGGAATCGAGCGCAACCGCTTCTCCGGCAACATCAAGGCGTTCACCAACACCGAGCTGCGCTTCCACGCCGCGAACCTTCAAGTGTTCGGCAAGAGCATGAAGGTGGGCGCGGTGATGTTCCTGGACCTGGGGCGCGTGTGGCACCCGGGGGTGTCGGACGGCAAGTGGCACGAGTGGCACCCGGGCATCGGCGGAGGCGTGCGCCTGTCGCGGCGCGCGGCCATCGTCCGCATGGACTACGCGCGCTCCACGGAGACGGGACGCCAGCGCTTCTACGTCACCTTCGGCCACATGTTCTGAGCCGGGCCGACCGGACTCAGACGAGCACGTCCATCCACGCGCGAAGCCGCGCGTCCACGTGAGTCTCGCCGCGGACGCCGGGCTCGGGCTCCAGCAGCAGGGTGTGGAAGCCGCGAGCCTCCAGTCCCTTGCAGAGCTCCGCGCGAGCCTCCACGTCCGGAGCGAAGAGGATGCAGCCGTCGCCTCCGCCCGCGCCCGACAGCTTGCCCGCGCAGCCGTAGGCGGCCGCCATCGACAGCACGCGGCGCATGGCCTCCGTCTCCAAGGGGCCCAACTCCAGCAACAGCGCGTGCTGAGCCTTCACGGCCTCGGTGAAGCCTCGGAAGTCGCCGCCCGCGAGCCCCTCCTCCACCGCCTGCCCCACCGCGTCCGAGCGCTCCACGAACGCGCGCCGGCCGACTTCCTCCAGCCGCGCCTCCACCTGGCCAATCAGCACCTTCGTGGAAGCACTCTCCCCCGTGAAGGCATAGGCCATGGCCATGCGAGGCGAGGGCAGACGCCACACGTCCACCGAAGGTGACTCCACCAGCGCGGCCCCCAGCCGCCCGCCATTGCTCGCGTCGACCAGGGGCGACACGTCATAGCGCCGATAGCGCAGCACCCCGCCCGCGAAGCTCGCCGCCACGTCGCCGCCGCTGCCCTTGCCCCCCTGCCCCAGCGTGTGCGCCAGGAGCGCGAGCTTCAGCGTGTCGTGGCGCTCCTCGAGCACATAGCGCGCACCCTCGGCCGCGAGCACCGTCGCACACGCGCTGCCGCCCATGCCCAGCTTCTGGCCATTGGGGCCCACCGCGGAGGGCGCCACCGCGAGGTCGAAGCCCTGGCTCGCGCGGCCATGCGCACGCAGCGCCTCGTCGAGCGCACGCGCCACGAAGACGAAGCCCTGTGGCACCTCGCGCGCCCAGCGCACGCCCTTCGGCGTCACGCTGCCCGCGAGTGTCCCTTCCTCCAGACAGACGTGGACACGCGCATCCTCGCGCCGCCGCACATGGGCCGCGGTGCGGGGAGCCACCGCCGCCACTCGCGCCACGCCGCCCCACAGCACCGCGTACTCGCCGGAGACAAACAGCTTGCCCGGCGCCGAGAGGGCGCGCTCCATCAGAACAGGTGCTCCTGCTTCAACACCGCGTCTCCACCGGGCACGCAACGGACCACGTCGAGCGCGCCGCACGCACGCGCCAGCGCCTCCGCCGCCACCTCGTGCGCCGCGTCCGTCAGCAGCACCGGGTTGGGCCCCGCGTCCAGCGTGAACCAGACGGGCACACCCTTCTTGCGAGCCTCGCGCAGGTGCTGGATGAGCCCCAGCGTTCCGGCGTTGAGGTAGCAGAGCGGAGGGTCGGCCGCGAGCGACGTGGCATGCATCCGCCACGCGTTGCGCTCACACAACTCGCCCAGCGCCTGCAAATCCTTCCGCGCGATGAACTCACGCGCGCGAGGCACCTCCGCCTCCGCGTCGCGCACCCAGGCCGGGTAGTACGGGCTGGTCTCCACCGTCTGCTTCATGCCGTCGCGGGACTTCACGTCCTTCTCGCCCCGGTCGACGACGGCCACCACCATGCGCAGGTCCGGCCAGTGCGCCGCATCGAAGCGCTGCACCGCGAAGCTGTCGTCGCCGTCCGGACGCTCGCCGCGCATCCACTCGCAGAAGCCTCCCTGCACGCTGCGGCAGGCCGAGCCACTTCCCAGCCGCGCCAGGATGCTCGCCGCGCGTGCATCCGACGGGAGCCCCGCCGCCGCGCGCCCCGCCACCGCCAGCGCCGCGAAGCCCGCCGCGCTGCTGGCCAGGCCCGCCGCCATGGGGAAGTCTCCGCGAGACACCACCTTCGCCGGGCCCAGCGGCTCCTTCGCCTGCGCGCGCACCGACTCCAGCAGCTTCAGCACCCGCTCGCGCTCGCTGCCCTTCGCGGTGTGGCCATTGATGTCCACCGCGTCCGTCGCCACGCCGAACTCCACCGTCGTCGTCACCGACAGCGGCGACAGCGTCATGGACAGGCTGGACTGGTGCGGGAGAATCAGCGCGTCGTCCCGCTTCCCCCAGTACTTCACCAGGGCGATGTTGGGATGCGCCAGGGCTGTGGCTTTCATGGGTGCTCTCACAACGCCCGCGGGCCGGCGAGCTGGCTGCTGAAGCAGCGCACACCTTGCCGGGTCAGCTGGACCACCGCGGACTCAGGGTCAATGAACAAACCGACCACGGCCCCGCCGTCCCCACCCGCGCCGGTGAGCTTGGCGCCCAGCGCGCCCAGGCTCCGCAGTCGATACACCATCTCCTCCAACGGGGGCGAAGACAGGCCCAGCGCGGACAGGAGCCCCTGGTTGACGTTCATCGCGTCACCCAGCGCCTCCAGGTCTCCGGCCTCCACCGCCTTCGCGCCTTCCGACGCCAGCCGCCCCATCTCCTTGAAGATGCGCTGGTAGCGCTCCGGCCAGCGCGCCTGCCGCTGCCGCAACGCCGCCACCGTCTTCTTCGTGGGGCTGCGCTCGCCCGCCAACGCCACCACCACCTTCAGCGCGCGCGGACTGTCCACCGTCTTTCCCCGCCCGACCGAGGACGCACCCGGCTGCTTGCGGTAGAGCAAGAGCTGCTCCTCCGCGCTCGTCGTGTGGTCCACGCCCGAGGGCGTGCCGTGGAACTCCTGCTCCATCGCCCACGCCAGGCGCGCGGCCTCCTTGGGCGAAGGCGCCTTGCCCGCGGCGAGCAGCAACATGCGCGCGCACGCCACGGACAACGCGGCGGAGCTGCCCAGCCCCACGGCCAGCGGCAGCTCCGGGTCCAACGTCACCTTCACGGGGGGCTCACCCACGAGCTTCGCGGCGCGGCTGAAGGCCCCGAGCAGCAACGTCCGCTGCGGCCGGCTCAGCGTGGACGGCAGGACGAGCTGGCACTTCTTCGCCGGCACGCCGCGCGCCTTCACGCCCTGCGACAGCGGGCCCGCCAGCGCGGGGTGGCCATACACGACGCTGTGTTCACCCAGGAGGATGACCTTGCCAGCGCCGAACGTGGACAGGGAATTTCCGGTGGCCACGGCGCTCAGAGAGTCGTACCGGTGGCGGCCGCGGCTTCCTCGGCGGACAGGCTGGCGAGAATCTCCCGCGCCTTCTCCACCTTCACGTGCCCTGCCTTCACCAGCAGGTCCGCGAGCTTCTCCACCCAGTCCCCACGCGCGCCCGCCGTCACCGCCACGCAGCGCGCGTGCAGCGCCATGTGGCCCTTCTGGATGCCGATGCTGCCCAGCGCCCGCAGCGCCGCGAAGTTCTGCGCGAGCCCCACCGCCGCGAACACCATGGACAGCTCACGCACGGTCGACGCGCGCAGGAGCTTGAGCGCCAGCTGCACGCCCGGGTGCACCTTGATGGGGCCACCCACCATGCCCAACGCCATGGGCAGCTCGATGCGGCCCACCAGGTGACCTTCCTCCAGGTACCACGTCGACAGCGGACGGTACTGACCGCCGCGGCAGGCGAACGCGTGCGCCCCCGCTTCGATGGCGCGCCAGTCCTGCCCCGTGGCGATGGCCACCGAGTCGATGCCGTTCATCACGCCCTTGTTGTGCGTGGCGGCGCGGTACGGGTCCGCCTCCGCGAAGCGGCTGGCCTGGGCGATGCCCTCGGCGATGACCTCGCCCGGCATCTCGAAGTCCGCCAGGAGCGACAGCGGGATGCGGCACGTGGCGCGCGACAGCCGCCGGTCCGCCAGGTTGGAGAGGATGCGCAGGTACACCTTGCCGCCGGTGATCTGCTCCACCAGGGGCGCAACGCCCTCCGCCACGGTGTTGATGAGGTTGGCCCCCATCGCCTCCTGCGTGTCGATGAGGATGTGGACCACGAGCAGCGGCTCGCCGCGCGGACCCTCGGGGGCCGGCAGCACGCGAACCTCCACGTCCTTGGCGCCACCACCGCGGGCGACCATCGCCGGGTGGAAGCTGTTGGCCAGCGCCAACAGCTGCTCCTTGTGCGCGAGAATCTTCTCGGTGGCCTCGGTCGGGTCGCCGTACCGGGTGACTTGAATCTGGCCAATCATCATCGACTCGTCGGCCTCGGCGATGAAGCCGCCAGCCTCACGGACGATCTTCGCGGCGAACGACACCGCGGCCACCACGGACGGCTCCTCCACCGCCATGGGCACCAGGTAGTCGCGCCCGTTCACCTGGAGGTTGAGCCCCAGGCCCAGCGGCAGGGAGAAGGTCCCCACCGCATTCTCAATCATCTGGTTGGCCAGCACCGGCTGCAGGGCCTCGGTCCCACGCAGCTGCTCCAGGTCGCCGGGCGACAGCCGGAACATGCGGGCGAGCTGCGCGAGGCGCTCGTCCATTGGCAGCTTGTGGAACCCGGCGAGCCGGGACGTCACCGTCTCAGACATATTGAGTCTTCTTTCTTCCTGCTTAGGCCAGCACCCGCAACTACAGCGCCGCCATCCAATCCTTCAAGACTCCGCTCACCACCCGAGGACGCCGCCGAAGCTCCGCGCAGCTCCTGCTCCCCGTCAGCACCAGCGCATGCCGCAGCCCCGTGAGGATGACCTCCAAGGCGCGCTCCGCTCCCTCCACCCCACCCTCCTGCTGAGCTCGGAACAGGGGAAGCGCCATGCCCGCCAGGTCCGCCCCCAGCGCCAGCACCTTCGCCACTTCCAGTCCCGTCCGAATCCCACCACTGCCCACCAGTCGTACCTGCGCCCCCACCGCCGTGCGCACCGTCGCCACCGCCGCCGCCGTGGGAATCCCCCACGCGCTGAACTCCGCACCTACCTTGGCTTGTACGCCCGAGGCCCGAAGCTGTTCCACGCGAACCCACGAAGTCCCGCCCAGCCCCGACACATCCAGGTTGCGCACCCCTAGCTCCACCAGCCGCCGCGCCACCTCGGGGCCAATGCCACACCCGGTCTCCTTCACCAAGAGCCTCTCGCCAAGCGCTCCCACCAACGCCTTCACGACGTCGTAACCGCCTCGGAAATCTCTGTCGCCCTCCGGCTGGGTCAATTCCTGCCCGGCGTTGAGATGCAGCGCGATTCCATCCGCGCCAATCGCATCCATCAGCCGCCGGACTCCATCCACGCCCAGCCCCGCCGCCTGGTACATCCCGATGTTCCCCAGGAGCGCCACCGTGGGAGCCACCTGGCGCACCTGGAACGTCACCGCCCGAGCGGCGTCCTCCGCCATGGCGCGCTGGCTCCCCACGCCAAAGGCCAGCCCATGCCGCTCGGCGACCAGGGCGAGGTCACGATTGACCGCACCTGCTCGCTCGGTGCCCCCGGTCATTCCGGTGACGAGCAACGGGTAGCGCAGCCGCTTGCCCAGGAAGGGTGTGGAAAGGTCCACGTCCTCCACGGCCATCTCCGGCATGGCGCAGTGGACCAGGTGCACGTGCTCCAGCAGGGTGCTGTTCTCGACGGGCTCCACTTCGCCCTTCGCACACAGGTCGAGATGCGCGTCCTTACGCCGTGCTGTGGTGTCCTCGACCATGTCCGAAGCGGTCCGTCCTGAAAGCCGTCAAGCCCTGTAAGTCCCTGACGAGGCGCGGGTTTCCTAGCAAGCGCCGGGGGACAGGCGCAAGCCAAAGGACCCCGAGCGGTCCGCTGTGGGACGCCAATGGACGGACGCGGCTGCTGGACGGTATGAGGCCCCGCGTGAGCGCGCCCACATCGCCCAAGGTGGTCGTCTTCCTGCACAGCGGAGACTACGACCGGGTCCACCAGGGGTTGTCCATCGCCGCCGCGGCGACCGCGTCCGGCCGGCGCGCGGAGGTGTACCTCTTCTGGTGGGCGCTCGAGCGCTTCCTGAAGGGCTCGCTGGACGAGCCGGACTTCCCGGGCCGCGACGATGTCTCCGAGCGCTTCGAGTCGCGAGGCATGCCCACGCTCCGCGCGCTGCTGGAGCACTTGAACGAGTCAGGGCTGTGCACGCTTGCGGGCTGCACGGGCTCGCTCGGCGCGTTGGGAGGCGAGCCCGACACGGCTCGCAGCGGCATCGAGCTGTGGCTGGGTTGGAGCGCCATCCTCCAGCGCACCGCGGGCGTGACGGACCGCTTCTACCTCTGACGCGGCACACGCCCCGAAAAGAGCCAGGGCGTGCGCCCGTCTTCCCGCTAGTCGTGGGAGAGCTTGAAGCCCACGATGACCGTGCGCGGAGCGTTGGGGCGCGCGCCGTACGGACGCCGCGAGACGACACCATCCGCGTCCAGCACGTTGCGCGCGCTCAGGTAGAGCTGGCCCCAGCGCGTGAAGTTCCAGTTCGCGTTGACATCGAACGTCAGCAGCGAGTCCGTCAGCTCTCCAGGCGCGGCCTCGCCCTGCCCCGCCTTCTCGCGCATGGTGTCGATGTAGAGCGCGCTGACGAACACACCGCCCAGCACGCCCTCCACACCGGCCGAGGCGAAGACCTGGTGGCGAGGCACGTACGGCAGCTCGTCTCCGGCCTTCACCGCGCCGAACTGAGGGTCCGCCGAACGGAAGTCGTTCAAGAGCTCCGTGTTCGTCAGCGTGTACGAGGCGGAGAGCGGGAAGGTCACGCCGCCGCCGGGCCGGAACGTCTTCTCCGCGTAGACCTCGAGCCCGTAGATTTGAGCCCGGCCCGCGTCCGTCTGCCGGTCCAGGTCCTCGTCCACGCAGCCCCCCGAGAAGGTGCAGATGGCGGTGAGGTTCGTGTAGTCGTTGAAGAAGCCGACGACCTCGAAGCGCTCACCCCGGCGCGTCCAGCGGGCGCCCCCCTCGTAGTTGATGCTCTGCTCCGGCTTCACCGAATCGGGCTGGCCCGGCGACGGCGGAGAGAAGCCCCGGTAGGCCCCCGCGAAGAACCCCAGGTCGGGCGTCACCGCGCCGTAGGCCCCCATGCCGGGCATCAACACTTCCAGGGCGCCGTCCTTGTCCGTGCCCTTGAGCCGGTCAAACGAGCGCGAGCGGAGGACCTCCAGGCGCAGCCCGGGCGTCAGGACGAACGGGCCCCAGGCGATGGCGTCCGTCACGTGCAGCGCGACGGCGTGCGTGGCGTCCTTGTTGTTCGCGGTGAAGAGCGTGGGCTCACCGGCCCGGACCAGTTCGCCGCCCGACATGCGGTAGGCGTCCTCCGAGTGCTTCCGGTCGATGCTGTCGTAGTGGAAGCGCGCGCCCACCTCGATGCTGTGGCTCACGGGGCCCGTGGTGGTGTTCCACCGCGCGATGCTCTGGACACCCTGGGAGACGAAGGTGCGGTCATTTGGACCGATGAACAACAGGTCCTGCGTGGAGGACGTGTCGATCTGTCCGGTGAGCACGCCGTAGTAGATGGCGTTGCGCGCGCTCGTCGGGTCGGCCAGCACGTTGGCGATGGCCGCGCCCCCGAAGCGATTCACCTTGCGCCAGATGCGCGCGAAGTCATTGCGGTACGCGGTCGTGGTGATGGCCAACGAGCCGGACTCCAGCACGTGGCTGGCCGCCACTTGCGTGCGGTGCCACTTCATCTGGTCCAACGCGCTGCCGGCATAGCGGCGCAGCGGATTGGCGTCGTAGTCCGCGTCCGACAGGCCCAGGTACGTCTCGTTGGACAGCTCATCCGAGTAGCCCAGCTTGAGGTTCAGCGTCTGGCGAACCTGCCCTTCGGGAACCAGGCGGTAGCGCGCCTTGGCCATCCACTCGTTGCGGCGGAAACCCGTCGTGCCGCCGCCGTCCAGCTCCTTGAAGCCGTTGCTGCGCAGGTGGATGCCCTCCACCACGAAGCCCGCGCGCTCGGTGCTCGCGCCGAAGACCCCATGCGCCTTGCCGTACAGATAGCCGCCGCCGGCGATGTCCAGCTTCGCGGACTCGGAGGCGGGGATGTCGCGGGTGATGAACTCCACCGAACCCGCCACCGTCTGCGGACCATGCTGGATGGCCGAAGGGCCCTTGAGCACGCGCACCGACTGCATCCGGGTGACGAGCGGGAAGTAGTAGGCCGCGGGCGCGGAGTACGGCGCCGGGCCGAAGAGGACCCCGTCCTCGAGCAGCGTGACTTTCTTGCTGCGGTCCGGATTGACGCCGCGCAGACCCACGTTGGGCCGCAAGCCGAAGCCGTCCTCGCCGCGTGCATAGACCCCTGGCACGCTCATCAGCACGGCGTTGGGGTCGTCCTTCTCGTAGCGCTCCAATTGAGCGGGCTTGACGATGTGGACCGAGCCGCTCGTGCGCGTCTCCGAGGTCCCCACCACCACGCTCTCGAACTTCTTCGAACTCTCCTCGGGCGGCAGCTCCACCGTGGGCGCGGGCGTCTCGCCCTCGAGGCGCTCCACCGTGGGCGCGTCACCGGGCGTCGCGGGTGCCTCGGGGGAAGCCACCGGCGCGGCCTCGGCGGTGGGCGCGGACTGGGGCTCGGGGGCAGGCGCCGGGACGGCCACTGGCTCCACCGGCGCCGCGGACGAAGCGGGCGCGCGGGTCTCACTCGGCGGAGCCGGAGCGGTTGTCTCCTCGGGCGGCACGGACTGGGCACCCGCGGTTGAAGCCAGTCCCCACATGAGCATCGGAGCCAGATAGCTCCGTGCCCGCATCGACCTGTCCTTGAGCCATGCCATCAGCGAAGTACGCCCTTGTCTCGGTGGTGCGGCGGCACTGCGTCAGACGCCACGAGCCGGAGTGGGCGGTTCCTCGAGAGAACCCACCGCTCCGGCTCGGGCACTACCTACTACGACTTCGAACTCGCGCGACGGCTACTTGTCGGCCGTACCCGCCACGACGATCTTGCCGTTGGCCTGGACGACGATGCCGCGAACGGCCTCCTCGACCTTCCCGACGACGAAGTTGTGCTTGACGATGCCGCCCGTGCCGAACGTGGTGTCCAGCGCGCCGTCCGTGTTGTAGCGCGCAATCACCATCCGGTTGTCGCCCCCCTCGGTGACGTAGCCCGCCGCGTAGATGCGGTTGGACGCATCGAAGGCCACGGACCAGAAGCGGTCATGGTCCGTCTCGGAGATGGGCACTGCCTTGACGAACTCGGCCCCCGTGCCACCCACCGGGATGATGGCGAGCACGCTGTCGTCATCCTGGCTGCCACCCGCGCGGTAACCCGCGGCGGCCACCCACTTGCCATCCTTCGACTTCGCCACGCCGAAGAACGCCTGCTCCGGACGCTCGAAGTCGTACGACTTGTAGCCTTCCGCCGCGAACGTCTTGTCGGCGGCGCCGTCCTTGTCCAGCATGAACACCATGGCGGTGACCTTCCCCGCCGACGGCGTCACGCTGCCCACCGTGCACACGCGGTCATCGTTCAGGACCACCAGGTTGCGGCCGCGGTCGTTGTCGCCGACGAGGTCCAGCAGCGCCACGCCACTGTTGCCCCACGTCGTGCTGCGCTCCCCCGTGGCGGAGAACTTGAAGTTCACCACGTCCACCGCGCCCGAGGCCGCCTTGCGGCCGTAGCCCGTCGTCACGTAGCTGCCATCGGAGAACTGGTCCACGGCGTACGCCTCGGCCATGCCCCACTCGGGATTGGACTGGCTCTGCTCCAGGAACGGCGCCGAGTTCACCACGCCCTTCCAACCGAAGGTGTTGTCCGGCTTGCCCGCGTCGTCCAGACGCAGCAGCACGATGCGATTGGCCGCCTGCGTGCCCACGCCCGTCGGCTGGCTGGTGTAGCCCGAGGCGACAATCTTGCCGTTGCGGTCCACGATGCCGTGGCGCGCGCCGTCGCTCAGGTTGCTGATGTTGAGCGTGTGCACGCCGTCCGTGGCGAAGGACGTGTCGCGAGCACCGTCCGCCGTGAGGCGCATCACGAAGCGGTCCGCGTCCACGCGGTCACCCTCGCCGCGCCGGGAGCCGAAGACGACCAGGCGGTTGCTGCTGTCCACCGTCAGGCCCCAGACGGAGTCGCGCGTGCCAGCGGCCACCGTGCTCAGGTCCACGCGCGTGGTGCCGCCCGCGCCGAACGTCGTGTCGAGCGTGCCGTTCTCGTTGAAGCGCGCCAGCGCGACGTCGCTGTCGATCACCGCGGCGCCGGAGTCAGGCTGGCCCGCGTCCGGGTTGCCGCCCGCGTCCGGAGTCCCCTGCGGCTCCTTCTCGTCGTCGTCGCCACACGCGCTGCCGAAGACCGCCAGCGCCAACGTGAGGACCGCCACGCCCGCGAACGACCTGCGCTGCTCCATCCTGCTCGACATCGTGAACCCCTCTCCCTGGGAAACGCTCTGAAATCTGCTATCGATAATCGTTATCAAAATCGAAAGATGCGGCTGCGTAAGCCAGGAACCCCTGGATTGTCAAGGCACTTTGAAATTGATTGTCATTGGCAACTTCGAGATATGAAGGCCCATGGTCCACCTGACGCCGAGCCCCTTCGCCACGCGCCGCCCGCGCGCGTTCCTGCTCCTCGCCGCCCTGGCCTTCGTTTCAGGGTGCAAAGGGTCCGACAAGAAGGAGCCGCCCGTCACCGGAGAGCCCACCCCCTCGGAGACGGCGCGAGTGGCCCTGCTGAAGGCGACGGGAGCCTGCGTGGAGAAGACGGCGCGCCAGTTCCAGACGGTGAGCGCCATGCTGGCGGAAGCGGTGAGCCGGTACGCGAGCCAGCCCGACGCGGCGACTCAGGCACAGGCGCGCGCGGCGTTCCACGAGGCCATGGATGTGTGGCAGGTGGCGGAGGTCATGCAGGTGGGTCCGGCGGCGCCGCGCAGCGCGGCGGGCGGCGCGGAGGTTCGCGACAACATCTACTCGTGGCCGCTGGTGAGCCGCTGCGCCGTCGAGGAGCAGGTCGTCAGCAAGAGCTACGAAGCGGAGAGCTTCGCCACGTCGCTGGTGAGCCGGCGCGGGCTGTACGCGCTCGAGTACCTGCTGTTCCACGAGGACGCGTCGACGGCGTGCCAGAGCACCTCCCCCATCGTCGCGCAGGGCACGTGGGCGGCGCTGTCCGCGGATGAGCGGGCCACTCGCAAGCGCGCCTATGCCGCCGTGGTGGCCAAGGACGTGAGCCAGCGGGCCGCGCAGCTCGTGAAGGCGTGGGCGGCGGACCAGGACAACTTCCTCCAGACGCTGGAGACCGCGGGCTCCGGCAACCGCGTGTTCCCCACGAACCAGGCGGCGCTCAACTCGGTGAGCGACGCGATGTTCTACTTCGAGCGCGAGGGCAAGGACCTGAAGCTGGCGCGTCCGCTGGGGCTGCGCGAGTGCTCGACGGAGTCCTGCCCGGAGCACCTCGAGTCGCAGTTCGCGCACCGCTCGAAGGCCAACCTCCGCGCGAACCTCAAGGGCTTCCGCCTGCTCGCGGAAGGGTGCGGCGAGGGCTACTCGGGCATGGGCTTCGACGACGTGCTGGTCGCCTCGGGCGCCGAGCCGCTCACCCAGAAGATGCGCGAGAAGCTGCTCGAGGTGGAGGGCGCGCTGAACAACATCGAAGAGGCGGACCTGAAGGAAGCGCTGGCGGCGGACAAGCCTTCCGTGCGTGCGCTCCATGACGCGTTCAAGGGCGTCACCGACGTGCTCAAGACGGAGATGGTCACCGTGCTGGACCTGGAGCTGCCCCAGTCCGTCGAAGGGGACAATGACTGAGTCAGGCCGGGCGTCGCGCGTCGAGCGCCTCTGGAGTCTGCTCCTCGCGCCGCGGGACATCGCGGCGCTGGTGGCGTTCCGGATGGCGCTCGGGATGCTCATCACCGTCTCGTCCATCCGCTTCCTGGCCTACGGCTGGGTGGACGTGCTGTTCACCCGCCCCCGCTACCACTTCACCTACTGGGGCTTCGACTGGGTGCCGGCGCTGCCCGCGCCGTGGATGCACGCGGTGTTCGCCGCGCTCGGAGTGCTGGGGCTGTGCCTGACGGCGGGGCTGTTCTACCGGGTGACGACCGTGCTGCTCTTCGTCACCTTCTCGTACGTCCAGCTCGTCGACGTCAGCAACTACCTGAATCACTACTACCTGGTGAGCCTGCTGCTCGGGTTGCTCGTCTTCGTGCCCGCGCACCGCGCATTCTCCCTCGACGCGTGGCGCAGGCCCGAGCTTCGCGGTGACACGCTGCCCGCGTGGTGCACGCTGCTCCTGCGCTTCCAGGTCACCGTCGTCTACGTGTTCGCGGGCCTGGCGAAGCTCACCACCGATTGGCTGTTGCACGCCCAGCCGCTCAACATCTGGCTTGCGGCCCGCACGAGCATGCCCTTCGTGGGCCCGCTGCTCGAGGAGCGGTGGGTGGCGTACGCCGCGGCCTGGGCGGGCTTCCTCTTCGACACCACCATCGCCGCGTTCCTGCTCTCACGCCGGCTGCGCCCCTTCGCGTACGTGGTGGTGGTGGGCTTCCACGCCGCGACGTCCGTGCTGTTCCCCATCGGGATGTTCCCGTTCATCATGGTGACGGCGGCGCTCGTCTTCTTCGATTCGTCCTGGCCGCGCCGCGTGGGTGCGCGGCTCAAGCGATGGCTCGACAAGCACGGCACCGCGCCCGCGGCGGCACCCGAGCCTCCCCGTGCCGCCGCCCTGGCCATTCCCGGATGGAAGGGGCGACTCGCGCTGAGCGTGGCGCTGGTCTACGCGGTCATCCAGGTGGCGATGCCGCTGCGCACGCACCTGTATGGTGGCAACGTCCTCTGGCACGAACAGGGCATGCGCTTCTCGTGGCGGGTGATGGCGCGCGAGAAGAACGGCAGCGTGACGTTCATCGTCACCCAGGCCAACACCGGTCGCGAGTGGCACGTCTCTCCCAGCGAGTACCTCACGCGCCTTCAAGAGCGGGAGATGTCCGTTCAGCCCGACCTCATCCTCCAGCTCGCGCGGCACATCGCCCGCGACTTCGAGGCGCGAGGCCATGGCCCCGTCCAGGTGCGCGCGGACGCCCGTGTGTCGTTGAACGGGCGCTCGGCGCAGCTGCTCGTGGACCCGGCGGTGGACCTGGCTCGCGAGACGGATGGCCTGCGCGCGAAGCCGTGGATCCTCCCGGCGCCCGACTCGCCGCCCATCGAGCTGCGCCCCACCCTGCGCGCCCAGGCCCGCTGAGCCACCGCACGCCCGGCGGCTCGCGCGAGGTCGAAGTCATCCATGAAACACATGGGGTCCAGGGACCTCGTGCCCTGGCCCGGCGATGAATCACGCGGCCATGAGCCCGGCTGTTCGCCTGGGCTCCGAGCGTGGCGCCAACCCCTTGGATTCACGGAGCCTTTCGGGGGCTTTCATTGACGAGCCCGCCTCCCTGTTTACGTTTCTGAAGCCCCTGAGCGGGGGAAAGGAACGAGACGACATGGCTGACTCTGGCACCCACGACACTTCCCGGAACGGCGGCGGACGTCCGGCGCTGCACGGCGGCGGTGGGTGGCACCGCCTGGGCAACGCCCTCAAGACGACGGTGCTGCTCGCGGGCCTCACCGCGCTGGTGCTCGTCATCGGCCAGCGGCTGGGCGGCGCCCAAGGACTGATGTTCGCCGGCTTCTTCGCCGTGGTGATGAACTTCGGCTCGTATTGGTTCAGCGACAAGATTGCCCTGGCCATCCACGGCGCGCAGCCGCTCCCCTATGAGCAGGCACCCTGGCTGCACCAGATGGTGGAGCGGATCTCCGCGCGCGCGGGCATGCCCAAGCCCAAGGTCTACATCCTGCCCACGGCCGCGCCCAACGCGTTCGCCACGGGCCGCAGCCCCAAGCATGCCGCCGTCGCGGTGACGTCCGGCCTCATGCAGATCCTCGACCAGCGCGAGCTCGAGGGCGTGCTCGCGCACGAAATCGGGCACGTGCGCAACCGGGACACGCTCATCGGCACGGTGGCGGCGACGCTGGCCGGCATCATCAGCTACGCGGCGCAGATGCTCTTCTGGTTCGGCGGCTCCATGCTCAGCCGGAGCGACGACGATGAAGGCGGGCTTGGCAACGCGATGGCCAACCTGGGCCTCCTCCTGGTGGCGCCCATCGCCGCGACGCTGCTGCAGCTCGCCGTGAGCCGCTCGCGCGAGTATGGCGCGGATGCGACGGGCGCCGAGCTGACCGGGGACCCGGATGCCCTGGCGGATGCGCTGCTGAAGCTGGAGCGAGGCGCGGAGCTGATGCCCTACGACCGCGCCCCGGCGACGTCGCACCTGTTCATCGTCAACCCGCTGCACAAGGGCGGCGTGATGTCGCTGTTCTCCACCCACCCGCCCATCCCGGAGCGGGTGCGCCGGCTGCGCGAGATGCGGGCACGCACGGGCGGCTCGAGGTCGCGCGGCGGTTGGGAGTATGCGTACTGACGTGACCTCCCGGCGCGGGAGACCTGTCCCCAGGCTCCCGCGTCAGCTCCCCGAGGCCGCCGCATCCGGCGGACCGAACGCGGCCTCGGGGTCCTCCAGCAACTCCTTCAACGTGTTGGCCAGCACGCCCGCGTGGAAGCCATCGATGAAGCGGTGATCGATGGATGCGTTGAGGCTCATCACCTTCCCCACCACCACCCGCCCGTCCTCCACCACCGGTGTGTCGCGCACCGCTCCAGGCGCCAGGAACACAGCCACCCGCGTGAAGGGCACCAACGGCAGATAGGCCGCATCCAGCCCCAGCTCCCCCACGTCCGTGACGATGGCCGCGCCGAACGCATCCCTCGGCAACCCGAAACGGTCCAGGTCCAGGTTGAGCGTCACCGCCAGAAACGACACGCAGCGGGTGAACAGCCCCATCAGCGGCGTGGGAACCCACTCGAGCCAGCGCCTCGCCCGCCGCTCCGCGAGGCCTCCCCGCCCGGCCTCGAGCGTCAGGACGATGTCGCGCAGCCCCTTCCGGTCCGCGTCCGCCACCCGCACCGGGGCCCACCCGTCCGGCCCACCCTCCGTCCGCAGCAACGCGGACACGGTGATGCGCTGGCGCAGGTAGATGCGATGGAAGCGCAGCACCGCGTTGGCGTCCGGGCAGCGGCGCAGCGCCTCGGCCAGCGCCTTGAGCACCAGGTGGGTCACCGTCAGCCCCAGCCCCGTGCTTCGCCGGAAGGCCTCCATGTAGGCCAGCGCCCGGTCCATCCGCACCGTCAAGGTCCCGTAGACGGTGGGGTCATAGGCCGACCCCCAACTGCCCACCGCCAGCTTGCGGAAGCTCGACACACGCAGCTTGGGTCTCAGCTCCAGGTGGGCCATCGGGCGGCGACTCCGGGGTGCTCGGGGCGGCGCAGCATCGCGGCTCCCGGCGGGGCGGGGAAGTCCCCGCCTGGACGACTCCTCTCCATGGGGGTGTGGATTTCCAGCGTGCACGCCGCGCGAGAACAGGGCATGGAGGCGCCAAACCCGGGGATAGCGCCAGCCCACTCTTGACGGGCCTGCGCTGGGCGTTAGGCTGCCCCGCTTTTTGCAGATCCCTCCCGTGGAGGTCGTCCCGTGTTGGTCCTGGTCATCGCCCTGGCAGTCGGGCTCGCCATCTCTCTGTATTTCAACCTTTTCGGCGGCCCGAAGCAGGCTGCGCTCCCCTCATCTTCCGCGTCGTCCAACGCGCCCCGTGGCGACTTGGAAGCCGACCACAAGGCCGCGCGCGCGAAGGCGGAAGGCGAGCTTCAACGAAAGCAGAAGGAACTGGATGAGCATCGCGGGCAGCTCCAGGAGGTGAAGGAGCAGCTCAAGCAGGCCAAGCGCAAGATTTTCGAGCAGAAGGAGTCCGACAAGGGCTCCCAGGACCTGGCCAAGGCGCGGGCCGAGGTGGAGCGCAACGCGTCCATCCAGCTCGAGCAGACCCGCCAGGAGCTGGCGCAGGTCCTCACGGAGAACCAGCGGCTGAAGTCCGAGTCCGAGGGCCGGGGCCGCCGCCGTGAGCCGCAGGCCGCCACCCCCGCGCCCGTCGCCGCCCCGCAGGCGGCCGCCCCCGCCCCCGCCAAGGTGGAGGGTGAGTCCGCGGAGGCCACCGCCGCCGTGACCGCGGCGCCCGAGGCTCCGCGCGAGGACCGCACTCCCCGCCGCGTCATCCGCGAGCTGAGCGAGGCGGACCGCGAGAAGATGGACCGGCTGGAGCAGAGCGCCGCCAAGGACCGTTCCCGCGCGGTGGAGCTGGAGAAGGAAGTGCGCCGGGTCAAGGGCCGCGCGGATACGCAGCAGCGCGTCTACGCCGCGACCAAGAGCGACCTGGACCTGATGAAGGACAAGTACAAGGCGCTGGAGAAGCGCCTGAACCGGACCCTTCTGGAGCGCGACCTCATGCGCCGCGCCATCAAGGACCTGGAGAAGAAGTCCGGCATCCTGGCTGAGCGCACCGAGCTCACCCCCGAGGAGATGGCCGCCAGCGACCAGCGCACCGAGGAGACCATCCGCGTGCGCGCTGAGTCGGAGGCCCAGGCCGCCGCCCCGGAGGCTCCGGCCACCGAGGCCACCGCCGACGCCAAGCCCGCGCAGCAGGCCTGACCGTCACGTCTCACCGCTTCGAGCCTGGGGCTCGGCCTTCCGGAATCACTTCCGGGAGCCGGGCCCCTCGTCGTTTTCGGACTCGAGCCCCAAGGCCGGCCCACAGGTGTCCGCCGCGGAGCACCCGGGACCTCCAGCGCGCAGGGACAAGCCCCCCTGCAGCTTCTGCATCAGCCGCTTGAGCTCCATCAGCTCCGGCTCGGGGAGGAACTCCCCCAGCTCGCCGTCCTGCTCCCGCAGCGCGTCCAGGAGAAGGCCCAGCTCACGCACACCTTCGGCCGTGAGCTCCAGACGGAAGCAGCGCCGGTCCACGCCCGCGCGCCGCACCACCATCCCATCCTCTTCCAGCCGATCCACCAGCCGGCTCGCCGCGGGCGCATCCACCATCAGCCGCTCCGCGAGCGCCGCCTGCCGACTCACACCCTCGGAAATGACCTTCAACGCCAGCAGTTGACTGAACGGCCTGCTCGTCCGTGTCCCGAGCTTCTCGGTCAGGTGACGGCGGACAGTGCGCCGCAGCGAGGCCAGTTGCTCCGCGAAAGTCATCTCGGCCGCAGAAATAGTTGTGGCCTACAATGGTTGTCAATTACATCGGCTGCGCGGTTGGTTGTCGGGGGGAGTCGATTTTCACCTGTCGTCAACCTTGCCTGGCCTCTTCGAATGTCCGCCCCCACAGTCCTTCTCCTGGCGCTCGTCGCGAGCTCGACGCCGTCCGCGTCGAGTGCTCCCGTTCCACCTCCCGTGCCGTTCCAGACGAAGGTGGACGACCCCATGCTTGCCCCGGTCCCTCCCGCCCCCCAACAGGTGAGCACCTGGGAGCAGGCGTTGACTCTTGTCCGGGAGCGCTCCACGGACCTGAGGACCGCGGAGGCGGGCGTCCAGCGCGCCGAGGGACGCTGGCGCCAGGCCCTGGCCGCGCTCCTTCCCAACGCGCGGGCTTCGGCGAGCGCCGCGCATGACCTGCTCAACTCGGACACGCCCGTGGGCGTGTTCGCCACGCCCGCGTTGGAGGGACGCAAGCCCACCACGCCCGTCGTCGGGACGGTCAGCGCGTCCTTGAGCCAGTCGCTGGTGGATGTGAGCGCGTGGCGGAACCTGTCGTCGAACGCCGCCTCCGAACGGGGCGCGGTGGCGAGCCTCCAGGACATGCGGCGCCGGCTCACGCTGGGCCTGGCGCGCTCGTTGGTGGCCACCGTCGCGGCCGAGCGCGCCGCGGAGCTCAACCGCGTGGGCCTGCTCCAAGCGTTGGAGCGCTCCGCGTTGACCACCCGCTCGTTCGACCTGGGCGCCAGCAACCAGCTCGACGTGGTGCGGGTGAACCAGGACGTGGCGCTGGCGCGCAGCGCGCTCGTCTCCGGGGATGAGCACCTGCGCCGCGCTCGAGAGGCGCTGGGCATCGCCCTGGGCTTTGGCAACGCGGTGGGCGTGGAGCCGTCCTTCAACCTGTACGGACTGCTGGAGGACGCACGCAAGGCGTGCACCCCGCTGGAGGACCTGGAGTCGCGTCCGGACCTGGTGTCCGCGCGCGCGCAGGTGGACGCCACGCGCGACAGCCGGCGTCAGGCCTCCGCGGGCTACCTGCCCACGCTGGGCCTGACGAGCAACCTGCAAGGCGTGACGACGGACCCGGACTTCGGGCGCTTCTCATCGTGGAGCATCGCCGCGGTGCTGTCCGTCCCCATCTGGGAAGGTGGCCTGCGCGGGGGCCTGGTGCGCGAGCGCGAGGGCATCGAGAAGCAGGCGGAGCAGACGCTGGAGAGCAACCGCCGCGACGCGGCCGTCGAGGTGACGCAGGCCCGGCGGAGCGTGGAGGTGGCGCAGGCCCTGGTGAAGACGGCGTCCGAATCGCGCGAGCTCGCGGACAAGACGGACCGGCTCACCCGGCGTTCCTTTGAAGTGGGCCGCGGCAGCAGCCTGGAGCTGGTGCAGAGCGGGGCGGCCCTGCGCCAGGCGGAGCTGACGCTGGCGCTGCGTGAATTCGAGCTTGTCCAGGCGCGCCTGGACGCATTCTTGACGGAGGCCCGGTGCGATTGGTGAAGCGGGTGCGCCCCCTGACGGCGCTGAAGATGACGTTGTGGAGTACCGCCCTCATGGTGGCCGCGGGGTGCTCGGGCAAGCCGCCCCCGCCCGCGGCGCCTCCGCCGCGCGAGGTGCAGGTGCTGACGCTCGCGCCCAGCGAGGTGCGGGATACGAGCGAGTACCTGGGCTCTCTGTTGTCGCGGCAGAACATCACGGTGCTTCCGCAGGTGGCCGGCTACGTGCGGCGCATCCACGTGAAGCCGGGCCAGAAGGTGGAGGCCGGGGCGACGCTGCTGGAGGTCGACTCTCGCACGGAGACCGCCGCGCTCGACAGCGCCCAGGCCCAGCAGAGCTCGGCCGAGGTGAACCGCGAGCTTGCGCGCCGCACCTTCGCGCGCACGGAGGCGCTCTACAAGGAGGGCCTCGCCAGCGCGCAGGAGATGGAGCAGGGCCGCGCGCAGCTCGAGGCCTCCGAGGCCGCCGCCCGGTCCGCCGCCGCGCAGGTGGCCCAGCGCCAGGTGCAGTTGCAGTTCCACGCCGTGCGCGCGCCCTTCGCGGGCACGGTGGGCGATGTGCTGGTGCGCCTGGGTGACTTCGTGGGCGCCACCACGCCGTTGACGAGCATCGCGCAGGCGGACGTGCTGGAGGTCAGCGTGTCGCTGCCGTCGGAGCGCACGCGCGCGCTCAAGCCGGACACGGTGCTGGAGGTGCTGGACTCGCGAGGCCAGGTGCTGCTCACCAGCCCCCTGTTCTTCGTGGCGCCGCAGGCGGACCCGCGCACGCAGCTGGTGGAGGTGAAGGCGGCCTTCCAGAACACGGTGGGCCTGCGCCCCAGCGAGTTGGTGCGCGCGCGCATCGTCTACTCCAAGCGGGACGCGCTGCAGCTGCCCGCGCTCGCGGTGGTGCGCCTGAGCGGCCAGCCCTTCGCGATGGTGGTGCAGGAGAAGGAAGGCAAGACGGTGGTGGAGCGCCGCCCCATCACCTTGGGCGCATTGGGAGAGATGGCCTACGTCATCGAGGGCGGACTGAAGCAGGGCGACCGGGTGGCCGTCTCGTCGCTCCAGGCGCTGCGCGACGGAATGGCCGTGAAGGTGAAGGCCCCCGACGCCGGTGCCGGTGCGGGCGCCGCCACGGCGGGCAGCCGCTGAGCTGGAGCAGGCCCGGGCCCCGCGCCATACCCGCGCGAGGCCCGGATGCCGTCACGAGAATGAGGGCCTGAACGCCGTGTTCGTCGACTTCTTCATCCGCAGACCTGTCTTCGCCATCGTCTGCTCCATCCTGCTGACGCTGGTGGGGGCCATCGCCATCCCCACGCTGCCCATCTCCCAGTACCCGGACCTGGCACCGCCCCAGGTGACGGTGACGGCGACCTACGTGGGCGCCAGCGCCGAAATCGTGGAGAGCGCCGTCACCATTCCCATCGAGCAGGAGCTCAATGGCGTGGAGGGCATGCGCTACATCACCTCCACCAGCAGCAACGACGGCACCAGCCAGATTACCGTCACCTTCGAGGCCACGCGCGACATCGAGGTCGCCGCCGTCGACGTGCAGAACCGCGTCAGCCGCGCCGCCGCGCGCCTTCCCGCGCAGGTGAACCAGACCGGCATCGTCGTCAACAAGGCCTCCAGCCAGATGCTGATGACCGTGGGCTTGTCCAGCCCGGACAACCGCTACGACGCCAAGTTCCTCAGCAACTACGCCGACGTGAACCTCAAGGACGCCATCAAGCGCGTGCGCGGCGTCGGCGAGGTGCGCATCTTCGGCGAGCGCAAGTTCTCCATGCGCCTGTGGCTGGACCCGACGGAGCTGGCGCGCCGCAAGCTCACGCCCCAGGACGTGACGCGGGCGCTCCAGGAGCAGAACCTCCAGGTCGCCGCGGGCCAGGTGGGCCAGCCGCCTTCCAGTGAAGAGCAGCCCTACCAGCTCGCGGTCCGCGCGCGCGGCCGTCTGGTGGAGCCCGAGGAGTTCGGCGAAATCATCCTCATGCGCGACGCCACCGGAAAGAGCGTGCGCGTGAAGGACGTGGGCCGGGTGGAGATGGGCGCGGAGAGCTACGGCACGCTCCTGCGCTTCAACGGAAAGACGGGCGTGGGCCTCGCCGTGTTCCAGCTCCCCACCGCCAACGCGCTCGACGTGCGCGACGGAGTGTTCAAGGAACTGGACCGTCTGTCGGAGCAGTTCCCGCCCGGCATGACGTACCAGACGGGCACGGACACGACGCTCGCGGTGCGCGCGTCCATCCACGAGGTGCTCAAGACGCTGGTGGAAGCCATCGTCCTCGTCATCCTGGTCATCTTCCTGTTCCTGCACGGCTGGCGCAGCGTGCTCATCACCGCGTTCACCCTGCCCGTCTCGCTGGTGGGCACCTTCGCCTTCGTCCAGTTGATGGGCTTCTCCATCAACACCCTCACGCTCTTCGGCCTCACGCTGGCCACGGGCCTCGTGGTCGACGACGCCATCGTCGTCATCGAGAACATCGAGCGGTTGATGGTGGAGCGGCGCCTGTCCCCCAGACAGGCCGCGCGCGAGGGCATGAAGGAAGTGGCGGGCGCGGTGATTGCCATCTCCATCGTGCTGGTGGCGGTGTTCGTCCCGGTGGCCCTCTTCCCCGGCACCACGGGCGCCATCTACCGGCAGTTCGCGCTCACCATCGCCGCGTCCGTGGCGCTCTCCACGTTCTGCGCGCTGACGCTCACGCCCGCGCTGAGCGCCCGGATGCTCAAGCACCACCACGGTGAGAAGTGGGTGTTCTTCCGCTGGGTGGACAAGGTGCTGGACGCGACGCGCTCGCTGTACGGCCGGAGCCTGCGCGTGTTCCTCAAGCACCCCGTCATCGTGCTGGTGGCGTTCCTGGCGTGCATCGGCGCCACGGTGATGCTGTTCCGGGTGGCGCCCACGGGCTTCATCCCCGACGAGGACCAGGGCTACGTCATCATCTCCATCCAGGGCCCGGAGGGCATGTCGCTGGCCCAGTCGGAAAAGGTGCTGGCCCAGGTGGAGGAGGTCCTCAAGGCGCAGCCGGAGATTCGCGCCATGTTCGCCATCGGCGGGTTCTCCTTCCAGGGTTCGGGGCCGAACCTGGCGACGGTGTTCTCCAGCCTCGTGCCGTGGGAGGACCGGCCTGGGAAGAACCAGACGGTGGGCGCGCTGGTGGAGCGGCTGCGAGGCCCGCTGAGCAAGATTGGCGGCGCGCGGGTCATCCCCTTCCAGCCTCCCGCCATCCGCGGCGTGGGCAGCGTGGGCGGCTTCCAGTTCATCGTCGAGGACGCCGCCGGCACGCGCACGCTGGACGAACTGGCGACGGCCACGCAGGACCTGGTGGCCAAGGGCAACGCCGACGGACGGCTGCGGGGTGTGCTCACCGCGTTCAACGCGGACACGCCGCTGTTGGACGTGGAGGTGGACCGGCAGAAGGCGAAGGCGCTCGGCATCCCCATCGAGCAGATTTTCGGGACGCTGCAGGTCTACATGGGCAGCCAGTACGTCAACGACTTCAACTACGCCAACCGCACCTACCGCGTGTACCTCCAGGCCGAGCAGCAGTTCCGCGACAGCCCGCAGGACATCGGCTCGTTCTACGTGCGCAGCGAGAGCGGGGAGATGATTCCGCTCGAGTCGGTGGTGAAGGTGACGCCCACGGTGTCCGCGCAGGTCATCCGCCACTACAACCTGTTCCGCTCGGCGGAGATCAACGGCGCGCCCGCGCCGGGCATCTCCTCCGGCCAGGCCATGCAGGCCATGCAGACCCTCGCCTCGGAGAACCTGCCGCAGGGCATGAGCGCGGAGTGGACGGGCATCAGCCTGGAGCAGCAGGAGAGCGGAGGGCAGACGCTCATCATCTTCGGCCTCGGCCTGCTGTTCGTGTTCCTGGTGCTGGCGGCGCAGTACGAGAGCTTCAGCCTCCCGTTCGTCATCATCCTCTCGGTGCCGCTGGCCATCATGGGCGCGCTGGGCATGCAGCTGCTGCGCGGCTACGCCAATGACGTGTTCTGTCAGGTGGGCCTGGTGATGCTGGTGGGCCTTGCCAGCAAGAACGCCATCCTCATCGTGGAGTTCGCGGAGCAGCTGAGGGAGAGCGGCAAGAACGCGCTCGACGCGGTGGTCGAGGCCTCCGAGGTCCGCCTGCGCCCCATCCTGATGACCTCCATCGCGTTCCTCCTGGGCGTGGTGCCGCTGATGACGGCGCAGGGCGCGGGCGCGGCGGCGCGCAACTCGCTGGGCACGGCGGTCTTCGGCGGAATGCTGGTGTCCACCATCGTCAACCTCATCTTCATCCCGGGCCTGTACGTGCTGATGCAGAAGGTGCGCGGTGAGGCCCGGCGTGAGTCAACGGAGGACGAGTCTCCCGCGCCTGCTCCAGCGCCGTGAGCAGGTGCGCCGACGCCCCGGAAGCGGCGCTCCCGCTTCCGGCCTCGTCACCACCCGACTTCTTACCGGGACGGCTCGCGCCCAGGGGCTTCCGAGTGTCGCAAGTCCCTGGAAACGTTGGGCTCTTGCTGGCCCGGTGATGCGGCACGCGCCCTGCTAAGTCACACCGCGACGCCCACCGCGGAACAGCGCGGAGGGCGGTCGGTACGGGCGGCGGGCAGGTCGGGGCAGCACGGGCGGCGGGCAGGTCGGGGCAGTCGCGGGACAAGCAGGGCGCGGTACGGGCGGCGGCGGGACGGACGGGCGAGTCACAGCAGCGAAGCGGCTGGACGGCTTCGCCATGGGACGGCTCGGGCGTGAAGGATGGGCGGCGGGAGCCGGTCCTCGACGGAAGAACAGCTCCGCGAGGACCGGTTCGCCTTCCAGCCTTCTTGCGCGGACCCGGGGCTTCAGAACACCGAGAGCCCGGTCAGCGTCGTGAACCGGTCCAGGGCTTCCACACCGGCGACGGAGTTGCCGTGTGAGTCCAACCCCGGCCCCCAGACACACAGGCCACAGCGATTGGGGATGACGGCGATGATGCCGCCGCCAACGCCACTCTTGCAGGGCAGGCCCACGCGATACGCGAACTCTCCCGCGGCGTCGTAGGTGCCACAGGTGAGCATCACCGCGTTGACCTGCTTGGCCTGGCTGCGCGTGAGCAGCCGCGTGCCATTGGCCATCTGACCGTGACGCGCGAGGAAACCACAGGCACGAGCCAGGTCCGCGCAGCTCATCGACAGCGAGCACTGCCAGAAGTAGTGCTCCAGGACGAGCGGCACGGAGTTCTCGATATTGCCGTAGCTCTTCATGAAGTGAGCGAGCGCGGAGTTGCGGTGGCCATGCTCCGCTTCCGACGCGGCGACCACCGGGTCGAAGTCGATGGCCGGGTTTCCGCTCTCCGCCCGGAGGAGCTCCCGCACCGCGCCGCGCGAATCCCCCGTGAGGCTGAGCAGCCGGTCCGTGATGACCAGGGCGCCCGCGTTGATGAAGGGGTTGCGAGGCACGCCCTGCTCGTACTCGAGCTGCACCAACGAGTTGAACGGATTGCCGGAGGGCTCCTTGCCCACCCTGCGCCAGAGGGCGTCACCGTCTCGAGCCAGCGTCAACGCAAGCGCGAACACCTTGGAGATACTCTGCACGGAGAAGGGCACGCGCCAATCCCCCACGCCGAAGAGCTCTCCATCGACGGTCGCCAGCGCCATGCCGAACCGCGAAGGGTCCACCGAGGCCAGCGCGGGGATGTAGTTCGCCACACGTCCCTGCCCCACCACCGGCCGCACCGCCGCCATCACTTCGTTGAGAATCGACTGAAAGTCGTGCATCTCGCGCCCGTCCACCGTGGGCGAGGATGATAGCCGCGAGGCCCGCCTCTCCCCACCCACATCTTCGCGAAGCCAAGGCACCTCATGCCCTCGCTTGCCAGGTGAGCGCGACGGCCCGCCAGGTCAGCGGGCGTCGTGGAAGATGATGCCCACCGTGTGGCGATGCCCGGAGCGGATGCGGCTGACACCGTGGCGCATGTTGACGCGATACGTGCCCCGAGTCCCCTGCATGGGGCGATGGTGGACCGGAAAGATGACGCCATCCCCTTGCCGCAGAGGCACCACCTCCGCGCGGGACTGCATGCGGGGACGCTGTTCGGTGAGCACGAACTCGCCCCCCGTGAAGTCGCGCTCAGGCTCCGCCAGGAGGAAGGCCACCTGGAGGGGGAACACCTCGTCGCCGTAGAGGTCCTGGTGCAGACAGTTGTAGTCCCCTTCTCCGTACTGGAGCAGCAGTGGAGTCGGCCGGGGCTGCTCCGCTTGATGACACCGCTGGAGATAGGCCTCGTGTGTCTCTGGGTAACGTGTGTCGATGCGCATGGCCTCGTGCCAGCGGTTCGCGATGGCGGCGAGCCCTGGATAGAGCCCATGCCGCAAGCGCGCCACGAGGTCGGGGAGCGGATAGGCGAAGTACTTGTACTCGCCTCGCCCGAAGCCGTGCCTCGACATGACGACCCGGCTGCGGAACGGAGCATCCGACGCGTAGAGCCCGGCGAGCATCGAGCACTCCTCGGGCGTCAGCATCGCGCTCAACATCGCGCAGCCCCGTGTATCCAGGTCGGAGGACAGGGACTCCCAGTCGAGCGACGCCAGCCGATTCTCGACGGAGGGCCCTCGCACCATCCGCTTCACGCGAGCGGGGGCGCTCATGGACAGGCCCTCCCGCTGAATCCGTTTCCGCTTCGTGTTCCGCGCCACATGCCATGCTCCTTCCATGCGGGGCGGCCTCGGAAGGTGCCCCGGTGGACTCAGGAGATGGCGCACCCCTTGAGGGATTGCGACCCGGTTGTTGCGGTGTCCGCAGAGGACACGCGTCAGCGCGGCGTCAGCTTGAGCAGCCGTCCATTGCGCTCGTCGGTGAGCAGGTAGAGCGCGCCCTCGGGGCCCTGGACGACTTCGCGGATGCGCGAGTCCTGGTCCAGGAGCAACCGCTCCTCGCCCACGACGCGGTCATTCTTGAGGACCAGTCGCACCAGTGCCTGGCTGGACAGGCCGCCGATGAAGAAGTTGCCCTTCCACTCCGGGAACAGGTCCCCCGAGTAGATGGTCATGCCCGAGGGCGAAATCACCGGGTCCCAGTAGTACACGGGCTGCTCCATGCCCGGCCCCTGCGTGGACTTGTGGATGCGCGCACCTGAGTACTCCTCGCCATAGCCGATGGTCGGCCAGCCGTAGTCCTTGCCCGGCTCGATGAGGTTGAGTTCGTCACCACCGCGAGGCCCCATCTCCACCTCCCAGAGGCGACCCCGGCTATCGAGCGCTGCGGACAGGATGTTGCGATGGCCCAGCGACCAGATTTCCGGCCGCGCGTCCTTGCGACCGACGAACGGGTTGTCCTGGGGAATGGAGCCATCCGGACGGATGCGGACAATCTTCCCGAAGTCGCTCTTCAGGTCGCGCGCCTGGACTCGCCCCTCGAGGACGGAGCGCTCGCCCAGCGTGATGAACAACATGCCGTCCGGGGTGAAGACGAGGCGGCCTCCCGCGTGCAACGTCGAGTCGAGCGTCGGCTGCATGCGGAAGATGACCTTCAGTCCCTCGACTCGGGGCTTCGCGCCGTCCACCAGCTTCGCGCGCGCCACCGCGAGCCCATTGCCGCCCTCGCGCGGCTCGTAATAGCTCCAGTAGATGAGGCCGCTGGTCGCGTAGTCGGGCCCGATTTCCACATCGAGCAACCCACCCTGGTTGCGGCCATCCACCGGAGGCAGGCCCTCGACGGGCGCGGACTTCTTGCCCTGCGATGTGACGATGAAGAGCTTCCCCGTCGGCTTCTCCGTCACCAACATGCGCCGGTCCGGCAGGAACGCAATGGCCCAGGGGTGATTGAAGCCGGAGGCCACCTCGGTGACCTGGAAGGGTGTGCGCGTCTTGACGGCCGGAGCGCGCGTCTGCCCCGCGAAGGCGGGTTTGAACTCGGGCACGTTGGGAGGCGCCGTCTCGACGGGCGCCCCGGTGGGCACCGGCTCATCGAGGGGAACCGACTGCTGACTGCCGGCAGCGCGGTCCGGGGCCAGGTTTCCGCTCTGGTCCGTGGGTTTCCGAGTGGCTTGCCCATACGCGCTCCCCGCGATGGACAAGAGCGTCGTACAGGCCACGGTCGTCAGGAATGCGCGCATGGGCTCACTTCTCCGGTGGAGAGGGGACACGGCTCGGCGGCCCGCAGCAAACCTGAAGTGGGCCGTGGCACGGAAGCCTGGAGTGGATGCCCGACCTTCGGGAAGCGGACCTCGAGAAGCGGCTGTTATCGCCTCACCCCGACTCGGTCTTCGAGGACGCCCAGTCCAGCGCCATTCCACAGGACTTGCAGTAGCGCGCATCCAAGTCATGCCCCTGCTTGCCGCAGCCTGGACACGCCTGGGTGTCCGGGAGCATGCGGGAGGCATTCGCCAGCTCCACGGACACGATGCCCGTGGGCACCGCGAGGATGCCGTAGCCCATGATCATCAACACCGACGCGATGAACTGCCCCAGCACCGTCTTGGGAGTGATGTCGCCGAAGCCCACCGTCGTCATCGTCACGATGGCCCAGTACATGGAGCGCGGGATGCTATCGAAGCCGTGCCGCTCCCCTTCCACCATGTACATGATGGCGCCCATGATGACGGCGATGCTGAGCACCACGCCGAGGAAGACGATGATCTTCGCCCGGCTCGCGCGAAGCGCGGTGAGCAGCACCTCCGCCTGCCCCAGCATGTGACCCAGCTTCAGCACCCGGAAGACTCTGAGCAGCCGCAGCACACGAATCACCAGCAGCGTCTGGGCCCCGGGGAAGATGACGCTCAGGAAGGACGGGAGGATGGCCATCAGGTCCACCATTCCGAAGAAGCTGCGCGCGTAGTCCAGCGGCCTGCGGACAGCCACGAGCCGCAGTGCGTACTCCAACGCGAAGATGACGGTGAAGGCCCACTCCGCAACGCTCAGCACCGTGGCGTACTGGGCTCGAATGGAGGCCACGCTCTCCAACATCACCGCCGCGACGCTGAACAGGATGACCCACAGCAGGGCCACGTCGAACGCCTTGCCCGCCGGAGTATCGGCCTCGAAGATGACGGTATGAAGGCGGGCACGGAAACCGCCCGTGGGGCTCTGCTCGGAGGGCCTGGACACGGCGGCAGTCTAGAGCCACATGCGCCGGGCGCCACGAAGATGCCGCACCCGTGACGCAACAGACGCGGCCCCGGAGCACGTGCCCCGGGCCGAGTCCCGAAGCCGGGGCGGCCCGGCGACCGCATGCCCCGCCAGGGCACCCGCCTCGTCGAGAATCCCGCATTGAGTTCCCTCCACCACTTCTCTGCCCCATGGGGCGGATTGTGGTGACTGGTGGGCACCCTCACGCTTTCCACAGACGGCACCGTCCCAGTGAAACGCACACACGAGAGGGGGCATCCATGAAGACCGCATCGACTCGTTCACTGAAACCGCGGTGGGGGAAGTATGTGCTGGGCTTGTCGCTTGCCGCGGCCGCCATTCCTGGAGTGGCTGTTGCCCAGGCACCAACGGGCCTGCCCAACTCCTACAGCAAGCGGAACCTCGTGTCCGACGGAAGTGAGCAAGCCGACCGCACGGACAACAACCTGGTCAATCCCTGGGGGCTCACCTTCAATCCCATGAGCTTCCTGTGGGTGGCCGACAACGGCACGGGCAAGGCCACCGTCTACGACGGCAATGGCAACGCCCAGCCAATCGTCGTCAACATCCCCCTGCCATCTGGCGCCCAGGCTCCCGCGGGCCCGACGGGAATCATCTTCAACGGCACCACCGGCTTCGCCGTCAAGAGTGGCGCCAACAGTGTCCCCGCCCGCATCATCTTCGTGACGGAGCAGGGCCTGGTCGCGGGCTGGAATCCTGACGCCGCCGCCAACGACGCCATCACCGCCGTGGACAACTCCAGCTCGAATGCCGTCTACAAGGGCGCCACGCTCGCGAACAACGGCTCGGCGACATTCTTGTACGCGACGGACTTCCACAACGCGAAGGTGGACGTCTTCGACAGCAACTTCGCCGCCACCAAGATGCCGGGGGACTTCAAGGACCCCAACCTCCCCGACGGCTTCGCCCCCTTCGGCATCCAGACCATCCAGGGCGACATCTACGTCACCTACGCGAAGCAGGATGACAAGAAGCACGATGACGTGAAGGGCGCGGGGCTGGGGTTCATCAGTGTCTTCGACGCGAACGGCCGGTTCATCCGCCGCCTGATTACCCGAGGCAACCTCAACGCGCCCTGGGGCATGGCGCTCGCCCCGGCCAGCTTCGGCCGCTTCTCGGGGCGCCTGCTCGTCGGCAACTTTGGCGATGGGACCATCAACGCATACGACCTCGCCACGGGGAGGCTGGACGGGCAGCTTCAAGACCCCCATGGGACGGTCATCGTACTGAAGGGCCTGTGGGGCCTGAGCTTCGGCAACGGCCTGAAGGACCAGCCCACCAACGCCCTGTACTTCACGTCGGGCCCCGATGATGAAAAGCACGGCCTGTTCGGCCGCATCGAGACCACCCCAGCCCCCTGAGATTCCTCTCGATGGCTGAAGTCCCCCACTCGGCCCCCAGGACGAACGGTCCTGGGGGCCATGGGGCTTTTCAGTGGCCTCCAGCTCCCGACATTCCCGCCGGGAGCTCGGCGGCCGGACGCTCCCCGCCACGCAGCGCGAGCTTCCGGATGACGATGTAGAAGATGGGCGTCAGCACCAGACCGAACAGCGTCACGCCGAGCATGCCCGCGAACACCGCCACGCCCATCGCCTGGCGCATCTCCGCGCCCGCGCCCGTGGCCAGCGCCAGCGGAACCACACCCATGATGAAGGCGATGGAGGTCATCAGGATGGGCCGCAGACGCAGCCGGCACGCCTCGAGCGCCGCCTGCACCACCCCCATGCCTTCATCCTCCTGCGCCTTGGCGAACTCGACGATGAGGATGGCGTTCTTCGCCGCCAGGCCCACCAACACCACGAGGCCAATCTGCGTGAAGATGTTGTTGTCCCCATCCACGAACCACACGCCCACCAGAGCGCTGAGCAGCGCGAGCGGAACCGTCAGCAACACCGCCAGCGGCAAGGTCCAGCTGTTGTACTGCGCCGCCAGGATGAGGAACGCCAGCAGGATGGCCAACGGGAAGACGAACAACCCTTCGCTGCCCGCGAGCTTCTCCTGGTACGTCAGGTCGGTCCACTCGAACGTCATCCCCGCCGGGAGTGTCTCCGCCGCCAGCCGCTCCATCGCCGCCACGGCCTGTCCCGTGCTCACGCCCGGAGCCGCCGCGCCGTTGATGTCCGCGGCCGGGTACCCGTTGTACCGCAGCACCTGGTCCGGACCGAACGACGGCCCCACGTCCACCAGCGTGGCCAACGGCACCATGCCGCCCCGCTCGTTGCGCACCTGGAGCCGGCCGATGTCCTCCGCCTCCTTGCGGTGCTTCGTGTCCGCCTGGACGTTCACCTGATACGTGCGGCCAAAGCGGTTGAAGTCATTCACGTAGAGCGAGCCCAGCTGAATCTGGAGCGTCTCGAAGACGGAGCTCAACGGGACGCCCTGCTGCTTCGCCTTCACCCGGTCCACGTCCGCGTGGAGCTGGGGCACGTTGATTTCGAAGGTCGTCATCAGCCCCGTCAGCGAGGGGTCCGCCGACGCCTTCTGAACCAACGCCTGGGTGGCCGAGTAGAGCGCCTCCGGCCCCAGACCCGCGCGGTCCTCCACCTGGAGCTTGAAGCCCGCCAACGTGCCCATGCCCGGCACCGGAGGCGGAGGGAACACGGCCGCGAAGCCCTCCTCGATGCCCCCCAACTTCCCCTGGAGGCGACCCGCGATCGCGTTCGCCGACAGGTCCGGCGACTTGCGCTTCTCGAAGTCATCCAGGATGGCGAACACCACCGCTGAATTGGGAGAGCTGACGAAGCCGTTGATGGAGAGCCCCGTGAAGGCGACCACGTTGGCCACGCCCTTCTCCTTCAGCATCAGCTCCGACATCTCCTTCACCACCGCGTCCGTGCGCTCCAGCGACGAGGCCGGTGGCAGCTGCGCCAGGCCCACCAGGTAGTACTTGTCCTGCATGGGGACGAAGCCCGCGGGGACCTTCTTGAAGCCCAGCCACGTCAGGCCCAGGAGGCCCACGTAGAGGGCCAGCGCCACCACGCTGATGCGCACCACCCGCCGCACCAGCGACACGTAGCCCGCGGAGGCCTTGTCGAAGAAGCGGTTGAAGGGACGGAAGAGCCAGCCGCCGAACGCCTTCTCCATGAAGCGCGTGAGGCCATCCTTGGGGCCATGGTGCCCGCGCAGCAGGACTCCGGCGAGCGCCGGGCTGAGCGTGAGCGAGTTGAAGGCCGAGAGGATGGTGGAGATGGCGATGGTCAACGCGAACTGCCGGTAGAACTGACCCGTCAGGCCGCCCAGGAACGCCGTGGGAATGAAGACCGCGGACAACACGGAGGTAATCGCGATGATGGGGCCCGTCACTTCGGTCATCGCCTTGCGGGCCGCTTCCTTGGGACTGGAGCCCTGCTCGATGTGCCGCTCCACGTTCTCCACCACGACGATGGCGTCATCCACCACGATGCCGATGGAGAGCACCAACCCGAAGAGCGACAGCGTGTTGAGCGAGAAGCCCATCATCTGCATCACCGCCGCCGTGCCCACCAGCGACACGGGCACCGCCGCCAGCGGGATGATGGAGGCGCGCCACGTCTGGAGGAACAGCAGCACCACCAGCACCACCAGCACCACCGCCTCCGCCAGCGTCTGCACCACGTTGGCGATGGACGAGCGCACGAAGAGGGTCGGGTCGTAGACGATGCGGTACTCCATGCCCTCGGGGAAGGCCTTGCTCAGCTCCTCCATCCGGGCGCGGATTCCCGCGGACACGTCCAGCGCGTTGGAGCCGGAGGCCTGGTTGATGCCGATGGCCACCGCGGGCTTCCCATCCAACCGGGCGCGCACCGAGTAGTTGTTGGCGCCCAACTCCACCCGGGCCACGTCGCGCAGCCGGGTCACCTGCCCGGCCTCGCCGACCTTCACCACGATGTCGCGGAACTGCTCCTCGTCCGTGAGCCGCCCCTGCGTGGTGACGGTGAGTTGGAAGGCGGAGCGCTCATCCGGCTGCTGCCCCACCACACCCGCCGCCACCTGCACGTTCTGCTCGCGGATGGCGTTCACCACGTCGCTCGCGGTGAGGTTGCGCGCGGCGAGCAGCTGCGGGTCCAACCAGACGCGCATGCTGTACTCACCCGCGCCCCACACGCCCACGCCGCCCACGCCCGAGACGCGCTGGAGCACGTCCTTCACCTGGAGCACCGCGTAGTTGGAGAGGTAGAGCGGGTCCAGCTTCCCATCGGGGGAGATCAGGTGCACCACCAGCAGCATGTCCGGGCTCGTCTTCTCCGTCATGACGCCCAGCCGCTGCACCTCTGGAGGCAGGCGCGGTATCGCCCGCGCCACTCGGTTCTGCACCTGCACCGTCGCGGTGTCGGCGTCCACCTCCATGCCGAAGGTGATGGTCAACGCCACCCGGCCGTCGGTGGTGGACTGCGAGGACATGTAGAGCATGCCCTCCACGCCGTTGATGGCCTGCTCCAGCGGCGCGGCGACGGTCTCCGCGATGACGGAGGGGTTCGCGCCGGGATAGGCCGCGCTCACCACCACGGTGGGCGGTGACACGGCGGGGTACTCAGCCAAGGGCAACTGCGTGAGGGACAAGCCGCCGCCAATCAGCAGCAGCACGGACAACACGGCCGCGAAGATGGGCCGGTCGACGAAAAAGTGCGCGAACTTCACGGCCGTGCGCCTCCAACATGTTCGGAGTCGGCCATGGCCACCACCGTCGGCGCCACCTTCATGCCCGGCCGGGCCAACCCCTTGAGGACCACCCGCTCACCCGCCGACAGGCCCCCGCGCACCACGCGCAGGCCCCCATCGAGGGGTCCCAACTCCACCCGCCGCTGCTCCAACGTCTGGTCCCCACGGACCACCAGCACGTAGCGGCCCTTCTGGTCCGTGGCCACCGCCTGGTCCTGGATGAGGAGGGTGGGACGCGCCGCGCCCGTCTCCAGCCGCACGCGGGCGTACAACCCCGCCGTCAGCTTCCCATCCGGATTGGGCAACACCGCCCGAGCCCGCGCCGTGCCCGTCTCCGCCGACACCTGGTTGTCCAGGAAGTCGAGCCGGGCCTCGCGAGAGAAGCCCTCCTCGCCCCTCAGCGCCACGCGGACAGGCACCGAGGTGACCCGGCCATCCTTGCCGCGAGCGCCCGAGGACGCGCCGGAGAAGCGCAGGTACGTCGTCTCGTCCACGTCGAAGTAGACGTAGTACGGCTCCACCGAGATGACCGTGGTGAGCACCGTGGCGTTGGCGCTGCCGCCGCTCACCAGGTTGCCCTGCGTCACCAGGGCTCGCCCCACCCGGCCGCTGACCGGCGCACGCACGCGCGTGTCCTGGAGGTCGATCTCCGCCGCGCGCACCGCCGCCTTCGCGGACTCGACTCGCGCCCGGGACTCCGCGCGCTCGGCGACCAGCACATCGAAGTCGCCTTGGGAGATGGCCTGCTCGGCGACCAGCTTCTCACCACGCTCGAACCGCTTCTCCGCGAGCGTGCGCCGCTCCTCGGCCTGGAGCAGGTCCGCCTTGGTGCGCGCGAGCACCGCCTCGTAGGTGCGCGCGTCGAGCTGGAACAAGACCTGCCCCGCGGTGACGAGCCCGCCCTCGGCGAAGCGGACCGACTCGATGTAGCCACCCACGCGGGGCCGCAGCTCCACGCTGTGCACCGCCGCGAGCACGCCGGTGAACTCGGCGGCGTCAGCCACCTGCCGGCTGATGACGTCGGCTGCGACGACGGGAGTCGCGGGCACCGGGGCGCTCGGGGCTCCACCTGGCGACTCCGCGCCCTCGCCCTTCGCGAGGACAAGACCGCCCACCACCAGCGGGAGGGCCAACGCCCCTCCCACCGCTGCACGTCTCCAATTCATGACGGACTCCAGACTTCCAGGGGTGGGGACACACCCCGAGCGCTCGCGCCCACGCGCGCTGACGGGGGGTCCCTTGGGTTACAGGACAGGGAACAACGACACACACGTCTCCCGGCCAGCGGAACTCACCGCCGGGTGACGCTCTTGCCGAGGACTGTGAGCTGGGAACCGCGACCGCGGAACACCAGGTCATCGAGCGGGTACGGTCCCCCCACACGAGACCCGATGAAGCGCTATCGCGAGAAATGACAACAACAGCGCGCCGACGAATCTCGCGCTTGGAACCTGACACGCCTCACCGGCGAGGTAATTTGCAACATTTCCCATTACTAATTGCCCCCTCGCGAGGTTCGCAACGCATTCTTCCCACGTGCTGGGAGAAACGCGGCTGGGCGGAAGGAATTACTCCTGGGGAGCGGCGCAGCCCGGAGGGGGCTGCCAGTTCCGGAGCGCGGTGAGGCGGTCGTCCTGCGGCCGGGCCACCCCTGAGGGAGCGTCGAGCCGGTTGACGCCAGGGGGCTTGGTGACGTCGAGCAGCGCGAGGGGCACGGCGCGCGCGGGGCAGCCGCTCTTGAAGGTCTCCTCCATCTCGACGATGCGGCGGTCGGCGTGGTCCTCGGCGGGCTGGGCCGAGTCGGGCCAGGTCAGCTCGCCCGACAGCGGCTCGGCGCGGCCGGGCGGAAACCAGGCCCAGTTCAGGCGGGTCTGCCCGCTGGTGAACCAGCCCGCGCCTCCGCCCATGCCCACGGAGGACAGGCCCGACTTTCGCTCCCGCCATTCGATCCGGTAGCCCTCCGGCACCGGAACCGGGGTGGCCGCCGCGCGCCCATGCGCCATGGGCTCGTCGGCCAGCAACACCGCTCGGGCCACCTCCCGCAGCTGCTCGAGCGACACGGTCCCCACCGCCACCTCGGCGCGCCGGGCGTCGTCGGTGGCCTTGACGTCCACCTGTCCCAACCGCTCCTGGTCCTCGTAGAGGGACAGCTCGCTGCAGCTCTGGGACACCCAGGCCGTGCCCGTGCCCAGGTGGTAGGCGCGCACCTCGTCGCAGAAGGAGTGATGCCCGCGGCGTCCCCGCATCACCAGCCAGCCGTCCTCCGGCGCCCGCATGCGGACCACGAGGGGCTGGGGGGCATATCTGTCGGAGTTGCGCTGGCACTGCCGCCAGGCGGTGTAGCGCCAGCGCGTGGGCCTCTTGCGGGCCGACTCCTCGCACATCTGGGAGAGCTTCTCCGCGAGCCGCGAGGACGTCCCCTGGCGCTCGCGCTCACGGGCGAAGGCCACATCGACCTGGGCGGTCCACGTCTCCATCTGCTTCGCGCAGTCGCGGTCCGCGGCCGAGCACAGGAGCGACGCCAGCCGGTGGTCCGGCTTCGCCGTCTCGCGCACCAGCACCGGGCGCACCGAGGGCGGCAGCACCACCATGCGCACGCCCGGCTTGCCCAGCTCCAGATAGGACGCCACCCACGTCCGGCCTCCGTCCCGCCACCACGCCTTCAGGGACAGCGCCGGAGGGGGCTCGTCCTCCATCAAGGGCGAATCCTCCTCCCGGCTCATCTCGAAGCAGCGGGACTTCAACAGCTCCCGCAGGGCCTCCACCACGGGCCGGGCATCGTCCTCGTCCGGCAACTCGCCCATCCGGGCATCCAGGGCCAGGAGGCGCTCCTGGGCCGCGGCCCACTCGGGGGTGGATTGAGGACACGGGACGAAGACTGTCTCGCCCGGCGGCGGCTTCGCCGACAGGAGCACACCCAGCGTGAGCAGGGACCAGAGCATTCACCCTCCAGAATCGCGCATTCCCCCACCGCGGCGCCAGGACGTGCAAGGGCGTGACACTTCCAGCACCCGGGCCCGTTGAGGTGGATGGGGCTTGATGCTAACCCCTGGGGGGCCCATGCCACGCACGACGACCCTCGAGCTCCACAAGGAAGAGATGAAGTTCTCGGCCGGGCACTTCACCATCTTCTCGGCGACTCATCGAGAGAACCTGCACGGCCACAACTTCACCGTCTTCGTCGCCCTGACGGGAGAGGTGACCGACAACGGCATGCTCTCCGACTACGGCCCGCTGAAGCGGACCATCATCGAGCGCTGCCACGCCTGGAACGAGACCTTCTTCCTGCCGGACCGCTCCCCGCACCTGAAGCTGGAGCGGGACGCGAAGGGGAACGTGCTCGCGCGCTTCAACGGCGAGGAGCTCCACTTCCTCGCCCGGGACGTGACGGTGCTCCCGGTGGCAAACGTGACGCTGGAGGAATTGGCGCGCGTCTTCGGCGAGGAGCTGGTGGGGGATGGCTCGGCGATGCGCCGCGATGGTGTCCTCAAGCTGGTGGTGAAGTGCGCCTCCGGGCCCGGGCAGTGGTCCTCGTGGGAGTGGGAGGCGGCGTGAAGGACTGGGCCATCATCACGGGCGCCAGCCGGGGCATCGGCCAGGCGGCGGCGGCGCGCTTCCGGCAAGAAGGCTGGGGCGTGCTGAACCTGTCACGCGGCCCGAGCGGCGTGCCTGGTGTCGTGGACCTGAGCGTGGACCTGGGCTCGCGAGACTGGGAGCCCCGCGTGGAGGCCACGCTGCGAGACACCGTGGGCCCCTCCCCCCGGCGCGTCAGCCTGGTGCACAACGCCGCGCTCTATGAGCATGACGACGCGCTGATGCTCACCGCGGAGCACGTGCGCCGGGTG
Organism: Myxococcus stipitatus; assembly: GCF_037414475.1. Next base: position 7,667,873 of record NZ_CP147913.1, on the reverse strand, counting down.
CTGGAGGTCAACCTGGTCGCGCCCGCGGTGCTCAACCGCCTGACGCGGCCATACCTGAGCGAGGGCTCCTCCATCCTCTACGTGGGCTCCACGCTGTCGGAGAAGGCCGTGCGGGGCAACGCCACGTACGTGACGTCCAAGCACGCGCTCGTCGGGCTGATGCGCGCCACCTGCCAGGACCTGGTGGGCACACGCATCCACACCGCTTGCGTGTGCCCCGGCTTCACCGACACGGAGCTGCTGCGCGAGCACCTGGGCGACAAGCCCGAGCTCCGGGCCACCATCGCCTCCAAGTCCACCTTCGGGCGACTCATCACTCCGGAGGAGATCGCCCACGTCCTCTACTTCTGCGCCACCACCGCCACGGTGAATGGCGCCGTGCTGCACGCCAACCTGGGCCAGGTGGAGACCTGAGGGCTCAGCCCTCGGCCGGGTAGACGGTGCACTGCGAGGTGCACGTCTCCGACACGCGCAGCTTCACCACGCGCGCGGCGGGGAAGTTGGGGAAGCTCAGCCGCTCGTAGACCCAGGCCGCGAGCAGCTCGCTCGTGGGGTTCTCCAGGCCCGGCACCTCGTTGAGCAGCCGGTGGTCCAACTGCGCGTGCAGCGCCTGCCAGGCTGCGTTGAGCTCCGCGAAGTCGACAATCCAGCCGAAGTGCGGGTCCACCGGCCCCCGGACGGTGATTTCGATGCGGTAGCTGTGCCCGTGGACTCGCGAGCACTTGTGGCCGGGGGGGACATTCGGAAGGCGATGTGCGGCCTCGAAGGTGAACTCCTTCGAGATTTCGGTCACCAGCGAGACTTTCTTCTTCGAGACGGGCTCCATGGCTCGGCCTTCTACCCACGTTTGTATCCGGGCGTCGAGCCAAGACACGGGGCACTGCCCCCCGCGAGACTACGGCCGCACGGCCGCGAGGATGTAGCGCGGCAGCAATTCCTCCCGGAACGTCTTCCAGACGTTGAACTGGCCGTAGTTGCCTCCGGTGAACACCACCGTGAGCTCCAGTTCCGGGATGACCATGACGTACTGGCCTCCGTTGCCGCCCGCTTCGTATTCCGCGTACACGCGCTCGCCCACCTTCACCTCGTGGCGCCACCACGCATACCCATACGTGCGCCCCGGGCTCATGTCGGCGTGACGCGCGGTGGAGCGCTCGACCCACTCCTTGCTGACCACGCGCCGGCCGTTCCACACGCCGCCCGACAGGTAGAGCTGCCCCAGCTTCAGCGCATCCCGGCCTTGCGCGGGTCCATGGGTGAGGCGGGCTTGTACGCGGTGAACATCGAGTAGACGGGCGTCTAGGGCGTGAGCTTCGCGCCCTGCTCGATGGCGGTCCCGACCAACACCGGCGCCAGCGTCTTGGAGGCGGAGCGCAGGTCATGCAGGCGCTCCTTGTCAAAGCCGTGGAAGGACTCCTCCACCACGAGCTTTCCCCGGCGCGCGACGAGAACCCCCTGCACGAGTGGCTTCGCCGTGGGCCCCTCTTCCGCGTCGAGGTCGAGCAGTCGCTGCATCAGCGCGGAGATGGGCGCGGGGTCCATGCCCACATCCTTGAGCGACGCCGTCGTCCAACCATCCGGCTCCGCGACAGGGGCCCGGTAGACGTAGGGCCCGGGCATGGGCACACGTGCGTAGAGCCCCACGGCCTGGTTGCTCTCCCTCCGGGTGAACTGGAGCGAGCCCCGGACGAGCTTTCCATCGGCCCCCACCTTGCCGCGAAACGTCCCCTGCCCTCCCGGCAACGTCACCGTCAGCGTGCTCTTCTCCAGGCGCCCCGGCACCTCGAAGCCCCCGATGCTCGCGCGCCAGAGCGCCCCCTCGCGAAACACCGTGAGCTCGCCCTGGACAGACGGTCCGAAGACGGGTTCCGCGGCCCAGATGCCAAGAAGCCTCCTGGACGCATCGGCATCCGCGCCAGCTGAGAGCCCGGCGGGCGGCGCCACGGGCGGGCCGGATTGAGCACTGGCCGACAGGGACACCAGGGCCAGAAAAGCCCCGAGGACGAGGTGGACCGAAGAGAACATGGCGCGACTCCAGGGCGGACGACCGGGAGAGCTCCCCCGCCGCCCTACTCCACGGCCCAGGGAGCGATTGCAACTGGCTTGCGCAAATGCCCCCGCCCCTGGGGCTTGCCGCCGGGCTATCCTTTGCTTCCATGAGTCCATGGGCCAGGAAGGCCAGTGCCCACACGAGAGGGTTGGCGGGAGGACGGCTTTGCTTGCGTCCCAGGGGCGGGGCGCGTAGCGATGGCGTCCGGGTCCCTGTCCGGCCCACGCGCACATGAAGCTCTCCCTGGCCACCCGCATCTTCCTGGGCTACGCGGTGGTGCTCGTCACCTTCGGCCTGGTGTCCCTCTTCAGCGTCGCGGAGCTGCACCGCAACCGGCTGGAAATCCGGCTGGTGAGCCAGGGCTATCTCCAGCTCTCCCAGGACGCGGCGGAGATGGAGATGAATCACGCCAACCAGCAGCGGCACACCTCGCGCATGCTGGAGGAGGACAGCGCGGAGATTCGCCGCGCCATCATCCGCCTGGCGCGCGTCTACGTGCCGACGACGTTCGTATCCCAGCGGCTGGCCACGACGCGCGAGCGCGCGACCCAGCTTCGCGCCATGGCCCCCGACAGCGAGGTGCCCTTCATCCGGGAGCTGGAGGCGCGGCTGGCGGAACTGGACACGCGCTACCGGGAATACGGCCGCGCCGCGGAGAGCGTCTTCGACGCCTTCAGCAAGCAGTCCCCGGACAAGGCCCAGGTGGAGCGCGCCACGGCGGATGTGCTGACCATGGAGGACGCCATCGGCCGCGAGCTGCGCCTCTTGCGCCTGTCGTTGTCCAACCGCATCCGCGAGCGCGTGGACGGCGCGGAGGAGCGCGAACGGCAGACGGGCCTGGCCATCATCAGCCTCTCCGTCGCGGCCATCCTCCTGGGCCTGGGCGCCACGGCGTGGTCCGCGCGGACGCTGCGCCCGGTGCGCACGCTCATCGAGGGTGTGTCCCGCATCGGCAAGGGCGACTACAGCGCGCAGCTCGGCGTGCGGGGCCATGACGAGGTGGCGGTGCTCGCGCGCGCGTTCGACCAGATGGCGCGCTCACTCCAGGCGCGCGAGGCCCAGATCAAGGCCCAAGCGGAGGCGCTGATGCGCGCCGAGCAGCTCGCCGCCGTGGGCCGCATCTCCGCGCAAATCGTCCACGAGGTGCGCAATCCCCTGTCCTCCATCGGACTCAACGTGGAGCTGCTCGGCGACGCGGTGGAGCGCGCCACCTTCCCGGAGCCCAGCGAGGTCGACGAGGTGAAGGACCTGCTGTCCGCCGTCACCCACGAGGTGGACCGGCTGGCGGACGTCACCGAGCATTACCTGCGCATGGCCCGCCCCCAGCGTCCGGATCTGGACCCTCGCGACGTGATGGCCGTCCTGGACGGCGTGCTGGACTTCTCCCGCGAGGAGCTGATGCGCGCGGGCGTGGAGGTGGTGCGCGAGTTCTCCCCGGAGACTCCGCCCGTGCTCGCGGACGAGGGACAGCTGCGCCAGGTCTTCCTCAATCTGCTGCGCAACAGTCGCGAGGCGATGCCCCACGGGGGCCAGCTCACCATCTCCACCCGCCCCATGGAGCAGGACGTGGAGGTGACGGTGAAGGACACAGGTCAGGGCATGACGGAGGAGGTGCGCCAGCACCTCTTCGAGCCGTTCTTCACGACCAAGGAGGGTGGCACCGGCCTGGGGTTGGCGGTGAGTCAACAGATTCTCCAGGCCCACGGGGGCTCGCTCTCCTGCCAGAGTATTCCCGGCCAGGGCACGGCCTTCGTGTTAAGGCTTCCTCGCGCATGAGCTTCACACCGTATCGGGACGTGCTGCCCTCCGGGCTGCGCGTCGTCACCGTCGAGACGCCCCACCTCCACACGGCCCTGCTCGCCATCTACGTCCGCGCCGGCAGCCGCCACGAGACGGCCGCGAACAACGGCGTCAGCCACTACCTGGAGCACCTGTTCTTCCGGGGCAGTGAAGGCTGGCCGGACACCGTGCGGATGAACGCCGCCGTGGAGGAAGTGGGCGGCAACCTCAACGGCGTCACCACCCGGGACCACGGCTACTACTACACGCCCCTGCACCCGGCCCACCTGCGCGTGGGCCTGGACATCCTCGGGGACATGCTCACCCGCCCCCGCCTCACCGACATGGAGGTGGAGCGGCAGATCATCCTCGAGGAGATGCTCGACGAGGTCGACGAGAAGGGCCGGGACATCGACCTGGACAACCTGTCCAAGCACCTGCTGTTCCCCAACCACCCGCTGGCCCTCAAAATCGCGGGGACTCGCGACTCCGTCTCCGCGCTCCAGCATTCGCAGGTGCTGGAGCACTTCGCCCAGCACTACGTCACCGGCAACCTGGTCGTCACCGCCGCCGGCCGCGTGCGCCGCGACGAGGTGCTGGAGTTGACCGAGCGCGCCTTCGCCCGCCTGCCCAAGGGCCCCTCGAGCACCGAGACACCTCCGCCCTCCGCCGCGCCCGGCCCCCTGCTGCACTTCGTGGCCCACGACGAGTCGCAGACGGAGTTCCGCCTCAACTTCCGCACCGTGCCGGAGCAGCACGACGACTACTCCGCGCTGCAAATCCTCCGGCGCGTGCTGGATGACGGCCTGTCCTCCCGCCTGCCATTCGAAATCGTGGAGAAGCGAGGGCTGGCCTACTCCGTCCACGCGTCGCTGGATGCCTACGACGACGCGGGCCTGTTCGAGATTGAAGCCGCCAGCGCCCCCGAGAAAGCCTCTCAGGTGGTGGAGGAGTCGCTCAGGGTGCTGAGCACGCTGTGCGATGACTTGATTGGCGACGAGGAGCTGTCACGCGCCAAGCGCCGTCACCGCATGCTGTTGGAGTTCTCCCAGGACTCGCCGGGAGAGCTGGCGGGGTGGTTCGGCGGCACGGAGCTGTTCCGCGCGCCGGAGACCTTCGCCCACCGCGCGGACATGGTGGATGCGCAGTCCGCGGAGCGCGTGCGCGAGGTGGCCCGGCGCTACTTCCGCAAGGAGAACCTCACGGTCGTGGCCGTGGGCCAGCGCAAGGGGCTCAAGGCCCTGGAGCGCGTGGTGGCGGAGGCCCCGGGGTTGCCCGGAGCCCCCTCCGTGAAGGCCGCGGTCAGCGGCGGCCGCCGCGGATGATGATGGGCCCGGTGGGCTTCTTCTTGTCGGGCTTCGGCGCGAGCGCCAGGAGGGCCTTCTTCACCTCCTGGTACTCGGCATTGTCGGGCTCGCGCTTGAGGGCCTCGTCGATGAGCTTCGTCGCCCGGGCCACCTGCGTCTGGAGCTGAGCGGAGAGCTTCGCGAGGGCCACCTTCTCCTCCTGCGACGCCTCGCTCAGCGCGAGCAGCCGCTCCAGCGCGGAGAACGCATCCACCTTGCGCTCCGTCTGGAGGTACAGGCGCCACAGGCGCGAGTGCGCGGGGGCGAAGCGCGGCTCCGCGCTCAGGGCGAAGCGGTAGCTCTCCTCCGCGCCCTTCTTGTCGTTGGCCTCCTCCTGCGCGCGCCCGCGCACGTAGAGGGCCCGGGCCAGCCGGGGACGGAACTGGAGCGCGCGGTCCACCAGCGCCAGGGCATCCGCGCGGCGGCCCTGGGCCAGCACCGTCTCCGCCATCCACGCCAGGGCCTCGGCGTTCTGCGGCTCGGCCTCCACCAGGGGCTTGAGCGTGGCCTCCGCGTCGGTGGCGCGGCCCTGGGCGAGCAGCGCGCGCGCGCGCAGCATGATGACGTCCGCGCGGTTGGCGTCCTTGCCCTCCACGGCCTGGAGGTCCGCCTCCGCCATCTGCGGCACGCCGCTGACCAGGAAGTAGCGGGCGCGCAAGAGGCGCGCGGCCGTGTGCGAGGGGTTCTGCTGGAGCAGCTTGTCCATGAGGTTGGCGGCGAGCAGCTCGTCGCCCTTCATGAGGAGGACCTCGGCCTCCATCGCCTTCGCCTCCGGGTCATCCGGGCTGTCGCGCAGCACACTCTCCAGCGTCGCGAAGGCCGCTTCAATCTGCCCCTCGCGGGCCTGGAAGCGCGCCAGGCCCAGGATGTCCGGCTCCGTCAAGAGACCGGAGTCGCGCAGGGTCGTGAGGATGGTGAGGGCCTCCTGAGTGTTTCCATTGCTCAGGTACAGCTCGGAGAGCTGCTTCTGGATGGTGGGGTCCGTCCCAGGGATGAGGGCCTCGGCCTGCTTGAGGGACATGATGGCCGCGCCCATGTTGTTGTTCATGAGGTGGGCGTCGGCCATCAACAGATAGGGCTCGGCGCTGTCCGGGGCGGCGGTGGCCGCGCGCTTGAGCGCCGAAAGGGCCGCGGGCGCCTGGCCGTTGGCGAGGTGCGCGCGGGCTTCGCCCAGGGCCACCTGGGCTTGTTGAGCACGGTTCTGGACGGCGGCCACCTCCGGTTCCTTACAAGCAAGCGGAAGGAGGAGGGCCAGGGCCCAGGGCAGGGTTCGATTTCTCCAAGGCATCGCTGAGCCGAAGGGTACCGGATGTTATCCTCCGGCGTCGATGGACCCATTCGTTCGGCGCCTCGTGGAGCGGCTCCACGACCCCAGCCAGCCGCTGTCGCGGAATCGGCATTTCCACACCTTCGACACCCCCGAGGGGCGGCTGGCGCTCAAGGTCTTCCGGCGCCTGCGCAGCCTCCAGAAGGACATCCTCGCCTGCCGGGCCGAGGGCCGGCGCGCCCGCATCTTCCGCCGCGTCAACGCGAAGGGTGACCACCGAATCGAGCTGACGATGGAGCGCGTCTCTGGCAAGCGGGTGTCCGTCCTCCAGACGGCGGAGCTGGAGCTGCTCTCCGCCCTCCCCGGCGTCAGGGACGCGCTCGAAATCCTCGACGAGGCCGCCGCCTGACGGCCATTCCCCACGCGGATACTCCTGCAATCAAGAAACGAGAACAGGCCCACCCCGAACGGGGCACGCTCGAGGTGGGTCCTCCTGCTCGCTGCGACGACTGTCGAGAATCGAACAGTTCCAGTTCCCCTACTCCGGGGGTCCCCGGCGCGGCGGGGGCTGGTGCTTCATCCGCTCGTATTCCTCGTCGGTGAAGACGCGGCTGCGGGTGAGGAAGCGTACGCCCAGGGGAGACTCGAGGCTGAAGCCCGCGCCTCTGCCTGGCACCACGTCGAGCGTCAGGTGGGTGTGCTGCCAGAGCTCGAACTGCGCGCCGCCGATGTAGACGGGGCAGCCCTCCACGTCCCCCAGGAAGACGTCGCGCTGGCCCACGCGGAACTCCTTCGCGGGGTAGCACATGGGCGCGCTGCCGTCGCAGCAGCCTCCCGACTGGTGGAACATCAGCGGACCATGCGCGGCACGCAGGGAGCGGATGACGGAGGCGGCCTCGGGCGTCACCGCCACCCGGGCCACCTCTGGCTCCGTCTGCCCACCCGCGCCGGACCCGGCACGGGTGTCGCTCATCAGAAGAACCCCAGCGCCTTCGGGCTGTAGCTCACCAGGAGGTTCTTCGTCTGCTGGTAGTGGGCCAGCATCCTCAGGTGGTTCTCACGGCCGATGCCGGACTGCTTGTAGCCACCGAACGCGGCGTGCGCCGGGTACAGGTGGTAGCAGTTGGTCCACACGCGGCCCGCCTCGATGGCGCGGCCCGCGCGGTACGCGGTGTTCCCGTCGCGCGTCCACACACCCGCGCCCAGGCCGTACAGCGTGTCGTTGGCGATGCGCATCGCGTCGTCGAAGTCCTTGAACGTGGTGACACTCACCACCGGCCCGAAGATCTCCTCCTGGAACACGCGCATCCGGTTGTTGCCATGGAACACGGTGGGGGCCACGTAGTAGCCGTCCTTGAGGTCGCCGGGCAGCAGCACGCGCTCGCCGCCCGTGAGCACCTTGGCGCCCTCCTTCTTGCCGATGTCGATGTAGCCGAGAATCTTCTCGAGCTGGTCGTTCGAGGCCTGCGCCCCGAGCATCGTCTCGGTGTCCAGCGGATTGCCCGGGCGCACCCGCTTCACGCGCTCCAGGGCGCGCTCGATGAACGCGTTGTAGATGTGCTCGCCCACCAGCGCGCGCGACGGACAGGTGCAGACCTCGCCCTGGTTCAGCGCGAACATGGCGAAGCCCTCCATCGCCTTGTCCAGGAAGTCGTCGTCCTGCGCCATCACGTCGTCAAAGAAGATGTTGGGGCTCTTGCCGCCCAACTCCAGCGTCACGGGGATGAGGTTCTCGCTCGCGTACTGGAGGATGAGCCGCCCCGTCGTCGTCTCGCCCGTGAAGGCCACCTTGGCCACGCGGGGGCTGCTCGCCAGCGGCTTGCCCGCCTCGACGCCGAAGCCGTTGACCACGTTGAGCACACCCGCGGGCAGCAGGTCCTGGATGAGCTCCGTGACGAGCAGGATGCCCACCGGCGTCTGCTCCGCCGGCTTGAGCACCACGCAGTTGCCCGCCGCCAGCGCCGGCGCCAACTTCCACGCCGCCATCAGGATGGGGAAGTTCCACGGGATGATCTGCCCCACCACGCCCAGCGGCTCGTGGAAGTGGTACGCGACGGTGTCGTGGTCCAACTGGCTCATCGAGCCTTCCTGCGCGCGGATGCAGCTGGCGAAGTAGCGGAAATGGTCGATGGCCAGCGGCAGGTCCGCCGCGAGCGTCTCGCGGATGGGCTTGCCGTTGTCCCATGTCTCCGCCAGCGCCAGCACCTCCTTCTCCTGCTCCAGCCGGTCGGCGATCTTCAGCAGGATGTTGGCCCGCTCGGTGGGCGAGGTCCGCCCCCACGCGACCTTCGCCGCATGCGCCGCATCCAGCGCCAGGTCGATGTCCTCCGCCGTGGAGCGGGGAATCTCGCAGAAGACCTGCCCCGTCACGGGCGAGATGTTCTCGAAGTACTGGCCACGCTTGGGCTCGACCCACCGGCCGCCGATGAAGTTCTGGTAGCGGGACTTGAACTTCACCTTCGAGCCAGGCTGGTTGGGGGCGGCGTAGATCATGAACGCTCTCCTTCAGGTGGAGCTGCGGGTGGAAGCCGCGCCGCCCAGAGCAGCACGCGTGCCACGCGTCACCTCGACGACACCGCGCCGCGTCGTGTCCCGCGATGCAACACTTCCGTCGGACACACGTGGAGCGCCCCGCGACACTGTCGCGCCCCCGTGTCCCGACGTCAGGCGCGAGGCGGAAGCACCAGCCCCAGCCGCTCCACCATCCGGTAGAGCGTGCTGCGGGCAACCCCCAGCCGGCGCGCCGCGCGGGCCATGTTGCCTCCGCTGCGCTCCAGCGCCTCGCGAACCGCCTGGGCCTCCAGCGCTCGCAGCCCCTGGGGACTCGCCGCATCCACCCGGGAAGCAACGGGCGCACGCGGCGCGGGCCCGCTCCCCAGCTCGGAGGGAAGCGCGGCCACGTCCACCACGCGAGCACCTCCCGCTCGGACCAGCGCCAAGCGGAGCACCGTCTTCAGCTCGCGCACGTTGCCCGGCCAGCCGTGGGCCTTCAGCCGGGCCAGCGCGTCGGACGACAGCGTGCTCGCGGGATGTCCTCCCTCAAGCGCGAGCTGGCTCAACAAGTCTTGCGCCAGCTCGCCCAGGTCATCGCGCTCGCGCAGCGGCGGCAGGCGCAGCATCACTCCCTGGAGGCGATAGTAGAGGTCGCCGCGGAAGGTGCCCGCCCGAACGGCCGCGTCCAAATCCCGGCACGTCGCGCCGATGAGCCGGAAGCGCGAGTGCCGGACATGCGACTCACCCACGCGCGAATACCCACCATCCTCCAGCACCCGCAGCAGCAACACCTGCAACGCCGGCGGCATCTCCGCCAGCTCATCCAGGAACAGGGTGCCCCCGTCCGCCGCCGCCAGCTTCCCCTCCGCGCCTCCCGTTCGAGCCCCCGTGAAGGCCCCGGGCGCATGACCGAACAGCTCACTCTCCAGGAGCGCCGACGAGAGGGCGCCGCAGTTGACCGCCACGAACGGACCGGAGGCCACCGAGCTCGCGGCATGCACCGCTCGCGCGAGCAGCTCCTTGCCGGTGCCCGTCTCCGAGAGCAGCAACACGGGCAGCAGCGTGGGCGCGAAGCGAGCGGCCTCCTTCAACATGGCGCGCTGCTGCGCATCACTCCCCTTCAGCGCATCCCACGCTCCCCCCTCCGGTCTCGCCTCCTCCGCCACGGGGAGCCGCTTCGCCACCGCCCGCGTGAGCCGAGGCTCCAAACGCACCAGCACCGCGAGCGCCCCCTCGCCCTCGCCCACCGCATCCACCTGGACACGCCACCGCCGGCCCATCGAGTGCGGCCCTGTCTCCAACGAGTGGCCATGCAGCGCCGCGTCCTTCAAGACCGCCCAGGACAACCCCAGCATCTGCCCCGAGGACAGGTCCGCATGCGAGGCAGATGGCATGCCCAGCAACGTCCGCGCGGCGGTGTTCAGCCTCCGCACCCGGCCGGGCGCTTCGATGAGCAGCACGGGCCCATCCTCGCGGGCCAGCCGGGCCTCGAGCCCTCCTCGCACCGACGAAGTGATTCGGGCCCAGGCCACCTCTCGCAGCCGGGCCTCCGCGGAGTGGGCGATGCTCGCCACCGCGACCAGCACCAACGGGTCCGCGCCGCTCGCGGGCCCGGTGACGTCCAGCACCCCCACCAGCTCGCCGAACGCATCCCGGACCGGAGCCGCGTAGCAGACGAGTCCATGGTGCCGCTGCGCATAGTGCGCGGCGCCCACCACCGCGACCGACGAGGACTCCGCCAGCGCGGTGCCAATGGCATTGGTGCCACGAGAGCCTTCGTCCCAACACGCGCCAGCCACCAGCCGCACGTCATCCGCATGCCCCCCGAACGGGCCGCCCGAGGCGCGCGTGGCGAGGATGACCCCTTCCCGGTCGGCCAGCAGCGCGACACGCCCCGACGGAAGAGGCGCCGCGGCGAGGACGTCCAGGATGTCTCGGACCTCGTGCCAGACGGGCTCCAGCCGGGCACGGCGCTCGACGAGCGCGGCGCCGCCAACGCTGGGGCCTTCGTGAGGCAGGCCCGTGCAGGGAGCCCCCAAGGCCCTCGAGCGCTGCCATCGCGAGAGGATGGGCGCCACCTCCGGAACCAAGGCCGGGTCCCCGTCGAGCGCGCCGACGAGAAACTGCTCCCACAGGTGCGCGGAGGCGCTGAGGGTGAGCGTTCCCATGGGTCGTGATTATTCGGCCAGGCGCCACGCCCGCGACAACTCACCTCCCGCCTCGCCGCCCGACTGTTGAAACCCAGACCCAACGCGGCGCGGCGTCATGGAAGCCCCCGCAGTCCCGCCTCCGCTTCCGGACGCGATTGTGGCGGTGACGCCTCCGCGTCGGAGAGCGCGGCGCGAACCTCTTCCTCATTCACCGGACGGGCCCCTTCCGCCGCGAGCTCGCAGGTCGCGCCGCCTTCCACCTGAAGCGTCAGCGGGTCTCGGGGGTACACCACGAAGAAGCCCTTGCGCTGCTCGCTCCGCCCCCACACGACATGAAGGGCCTCGGCCGACCCACGTGTCGCGGGCTCCTTGAGCAGCTTCAGCATCAACTGCTCGACCGGGGTGCCAGCTTGAACCAGCTCCCGAACGGAGCGGCACAGCATGACCGAGGACCGCGAGCTCCCCGCGTTCCACTGCGGCCAGGAGCTCTCCACCAGGGGCGCGCGTCCCGACATCATCCAGCCCACATGATGGCCAATGCCCACCGCGGCCATGGTCGCGCCGAAGAGCAGCACCAGCAGGGCCACCAACATGGCGCTCCAGCGGGGAGCCCACTCGGAGGTCTCCGCCGAGTCCACGCGAAGCTGGCGCCACAGCCTCCGCAGGAACATGTGCAGGCCCACCACCAGCACTCCCGCGACCACCAGCGCCTCCGCGATGGCGCCCCAGCGGAAGGTCACCTCGGGCACCACCCGGAACAGGAACGCCACCCAGCCCAAGGCAAGTCGCAGGGGCGCCATGAGCACCCAGGTCTGCCCCAGGGCGAGGAAGAAGCACTGCCCCACGAACAACACGCCAATCCAGGAGAGGACCCTGAGACGAGTCATGGCGTGGCCTCCGCCGTCAGCGCGCGGTGGATGGCGTCGATGGGCAGGTACTGGATGTCGCCATTGGCGAAGAGCACCCAGCGCTCGCGTCCGAAGATGCCCGGCTCATAGGCCAGGGGCATCGAAGAGGCGTCCGCCTGCTGTCCTCCCACGTAGATGAAGTGCAGCCCCGAATCCCCCAGCACCTTCCAGCGGATGGTGTGCGTTTCCGGGCCGGTGTCCGTCGCGGGGAACATGCGTCCATGCTCCGCGGCGTAGGCCCACAAGGCCCCCCGCAGCTCGTCCAGCCGCTGGCGGCGCGCCTGGAGCACCAGCTCCGTGTCCGAGGGGAGCAGCGTCGGCGCGATGCGGTGCGTGACGCCCCGCTTCTCCCAAGCCCCCGGCGTCATCAACTCCCGGCCACCCGCAATCATCGACAGCACGAGCTGAAGCGCCAGCCCGATGAGGAACACCATCGAGAGCGACGCGCCGAAGGTGAGCTGAGGCAAGCGGGGCACGTCGCGGCGCAGCCGGCGCCACAATCCCCAGACCCCCGCCGAAACCAGCACGTAGAGGGCGATGAAGAACGAGATGGCCTCGAGCCGCTCCTCGGCGAGCTCCGTCAGCAGGAAGTGCGGCATCCCCGCCAGCGCGACGGCTGGCATCAACAGCACGACGACCCCGGCGGACTTTCTCAAGCACACCCGGACAGTCTGCCTTGTCTGCCCATGACGAAGCGAGCCTGTAACCGCCCAGACGCCTGTCCGGGGAGCGGAGCCACGGGACACGCGCCACGACGCCGCGCCCTCCTGCCACGAGCGGCCGAGCGCCCTGTGTCATCGCCCCCGAGGGCGGCTTCCCCGACTGGGACGACACATCTTGAGAAGCGGAGTCTTCTTTCGGAGAAAGACCATGCGCCCCTGGACGACCAAACCCTCTCACTGGCTCCGGAATGGGGGCCTGTGTGCGAGCGCCATGCTGCTCGCCGCGGGCTGCGCGGGCGCCCAGGAGGAGTACGGCCCTCAGGTGACAGCGACTTCACCGACCCTGGGCAGCCCCGTCTCCACGTTCCGCGACGTGCTGTCACCCTATGGCGCCTGGGTCCAGCTTCCAGACATTGGCTGGGTCTGGCAGCCCTCGGCCTCCGTGGTGGGAGACGACTTCATTCCCTACTCCACGGGTGGCCAATGGATGATGAGCGACTGGGGTTGGACGTTCCAGACGGACTGGGCCTGGGGCTGGGCGCCCTTCCACTATGGCCGCTGGTTCCTCCAGCCCTCCGTGGGCTGGGTGTGGTGGCCCGATGACGAGTGGGCGCCGTCCTGGGTGGACTGGCGCTGGGGAGATGGCTTCGTGGGTTGGGTGCCACTCGCGCCCCCGGGATTCAACGTGGGCCTGGGCATCTCCTGGAACTTCGTGAGCGTGCAGGACTTCTCGCGCCCCAACGTGGGCCGCTATGTGGTGGCGAGGGACCGGGTCCCCGTCATCCTCCAGCGGACCGAGCCCGCCGGTGAGCGGGTGATGGGCCGCACGGGAGAGTGGAACCGGGGGCCCTCCGCCACCGCCGTCACCCAGGTCACCGGGCAGCCCGTGCCTCGCGCGCACCTGGCCGCGCCGCCCACCGCCCATCCCCCCATCACGCATCCCGAGTCCCACCCGGCCCAGCCCCCGCCTCCGCATGAACACGCGGCGCAGGCCGCTCCACCGGCACACCCCGCCCCCTCCGCTCCACCGGCACACCCCGCCCCCACCGCTCCGCCGGCACACCCCACGCCTCCGCCCGCTCCACCAGAGCACCACACGGCGCCACCAGCGCCCCCCGCTCCGGCGGCACACCCCACGCCTCCGCCCGCTCCACCGGCGCACCCCGTGGCTCCGCCCGCTCCACCGGAGCACCACATGAGTCCGCCCATCGAGGAGCACCCCGAGCCAAGGCCCACGCCTCCACCCACCGAGCGCCCGGCCGAGCCCCCCGCCGCGCCTCACGTCGCGCCTCACGCCGAACCCCACGAGGCGCCCCCACACGGCCGTTGAGGCCAGCACACGGGCCCGGCGCTCCACCCGCCGGGAGGGGCGGACAGGCAGCGGTGTCCCCGAGCGAGGGTGGCCGACACCACCCCCGACGTCGCAGCTTCCTGTCACGTAATGACCGGATGGAAGGAGGCCCGGAATGTCCGAGACACAGCCCTTCGTGAGCAACCTCCAGGAGATTCGCCGCCGCGCTCGTGAGCACCTGGAGGAAGGCGCCCTCACCGAGAACTACGAAGGCGATGTGACGACCACGCTCAAGCTGTTGAACGATGCGCTCGCCACGGAAATCGTCTGCGTGCTGCGCTACACGTCGAACTACATCGCGGCCGTGGGAATCAACAGCGACGCGGTGAAGGACGAGTTCGGCGAGCACGCCCGCGAGGAGCAGGAGCACGCCATGCGGCTCGCGGAGCGCATCAACCAGCTCGGGGGACGCGCGAACTTCAACCCCGACGGGCTGATGGAGCGCAGCTCCAGCCAGTTCGTCGAGGGGCAGAACCTGGTCGACATGATTCGAGAGAACCTGGTGGCGGAGCGCATCGCCATCGAGACGTACCGCGACATGATTCGCTTCTTCGCGGACCGGGACCCCACCACGCGGCGGCTCCTCGAGGACATCCTCGCCAAGGAAGAGGAGCACGCCAACGACATGCATGACCTGCTGGTGGCCCACCAGGGCCGCCCCATGCTCAACAACTGAAGTCCTCTCCGGCCCGGCGTGCCCACCGTGGGCGCGCCGGGCTCGGAAGGTTCAGCCCCGCGCCCAGGCGTCGCGGTAGCGCACCATCCGCCCCAGGTCCGGGTCCCACAGGTTCAATCGCAGGCAGCGAAGGACATCCCGAGGGCTCAGCGTCGTGACGTGGGGCTGCTGGAGCTCGGGGATGGCGGCCATGGCCTCCGGCAGCCGGTAGAACGGGATGCGCGGATTGAGGTGGTGCACGTGGTGGTAGCCGATGTTGCCGGTGAACCACGCCATCACCTTGCCGCAGCGCAGATAGCTGGAGGCCTCCAGCGCCGCGTCCGAGTGTGTCCAGTGGGCCTCTGGCAGGATGTGGACGTCGTCGAAGTTGTGCTGCGCGTAGAACAGGTACGTGCCCAGCGCGTAGGCCAGGAACAGCGGGCCCACGAAGGCGAACAGATAGACGGCCGGGCCCAGGAAGACACAGAGCACCACCGACAGGGCCACATGAACGCCCAGCGCGAGGCCCGACGTCCAGTAGCGCTTCGGGTTCTTCACGAAGGGCGCCAGGCACAGGCTGTAGAGGAAGGCGGTGACGTAGCCGAACAGGAGCGTCACCGGGTGGCGCTCCACGCGGTAGCCCAGCCGCTGCCAGCCGGACGCCTGACGCCACTGCTCGGTCGTCCACGTCACGAAGGTGCCCGCCGCGTCCGCGGCCAGCCGCGCGGTGTTGGCGTGGTGATGGTTGTGTGTGTCATTCCAGATGCGCGCGGGCGTGAGCGTGAGGATGCCCTGCACATGGAACAGCACCCTCGCCCAGCGCGACGAGGGCAGCAGCGCGCCATGCATCGCGTCGTGGAAGAGGATGAAGGCGCGGATGAGGACGAGCGCCTCCAGGACACCGCCCAGCACACGCAGGGGCCACCAGGGCGCGGCCACCGCCAGCGCCACGGCCGCCGCCAGCGCGGCATAGGTGAAGGCCAGGTTCCATCCCGAACGCGCTGTATCCTGCGCGGCGAAGGGACGGGTCCGGGAGATGAGCTCCTTGCTCGACGGCAGCGGGGCTCGGTCCATGGGAGAGAGACTCCTGTCTGGTCTGGGTCCGGCGAGGCGCCGGGACCTGATGCCCCTGCTTCTCCCATCGACATGTCATGCGTCGGTCAGCCGAAGCATCGTCCCTCTCAGGGTCTGGGAATGACGCGGCGAGGCCAGAGTGGGCCGCCCCCTCCCTCCACCACCAGGGAGCGAGGGGGCCGACTTCCCGCCAGGTTTGGATAGAATGAAAACCTGCTGCCTGTTAGGTCCAGACGTCCTCCAAGGAGCAGCCGTGTTCCGATTCGAGTCCGACCGGGACCTCATCCAGTCCTTTCGTCCCAGAGACCGCCGCGTCATGGAGATGCCGCGGGGCATCACCTTCCCGTTGTTCGTGCGGGATTACCTCGCCTGGACGGAGACCTCGGGTGCCCGGGTGTATTTGATTTTCTCCGCGCCCGGCAGCCACAAGCCCATTGGCATCATCTTCCGGCGCGACTCGATGGGCGGAGAGAACGTCTCCCGCCTGTGCGATTGGTGCCATCACTACGGCGCGTCGAGCGAGGTGACCCTGCTCACCACGGACGTCAGCAGCAAGCGCCGGGTGGGGGTCATCCTCTGCGCGGACCTGCGTTGCCGGGAGCGGCTGGAGGACGCGGCGAACCGCTCGGGCCGGCACACCCTCGAGGCGCTGGAGCAGCTGCGCGCCCGCATGTTCCGCTTCGCGCACGAGGCGCTCGGCATCGAGGCCAAGCCCGCCGCTTGACGCGCGCGGGGACTCACGCCCCGGAGGCGCTGGCCCGCTGGACCTGGGGCACTCCGGGGAGCATGGGCGCGGGGTTGAGCGCCTGCACCAGCAGGGCCCTCAGCGCCTCGCCCAGGTCGTCCACCACGCCGAGCGCCCCCGCGGGAGCCCCCTGGAGCGCCGCGGGGACTTCCGCGCCCACCACGACGATGGGCATCCGCGCCTCCCACGCCAGATAGTGCGCGAGCCCCACCGCGGGCTCCGACACATCCATCAAGAGCGCGCCCACCGCGCCCGCGCTGAAGGGGCGCCACAAGGGCCTGGCCGCCTCCGCGGGAGGCAGCGTGCAGAAGTCCAGGCGCAGCACCTCGCTCAACACCAGCCGGCCCAGCGTCCCGAAGCCGCTCTTCACCGCGGTGGGCTCGGCCGACAGCGCCTCCAGCCCCGGCACCCGCGCCATCACCCGGCGCGCCGCGGAGGCGCCGCTGCCACACACGAAGATTTTCGCGGTGGCGACCTTCGCGGGCGCCTTGGTGCGAAGGATGCGGCCTCGCAGCGCATGCACCTCCGCGGCCCCGAGCAACTCATTGGCGTTCGCGTCCGAGCCATCCGCGTCCGCGGGCTTCGCCACCCCGCGCTGAATGAGCGTGGACAGCACGCCCAGCACTTCCAGGTCCGTGGCGGGCGCCAGGTCGAGCACCTCGCCGAGCGCGCGCGGCTGACGCAAGAGCCCCACCACCTGCGCCGTCACCGGGTGCTGGTCCTGCTGGAGGTCCACGTCCGGCGCCAGCATCAGCCGCGTGTGGCGCGGAGGCAGGCCCGGAATCAACCGGTTCACCTCGTCCGACTGGCGCATGCCTTCCAGCAGCGCGTCGTCCATCGCGCGGTTGATGCGTGCTCTCGCCGGGCTGCCTCCGGGTGAGAACGTGAAGGTGCCGTCGCTCCACGCCAGGAGGCGGAAGAGCGCCTTCTCCCCTTCCACCCGGCCCAGCTTCGCGTTCACGGGGCGGCCTTCCGCCACGTGGATTTCGCCGCGCTCGTTGCCGCGCTCCAGGGACAGCTTCCCGCTGCGCCGGTTCATCCCGAGCAGCTGCATCAGGTCCGGAATGCTGAGCTGGCTGAGCGAGCCTTCAATCTCCTGCTGCTCGACCTTGAGGTCCTTGGCCGCCTCGTTGCGCCGGAAGATGTGCTCGATGCGGCTGAGCACCTCGTCCAGGTTGAAGGGCTTGCGCAGGTAGCCGTCGCGAAGGCCCCGGTAGCGGTCCCCGTCGAAGCTCGACGTGGTGAGCACCACCGGGATGTCCTCGGTGCGCGGGTTGGTGCGCAGAATCTGGATGAAGGTGCGCGCCTCCAGGAGCCGGCAGCCCTCGTCGAAGAGCGTGAGGTCCGGGTGGCGCAGCACCGCCACCTCCAACGCGCGCGAGCCATCCGGCGCGTAGTGCACCTGATACCCCTTCGTGCGCAGCGCGCGGGACAACGCCCGCACGGACTCGAGGTCGGGGTCGGCGATGAGAATCTTGCGGACCTGGGCCACGTGGCGCTCCGCTTCGTGTCAGTAGGGCTGCAGGTCGTACTCGGCCTGCAGCTTGGAGATGAGCCCGTCCACCACCGCGGTGTCCGAGGTGTGGAACCCCCACGTCGCGCCCCGCCCCCGCCGCTGGATGAGCGCGTAGGCGGCGCTCTCCGAGAGCCAGAGGATGAACTCGTGCCGGGACACGCGCTCGTCGCCCTCCAGGAACACGGGCGTCAGCGCGGGATGCGACTCCAGGTCCACCCGGCGACCCAGCAGGTAGATGCGCGACGACAGGTCCGGCGGCGCCGACTCCAGCCCCGCGGCGATGGGCAGGTCCGCGCGAATCTCCGGCCCGCCCACGTACAACAGGCCCCGCGAGCCCGGGTCGCGCATCAGCTCCCGGGCAATCTCCGCCTGGAGTTCGTCGAAGAGGACGTCCGCCACCTTGCCCCGGCGGCTGGGCTCCGCGCGGTCATCCACCGGGAGCTTGGGGCTGTTGGGCGTGCCGAGCAGCAGGTCCACCTCGTCCCAGAAGGGCAACCCGTCCAGCATCAGCCGCCGCTGGAGCGACGCGCGGCGCTCGTCCATGCGGCGGCGGCAGCGGTGCACCAGCTCGTCGAAGTCCTCGCCGTCCTTGGGGAAGGTGCTCGCCCCCCCCACGAGGGCCAGCGGCAGGCGCGTCTCCACGTCCTGCACCTCGGGCTCCTCGCGCACGGCGGCGACCGCGCGGCGCACGAACATCATCGCGCCGAAGAAGTCCGTCTCCGGCAGGAGCAGGTAGAACTCCTGGTCGCTCGCCTTCGCGATGACGTCCGAGTCGCGGATGATCTTGCTCAGCGCGCGGATGATGCCGCGCACCGCCTTCTTCGCGTCCGCCGCGCCCTGGCGCACGCGCACCAGCGGCAGGTTGTCGATGGAGAAGGTCAACAGCGAGAAGGTCCGGCCATAGCGCCGCGCCTTGTAGATCTCCTTGGAGGCGTAGTCGGTGAAGTAGCTGAGGTTGTAGGCCGCCGTCTCGCGGTCCCGGAGCCCCAGCCGCTGGAGCGCCATCATCCGGCGGCCGTTCTTCACGCCCACCGCGGCGAAGTCCGCGAGCACTCGAGCGTCCCGCGAATGCTCGGGGCGGAAGTCCCCCGCCAGCGGGTCCGAGAGCTGCGCGAGGCCGACGATTTCTCCCGACGCCATCAGCGGCACGTACAGCACCACCGAGCGCTCATCCCGGGCGAACCACGGCTGGGCATCCTTCAGCCGCGTGGCCAGGGGACCCTCCGGGTTCATCTTCTCGGCGAGGAACTGCTTGTCGAGCAGCCCCCGGTACGCGCGCAGCACCAGGTCTCCCCGGTCGTCGAGCACCCACAGCGCGGCGCTCTGCGAGTCGCACACCGCGGACAGCTCCGAGATGATGCGCTCCTGGAGCCACTCCAGGTCCGACTGGGAGATGAGCTCGAGGCAGCGCTGGTGAAGGTTGTGGAAGCGGGCGAACTCCAGGTTCTCGTCGCGCAGCTGCGCGCGCTCACGGCGCAGGGCGGCGCGCTCCAGGGCCCGGTCCACCGCGAGCACCAGGTCCGCCTCGTCCACGGGTTTGCCCAGACAGTCCGCCGCGCCCGAGCGCAGCGCCATCTCCGAGCCCTTCACGTCCGTGCGCTGGCTGACCAGGATGACCTCCTGGTCCGGGTCTCGCTCACGCAGGCGCGCGGTGAGCGCGAAGCCGTCCACCCCGGGCATGACCACGTCGGTGATGACCAGGTCGAACTGGGTGCGCGCGGCCTCCTCGAGCGCCTGGGTGCCGTTCTCCACGGAGACGACGCGGTGCCCATGACGGGCCAGCATGTCGCTGGCGAGCTGGCGGAAGAACAGGTCGTCGTCAACGACGAGAATAGGACCGGCCACGCGCTGTCAGACCCGGGAGCGAAGGGGGAGCGCGGAGGTTACCGGCCCGATGGAAGCGCGACAACGCCCTCGAAGACAAACGCGACGGGACCACGGAGGCGGATGTCGGACAGGTCGGCGGGCACGCGAATGCCCAGGTCGCCGCCCGGCAAGGTGACACGCAGCCAGGTGTCCGCCGGCAGCCGCCCGGCCAGCACCGCGGCCACCGCCGACGCACACGCCCCAGTGCCACACGCCTGGGTGAGCCCACAGCCGCGCTCCCACACGACGACGGTGAGGCCGTTCTCCTCGACCCGGACGAACTCGACGTTCGTGCGGTCCTTGAACCCGGGGTGCCGCTCCAGCTCCGGCCCCAGCCTCGCCGCGTCCTCCAGTGGACGGTCCAGGAGGACCAGGTGGGGGTTGCCCATGCTCACCGCGGAGGCGCGCAGCTCCGGGTACCCGGGCAGCGGTGAATCCAGGAAGGGACGCCCGGTGATGCCCGAGGGAAGGTTGGGCGCGACGAGCCGCGCGGGGCCCATGGAGATGTCCACGGCGACGACGCCCCCATCGCCATAGCCGGGCACGCAGGTGAGCACGCCCGCGCCCGTCTCCACATCGAGGCGTCCGGGGTGTGCTCCGGAGTGGTCGACCAGGTACTTCACGGCGCAGCGCAGGCCGTTGCCGCACATCTCCGCGATGCTGCCATCGGCGTTGTGGACGACCATCCGGGCCAGGCCCTGCCCGGAGGGCAGGAGCGCGAGCACTCCGTCCGCGCCGATGCCCAGCCTGCGGTCACACATCCAGCGCGAGGTCTCCGCGTCGATGTCCACCCCGGACCGGCGGCGGTCGAGGACGACGAAGTCATTGCCCAGGCCCTGGTACTTGAAGATGCGCTCGCGGACGTCCACGAGCGCAATCCTAGTCGCGGCCCCTCATTCGTGCTCGTCCGCCTTTTTCGGAGAGGACGGAGGGGGCATGTCGAGCGCCGGCACGGCGCCGCGCGGGGGCTTGACCTGGGGGATGGTGGGCGTGCGCGCGGTCGAGCCTCCTGGCGGAGGGGGGCTGGTGCGCCGGGACATCTCGCTCTTCACCGTGTTGAGCTCCGCGTTGGCCCGGTCGTCGTAGAGGTCCTGGACGGGGTTGCCACCCGCGCGGGCCGCCTGACGGCGCAGGGTGGCCAACTCCGTCTCCTGGGCCTTGAGCTGGTCCTGGAGCAACTCCACCTGGGTCTGGAGTTGTTCCATTTCGGCGGCCATCTCCAGGACGGCCTCCGGCTGGGCGGAGGCCTTGAGCTCCTCGAGGGCCTTGAGGAGCTCGGTGCGCTCGGCCTCCATCTCGGACAAGCGCGATTGCAGGTCCTTCACGAGGGATTCGAGGCGGGTGCGCTCGAAGCGGTCGTTGAGGAGCTCTTGCTTCTCCGCGGTGAGGGCCTGGGTCTGCTCCTGGAGGCGCGTGAGTTCGGTGCGGAGCGTGGTGAGGCGGTCGGAGGTGGAGCCATCGCGCTGCTGGAGCTGGCGGCGTGCCTCTTCGAGCGCCGCGGCGACGTGGGTTCGCTCGGCGCGCTCGGTGTCGAGCATCCGCACGGCGTCGGTGGACGCGGTCTCGAGGGCGGTGATGCGCCCCTCCAGCCGGACCCGGGCGGCACGGGCGACGGTCAGGTCGGACTGGAGGCGCTCGCGCTCCGCTTCGGCGCGGGTGGCGCGCTCTTGCAGTGACTGGACGGTGGCGCCGCTCTCCGTGGCGGCGGACTCGAGTTCGGCGACACGGGCTTCGAGCTTCGATTCCACCGCGTCCTTGGCGGTCCGAGTGGCGTCGAGCAGGGAGGCGGACTCAGAGAGCCGGGCCTCCAGGTCGTCCTTGCTCGCGCGCACTTCCTCCAACAGAGACAGCGTGCTGGAGAGCTTCGATTCCAGCCCGTTGGCCACCGTCCGCTGAGAGTCGAGCTGGGCGGTCGTCTCCTGGAATCGCGACTCCAGCACCACGAGGTCGTTCCGGTGCGTATCGAGCTGAGCCACCGTCTCGGTCAGCTTCAGCTCCAGCTCGATGGTGTCGTTCCGGTGCACACCGAGCTGAGACGCCGTCTCCGAGAGTCGCGACTCCAGCTCCGCGGTGTTCGCCCGCGCCGAGTCGAGCTGAGTCGTCGTCTCGGCGAGTTTCGACTCCAGCGAGTCCTTCGCCGTGCGCTCGGCATCGAGCAAGGCCGTTGACTCGGTGAGGAGCGCGGTCGTGCTCGTGAGCCGCGACTCCCAATCCGCACGGGCCTGCTCCAGCTGCGACTCAAGCACCGCTGCGCGTTCGGTGACTCGCGACAGCTCCGCCCGGGTGCTCTCCAATGAGGCACGCTCGTTTTCGAGCGAGCTCTCCATCGCGGTGGCCTTCCCCGCGAAGCGGCGAGCCGTCTCCAACTGCACCATCAACAACTCGGCGTTCTCGCGCTGAGCCACCAGCCGCTCCCGCGCGTCCACCAGCTCCGCGTCGAGCCGGGAGATGTGCATCCCCCGGTCGTGCAACGCGGCCATGGCGCGCTGAAGCTCCATCCCCAAGCGCATCACCTCCTGCCGCGTCGCCATCAAATGGGTCAGCTCACCACGCAAGCCCAGCACTTCCTGTCGCGTGGTCTCCAGGGTGGTCTCGGTCGCCTCCAGCTCGCGCTGATGGGTCGCCGACTGCTCCTCGAACCGCTGGCGCGAGGCATCCAGTTCGGCCGCGTGCGCGGATGCGGACTCCGTCAGCCGCGCGACCCGAGCCTCGCTCTCGCGAAGCTCCTCTCTGAGCCGCTCCGTCTGTGTCTGGAGCTCTTGCAGCGACCACTCCCGCTCGGAGAGCTGCGCATCCACTGAGCGTTTCGCCGCCTCCGCGTCGCTCAAGGCCTGTTGCGAAGTGGTCCACCGCGCGTTCGCGCTCTCTATCTCCGCCTGACGGGCCTCCAGCTCGCGAGCCGATTCCTCGGCCTGCGCACGCAGCGCTTGTTCTCGAGACTCGGCGGCTTCACGCAGCTCCGTCAGCGACTGCTCCGCCCGCTTCTCGAGGTCCCGCATCCGAAGCTCGCGGGCCGCCGCA
This sequence comes from Myxococcus stipitatus, assembly GCF_037414475.1. Next base: position 7,644,990 of record NZ_CP147913.1, on the reverse strand, counting down.
TCCGCGCGCAGCACCTCCAGTTCGCGGCGAGCCTCCGCCAACGCGGCCTCGCGCGACTCACGTTCGCGAGTCAGCTCGGAACGCGTCGCATCGTGCCCCTTCCTCTCTGCCGTGAGCGACTCCCGAGCTTCGGCCAGTGCGGACTCGACCTCCGCGCGAGAGGACTCTTCCGCCGACAACGCCTCGCGAACCCGCGCCAACGAGGACTCCAGCTCGGAACGGGCACGCTGCTCTCCTTCGAGCCGCTCGTGAACCCGCGCCAGTCCGGCCTCGCCGTCGCTGCGCTCCTGACGCTCGGTCTCCAACTCCACGCGCACCGCGCCCAGGGCTTCGCGCTCGGCGGCCAGGGCGGACTCCGCATGGGTCCTGCGGTCCTTCTCCGAAGCAAGCTCCGACTGAAGGCGCGAGACCACCGCATCGACATCCGAAGCGCGCTCCCGCGTCCGCGCCAGCTCCGCCGCCAGCGCTTCGCGCGCGGCGACGAGCAACCGGCGAACCTCATCCAGCGACGCCGGCTCCTCACCACGCGTCTCGCGCTCGGAGGCAAGCGCCTCGCGAGCCTCCACCAGCGAAGCGATGAATCGGGCACGCTGCTCGGTTTCCGACGGAAGACGCGTCGGGTCAGCCGGCAGCGCGGCCCCCAACCGAACGTTCACCTCTTGCAGGTGGACCTGAGCTTCGACCAGCGCCTCGGCACCTTCCTCGATACGTGCCTGGGCCTCCGCCCGTTCCTCCTTGGCGCGCGTGTCCAGCACACGCAGGCGGGACTGCGCCTCCGTCAGCGCGGCCTCGATTGCTGCGTTCGTTTCAGAGCCTGCTTCGATACGAGACCGGGCTTGCTCAAGCTCCGCTTCGACCGCCGCCTTCGCTTCGGCACCTTCCTCAATTCGAGACCGGGCCTCAGCCAGCTCCGCTTCGACCGCCGCCTTCGCCTCGGCACCTTCCTCAATTCGAGACCGGGCCTCCGCTAGCGCTTCTTCAACGGCCGCCTTCGCCGCAGTGCCTGCATCAACAAGAGACCGCGCTTCCGCCAGCGCGGCTTCGGCCGCCACCCTCGCCTCGAGGCTCTCCGCAATCCGAGCTTGGGCTTCCGCGAGCGAGGCCTCCACCGCCGCCTTCGCCTCGGCATCTTCCTCAATCCGAGCTTGGGCTTCTGCGAGCGAGGCCTCCACCGCCGCCTTCGCCTCGGCATCCTCCGCAATCCGAGCTCGGGCTTCCGCGAGCGCGGCCTCGACCGCCGCCTTCGCCTCGGCGTCTTCCTCGATGCGAGCCTGCGCCGCCGCGAGCGCGGCTTCGGCCTCTGCCTTCGCCGAGGAGCTCTCCGCGATACGTGCCTCGGCCACCGCCAGAGCGGCGGCCACCTCGGCATTCGCATCAGCGCCTTGCTGAATACGTGTCTGGGCCTCGGCCAGCTCCGCCAAGGCGCGAGCATCCATCTCCCGCAGACGGGACTGCGCCTCGGTCAGAGAGGCCTCGACCGCGGCCTTCGCTTCGGCCCCTCGCTGAATCCGAGCCTGGGCCTCCGCCAGTTCCTCGGAGGCACGAGCATCCACCTCACGCAGACGAGCCTGCGTCTCCGCCAGCGCCGCGTCGGCCTCCGCCTTCGCCTCGACACCTTGCTGAATCCGAACCCGAGCCTCGGCCAGCTCCGCTTCGACCCGCGCGGTCTCCTCGGTCGACTGCTGGAGCAGCGCCTGGGTCTCCGTCAGCGCGGCCTCGACACGCTCGCGACGCGCGACTTCCTCTTCGAGCCGCGCCTGGGACTGCGCGAGCGTCCCTTCAACGTGACTCCGCTGCTGACCCTCTCCCTGGAGTAGCCCCTGCGCCTCCGCCAGGGACGCCTCTGCCTTCGAGCGCCGCTGGAGTTCCTCTTGAAGCTGGACCTGGACATCCGCGAGCGCCGCCTCCCAACGCGCGCGCCGCTCGACCTCCGCGTCCAGCGCCTCGCGCGTGCGCTCCAAGGAGGCCTCCGCCTCCACGAGCCGCTGGGTCGCGCTCTCCAACTTTCCACGGGAGACGCGCAGCGCCTCCTCCACCGCGGCCCGCGCCTCGCGCTCCTGGTCCAGCTCCCCACCCACCCGCGCCGCCAACGCCGCCGTCGAGTCGCGCTCCTGCCGCGCCGTCTCCAGGTCCGACTGCATCGCCTGAAGCGACGCCGCGAGCTCATCCGCCCGCGCCCCATCCGCGCGGCGCCCTCGGCTCAGAGTGGAGACCTCCGCCTCCAGCTCCACCACGCGCCGGACCAGCGCCTGGCGCTCCTCCTCCAACTCCCGCTTGCGCGCCTCCGTCTCCGCCCGAATCGCGGCCTCGGTGCGCGCCTCCTCTCCAAACGCCTCCGCCTTCGCGCGCTCCTCCTCCAGAGCACGCTCCAACGCGGTCAGCCGCTCGTGGAGCCCGGAGCGCTCCGCCTCCAGCGCCCCCGCGAGCCCCGCCTCCGCCCGAGCCCGCCCATCCTCCAGCTCCGAGATTCGCTCCCGGGCCTCGTGAAGCGACTCCTCCAGCTTCCGCGCGGTGGCACGAGCCGAACCCTCCGCCTCGGTGAGCGACTCCAGCTCCCGCCGCAGCTGGTCCTCGCGCTCGCGAGCGGCGACGAGCTCCGTCTCCTGGCCCCGCCCGTCCGCCACGAGCGCCGCCAGCCGATCCTCCGCGTCCCGCCGCGCACCCTCCGCCGCCGCCACGCGAACCGACGCATCCGTGAGCTCACGCGCCGCCCGCGCCAGCTCCGCTTCCTTCACGGACACCGCCGCGGCGGCGACCCGAGCCGCCTCCTCTGCCCGAGCGGTCCCTTCCTTCAGGTGCTCCACCGCCGCCAGGGCCGCGGAGTACTGCTCGGCGATGCGCAGCTCCCGCTCGCGCGCGGCCTCCGCGGCACGGCGGCGGTCCTCGGACTGCTCCACCGCCCGCTCCGAGGAGAGCCGCTCCTTCTCCCGGTCGATGCGCAGCGAGGACAGCTCATCCTGCAGCTCGCGGACCTGGGTGTACGCCTGCGTCAGCCGCTCGCGGGCCTCCTCCAGCGTCGCCGTCAGCTCCTCACGACGAGCACGCTCCAATCGAAGCGTCTCCTGCGCCGCGAGCACCTGGACACCCGCCTCCGCCTGCGCCCGCTGCGCCCCCTCCACCTCCAACCGCTGCGCCGCGAGCCGCCGGTCCGTATCCCCCAGCCGCTCGTGCGCGACCTGGAGCTCCAGCTCCCGCCGCCGCAACTTGCCCGCCAGGTCATCCCGCTCCCGCTGGGACTCCGGCGTCCCCCGCGCCTGCTCGAGCTGCGCGGTCAGCCGGGCCACCTCGTCCCGGGCATCCTCCAGCTCCGGCTTGAGCGCGGCGACCTGCGCCTCGCGGTCCGTCAGCTCCGTGCGAAGCCGCGACAGCGACTCCTTCAACCGGGCGCCGCGCTCCTCCCACGACTTCGCGCGCGCCACCACCTCATCCATCTTCCCCCGGGTGAAGGCCAAGGGCTCCGGAGGAAGCTGGACCCACGTGGGGTCCACCACCCGCGACGGCTCCAGCCCCGCCACCACCACGAAGTACGCCGCCTCGCCGTTCTCCACGAGCGTGCCGTCCACCTGGAGCCCCTCGCCCTTCTCGAAGGCGAGCTGGTAGCCCAGCACCGGCGACTGCGTGGCGACCTCCACATGCGGGAAATGAACCTGGAGCGCATCCAGCAACAGCCCGTACGTCGGCGGCGCCCCACCCTCCTCCGCCTCCATCAACTGCGGCAGCGCGAGCCCCGCCACGTTGCGAAGACCGCCCACCAGGAAGCCCTGCTTCGCCACCAGCCGCGCCAGTTCGGCCAGCAGCTCCGGGGCCCGGACGTACGGCGCCAGGTCCGCCACGAGCACCATGTCGAAGCTGCCCGGCTCGAAGTCGTCGTAGATGTTGGCGCGATAACGCAGCGAGGGCCCACCATGCGCCTTCTGCGCCGCATGGACCGCCTTCAGGTCCGCGTCGCAGGCCACCACCGCGCGAGCCCCCCGCTCCAACAGGAAGCGCGCGCTCTCGCCGGCGGTGGACGCCACCGCGTCGACCTCCAGCACCCGGCGACGGGCGAAGAGGCTCTCGGCGAAGATGTAGCGGGGCAGCAGTTCACTGGGCCCCATGCGACGGAATGTGTGATGCATGGGTGTGTTCGGGGGTAGGAGTATAGCCGTGGGCCTCCGCGCCCCAAGGAAAGCGCCGCGCCGCGAAATCGGCCCGGCGCCCGGACGTCAGGAGAGCAGGCGACATGAACGGAACGGGACAGCAGGGATTTGGCTATCGGGCACGGCGGACCTTCACGCGACTGCTCGTCTTCTTCGTGATTCTGGGCCTGGGCGGACTGGTCGTCGTCCTCCTCTCCCAGCTCAACGCGCGCACCTTCACCCTGGAAACGGTGGACGGCCAGCTCGTCGTCATGAAGGGCCGCATGGCCCCCATGGGCTCCGCCCCCTACCGCCCCGGGGACCCCCGCCTCACGGACGCCTACGCCCCCATCCCCCTGGAGGGACAGGACGTCATGGCCCTCGTGCTGCGCAAGTACACGGAGCGCGATGAGCTGGACCGGGCCCTCTTCCCCCTCCTGGAGTCCCTGGCCCGCCCCCGTATCGGCGCGGAGGAGCCCGCCCGCGTCGAACAGGGCCTCTACTACCTGCGCCGCGCCGAGAAGCTCTCCGGCATCACCGAGGAGCAGCGCCTCACCCTCCAGAAGCTCCTGACCGAGGTGGCCTACTATCAGGCCCGCCAGAAGCTCGAGGACGCCCGCCGCCTCATCGGCGACGCCATGGTCCAGCTCAAGCTCGCCGCAGAGAGCCAGAGCCGCCACGCGCGCAGCGCCAACCAGATGCTCTCCGTCGTCGCCCCCTCCGCCCGCGAGCTGGAGGAGTCCCTCCGCCGCGCCGTCCACACCCTCAGTGGCCCCCAGGAGAAACCCTGGGAGTCCCAACCAACGCCGCCCCCACCCGCCCCCACAGGGACGCCTTCCGAGGCCACGCCCCCGGCCTCTCCGGTGGGCAACGGGGCGGATTCCGGCACGACTCACTGAGCAGGGACCGGGACATCCACCCTCCCAGGTTCGATTCCAGCGCCTCCGTACGGAACGTCCGCAATCTCCTCACTCACTGTTGTGAGGAGAACGTGACGAAGAGCGTTGGAGATCGATCATAGATTGCAAGGGTCGGACCTACGCGAGCACTAGATCTCGCGTTGACACCAAAGGGGGCCCCCCATACCTTGTGCCCGGTCTGTGACGCCCCACCAACCAGGCGGCGTCCCAAGGGGCTCAGGGAGGGGTTGTGGTTTCTTTACACACAGCATTCTACCCCGTATGTCAGCTGAGCCTCCGTTGCTTCCCAAGACGGTAGGTCCGAAGCGGTAGAGCGGACCTATTCCCCTACACATCCGTGCAGTATTTTTCGTGGCTCGGGAACCGCTCCCAGGGCAAGCTTGAGGCTTGTCCAAGGGCCACGCCATTGCCTTGCCTTTCGTTTGGAGTGAGCCGCTCGTGAACTTCGAAACGCCCGTGAAGCCCAGCCCCGCGCCCATGCCTGTTCCGCCCGCGCCCAATGGTCACCCCGGGCCCGCCGTGAGCGTGGCCAGTGAGCCCACGCCCACGAGCGACTTCACCTCCACCACCATGCGCGTGCGCAAGCGCAACGGCTCCGCGGAGCCGGTGGACCTGAACAAGATTGTCCGCGCGGTGGGCAAGAGCTGCGTGGGCCTGTCCCGCGTGGACGTCATGCGCGTGGCCACGAAGACCATCTCCGGCCTCTACGACGGCGCGACGACGCGCGAGCTCGACAGCCTCTCCATCCAGACGGCCGCCGCCCTCATCGTGGAGGAGCCCGAGTACGCGCGCCTCTCCGCGCGCCTCTTGGCCACCTTCATCCAGAAGGAGGTCAGCAACCAGGACATCCACTCCTTCAGCCAGTCCGTCGCCGCCGGCCACAAGCACGGCCTCATCGCGGACCGGCTGCTCCAGTTCGTCCAGGCCAACGCGCGCAAGCTCAACGCGGCCATCGACCCGACTCGCAACGACTTGTTCGAGTACTTCGGCCTGCGCACCGTCTACGACCGCTACCTGCTGAAGAACCCGCAGACGCGCGAGGTGCTGGAGACGCCGCAGGAGTTCTTCCTGCGCGTGGCGTGCGCGCTGAGCGGCGACAACGCGCGCGAGGCCATCGAGCTCTACCGCCTCTTCAGCTCGCTGGAGTACCTGCCCAGCTCCCCCACCCTCTTCAACTCGGGCACCCGGCACGAGCAGCTGTCCAGCTGCTTCCTCCTGGACTCGCCGGCGGACGAACTGGACGCCATCTACCGCAAGTACTCGGACATCGCGATGCTGTCCAAGTTCTCCGGCGGCATCGGCGTGGGCTACCACCGCGTGCGCGCGCGCGGCTCGCTCATCCGCTCCACCAACGGCCACTCCAACGGCATCGTCCCCTGGCTCAAGACGCTGGACGCCTCCGTCGCCGCGGTGAACCAGGGCGGCAAGCGCAAGGGCGCGTGCTGCGTGTACCTGGAGTCGTGGCACGCGGACATCGAGGACTTCCTCGAGCTGCGCGACAACACCGGTGACGAGGCCCGCCGCACCCACAACCTGAACCTGGCCAACTGGGTGCCGGACCTGTTCATGAAGCGCGTGGAGTCGGAGGGCGACTGGAGCCTGTTCGACCCGAAGACGGTTCCGCACCTCACGGACCTGTACGGCGCGGAGTTCGAGAAGGCCTACGTGGAGGCGGAGGCCTCCGGCCAGGTCGTGCGCAAGGTGAAGGCGCGCGACCTCTACGCCCGGATGATGAAGACGCTGGCGCAGACGGGCAACGGCTGGATGACCTTCAAGGACATCAGCAACCGCAAGAGCAACCAGACCGGGCGGCCCCAGAACGTCATCCACCTGTCCAACCTGTGCACCGAAATCCTGGAGGTGACCAGCCAGGGTGAGACGGCGGTGTGCAACCTGGGCTCGCTGAACCTGGGCCGCATGGTGGTGGACGGGAAGTTCGACTTCGAGCGTCTGCGCGCCAACGCGCAGCTGGCGCTCAAGCAGCTCGACCGGGTCATCGACCTCAACTACTACCCCATCCCCACGGCCGCGGACTCCAACCGCCGCTGGCGTCCGGTGGGCCTGGGCCTGATGGGCCTCCAGGACGTCTTCTTCCAGCTCAAGCTCCCGTTCGATGCCCCCGAGGCGCGCGCGCTGTCGAAGAAGATTTCGGAGGAGATCTACTTCGCGGCCCTGACCACCTCGTGCGAGCTGGCCGAGCAGTTCGGCGCGCACCCGTCCTTCCCGGAGACGCGGGCGGCCAAGGGTGAGCTCCAGTTCGACAGCTGGAACGTGACGCCGGAGGACCCGGCCCGCTGGGACGCGCTGCGCGAGCGCATCATGAAGCACGGCCTGCGCAACTCGCTGATGATCGCCATCGCGCCCACCGCGACCATCGCCTCCATCGCCGGCTGCTACGAGTGCATCGAGCCCCAGGTCTCCAACCTCTTCAAGCGCGAGACGCTGTCGGGTGACTTCCTCCAGGTGAACCGCTACCTGGTGCGCGACCTCCAGGCGCTGGGCATGTGGAACGAGTCGGTGCGCAACCGCATCAAGCTGGCCGAAGGCAGCATCCAGGAGCTCACCGAGCTGCCCGAGAGCCTGCGCGCCATCTACCGCACGGCGTGGGAGCTGCCCATGCGCTCGCTCATCGACATGGCGGCGGACCGCGGCGCCTTCATCGACCAGAGCCAGTCGCTCAACCTCTTCGTGGAGACGCCGAACATCGGCAAGCTCTCCTCCATGTACTTCTACGCATGGCAGAAGGGGCTCAAGACGACCTACTACCTGCGCTCGCGTCCGGCCACGCGCATCGCCAAGGCCACGGTGTCGAGCACCGGCGCCACGGCCACCGCGCCCGTCGCGCCCGCCCCTGTCGCCGCCGCCGCCACGGTGTCGGACGCCGAGGCCGTCGCGTGCTCACTGGAAAACCCGGAAGCGTGTGAGGCCTGCCAGTAATCGGTCTCGTGTTTCACGGATTTCTTTGACGACACGAGCACGCACGTCGACGTGTGCTCGTGTCGTGTAAGTTGAAACTGTTGGCCCTGTGCAGAGTGATGCAACCGGCCGACTTCAAAGTTTGATCAGTCTTCATCCGAGCATGTATTGATCAGCGCATGCTGCTGGAACCCGGACTGAACCTGACGCTGCGCCCGATGGCGTATCCCGCATTCTTCGAGATGTATCGGAATGCCATCAAGAACACCTGGACCGTGGAGGAGGTGGATTTCTCCACGGACCTGGTGGACCTGCGGTCGAAGATGACGGACGCCGAGCGTCACCTCATCCACCGGCTGGTCGCCTTCTTCGCGACGGGTGACAGCATCGTCGGCAACAACTTGGTGTTGAACCTGTACAAACACATCAACGCCCCCGAGGCGCGGATGTATCTGTCGCGCCAGCTCTTCGAGGAGGCGCTGCACGTCCAGTTCTACCTGACGCTGCTGGACACGTACGTGCCGGACCCGGCCGAGCGCGCCAAGGCGTTCGCCGCCATCGACAACATCCCCTCCATCCAGCGCAAGGCGCGCTTCTGCATGAAGTGGATGGACAGCATCCACGACGTGGACGCGCTGAAGACGAAGGAGGACCGGCGGCGGTTCCTGCTGAACCTCATCTGCTTCGCGGGCTGCATCGAGGGACTCTTCTTCTTCGCCGCCTTCGCCTACGTGTACTTCCTGCGCAGCAAGGGCCTGCTCAACGGCCTCGCCGCCGGGACGAACTGGGTGTTCCGCGACGAGAGCGCTCACATGGCGTTCGCCTTCGAGTGCATCCAGGTGGCTCGCAAGGAGGAGCCGGACCTCTTCGACGCGAAGATGGATCGCGACGTGGAGGCGATGATGCGCGAGGCGGTGGAGTGTGAGACGCAGTTCGCGCAGGACCTCTTGAGTGGCGGTGTCGCGGGCCTGTCCGTGCAGGAGATGCGCGGCTACCTGGAGTACGTGGCCGACCAGCGCCTGCAGATGCTGGGCATCGCCCCCGTGTTCAAGACGAAGAACCCGCTGTCGTTCATGGACCTGCAGGACGTGCAGGAGCTCACCAACTTCTTCGAGCGCCGCGTGTCCGCCTACCAGGTCGCCGTCGGCGTGGGCGCCGCCAACGACGTGGTGCTCGACGCCACGTTCTAGCAGTCCCGCCAGGGTGGGCCCCGCTTCCGGGCCCGCCCTCGCCTCCCCCAGCGGTCCGTAGCTACCCGGTGGGAGACCGCATCCTCCGTCCGTGTCGATGGCAAACAGTCTCCACGTACGCCGGTCTCCCCCGCCAATCTTTGACTCGACTTGGCCAGCCCTCGTCATCAGACTTCCGCTCACTTCGGGCTGCTGTGACTTCTGGGTCATCCACACGCAAAGGCGGTGGAGGTAGAAGCGGTTCCCGCGCGTCCCCCATCCTCGCACAAGGTCCTCCCGCTCCATGGGGATAGGGCCTCGTCGGACCTCCGTCAGACAGACAAACCCGACACACTCCGCGCGTCGCCGCGGTGGTGTCTCGTTTGTCGTTCCACTCGCGGGGGCACGCAATGGCAGACAGCACCGGCAGGCTCACGGACCAGTTCAGTGTCGACAAGGATGGCGGCGCCTCCTACGCCTTCGAGCTCAAGGTCCCCCCGGGGACGGCGGGCCTCGAGCCGAGCCTGGGCATCGCCTACAACAGTGGAGGAAGCGACGGGCTCCTGGGCGTCGGCTGGGGCCTGAGTGGCTTGTCCTCCATCACCCGCGCGGGGAGAACCGTCGCGCAGGACGGCCAGCACGGCAGCGTCAACTATGACCTGGACGACCGCTTCATCCTGGACGGTCAGCGCCTGATGGCGGTGTCCGGCCCGTACGGACAACCCCAGACAATCTATCACACCGAAATCCAGACCTGGCGGAAGGTCGTCCCCCACTACCCCTCCGGTTGGGATGTCAATCGAGGGCCCCAATCCTTCACCGTCCACATGCGGGATGGGCAGACCTGGGAGTACGGGGCGACGGTGGACTCGCGCGTCCCCGCCTCCAGCAGCCTCCCCGCGATACGCCTCTGGTCCCTCAATCGCGTCACGGACCGTCACGGCAATTTCATGACGGTGACGTACGAACAGGACGCGCAGAACAACGCGCACTACCCGAAGCTCATCGAATACACAGACAACCTCAAGAGCCCCATCGCCCGGAAGCGGCAGGTGAGGTTCACCTTCACCGACCGCCAGGACGTCACCACCACCTACGTCGGCGGCCACCCCATCCGCATCACCCGCCTGTTGTCACAGGTGCAGACCTTCGCCGGGGAGGTCCTCGCGCGGACCTACCGCTTCGAATATCAAACGAGCCGGGCCACCCGCCGTCCGCTGCTCCAGTCCGTGGCCACGGAGGCGCGCGACACGTCGCTGCCCCGCACCACCTTCGCCTGGCAAGGGCAGACGGAGGCGGACCCCACGCTGTTCCAGGCGTCCCGAAGCCTGGGAAAGAGCATGCCGGGTGGGATGCGCATTCCCATGGACGTGAGCGGCAAGGGCCTCACGGACGTGGTGCACGCCTACCACGCCAACATGCAGCTGCGCCTGGACCTCTATCTCTCCACGGGCACGGGGTTGGATGGCCCCTATCCCGTGGACCTGGCCGGAGCGCAGCTCGCGTGGGGTGGCACGTTCTGCCCGCTCGACGTGGACGCCGACGGGCGCATGGACCTGGTCTACGCCGCCAACAATGGGGGCAAGCTGGGGCTGACACTCTTCAAGGCCGCCGAGCGCAACGGGCGCTGGACGCTGGTACGGGAAGGGCCCGTCCATGGCGCCGGGCCGGAGCATCTCCTGTGGGGCGGACAGCTCCTCGCGTTGGATGTGGATGGTGATGGGCGGACGGACCTCGTCTATGCCACCAACAACGCAGCGATGTTGAAGCTTGAGCCCTTGTTCTCCAATGGCACCCGCTTCGCGCCGTCATCCTCCGGGCCAACCTCGACGACGCTGCCCTTTGGCGGGCTCTTGATGCCGCTGGACATCGATGGCAACGGGCAGACGGACCTCATCTACGGCAGCAACGATGGAGGCTTCCTGAAGATCACCGGGCTCCGGGCACTGCCGGAGCGCCGAGGCTTCCAACAGGAGAGCACGCCCCTCCTCCCCGCTTCCGCGCGAGTGACTTGGGGCGGCAGCCTCCTCCCCATCCATCTCAACGGCGACGGCCAGCTGGACCTCCTCAATCCCTATACCGACGGAACGTCATTGCACCTGCGGGCCTTGCACAACACAGGCAAGGGCTTCGTGGTCCAGGACCTGGGGAGCACGGGCCTCAAGTATGGCGGCGTCATTCCCCAAATCATGCCCGCGGACGTCACCGGCACGGGACGCGATGACCTGGTCATCGTCGGCGAATACCGGCGCGACGGTGACGCCAACACCCGCCGCGTCGCCGTGCTGCTGAACGAGGGCAACACGTTGCGCTACCACGCGAAGGTGTCCCAGGTGCCTGCCTTTGTCGCGGCGGGAGAGTCTACCTCCGCGCTGGGGCTGACGGGTGTGGGCAAGGCCGACCTGCTTCACGTGGATGGCTCCGGCGCGGCGCATCTCCTGGCGGCCACCGTCGACTATCCAGACCTGGTCTCCACCATCACCAACGGCCTGGGGGGCCGCTTCGAGCTCACCTACAAGCCTTTGACGAATCCTTCCGTCTACACACGGGAGCCGCCCGCCTCGGACAACATCGACACCCAATCCCTGTTCAACAACCACCTCCCCGGGGCGACGTACGCCCTGGCCACCAACCCGGGAACCCAGACACCCACGGTGGCCATGAGCTTCGCCTCGCGCAGCGTCCAGTATCCGCGTTACGTGGTCTCGGACTACACGCAGGTCTATTCGGAGACCCAGCGCTACTCACACAGCTTCACCTTCGCGGGGGCCCGGCTCAACCTCCAAGGCCGAGGCTGGATGGGCTTCGCGGCCTGGTCCAAGCGAGACCCACACACGGGGCCCGCGGGGGCCCTGACCGAGACGCGCTACCACCAGGAGTTCCCACGCACCTACGCGGTGGTGTCCCAGACGGTGAGGAGGGCCTCTGACCGGGCGCTGATGGTGCGCTCCGAATACGACTACAGCACTCCCGCGAGCGCGGGCGTCTACCAACTCCAGACCACCGAGGTGCGCAAGAAGCTCTACACCTTCGCCACCTCGGACACGCCCGACTGCGTGAGGACCCGGGCCTTCCAATACGACGACTTCGGCAACGCGACCTCCATTGTCCAAAGCACCACCGGAGCGCCCGCCGCGACGCTCTACACACGGCAGACCTTCCAGAACAGCGCGGAGCAGCATCGCTTCGGTTTCCTCACGGAGCGGCGACAGTCCGCCGACGCGCAGGGCAACCAGACGTTGCGCTGGGACCGCAAGTCGTATGACCCGGCCACGTGGGACGAGAAGACCCACTCGCGTTGGACGGGCGCGGACACATGGCAGGTCTACACGTACCAGTACGACGACTGGGGGAATCAGACGCGGATGGAGGACCCCTCGAAGGGGGTGGTCACCAATGTCTACGAATCGACCTGGCGCACCTTCCCGAGCAAGCGCGTCCTGCCCACGCCTCCCTCCGGACGCGCGCTGGAGTTCGAGTTCCATTACGACGCCACCACGGGAGTGCTGACCTCGCAGACACAGCCCAACGGCGCGCGCGAAGTGCACCAGCATGACGGCCTGGGCCGCCCCGTGGAGACCCAGCGCATGGGTCCGGGCGAAGCCATGGTCCCGGCCTTGCGCTTCGAGCGTGGCCACGACGCCACCGGCAGGTTCCGGAAGACCCTGACGCGACAGGACTGGAAGAAGGACGTGTGGACGGTGCGCACGGAGTACGTGGACGGCTTCGGCCGGGTCACCCGCACGACGACCCAGGGCCAGGAGAACGGCGCGCTCGTGGGCAGGGCCATCATCGAGGACACCGTCCTCGACGCACACGACCAACCCCTCGAACAGAGCCTGCCCTACTTCAGCGGCGACGCATCCAAGCGGGCCCAGGCCTTGTCCTACGACGAATACGAGCGCGTGGTGCGCAGGGAGACGTCGAGCGCCGGCACCACGCCCAATGTGTCGACGTATGAATATCCCCGCGTCAATCGCACGGTGCTCACCGAAGGCGCCACCTCCGGCTCGCCTCGGACGCGGACGATGACCCATGGCTACTTCGGGGACGCGCAGAGCCTCACCGAGCTCCAGGACGGCCGAGGCAACACCACCCGCTACACCTACGACGCCGTGGGCCGGCGATTGAGCGCCACGGACCCGAAGGTCGAGACCACCTTCACGTACGACGGCCTGGACCGGCACACCGCCATCACCACCCGCTCCGGAAGCACCACCTTCACCCGGGAGACCTACGCCTACCGGGATGAGCAGCGGGAATGGACACACACCGATGGCGCTGGAGTGGTGACCACCTTCCAACACGATGCGCTCCGGCGCGTGACGTCGAAGAAGGCGGGCAATGACCAGACGCACTACACCTATGACGAGCAGACCAGCGCCTATGCCCTGGGGCTCCTGACGGGCGTCAAACTCCCCGACGGCACGGCGTATGTCTATGGACACGACGCCGACGGCAACACGACCTCCGTGAAGCTGACGCTCGACGGGACGGCCTACACGCTGAACCAGGACTTCACGCCCACGAGGCTCGTCTCCCGCATCATCTATCCCGACGCCGCGAAGTCCGAGGTGAGCTACCACCGCGACGCGCTCCAACGCCTGCTCAAAATCACCGAGGGCGCCAAGGAACACCTCGTCCAGTCGGACTTCACGGCGCTGGGAGCCCCCGCGGTGGCGCGGTACGGCAACGGCGTGCGGACCACCTGGACGTATACGCCCGACGGACACCTGCTGACCCAGGATGTCTTCACCAAGGACGAGCGCCCCGCCTCGGCGAGCACGTTGGAGTGGAACGCCTTCTGGCAGGTGAGTTCCGTCCGCGACCGGTTGGAAGCGCCTCAAACCCAGACCTTCTCCCATGACGTCCTGGGCCAACTGGTGAAGGCGCAGGGTGGAGGGTATGGCCTCCAGGAGTTCGCCTACGACGGAGCCTGCAGCCTCACGAGCAAGGCGGGGCTCACCCTGGAGCGAGCAGGCCACCAGATTGCCCGGGGCTACACACCCGCGAGCCCCGACGCGCTGCAGACCCGCTACGACGCCAATGGCAGCCTCATCGAGCTGAAGTATCAGGGCTCCACGCTCCACCTCAGCTACGACTCCGCCCGGCGGCTCCAGCAAGCGGGCGACGTCCGCTTCACCTATGACCAGGATGGACGGCGGTTGAAGAAGGTCGAGCCCCAGCTCACGACCTGCTACGTGGCCCCCTGCTACGAGGTGGTCGTCTTCGCGAACGGCGCGCGCCAGCACACGCGCTATGTCCTGGATGGAGACCAGGTCATCGCCTCCATCACCCTCGCCGAATCGGGCACGGCGCCAGGAGGAAACTCAGGGGTGCCCTCGGTGGGCTCGCGCTACTTCCACCTCAACAACACCCAGAGCACCACGCTGGTGACGGAGGAGCAAGGCCAGGTGGCGAGCACCCTGGACTACGACCCGTTCGGGACACCTCGTTTGCGCACGGGCAGTGACGACTTCCGCCAGAAGCACTCGGGGCTGGAGCTGGACAGCACGGGGCTCTACTACGCGGCCTCGCGCTACTACAGCCCGCTGCTGGGGGGCTTCATCACCGCCGACTCCCAGATGGGCGCGTCGGAGGACCGCATGGGGGCCTTCAACCGCTACGCCTACGTCCTCAACGACCCGGTCACCCTCATCGACCCCATGGGGCTGGGCTTCTTCGACAGCATCGCCAACTTCTTCACCAACACGCTGCCCAATTGGGTCTCCAAGCACTGGCAGGAGATTGTCTCGTATACGATTGACATCGCGCTCGTCGCCGGAGGCATCGCGCTGTCATTCGTCCCGGGGATGCAAGGGGTGGCGGCGTTCGCCATCGGCGTGGCGGTGGGCGGGCTGGTGGGCGCGGGCCTGGGAGGACTGGCCTACAACATCAGCGCGAACGCGACGGGCAAGGAGTTCAGCTGGGCGGATTGGGGAACCCAGGTGGGCATCGGCGCCGCGGCGGGCGCCATCGCGGGCGGCTTCTCGGCGGTGGGCGAAATCGCCGCCTCCAGCCTCAACCTGGCGACCCGGAGCCTGCTCAACATCGGCCTGAGGGCCGGCGTGGATGCCATTGGCGGCGTGGTGTCCGGAGTGAGCAGTCAATTGATTGGCAATGCCGTCGCGGGTGCGCCGCTGGGCGCGGACCTGACCTTCGCCGCCATCCTCGGCGGCGTGGGAGGAGGCCTGGGGAGCGTTGTGGCCTCCGGCGGCAAGGCGATGATTACCCGCGTGGCCCGCTCGCTGGATGCCGTGGATGGCCTGGCGGACGGCCTCCGCCGCGCCAATTACAACTTCACCGGACCGACGATGCAGCTCGAAGCGGAGGGGATGCGCAAGGTCATCGCGCTGTCGCTGGGAGGCACGTTCGGCACATCGCTCGGGTACACGCTCAGCTATCTGCACGCGGAGCAGCTCTTCCTGCCCGGCATGAAGTGAGCGGCACGGCAGTCCCCCCTGAAACAGTCAAGCCCCCGGCGCGCTGTCCGCCGGGCGCCCAAACGCAGTGCAACACAATGGAGGCCAGACACACATGGAGTCGACGACACGGACGAAGCCACGAATCCTCTTCACGGGAGCCACGACGAGCCAGGACTTCAACACCCTGAAGGTCCAGGGGGACATCTGCGCCAAGACAGGCATGGAGGGACTCCAACTCGCCGAGGTACATTGGGTGGACTGCGCCTCGACGAAGCCAGAACAGTACGGGCCCATGATGCGTCCCACCCTGGACGGGGGGAAGATACTGGTGCTCCGCCACCCTGACGCCAAGGCGTGTCAGGCCTTGTCTGAAGTCATCGGGTGCCAGGTGAAGGAAGGGGCCCCCGTCCTGATGGTGTCCCGGGACCTGAAGGCCACCACGCCCTCCTGCTACTTGCTCACCGCGCTCGACAGCGCATCCCCCATGGAGAACATCGACGAGCAAGGGTCGGCCGAGGAGACGACCCGCGCATCGGCTCAGTCCCATCCATCAAAAGACTCCCGCGCCGAGGCGCCAAGTCCCGCTCACGAGGCCCCCGCGGCCCAACGCGACTGGGCGTCCGCGTTCGACATCCACCGGCAGCCCGCCAAACGCTCGGTGGGAGGCCCTGGACTGATTCCTCCCTCGGGAGTCCTGTATGGAATCAGGACGCTCACTCAGTCCTATACCCGATACATCACGAACTTCGACGACTGGAGCGCGGCCTCGGGCAAGTCGCAAACCGCGGAGTTTGGTTTCACCAGCTCATTCTACGTCTACCGGGAGAATGGCAAAGCGAACGCCGACTACGTCGTCATCCGAGTCCAGGAGGCCACGTTCAATCCCTCCACCTTCATGGTGTATGTGGATAACGCCAAGGCCTTCTGGCAGTACCATTTCCAGACGGAATGCACGAACAATCGGAGCACCGCCGCGCTCAGCACCAGCCCGGGAACAACCAATGGCCCGGTGGTGGGTCCCCAGATTTCCGTGCCATTGCATGTGAAATATGTGCAGGAAGGGAGCTGCGTCCCCAACTACTGGTCCGCGAGCCATGGCCCCGTGGGTCGCACCATCGAGGGGTGGGCACTCCTCAACCAGAGCAGCAACAGTGCCGGGACGGCTCGCTGGCACTACCACCATCGTGAGTTCTGGAACTCGCAGAACGAGCCACCCGACGACTTTGGCAACTGGTGGTCGAAGATGTACGAGGGCGGCTATGGTGGCAAGGTCAAGACGCTGTCCGCGCTCGCTCGGTCCGCCTTCACTGTCGAAACCCTCTCGGCGTGGCGGTTCAGCGCCAGCGCGATCGGCTCCAACCCGAATGTGACCTTCACGGAGTCCCTGAACTATCGACTGGCGGGCTTCGCGAACCCCAAGGGGACTGGCCGCAATCACAGAATCATCTGGGCCACCTCGGACCGAAGCGCCTCCATCACCATCAACCTGGTGAGCACCACGGACATCTCCAGCCCCTGCAAGTGAAGCAGGCGCGGTGATGCAGAAGGGCCCGACATGCTAAGCAGGGGGCACGCCCATGGAACGTGTCACCCTGCTCTTCTGGCTCTGGATGCTCTTCTTCACCGTCAACGTCCTCTGGGCCCTGGGCCAGACGGCGGTGGCCAGCACCTTCGGCGCGCGCCCCACCTCGGTGGAGCTGGGCTACGGCCCCCGGCTCTTCACCGTGACACTGGGCACCATCCAGTGGTCGCTGCGGCCCATCGCCCTGGCCAGCTCGGTGGACTTCAATGGCCCACCTCCCGGGGGCCCGCCCGATGCGCCCCCTGAGAACCGCCTGCGGCGGCTTCCCGTGCACGTGCACCTGGCCATCATCCTCGTCCCCTGGCTCTTCCTCGTGGGCGTCGCCATGGCGTGCCTGGGCGTCCAGGAAGGGCTGAGCCAGTTCCTCTCCGGCTTCGCCGTCCCCTTCCAGTTCTCCGCCCTCCCAGGCCGCCTGGAGCGCTTCGTCGCCCTGCTTCAGTCCGGGGAGCTGCTGCGCGCCTGGGGCCTCGCCAGCGCCAAGCTGGCCGCCCTCAACCTGCTTCCCGCGCCCGTGCTCGCGGGCGGCGCGGCCTTGCTCCTCCCCTGGCGCAACCGGCCCGTGCCCGTGTGGGTCGCGGGCCTCAACTTCCTGGCCCTGGCCTTCTTCCTGCCCTGGGCCTGCTACACCCTCTACCTGCTCGGCGGGTTCGTCTTCCGCTGAGCCCCGGCGTCCCTACGTGCGCTCCTGGAGCGCGAGCCTCGCGCCCAGCGCGACGAACACGCCGCCCGTCACCCGCTGCTGCCACGTGGCGAAGCGGGGGTTGCGCCGCAACCAGGCGCCGAACCCACCCGCCACGCCCGCGAGGAAGACGAGCCACAGCGTCCCCGTCACGTCGAACAGCAACCCGAGCAGGACGAACTGCAAGCCCGTGGAGCCGCGCGACGGGTCCACGAACTGCGGCAGGAAGGCCAGGAAGAACAAGGCCACCTTCGGGTTGAGCACGTTGGTGACGACACCGTCGCGGAAGATGCGCCACAGGCTCGCCGGCTGGAGCCCTTCCACGGCCTGGGGTCCCGCCTTGCTGCGCAGCATCTGCACGCCCATCCACAGCAGGTAGAGCGCGCCCACCCACTTCACCACCAGGAACGCCACGGCGGAGGTGGCCAGCAGCGCCGACAGTCCCAGGGCCGCCGCGGCGATGTGGAAGAGGCAGCCCACGCAGATGCCCAGCGCGGAGACGAACCCCGCCGAGCGGCCCTGCCCCATGCTCCTCGCCAACACATACATCGTGTCGGGACCTGGGGTGAGGTTGAGGGCCACTCCGGCGAGGAGGAAGGCCAGAAGGCGCGTCGGCTCGAAGAGCATGGAGGACACCACCGCTGCTTCCGTCGTCCCGGAGCGAGGAGCCGAAGAGGCTCGGCCCCTCTTCGGCTCCCGTCGTATACGCCGGGGCGCCCCCGCATCCAAGCCGCGAGCGCTCACACCGGATGGTGCGTCCGGTCCCCTCGGTCCTCGGCGATGCGCTCGGCCCGCTGCGCATCCAGCGAACGCTCCGCCGTGCGCGCGGAGATGGCCGCCACCGGGCGGAACAGGGTGCGGTACACCGCCGCCGCCAGCCCACTGCCCAGGAGCGGCGCGATGATGAACAACCACAGCTGCCCCAGCGCCGTCCCACCCGCGAACAGCGCCGGCCCCAGGCTGCGCGCGGGGTTCACCGACGTGTTCGTCACCGGGATGCCCACCAGGTGGATGAGCGTCAGCACCAGGCCGATGGCCAGCCCCGCGAAGCCCACCGGGGCCCGGGCGTCCGTCGCCCCCAGCACCGTCAGCACCAGCAGGAAGGTGAGCGCCACCTCCGTCAGGAAGGCCGCCCCCGCGCTGTACCCTTCCGGAGACGCCATCCCATACCCGTTGGAGCCCAATCCGGAGATGGACGCCTGGTAGCCCCCGGGAATGCCCTTCGCGATGGCCAGCACCACCCCCGCCGCCAGGAAGGCGCCCAGACACTGCGCCACGATGTAGCCCAGGATGTGCTTGTTCTCGAACTTGCCCGCCAGGGACAACCCCACCGTCACCGCCGGATTGACGTGGCAGCCGGAGATGGGGCCAATGACATACACCATGGCCAGCAGCGACAGGCCAAAGGCAAACGCGACGCCCAGGAAACCGATGCGGTCCCCCGCCAGCACGGCCGCTCCCACGCCGCCGAGCACCAGGACGAACGTCCCGACGAACTCGGCCACGTACTTCCTCATCGCTTCATTGCCCTTGGCCGCGATGGCGGCGGCCGGGGCCTTCCTGTCCGTGGATGAACGCATGCGCACCCTCATTGGGCCACGCGCACCCGGACACGAGCCCTCGCGTCCAGCGCCCCGCGGCACCAGCAGTTCCCCCTGGAAGCTGCGCATGCTCGTTCTGGTGACAACAATGCAACGCCTGCCACGTCCGGAGGGCGGAAACCCGCGCGAAGCGCCTGGTGCTTCGCCTCCCCTGACCTGGATGCCCCACCACGCGAGGAGCCGACCTGCTCCCCGCGCGGCGGCGGGAGACGCCCGGACTACTTGCCCTTCATCACGCCAATGAATGGCACGTTGCGGAGCTTCTCTGCGTAGTCCAGGCCGTAGCCCACCACGAAGTGGTCGTCGATGACGAAGCCCTTGTAGTCGATGTCAATCTTCGTCCGGGCGCGCGACGGCTTCTCCAACAGCGAGCACAGCTTCAGCGACGCCGGGTGCCGGGCCCGCAGGTTCTCCAGCAGGAAGCTCATGGTGAGCCCCGTGTCGATGATGTCCTCGATGATGAGCAGGTGCTTGCCCGCCATGGGCTTGCTGACGTCGGTGGTGATGCGCACCTCGCCCGTCGTCTCCGTGCCACCCTGGTAGCTGGACACGCCCAGGAACTCCAGCGTGAGCGGCAGGTCCACCGCTCGCGCCAGGTCCATGGCGAAGAACGTGGAGCCCTTGAGCACACAGACGAGCGTGAGCTCCTTGCCCGCGTAGTCCCGGGTGATTTGCGCGCCCAGCTCCCGCACGCGCGCCTGCAGCTTGTCCTCGGGAATCAGGACTCCGACTTCCTGCTCGTAGAACGCCAAGGTCTCCTCCGCGCTACACGTAGGCGTTGTTCATGATCTCCCCGAAGCCGCCGCCTCCGGGGACGATGTACTGCCGGTCATCCAGGCCTCGCTCCTTCTCCCAGAGCGCGCCCGGCGCCGTGCCGAACACCTCCGGAGGAGACAGGCCCCGGTCCAACCGGAGCGCGTAGATGATGACGTCCGGGTGGTCCGTCGTCATCTTCCGCAAGTACTCCGGCGTGACGATGAGATTCAGGGTGATGATGCGCCGGGGGGTGCCGGGCACCTTCTCCTTGTAGAGCTTGATGGCCGTGGACAGGCTGCCACCCGTGGCGCCCATCGGGTCCGGGAAGAGCACGAAGGCGTCATCCACGTCCCCGCCAATCTTCGCGCCGCCAATCTGCGAGCCCACCACCGACTCGGCCGCGTCAATCATGCGGCTCATGATGATGTGG
This sequence comes from Myxococcus stipitatus, assembly GCF_037414475.1. The sequence continues at coordinate 7,624,394 of NZ_CP147913.1, read as the reverse complement.
TCCTGACGCACCACCGTCGGGTCCACCGTGGCGTTGAGCAAGTCGTACGTCACCTGCGACGGCAGCGTGCCCGCCCGCGCGATGTTCACCGTCACCACCCGGACCTGCGGGTCGATGACCTCGCCCTGGTAGAGCCCTTGCGGTGTGTAATCAATCATCCGCGTGGGCAGGCTCACCATCTTCCGGGGGAACTCCGCGTTCACCACCGTCTTCACCAGGTCGACGTAGAGCGTCTCCACCAGCCGGTTGATCTGCGGCTGGATGACACCCTTGGCGCACAGCGTGGCCAGTTGGGAGAGCAGGAACGGATTGCCGACCAGATGGACGTTTCGTCCATAGTGATGGGTCATCTCGTTCAACTGGAAGGGCACGTTCGCGTACAGGGTGTCACGCATTCGCCGGGTTCCTCTCGTGCCCCAACCCCGTGGCCGAGGCCGTGTGTGTCAGTCGAACAACTCGAGCGTCTGGGGCGGCGTGCCCTCGGTGGGCTCGGGCACATGACACTTGCGGCACCGCGGCTCATACGCCCCGGCCGCGCCCACGACGACGCGCTCACCACTGGACACGATGCGCTGGGAGCGATTGGCCGGATTGCCGCAAACCACGCAGATGGCCAGCTCCTTCGTCACGTACTCCGCCACCGCCATCAGCTGCGGCATGGGCTCGAAGGGGCGCCCCTGGTAGTCCTGGTCCAATCCCGCGCAGATGACGCGCAAGCCCTTGTTGGCCAACGCCTCCACCACCGCGACGACCTCGGCGCCGAAGAACTGCACCTCGTCGATTCCCACCACCTGGGTGTCGGGCTCCAGCTTGTAAAAAATCTCTTCAGCCCGCTCCAACGGAGTGGAAGTCACCTTCAACTTGGAGTGACTCACCACCTGCGTCTCGTCGTACCGGTTGTCGATGCGAGGCTTGAAGACCTGCACCTTCTGCTTGCCGTACACGGCGCGCTGGACGCGGCGGATCAACTCCTCCGTCTTGCCGGAGAACATGGAACCGCAGATGACCTCTATCCACCCGATATCTTTGGGGAATTGGTGCAAGGGACGCTCGCCTGGCCTGGGGGCGGAGGGGCGCGGATAGTCTGTCACCCCCCCGCGGGAGTCAACCGCCAACCGCGTCCTCGTGAAAGGTGCGCCCACGGGTGCGCCCGGCTTCCCGCCCGGAGTCCACGCGCCGCCCGTCTTGCTTGGCAAGCGGCTTGAAAGGAACCACCGGCGAGGTCGGACCCAGGGGGGTGGCGCGTGGCGACGACGGTGGTGGAGCAGGTTCGAGGCGCGGTCCGGAGCGAGCGGGCTTCCTATTACGCGTCACCCGCATCCGTGGCGCTGCTGATGCTCAACCTCATGGACGGCCTGTTCACCTTGCTCTTCCTTCAGCTCGGCGTGGCCGAAGAGCTCAACCCGCTGATGCGCCTGGCCTACGAACAGTCACCGCTCTTCTTCATGTTCGCCAAGCTGCTCATCGTGAATGCGGGCCTGTGGCTGTTGTGCCTTCACCGCCGGCTGCGCGCCAGCCGCATCGCCATCCGCGCGGGCGCCGTCGTGTACGGCATCATCGTCATCTACCATCTGGCTTTTCTGACCCACCTGGTTCTGCATTGGCCGGGAGCCCTTGGGTAGTCCCGCTCGCTCCTCTGGACTGTGAGCGAGTGGAACAATCGCGATCAAAAGCCATCACCATACCCTTGCATTTTGCACCCGGTATGTCCCAGGCTTCCCGCCAGCTCCGACCTTTCGGGTTCGGGGGGGGACCATGAACATCACCGACGTCCGGGTGTTTCCGGTCGAAGAGGACAAGCTCAAGGCGTACGTCACCATCACCCTGGATCACTGCTTCGTCATTCGCGACTTGAAGGTCATCCACGGCTCCTCGGGGCTGTTCATCGCGATGCCGGCGAAGAAGCGCAAGGATGGGACGTACAAGGATATAGCCCACCCGCTCAACGCGGATACACGCAGCCAGATGGAGCGCGTCATTCTCATCGAGTACGAGCGGCACCTCCATCAGGCGCAAGCCGGGACGCTCGCTCCGATGCCAGCAGATCTCGACTAACGTTCTTCCCATCCGCCCGTGTCCAGGTTAGTCAGCGGCCCCATCATGCTGCCGCGCGACTTCAAGATCTTCGCCGGGAACTCGAATCCCGGCCTGGCTCACCGAATCTGCGAGTACCTCAAGCGCCCCCTCGGCAAGGCAGAAGTGGGCCGCTTCTCCGACGGAGAGATTCACGTGGAGATCGGAGAGAACGTCCGCGGTCAGGACGTGTTCATCCTCCAGTCCACGTGCCCGCCGGCCAATGACCACCTGATGGAGCTGCTCATCATGTGCGACGCCCTGAAGAGGGCGAGCGCCGGCTCCATCACCGCGGTGATGCCGTACTACGGCTACGCGCGGCAGGACCGGAAGGTGGCGCCGCGCACGCCCATCACCGCCAAGCTCATCGCGGACCTCCTGGAGGTCGCGGGCGCCGGGCGCGTGGTGTCCATGGACATGCACGCGGGCCAGATTCAGGGCTTCTTCAACATCCCCTCGGACCACCTCTACGGCTCGCCGGTGTTCCTGGAGGACCTGCGCAAGCGCTTCCCGGAGTCGCAGGAGCTCGTCATCGTCTCGCCCGACGCCGGCGGCGTGGAGCGCGCGCGCGCCTACTCCAAGCGGCTGAACACGGGCCTGGCCATCATCGACAAGCGCCGCCCGCGCCCCAACGCGTCCGAGGTGATGAACCTCATCGGCGACGTGTCCGGCAAGGACGCGGTGCTGGTGGACGACATGGTGGACACCGCCGGCACGCTCACCCAGGCCGCCGCGGCGCTCAAGGCCAAGGGCGCGCGCCGCGTCGTCGCCTACGCCGTGCACCCCATCCTCTCCGGCCCCGCCATCCAGCGCATCCAGGACTCCGTGCTGGAAGAGGTCGTCTTCACGGACACGGTGCAGCTGGCGCCCGCGGCGCAGGCGTGCTCGAAGATTCGCGTGCTCAACACCGAGCGCCTCTTCGGCGAAGCCATCGCCCGCATCCACCGGGCCGACTCGCTCAGCTCGCTGTTCGTCTGAGCCGCCCGTCGCCCGTCCGCCGGGCGACTTGACTCCGAGTCAGGGGGCTGGCATGTCCCGCCCCCTCCACGGGTTCCCTTCACTTCATGGGCGCCGTCTTCGGGGCCCGCCACTGGGGCGGGATGCCGAGGGCGCCAGGGCACCGGTGACAACCGCAGCACCCATTCCCAAGGATTCTCAATGTCCACCGAGAAGAGCACCCTCGAGGCGAAGTCGCGTGAAGGTTCCGGCAAGGGCTTTGCCCGCCGTCTGCGCGCCCAGGGCCTGGTCCCCGCCGTGGTGTACGGCAAGCACGTGCAGAAGCCGGTGCACCTCGCCGTGGACCCCAAGGCGGTCCGCGCGGCCATCAACACGCCGCACAAGTTCAACACCCTCATCCAGCTGAAGCTGGCCGACGGCACCCACCAGGTCCTCCTGAAGGACTACCAGATGGACCCCGTCACCCGCGACATCCTGCACGTGGACTTCATCGGCGTGCGTGAGAACGAGGCGGTGAAGGTGAACGTGCCGCTCGTGCTCACGGGCAAGGCGCAGGGCGTGGCGGACGGCGGTCTGCTCACCCAGGCCCGCCGCGAGCTCGAGGTCTGGGCCCTGCCGGGCGCCATCCCGGAGCGCATCGAGGCGGACGTCACGGCGCTGAAGATCGCCGAGGCCATGCACGTCAACGACATCAAGCTGCCGGCGGGCGTCTCCATCAAGACGAACGTCAACTACACCATCGCGGTGCTCAGCGCGCCCGAGGCGGCCGAGGCGGCTCCCCAGGCGGCGGCTGCGGCGGCCCCCGCGGCGGCTCCCGCGGCGAAGGGTGGCGACAAGGCGGCGGCCCCCGCGGCCGCGGCCAAGGCTCCCGCGAAGAAGTAATCCGCTTCCGGTGTACCCTGGACACGGGGCCGGCCTCTCTGGGGCCCGGCCCCGTTTCTTTTTGGAGCTTTCATGAAGCTCATCTGTGGGTTGGGCAACCCGGGGCGCGAGTACGAGCGGCACCGGCACAACATCGGTTTCATGGTGGTGGAGGCGATGCTGTCGCGCGCGCGCGCGGAGCTGAACCAGGAGAAGTTCGCCGCCAAGGTGGGCCAGGGGACACTCGGGGGCGAGCGCATCCTCTTCCTGGAGCCGCAGACCTTCATGAACCTGTCCGGCCGCTCGGTGGCGGAGGCGGCGCGGTTCTACAAGGTCGCCCCCGAGGACGTGCTGGTCATCCACGACGAGTTGGACCTGCCGCTGGGCCGGCTGCAGCTCAAGGCGGGCGGCGGCAGCGGAGGTCACAACGGCCTCAAGAGCATCGTCTCCAGCCTGGGCTCGGAGGCCTTCGTCCGCCTGCGCTTCGGCATCGACAAGCCGGCGGGCCCCAACGCCCGTGAGCGCGTGGCCGGCTACGTCCTGTCCAACTTCGACGACGGGGAGCGCCGCCAGTTGGACGAGCTGATCGCCCGGGCCGTGGACGTGACGGAGTGCTGGGTGCGGGACGGGCTGTCGGTGGCGATGAACCGGTTCAACCGGAAGGCGTGAGCGGCTGGCGCGCCTGGAGAATGGGCGGGCGGGCTTTCCGGGAGCTTGACTTGCCCGGGGGGCCCTCCTAGAAGGCCCGTTCGCTCGCTGGAAGCTCCGGCGGGATGTTCTTTTTCAGCTTCCCGTGTTGGTACACGGGACGTAGCGCGAGGGTGACGGGCGCGCGGTTTCCCGTTCCCGGTGGTGGCTCTTCGAGCTACTCGCCGTTTCCCCGCTCCTTGGATTGTCCAGGGGGCACTCGACCCCAAGGGGAGAGAAAACATGGCAGAGACGCAGGCCGCCCAGCGGCTTCGTGAGTACGAGACCATCTTCCTGGTCAAGCCGGACCTGACGGACGACAACGTGGACAAGCTCAAGGAGCGCGTCCGTGGCATCGTCAGCCGCGATGGTGGCAAGGTCCTCCGCTTCACGGTGTGGGGCAAGAAGAAGACCCTGTTCCCCGTGGCCAAGCAGCCCCGCGCCATCTACGTGCACGCCAGCTACCTGGGCGGCGCGAAGCTGGTGGCCGAGATTGAGCGCAACCTGAAGAACCTCGATGAGGTCACCCGCTACATCTCCGTGAAGATCGCGGACGAGGTGGACCCCGAGACGCGCCCGGTCCTCGAGGACCTGAAGCTGGCCGGCGACGTCGAGGAGACGCGTCCTGGCGCTTCGTCCGAGCGCGACGGTGGCTTCCGCGGCGACAGCAGCGAGGAGTCCGGTGGCGAGTCGGAGGAGGAGTCGTCCGAGGAGGCCTGAGCGCCACCTGGGACATTCTCTAGGGACCTATCCAGGAAACGAGAATTTTCATGAGCAACGGTATGGACAGCAAGACGGGCTCTTCGGCGGCGGGCGGCCGCAGTGGTGGCTTCGGCGGCGGTGGCCCTCGCGGTGACCGCGGCGGAGACCGTGGTGACCGCGGCGGAGACCGTGGCGACCGCGGCATGGGCGGCGACGACGAGAAGCGCGGCGGTGGCCGTGGCTTCAGCCGCAAGAAGATCTGCCGGTTCTGCGCGGAGAAGAACGCGTCGGTGGACTTCAAGGACCAGGCGACGCTGAAGTACTTCGTCACCGAGCGCGGCAAGATCATCCCCCGCCGCATCTCCGGCAACTGCGCGAAGCACCAGCGCGAGGTGGCCACGGCCATCAAGCGCGCCCGTGGCATCGCGCTGCTCCCCTACAACGCGGTGGTCGGCTGAGCGCCGGGTCCACAACAGGAGACTGAACATGAAGGTCATTCTGCGTGAGGACATCGAGAACCTCGGCAAGTCCGGGGAGCTCGTCACCGTGAAGGACGGCTTCGGCCGCAACTACCTCCTGCCTCGCAAGAAGGCGGTTCTGGCCAGCGAGCAGAACCTCCGTCAGCTCGAGCACGAGAAGGCGGTCATCACCGCCCGCAACGCCAAGCTGAAGGGCGCCGCGGAGGAGCAGGCGAAGAAGGTCGGCTCCATCAAGGTCACCATCAAGCGCAAGGTCGGCGAGCAGGACAAGCTGTTCGGCTCCGTCACCGCGCTGGACATCGCCGAGGCCGTGGCGTCCCAGGGCCAGACGGTGGACCGCCGCGCCATCCACCTGCCCGAGCCCATCAAGACGCTCGGCAGCTTCGAGGTGGAGCTGCGCCTGCACCGCGAGGTGACGGCGAAGATCAAGGTCGAGGTCGCCGCCGAGTAACGGCGCGCTTCCACGCACCTGATTCACAAGAGGCCGTCCGGGGAGACCCGGGCGGCCTTTTGCTTTGGGGCCTTGGGGGCTCACCGGTCCGGCTGGCACCGCGGCCGGTCCGTCCCACGACAGCCGCGTGGAGGCGTCCGGGCGCGGTGGCCTATCCAGGCGGCCCAGGAGGCGCATCCATGAGCACGCCCGCAGCCCGGAGCCGTGCCGTGACGGGCTTTCGCGTGCTGGTCGTGGACGACGAGGCACCCGCACGGGCGAAGGTGAAGTGATTCCTCGAGCAGGAACCACGCTTCACGCTCGTGGGCGAAGCAGCGGATGGCACCGAGGCACTGGAGCGCGTCGAGGCCCTGCGGCCGGACCTGGCGGTGCTCGATGTGCAGATGCCAGGGCTGACGGGCTTCGAGGTGCTCGAAGCGCTGGGGTCCGAGCACGCCCCGGCGGTCATCTTCTCCACCGCCTACGACAGCTTCGCGCTGCGCGCCTTCGAAGCACACGCGGTGGACTACCTGCTCAAGCCCTACGACGGCGAGCGCTTCACCCGGGCGCTGGACAAGGCCCATGCGCTGCTGCTCGGCGGAGGGCCCGAGGTTGGAAGGCTCCAGGCGCTGCTGCGAGATGCCGTGGCCACCTCCTCCCGCCGTCCGCTGGAGCGGCTGGTGGTGAAGGCCGGCGAGGCGTGGGTCCCCCTGAGACTGGCCGACGTGTGGCGACTGTCCGCCGAGGACAAGTACGTGCGCGTGTACACCGCCCAGGGTGAGCATCTGATCCGCCAGAGCCTGCGGGCGCTCGAGGACTGGTTGGACCCCGCGCGGCTCGTCCGGGTCCACCGGGGCGACATCATCCAATTGGACGCGGTGGCGAAGCTGGAGCCCTGGACCCATGACGACGGCATCCTGGTGCTGAAGAACGGCACGACAGTGGTGCTCAGCCGCACGTGGCGTGACGCGTTCCTCCAGCGTTGGGGCCTGGAGGGCTGACTATCCGGGGAGACAAGCCCACCTGGAGGGGAGGTCCACACCCATCCGCCCACCCGCCGCTACAGGTCTGTGGCGGATTTCTTCTGTGATGTCAGAGCCGCCTGTACAGTGGACGGGCAGCCATGGAGAACTCCCTCGACGTCAGAGACGGGCGGAAGGTCCACGAGGACCTTGCCGCCGAGCGCGCCGTGCTTGGCTCGGTGCTCGCGGACAACACGCTCATCGCCGCGGTGGGCGAGGTCGTCCATGCGGACGATTTCTCCAGCCCCGCGCACGCGCAGATTTTCGCGGCGATGATCCGGCTGGACGGCCAGCAGAAACAGGTCGACCACCTCACGCTGGCCGAAGAGCTGAAGGTCCTGGGGCAGCTGGTCGCCGTGGGTGGCCCCGCGTACCTGATGCGGTTGGACCAGGTGGTGCCGCTGGCCTCCAACGCCGTCCAGTACGCGAACATCGTCAAGGACCAGGCGCTGCGCCGCCGGCTGGCGAATGTCGGCCGCGAGATTCAGGACCTCGCCAGCCAGGAGACGGGCGAGCTGGAGGTGTTGCTCGACGAGGCCGAGCGCAAGGTGTTCCTCCTCGCGGAGAAGAAGCGCGAAGGAGACCTGCGGCCGGTCAGCGAGCTGATGGAACATACGCTGGACCTGCTCGACAAGATGAAGTCGGCGGCGACGGGCATCACGGGCCTGTCCACCGGCTACATCGACCTCGACAACCAGCTGACGGGGCTCCACGCGGGCGAGCTCATCATCCTCGCGGCGCGTCCCGGCGTCGGCAAGACGTCGTTCGCCATGAACATGGCGGTGAACGCGGCGCTCAAGGAGAACAAGGCGGTCGGCATCTTCAGTCTCGAAATGCCCGCGGACCAGCTGCTCATGCGTCTGCTCGCCTCCACCGCGCGCGTGGACATGAAGAAGCTGCGCGGTGGGCGTCTGTCTCCGCACGACGAGGAGAAGTTCCAGGAGATGGCCGGCGCGCTCTACAACGCGCCCATCTACATCGACGACTCCGGCGGTCTGTCCCCGTTCGACCTGCGCGCGAAGGCGCGGCGTGTGAAGCAGAAGGACCCGCGGCTGTCGCTCATCATCATCGACTACCTCCAGCTGATGCATCAGAAGGGCAAGGTCGAGAGCCGCCAGTTGGAAGTCGCTGAAATCTCCCGTGCGCTCAAGCAGCTGGCCAAGGAGCTGGAGGTCCCCATCATCGCGCTCAGTCAGCTCAGCCGTAAGGTCGAGGAGCGCAAGGGTGGCAAGCCCATGTTGTCGGACCTTCGTGAGTCCGGCTCCATCGAGCAGGACGCCGACGTGGTGATGTTCATCCACCGTGAAGAGGTGGAGGAAGGCGGAGAAGCGCCTCAGACGGCGGCGACCACCGTCATCCCCGTCGAGCTCATCATCGCCAAGCAGCGTAACGGCCCCATCGGCGAAATCCCGCTGGTGTTCCTCGCCGAGTACACCCGCTTCGAGAGCCGCAGCCGAGGCGAATAGCCCCCCCCACGAGCACGGCGTCATCCCGGAGCAGAGGCGCCTGGTCCGGGCGGCCTCCGGACCTCCGGCATCACATCACGACATGGCGGCTTGAGTGTGCGGCTCACGGGCCCTGTCCGTGAGGAGGGGGTTCGCCACGGATGCGTGCATCGCGCGCAAGGCAAAGCCGCCCACGCCCTCGGTTTACTCCCGGCCCGTGCGGAGGTAGCGCACCACCAGCGCGCGCGCCGTGCGTGTCGCGGCCTCCACCGTGCGCCCTCTCCCCAGCTCTGTCGCCAGCGCGGACGCCAGCCTGCATCCCGTCCCCCGGCGCTCCGGAGCGCGCTCAAGCCACTCCCCACGCAGCACTCGCACCCGCTCCGGCGTGGCCAGCACATCCGCCAGGCCCTGCGCGTCCGGCAGGTGCCCGCCCTTCACCAGCACCGCGCCAAAGCCATACGCCAGCAGCGCGACGGCCGCCTCACGCGCCGAATCCACGGAGTCCGGCACCGCCCGGCCCAGCAACCACCCGGCCTCATCCAGGTTCGGCGTGAGCACGACACGAGGCCCCGCGAGTCCCAGGTAGCGCTTCGCGGACAGCCGGGACAGCAACTGTCCTCGAGATGTCCGCACCACCGGGTCCACCACCCACCACGCGCCGGCGCTCTCCAGGGCCTCGCTCGCGGCGGCGAGCTGCGCGGGGCCCGGCACCATGCCCCACTTCACCGCCTGCACTCCGCCCAGCTCCCGCGCGGCGGCCAGCTGCGCGCGCACCACGCTCGGAGCAGCGGCCTTCCACGAGAAGGTCGTCCGCCCCTGCGCCGTCTGCGCCAGCGGCACCGCCACCGGCTGCCCACCCAGCGCCCGCACCGCCGCCACATCCGCCAGGAGCCCCGCCCGGCCCGTGGGCTCGAGCCCCGCCAACACCACTACCCGAGGACTCACCGCCGATGCTCTCGCGCCTTCTGCACGAAGGACTTGTACAGCCCCACGTGCACGGGAATCGTCGTGGACATGTACTCGGGATGCCACTGCACCCCCACCGCGAAGGCATGCACGGAGGACTCGATGGCCTCCACCACGCCATCCGGCGCAATCGCGGTGATGCTCACGTCCTTGCCAGCGGCACGCACCGCTTGATGGTGCGTGGAGTTCACCATCAGCTGCCCATGCCCCACCGCCTCCGCCAGCAACGTGCCACTGCGCACGTCCACCGGATGCTGAGGCTGCGTCCGGTCATGCTTCTGCTCGTGCTCACGAGCCCCCTGCACCTCGCGGCCGATATCCTGGAACAGCGTTCCACCCAGCACCACGTTGAGCAGCTGCATGCCGCCACACACGCCCAGCACCGGCATGTTGCGCTTGAGCGCCCCGCGCATCAGCGCCGCCTCGAACGCCGTGCGCCCTTCCTTGAGCGCGCCCAGACCCTCACGGGCCGTCTCGCCATAGGCCTCGGGAGGAATGTCGAACGCGCCGCCTGTCACGAGCAGTCCCGACACCCGGTCCAGATACGCATCCACACACGTGGGGTCATCCGCGTACGGCAACACGAAGGGAAGCCCACCAGCGCGCAATACCGCCTCCGCGTAGGGCACTTTCAGCTCGTACCGCGCGAAGGGCGAATCCTCCGGCTGGCTCCAATCCGGGGTGATGCCAATGTTGGGCCGCCGCGGCGGCTGGCCATGATGTCGCGGGTGATTGTTCATGAGGGGGTCCGTCGGTCGAACCTACCCCCCCACTCGCCCCTGTTCAAACGCACTGGCGAGCAGGCGCACCCGCCCCGCGATGTCCTCGGCGAGCAGTGCGTCTGAAACCACCGCGGCCCCGTGCACCCCCACCGCCGCCACTCGCGCGATGTTGTCCAGCCCCACCCCACCAATGCCCACCACCGGAAGAGGGCTTCCCTTCACCACGCGAGCAAGCCCCTCCAACCCCAACACCGGCGCGGGCACCTGCTTCGTCGTCGTGCCGAAGACCGGACCCACGCCCACATAGTCCGCGCCCATCTCCCGCGCGGCGACCGCGCCCTCCACTCCCCGCACCGTGACGCCCACCAGGCGCCCGGGCCCGAGCAGCGCCCTCGCCGCCTCGGGAGGCACGTCCTCGTCGCCCACATGCACACCATGCGCGTCCGAGAGGAGCGCCAGGTCCACCCGGTCATTCAAGAGGCACACCGCGCCCGCGCGCCGGCAGAGCTGGACGACCTCCCGCGCCACCTCCAGCGCCACACGCACGGGCGTGCGCTTCATCCGCAGTTGCACCACCCGAGCCCCGCCCGCCAGCAGCCGCTCCGCCTTGGACACCAGCGGAATGTCCGGCCGCACGGTGTCGTCACACAGCAGGTAGGGGCCCGGGGGAAGCAGTGGACGAAGCGAGGCGTTCATCGGCACCAGGAAGACGGGACGGCGGCGTTGACAGGCGGCCCCTCTGCTATAAGGTGGCGCGCTGTTTTCCAAGCAATTCTGAGGATTTGAAACATGGCGGACACGGTGGACCCCAAGTACCTCGATAAGCGCACCGCGGAGCGGTACCTGCGCTCGGGCCAGTTGGACGAGAAGGCGCTCGAGCGCCACCTCAAGGGCTTGCCGGACGTGGCGGACAAGGCCACCCCGGTGGAGACGCTCATGGTCGACGACGTCGAGGACTACGACGACGAAGACGATGAGGACATGGACGACGAGGACGAGTCCTCCGACGACGACGAAGGTGACGACGAGGACGAGGGCGACACGGACGAAGCCGCCTCCCCCTCCGACTCTTCCAACGAGGGCGGGGAGTCCAACACCCCATGAGCCCCGTGGACGAGAAGCGCGGCGAGACCTTCGTGATGCGGGGGGAAGCGCGCTCCGCGTCCGAGGAGGCCATCTCCTTCAGTACCTTCATCGTGGGGTTGGGCACCGCGGTGCTCATCCACCTCGGTGATGCTCCGAATCCGGAGACGGGCCAGACGAGCAAGGACCTGCCGCTGGCCCGGCAGAACCTGGAACTCCTGTCGATGCTGCGCCAGAAGACGCGGGGCAACCTCACCCCGGACGAAGAGAAGCTCTTCGACGGATTGCTCGCGGACCTGCGGCTGCGCTTCGTGGAGGCAAGCAAGCGGTGATGGTGTCGCCTTCCAACCCGGACAGCCTGCCCCGACCCATTCGCTTCGCGGCCATCACCTGCCTCGTGCTCGCCGCCCTCACCGGCTGGGCGGCCATCAGCGAGGCGACGGAACTGGCCCACTTCTTCGAGTCGCGCTCACGGCGGATGGAAGCGGGCTCGCCGATGCTCCTCGGCAATGACCCGGCCGACTTCCAGCGGCTGCTGGAGGCGCAGTACCAGGCGCTGGAGCCCATGCGCGAGCCGCGCGCCCTGTTGATGGGGGTGCTCGCCATCGCGTGCGCCGTCGTCTTCGTGTCCGCGGGCCGCATCCTGAAGCCCCATGGAATGCCCCGGGAGCGAATCCGCATGCTGCTCGGACGCGCGGCCATCGCGGTCGCGGTGCTGCGCACCATCGACGGAGCCCAGTGGGCCGTGGTCGCCCGCCGCACCAGCAACGCCGTCTCGCAGATACTCATCAAGCGGCCCGAATATCAGGACCCCGCCACCGCGGAGATGGTCTCCACCGTGACACAGGCGATGAGCCTGGGCCTCACCGTCGCGGGAACCGCCCTCATCGCGGGCACGTTCGCCCTGCTCGGCCAATTCTTCCGCAGCGACTCCGTGCGCGAAGCGCTGGTGACCCGAGACAGTCCCGCCGCCGACCCGTAGCGGCCCCGCCTCAGTGCGCGTGCGGCGCCACGGAGACCGGCAACAGGGCCTCCAGCGCCGCATCCGCGTCCGCCAGGGAGCCTTCCAGCGACAGCACCCGCCCCGGCCCGGCCAGGGGCAGCTTCAACAGCTCCGAGCGCGACAGGCCGAAGACATGCGCCAGGTGCCCCAGCGGCCACCGCGACTGCATGTGCTTGAAGGCCGCCTCGTCGAGGTCCTCCGGCTTGCCCTCGGGCAGCTCCACGTTCTCGTAGACCACCCGCTCGCCGCCCACGCGGCGACCGTTCCCGTAGGCGATGACCTCTTCGCCCTCGTCCGGGTCATACACATACGCCTGCACGGTGGAGTTGGCCGAACGGGACAGCAGCCGGGGAAGCGCATGGTGCGCGGCATACCAATGGGCACCCGGGCGGCCTTGCGTGAAGGGAGCCACGTAGGCCAGGCGAACCACCTTGCGGCGCCGATTGACCGACACCTGCAACCCGGTGGCACCTGAGGCGCCATCCAGTTGCAAGGCTTCACGGGCCTGCCGGAGCAACTCCAGCCCGCCGAAGCTCTCGAGTCGAATGAGGTAACCGCCGTGCGCTTCCAGGTTCAGCCCCCCGAGGGTGGGCGCCGCCTATAACCGAGCCGCGCCCCCCCTGGCAACTCAAGCACCTCGAAAAGCCAGCCGCTACCAGGAGTTCAAAGTATTCTGCTTCTGGCGCAGGAAAAAAGGTGCGAGCTGGACGCACCGCACCAACTTGCCAAGCACGCGTCGACCCTTACGTTGGGTGTATGCGACTCGATAAGTTCACGGTGAAGGCGCAGGAAGCCATTCAAGAAGGCCAGACGCTGGCCCGCCGCGCCGACAATCCCCAGTACGAGCCGGAGCACCTGGCCGCCGCGCTGTTGGGTCAGAAGGACGGCATCGTCGACCCGCTGCTTCGCAAGATTGGCGCGGACGTCAAGCTGTTCGCGTCGCGTCTGGGTGAGGCGTTGGGCAAGCTGCCGCGGATGCAGGGTGGCGAGAGCGCGATGCTCGGCCAGCGGCTGCTGAAGACCTTCGACAAGGCCGACGACGAGGCCAAGGCCCTCAAGGACGAGTTCATCTCGTCCGAGCACCTGCTCCTGGCGCTCACCCAGGACAAGGGGGCGCTGGGCGAAATCATGAAGGCGTCCGGCGTCACGCGCGAGCGGGTGCTGTCGAGCCTCAAGGAAGTCCGGGGCTCCGGCCGCGTGACGAGCCAGGACGCGGAATCCACCTATCAAGCGCTGGAGAAGTACGGCCGGGACCTCACCGAGGCGGCGCGCGCGGGGAAGCTGGACCCGGTCATCGGCCGCGACGAGGAGATTCGCCGGTGCATCCAGGTGCTCAGCCGGCGCACGAAGAACAACCCGGTGCTCATCGGCGAGCCGGGCGTGGGCAAGACGGCCATCGCGGAGGGACTTGCGCGGCGCATCGTCGATGGCGACGTGCCGGAGGGCCTGAAGAACAAGCAGCTCATCACCCTGGACCTGGGCGCCATGGTGGCCGGCGCGAAGTACCGCGGTGAGTTCGAGGAGCGGCTCAAGGCGGTGCTCAAGGAGGTCGCCGATTCGGCCGGACAGGTCATCCTCTTCATCGACGAAATCCACACCATCGTCGGCGCCGGCAAGGCCGAGGGCGCCATGGACGCGGGCAACATGCTCAAGCCCGCGCTGGCCCGCGGCGAGCTGCACTGCATCGGCGCCACCACGCTGGACGAGTACCGCAAGCACATCGAGAAGGACGCCGCGCTGGAGCGCCGCTTCCAGCCCGTCTTCGTGGGCGAGCCCAGCGTGCACGACACCATCAGCATCCTTCGCGGTTTGAAGGAGCGCTACGAGGTGCACCACGGCGTGCGCATCCAGGACACCGCGCTGGTGGCCGCCGCCACGCTCAGCCACCGCTACATCGCGGACCGCTTCCTGCCGGACAAGGCCATCGACCTGGTCGACGAGGCCGCAAGCCGCCTGCGCATTGAAATCGACTCCATGCCCACCGAGCTGGACGACATGCGCCGGAAGATGACGCAGCTCCAGATTGAGAAGGAGGGCCTGCGCAAGGAGACGGACCCGCACTCGCAGGAGCGACTGGCGCAAATCGAGAAGGAGCTCGCCAACCTGCGCGAGCGCTTCGACGCGCTCAAGGCGCACTGGGACGCGGAGAAGTCGGCCATTGGCGCCATCCGCGGGCTGAAGGAGAAGCTGGAGAAGGTGAAGAACGACCAGGTGGCGGCCGAGCGCCAGGGCGACTTGAACCGCGCCGCGGAGCTGAAGTTCGGCGTCATGCCCTCGCTGGAGAAGGACCTCCAGGCGCAGAACAGCAAGCTGGAGGAGCTGCAGAAGAACCAGAAGTTCCTCAAGGAAGAGGTGGACTCGGAGGACATCGCCGCGGTGGTGGCCAAGTGGACGGGCATCCCCGTCTCGCGGCTCATGGAGGGCGAGGTCCAGAAGCTGGTCCACATGGAGGAGCGGCTGGGGCAGCGCGTGATTGGCCAGAGAAGCGCGATTGAAGCGGTGTCCAACGCTGTGCGCCGGGCGCGCAGCGGATTGCAGGACCCGAACCGGCCCATCGGCTCGTTCATCTTCCTGGGCCCCACGGGCGTGGGCAAGACGGAGACGGCCAAGGCCCTGGCGGAGTTCCTCTTCGACGACGACACGGCCATGGTCCGCATCGACATGTCCGAGTACATGGAGAAGCACGCGGTGGCGCGGCTGGTCGGCGCGCCTCCGGGGTACGTCGGCTACGAGGAGGGCGGCCAGCTCACGGAGGCGGTGCGCCGCAGGCCGTACACGGTGGTGCTCTTCGACGAAATCGAGAAGGCGCACCCGGACGTGTTCAACATCCTGCTCCAAATCCTGGACGAGGGCCGGCTGACGGACAGCCAGGGCCGCACGGTGGACTTCAGGAACGCGGTGCTCATCATGACGTCCAACATCGGCTCCGCCGACATCCAGGCGGGCATGGCGGGCAAGGAGGAGCTGGACGAGAAGACGCGCAACGATGCGATGGACGCCCTGCGCGCGCACTTCCGGCCGGAGTTCCTCAACCGCGTGGACGAAATCGTCATCTTCGAGCCGCTGCGCAAGAAGGACATCTACCGCATCGTCGACCTGCAGCTCGCGAAGCTCAGCCAGCTGCTCGCCGAGAAGCGGCTGACGCTCGAGCTGACGGAGCCCGCCCGCGAGCTGCTCGCGGAGCGCGGCTACGACCCGACCTACGGCGCGCGTCCGCTCAAGCGCGCGGTGCAGCGCAACCTCCTGGACCCGCTCGCGCTGAAGGTCCTCAACGGAGACTTCGCGCCGGGCGACTCCATCCAGGCGGACGCCGGCCCCAACGGGCTCACCTTCGCCAAGGTGCTGGTGGACAACTCGAAGAACGTGAAGCGCACGGCGTAACACCGTCGTGAAACACCCGTGGGCCCCTTCCTTGGCGGGAGGGGCCCACGTTGTTTCTTGCCGCTCGAAGGGCGGTGCTCACGCCGCTCAGGACGGGGACGGCGGAGACTCGGACAGCGCGGGGCTGTCCGCGCGAATCTTGCGTGAGTTCTCCCGCAGGTCGTTCCAGGACGACTCGTACTCCTTGCGCAGCCGCGCCCAATCGCCGCCCTTGGCGGTCATCAGCCGGCGCAGGGCATCGCCCGTGCTCTTGAAGGAGCTGCGCAGGAACTGCATCTCCTGCTTCGTGAGGAGCGCGTCCTCGGCCCGAGAGCGGGAGATGGCGGCCTCCCAGCCGTCGAACTGGGCCCCCATCTGCCTCAGCTCCGCGTCTTGCTTTCGCTCATAGGCGGCTCGCCTCACCTCCGCCTGCTTCTCCGCTTCATCCAGGGACTTGCTCGTCTCCTCGCAGGCGCGGAACAGCTCCTTCTTGCCCTGCTCGAAGTTCTCCGTCCCGCGCTGACGAAGGTCCTCGAGCTTTCGCCGGAACGCCTCCCGGCGCTCCTTCACACCGCGCAGCTCCTTCACCTCTTCCTTCGCCTCGCGGATGTCGGACTCCGCCTCGACCTCGGCGATACGCGCATCGATGCGCTGCTTCTCGGCGTCCATCTTCCGCAGGGTTGCCTCGCGCTCATTCATGACCTGGGTGCCTCCTCCTCGGCGCCGTTTCCTCACGGCTGCTCGCACGGGTATGGATGAGGACGGCCCGAGGGGTTGTGGACAGGCAATCACGCGAGGGCCCGGTGTTTCGCGCGGAGTGCTTGACCCACCCGCCCACTCCGGGCGATGAGCCGGGCGCATGAAGCCCTGGGAGACACTCGAAAGCGCGAATGTTCCGGACGTCGGCGAGCTCACCCTCGTCCGCCGAGGGGACGAGTACGTCCTGCGCGTGCGTGGACAGACGCTGATGTCCAGCCGGATGCACGGCTCGGAGGAAGCACTGGCGCGCGCGGGCTGCGCGGACCTGGTGAGCCGAGGCACCGGCCGGGTGCTCGTGGGAGGGCTTGGCTTCGGCTACACCGTGCGCGCCGTGCTGGACCTGGTGGGCAAGGGCGTTCAGGTCTCCGTGGCGGAGCTGCTCCCCACCGTCGTCGACTGGAACCGGGGCCCGCACCTCGCGCCGCTGGCCCAGGCGCCGCTCGAGGACCCTCGCGTCACCGTCATCCCAGGGGACGTCGGCGTCGTGATGAAGCGCCACTCGGCTTCGTTCGACGCCATCCTGCTCGACGTGGACAACGGCCCCAGCGCCCTCACCCACCCCGACAATCAGGGCCTCTATGGCCTGTCCGGGCTCACCCAGGCCGCCCAGGCGCTGCGCTCCGGCGGAACCCTGGGCATCTGGAGCGCCGGCCCAGCCATGGGCTTCGAGCGGCGCATGGAGAAGGCGGGCTTCACCGTCGAGGTCCTCCACCCCCACGCCCACGGCACCAAGGGCCCCCGCCACGTCATCTACATCGGAAAGCTGGGCAAGAGCCGCCGCTGAGCCGCCCGGCACGAGAACGGCTCGACAAAATATGACGAGCGGTATATTCATCCTCGCGTGAGCAAGGGTGAGGACACACGCCGCCGGATGATTGCCGCGGCGGCGGAGATGTTGGAGCGCTCGGGCTATGCCGGCGCGGGCATCCAGGAGCTGCTCGAGGCCGGCAAGGCACCTCGAGGCTCGCTCTACTTTCATTTCCCCGGGGGCAAGGAGCAGCTCGCGGTGGAGGCGATCCAGGCCTCCGCCTCGGAGGTGACGCGGCTGCTCGGGGAGCACCTGGTGTCGGCGAAGGGGCTGGTTGCGGGGCTGCGCCGCGCGCTCTCCGTGCTGGCGGACCGGGCCGAAGCCTCTGGCTTCGAGAAGGGCTGTCCCGTCTCGGCCGTGGTCCTCTCTTCGGGTGCCACTCCCGAACCCGTGCGCGCCTCGGCCGCCGAGGCCCTGGGCACGTGGCAACAACTCCTCGCGGAGCGGCTCCGCGCGGAGGGGCTCACCCTCGCGGAGTCTCGCCGGCGCTCGGCGCTGCTGCTCTCCTCCATCGAAGGGGCGCTGCTGCTCATGCGGGCCCACCGGAGCCGAGCTCCCGTCGAGGAGCTGTCAAAGGAACTGGAGCGCCTGCTCTCACTGGCGTGACGGCCCAGGCCAACAAGGTCGGGGCATTTCGTCACACCCATATAATATGCAAACCGGTCTACATAAAGAGAGGACATCATGAAGGACACATCCGTCGACTCGCTCGTCATCGGCTCCACGGGGCTCATCGGTCGGTGGCTCGTTCCCGAGCTCACGCGACAGGGGCGGCGCGTGGCCCTGCTGTCGCGCCATGTTCAAACACGCGCCCAGGAGTATCAGGACTGGATGGCGGCACTTGGAGGCGAGCCGCGCCACCTCGTGTTCATGGAGGGCGACCTGGATGCACCTCGTCTGGGACTCAGCCCCGAGGACGAAGCGTCACTCCAAGGCGTCCGGGACGTGTTCCATCTGGGAGCTCGCTTCGCCTGGCATCTGCCTCCCGAGGTGGCTCGGCGGACCAATGTCGAGGGGTCTCGCGCCGTGGTGGAGTTGACGTCTCGACTGCCAGCGCGGCGGCGGCTCGTGCTCATCGGCGGCTATCGCATCGGTCCTCGGCTGGATGCCACGGGCTCCGTCATCCCCGCCCCTGAGCTGAGCTTCTCGGGCGCGGGGGCCTATGAAGCGTCGAAGGGACTGGCGCATCGCGTGGCGCTGGAGACCGCGGCTCAGTTGGGTGTGCCCATCACCTCGGTGCATCCGGCCTCCGTCGTGGGCGACAGTCGCACGGGGGCCACCGTGCAACGACTGGGGTTGGGGGACACGTTGCAGCGCATCCATGCGGGCAAGACGCCCGTGCTGCTGGGAAGCGCGGAGACCTTCGTGCCGGTGGTGTCCGTGGACGTCATGGCGCGGTTCCTCGCGGGTGTCGTGGAGTTCCCCGAAACACGAGGGCAGGAGTACACGCTGTTGGACCCGGCGACTCCACCTCTTCACGAACTCCTGCGCTGGGCGGCGAAGCGCTCGGGACGCAGCGCGCCCCGCATCGCCCTTCCTGTCTCCTGGGTGCGATGGCTTCCTGAGCGGCTGCTCGGAACGGCGGCGGAGTCGCTCGACTTCCTCGACACGGCCCGCTACCCGGTGGAGCCCACCCTCGCCTTGGCCCGACGCATGGGCTTGGAGCTGCCTCCCGTGACCACCGTGCTGGAGCGCTGGTTCGACTTCCTGCGGGACACGGGGTTCTCACCGGACGTCGACCGGGCCCGAACCGCGTCGATGACGCCCCGCTGACGCGAGCCGCCGAGGACACCGATGTGGTGTAGTAGCGCGGCCCTCGCAACGGACCGGAGACCTCCTGGTGAACCGCCCTTCCCTGCTGGCCTTGCTCGTTGTCCTCCTGGCTTCGCCCATCGGACGCTCGCTCGCGGCACAACCCTCTCCAGTCCTGAGCGCGCTGGAGGGCCTCTATCCCGAGCTGGACGTGTTCTATCGGGACCTGCACCAGAACCCCGAGCTGTCGTTCCAGGAAGAGAAGACCGCCGCGAAGCTCGCCGAGCGTCTGCGCAAGCTGGGCTTCGACGTCACCACGGGCGTCGGTGGCACGGGAGTCGTGGCCGTGCTGCGCAACGGCCCGGGCCCCACCGTGATGTTGCGCACGGACCTGGACGGACTGCCCATGGAGGAGAAGACGGGCCTGGCCTACGCCAGCAAGGTGAGCGTCAAGAATGGCGAGGGCCAGACGGTGCCGGTGATGCACGCGTGCGGACATGACGTGCACATGACGGTGTGGCTGGGCACCGCCACGCTGCTGTCGCGCAAGAAGGACCAGTGGCGTGGCACCTTGATGATGGTGGGCCAGCCCGCGGAGGAGATTGGCGCGGGGGCTCGGAAGATGCTGGCCGATGGCCTCTTCAAGCGCTTCCCCAAGCCCGACTTCGCGGTGGCGCTCCACAACACCACGGCCGCACCCGCGGGACGCGTGGAGTACGTGGCGGGCTACGCCATGGCGCACGTGGATTCGGTGGACATCACGCTCTACGGCAAGGGAGGTCACGGCGCGTATCCCCACACCACGGTGGACCCCGTGGTGATGGCGGCGCGACTGGTGCTCTCGCTCCAGACCCTGGTCAGCCGCGAGAAACATCCCCTGGAGCCCGCGGTGGTGACGGTGGGCTCCATCCAAGGTGGCACCAAGCACAACATCATCCCGGATGAAGTCCGGCTCCAGCTCACGGTCCGCTCGTACAAGCCGGAGGTGCGCAAGGCGCTGCTCGCGGGCATCGAGCGCATCGCGAAGGCAGAGGCCCTCGTCTCGGGCGCGACCCGCCCTCCCGATGTCGCCGTCACCGAGGGCACGCCCGCCACCTACAACGACCCGGCGCTCACCCGCAGGCTCACCGAATCCCTGATTCGCACGCTGGGCGAGAAGAACGTGGGCGAAGCTCAACCCGTGATGGGTGGCGAGGACTTCTCCGAATACGGCCGCGCGGGAGTCCCGGCCGTGATGCTGTGGCTCGGCGCGGTGGAGCCGCAGCGCTTCCAGCAGTCACGCTCGGGAGGAGAGCCGCTGCCCTCCCTCCACTCCTCCGGCTTCATCCCCGACCGGGAGCGCACTCTGCGCACGGGTGTCACGGCCCTGACGAGCTCGGCGCTGGAGCTGTTGAGCAAGCCCTGAGCCGCCTTGTTAGAACGGCGGAATGCGCCAAGCCTTCCGCCCCGTTCGCACGCTCCTGCTCACCGCCTGCGGACTCCTCAGTGCCTGCGCCAGGCAGGTTCCATCGGCTCCGCCCGTGGAGCAGTCCTCGGCGAGCACCCGGACTCCGGAGAAGTTCCCGGAGCTGGTGGATTCCATCTTCGCCGCGTCGTTCGACTTCTCGCCGTCCAACGGCACGGCGGTGGGACTGCATGAGTACGACCCCCGGCTGGAGGACTGGAGCCGGCCTCGCATCGAGGCCCGCATTCGCGAGCTGGACACGCTGCTCTCCCGCCTGCGCGCCGTGGACCGGGGCTCGCTGTCTTTCGATGACGCCATCGACTGGGAGGCGCTGGAGAGCCAGCTCCTCGCGGAGCAGTTCGAGCTGACCGTCATCCGGAGCTGGGAGCACAACCCCATGCAGTACGCGGGGCTTCCCGGCGGCGCCATCGATGGGCTGATGAAGCGCGACTTCGCCCCCAAGGCGGAGCGCCTGCGCTCGGCGATTGCGCGGCTGAAGGCCGTCCCGTCCGTCTTCGCCGCGGGCAAGGCCAACGTCCAGACGCCTCCACGCGAGTTCACGGACCTGGCCATCCGCATGGCGAAGGGCTCCGTGGGTTTCTTCGAAGGCTCGGTGGCGACGTGGGCCAAGGACGCCGCGGGAAGTGACGCCGCGCTGCTCGCCGAGTTCAACGCGGCCAACGCGGCGGCGGTGGCCTCGGTGCAGGACTTCGCGCGGTGGCTGGAGAAGGACCTGCTTCCACGCTCGACGGGGAAGTACGCGCTGGGCCCGGAGCACTTCCTCACCAAGCTGCGCTACGAGGAGATGATTGACCTGCCGCTCCCAGAGTTGCTCGCGCTCGGAGAGGCGAACCTCGAGAAGGACTACCGCGACTTCGTGGCCACCGCGAAGCGCATCGATGCGCGGCTCTCACCCGCGCAGGTGATGGCGAAGCTGGAAGAGGACCACCCCACGGCGGAGGACCTCATCCCCTCGGTGCGCCGCTCGGTGGAGGGCGTTCGCCAGTTCCTCGTCGAGAAGGACCTGGTCACCATTCCCTCGGAGGTGCGGCCTCGCGTGGAGGAGACGCCGCCGTACGCGCGCTCGGGCTCCTTCGCGTCCATGGACACGCCGGGCCCTTACGAGACGAAGGCCACCGAGGCCTTCTACTACGTCACTCCCGTGGAGCCGGACTGGGATGCCCGGCACAAAGAGGAGCACCTGCGCCTCTTCAACGCCCCCGTCGTGTCGGTCATCAACATCCACGAGGTCTGGCCGGGGCACTACCTCCAGTTCCTCTATGCGCCCCGCTTCCCCACCAAGGTCCGCAAGCTCGTCGCCGTGGGCAGCAACGCCGAGGGCTGGGCGCACTACACCGAGCAGATGATGTTGGACCAGGGCTTCGGCGGCGGTAACCCCAAGCTTCGCCTGGCCCAGCTCTCCGAGGCCCTCTTGCGCGACTGCCGCTATGTCGTCGGCATCAAGCTGCACACCGCGGGGTGGACGGTGGAGGACGGCGCGAAGCTGTTCCGCGAGAAGTGCTTCCAGCAGCCCGCGAACGCCTACGAAGAAGCGCGGCGCGGCGCCTACAACCCCACGTACCTCTACTACACGTTCGGCAAGCTGGAGGTGCAGCGGCTGGCGAAGGACTACCAGGCCGCGAAGGGACAAGGCCTCAAGCAGTTCCACGACGCCTTCGTCTCCCAGGGCAGTCTGCCCCTCCCCCTCGTGCGGCGACTGCTGCTGCGCTGAAGCCACGCGGCTTCGACATCGCCGCTCACCCGGCGCGGCGTGGTGACTCGCGGCGCGCACCGTCCTCTGGGACGTATTGCAGGAGGTCTCCGGGTTGGCAGTCGAGGTACTCGCAGATGCGAGCCAGGGTCTCGAAGCGAACGCCCTTCACCTTTCCCTGCTTGAGCAGGGAGAGGTTGGCTTCGGTGATGCCGACATACTCCGCGAGCTCCTTCGAGCGGACCTGCCGTTCGGCGAGCACGACAGCGAGGCGGACGGTGATGGGCATGGGCTCACACAATCTGCGCGTGGTCTTCGGCCATCGTGGCGGCGGAGACCACCACCCCACCGAGCAACCGTAGCGCCGCCGCGAGGATGATGGGCAGCACCACACCCGTGCCCACGTGCACCATCAGGGTGATTCTCCCGCTCGACACGGAGACCAGCAGTCCCGCCAACGTCGGCACGACGAGCGCGCCTCCACTGGAGACGAGCATCCACGTGCCGGCGGCACGCAGGTGGCGCGCCAGTTCGAGCGTCAGACCTCGGCCCTCGTGAACGGCGAGCGCGCAGCGGCGCAACGCCTCGAGAGAAAGCGCGGTGGCGAGCACCGGCAAGAGCGCGAGCCCCATCAACGCCGTGCGCAGCAGCAGTCCCATGTCGGTGGGAACAGGAACCCCCAAGGCACGCGCGAGCTCGTCGATGGGCGACCACGCGACCACCGCGAGCACACTCAGCGGGATGGCCACGGCGAACACGCGGAACAGACGGGCAATGCGCAAGGGTGCTTCCTGGCGAGCACGTGGCGCGGCGCGAGGCGTCACCGACGCGGGAACGGATGTGTCCATGGACGCATCGTACCACGGCGATTTATTATTGTTTGACAGAAACTATTTGTCGTTTAGCTTGAACCTCATGCGAACGCCCCTTCTCTGGGTGGTGATGACCTGCGCGCTCACGGGATGTGCCACGCCGGCGGCGCCAGCACTTCCGTCCACGTCGGTCATCGAGCTTGGCCCGGCGTGGCCCGAAGCACTCCCCGAGGCCGTCGCCGCCGAAGTGGACCGCGCGGCGAAGCAACACCCGGTCCTCGCGCTCGGCGAGGGCGACCACTTCGTCGCGGAGAAATATGAGTACCGCCTGGCGTTCCTACGGCGGCTGATTCAGCGCAACGGGGTGCGGCACATCGCACTCGAGATGGGCGCCTCGGATGCCGCGAGGATTGATCGCTACCTGAAGACGGGCGACGAGCGTTGGCTGCACCGCGTGGTGCTGTACGGCTACGCAGGGGAAGACGACGACGAACGCCGCGAGCTCGCGCCCATCGCCCGAGGTGACCGCCGGCCACCAGATGACGCCTGGGCCGAGGCGGAGCGCTCATTCTTCCGGAGGCTGCGTGCGCTCGGGCAGGAACAAGGCACACGGATTCACGTCTTCGGCTTCGACTTCGACGCCGCTCCCGGCGGAGGTTATGCCGACGCACGACGAGCACTCGAGTCCTGCGCCGACACGCCCTCCGTGCAGGCACTCCGCCCTCGGTTGACCCCGCCGAGGAACACCTCTCCCTCCGCCGAGGTGACGCGCCTCGAAAAGCTCATCGTGTCCCTCGATACGGAGCGCACCTCGCTCGACGCCGACTGCGGCGCGGCGCAGGTGGACGCGGCTCGTGCGGCGCTCGACCAGCTGGCCTTCTCGTACCGCACGTTCTTCGAATGGCATGCGGCCCAAGCCGACACGTCCGCGCAAGGCCCCCTGCGTCTGCGGCGGATGTTCGATGAACGCGAGTCACAGATGTACTTGCGTTACACGCGATGGACACAGGCGCTTCCCGCCGGGGCCCGCGTGGTCCTGCTCGGGCACGACATGCACGTGGCGCGCGACTCGGAGGTCCTCCGCTATGGACGCGCCCCGCATGACCTGCCGATGTGGCGGAGCCTGGGCACTCGCATCGAAGAGGCCCGGCCCGGCGGCCTCTGGGTCTGCTGGTTGCTCTACGGCGACGGGACTCGCTACACCCCCACGTCACCGACGGGGCACTCCGTGGTCAGCCTTCGTCCCGACTCGCTGGAAGCCACACTGGCCCGCACTCCGGGACGGCACCTCGTGCTGATGGAGCGAGTGCCAGCCGGCACCGTCGTCGACCAGGCGTCGGCGTTTGGGACGGAGACCAGCGAAGGCTCAGGCCCGGTGCGGACCGTCACCGATGCCATCGTGTTCCTTCCCGAGGCCCACGCCCCCACGCCCTCAACACACTGACGGCACCCGCTCGTCGCGAGTCAGTGCCCCACGCCTTCACACAGGCAGCCGCGCACGTAGGCCCAGTCGCGCCGGACGGTGGCGGGCGCGACGCCCAGCACCGCCGCCGTCTCATGGATGCCCAGCCCCGCGAAGTAGCGCAGCTCCAACATCCGGGCGAGGCGCGGCTTGAAGGCCTCCATGTCCACCAGCATCCGCTCCAGGTCCAGCACGTCGACAGCCACGCCAACCGGAGATTCGGAGACCTCGTCGCGCAGACACAGCGGCTCGCGCTGCGCTTCCCTCCGCCGGGCGTCGCGGCCACGCACGCCATCCACGAGCACACGCCGCATCGCCTGGGCCCCCGCGCCGAGGAACTGCCTGCGCTGGTCTACATCCGTCACATGGCCCGCCAGACGCAGCCACATGTCCCTGAGCAACAGCATGGGCCTGACGGCGGGACTCGGCATCCCACTGCTCATGGCCGCATGCGTCATCTCGCGAAGCTCGTGGTACGTCACCCGCCGCAGGTTGTCCCGAGCCTCCGAACTCCCGTTGCGGGCCCCCTCTAGCAGAGAGGCCATCTCCGGCATGCCCATCGTGTCCTCCTGGGTCTCACATCCCCTCGGGTCACTTCGCCGCGCCTGCCATGGAGTCCAACGACATCCCCCGTAGATCTTGAGAATAAAGAATTGTTTTTCGTGAATGCCGACAATTCCCTGCTCGGTAGGATTATCCCGCCTGTACGTGGAAGGTCGACATGCGGCGCGTGGGCATCCGCCGTGCGGGCTTGTTCGAGGCCACGCTGACGTCAGGCGGTGGGGAGCCAGAGCACGAAGCGGGCACCGCCCTCGCGGACGTGCTCATGACGCAGGTCGCCGCGCATGCTTCGCGCGAGCCTGCGGCAGAGCGCCAACCCCAGCCCCACGCCCGGCGCTGATTTCGCGGCGGCCTGGACGGACTTGGAGAAGGGCTCGAAGAGCTTGCGCGCCGTCGCGGGGTCCACGCCCGGCCCGTGGTCTCTCACCGACAGCCCCACCCGTGAGCATCGCCGCTCGAGCTCGAAGTGGATGCGCGGGTCCTGGGTGTTCACCGCGTACTTCGACGCGTTGTCCACGAGGTTGAAGAGGATCTGCTCCACCGCCGAGGGGTCCGTCATCACCACCACGTCGCGAGGCACGTCGACACACAGCGACAGACCCGACTGGAGCGCTCGTTCGGACAGGCGCTCTTCCATGCGCGACAACAACGCGCCCACCGACACCCGCTCCAGCCTCGCGGGCTCGCGTCCCCGCTCGATGCGGGCATACGACAACACGTTCTCCACCAGGTGGCTCAGCCGCTCCGCCTCGCGATGGAGGATGTCGAAGTACTCCTGGCGGCGCTGGGCATCCGGCACCATCCCCGCCGCCAGCATCTCCGTGTACATCCGGAACGTCGTCAGCGGTGTGCGCAGCTCATGCGTCACCGCCGAGACGAACGCGCCCCGGCGCTCGCTCAGCGACACGACCCCGGCCAGCAGCGCCACCACCGCGACCGCGGCCAGCAGCACGCCGCTCCATGCCACCGTCAATACCGCGGGCAACGAGGACAGCGCCCCAGAGGAGCCGTCCTCGCGAGGCACCGCGCCCGGAACCATCCGCACCGGCAACGCCGCCAGCATCCGGCCTTCCCCCTTCTCCGTGGTGGTGTCCTTCACGGGCTCCAGCGTCGCCCCCGGAAGCAAGTCCGCCACCCGGCCTCGCAGCCAGCGCTGGAGCTCGGGCCAGTCCAGCCAGCATCCCTGGATGTACTCGCGGCCCTTGATCTGGACGCGCCGGACCAGGAGGAGTGCATCCTCCACCCAGATGGCGCGCATGTCCTCGCCCACGCTGGGCGAGTCGGTCTCCGGGGGCAAGGCCTTGAACTTGCCGTAGCTCACCATGGACTGGCTCGCGGCCTGGCGTGCGCCGCGTGAGCGCGCATCGAACTCGCTCGCGTTCTTCGTCCACTGGACCTCGTCCGGGATTCTCTTCGTGCTCTCCTCCCGAGGCGCGCGCCGCGAGCCCGCCGCGACACGACCCGCGAGCGCATCCTGCACGGCCGAACGGCTCAGCCATCCCGAGACCCTATCCAACCGGTGGCGCAGCACCTCGTCCCCGACCTCGGGATACGCAAGCCCCAGCGAGGCTCGCACCGCCGGGTCCACCACTTGGGGCGAGGAGACCTCTCCCGTCGGTCCCACCTGGAAATGGAGCAGGACATGCTCCGGAGGCCCAGCCATCAAGGGTGAGGCCACCCAGGCCTCGCCCTCTTGAAGCGGCTGACGGGCCGCATCCACCACGCCTCGCGCCGGAGACAAGGCCGTATAGGCATCCACGGCCACCGCGCTCTCGCGCGCCACGAGCGGAAACAGCTCCGAGTCGAGCCGCCACAGCGCCAGGCGCACGTTCTCTTCACGCGCCGCGCTCTCACGGGCCTGCCGGTCCGCCCTGTCCAGCCGCAACGCGAAGACGGACAGCCACACCACACCCGCGAGCGCCAACAACAAGCAGGCGCTCACCGCGAGCCAGACGCGCCAGGAGCGAATCATCGCGCGCTTCCCGGAGCGGAGAACATGTAGCCCTTGCCTCGCACGGTGAGGATGACGCGCGGCTCGGTGGAGTCATCGCGCAGCTTCTCCCTCAATCGCGCCATCGTCATGTCCACCGTGCGCGTCTGCACGCTCCTGGCGGGCAGGTGCCACACCCGCTCCAACAGTTCCTCGCGCGAGATGGCCCGCCCCGCGTTCTCTCCCAGGTAGCGAAGGGCCTCCGCCTCGCGCTCGGAGAGGTCCATCCTGGAGCCATCGTCGAACGTGAGCTCCCGTCGCTCCACCACGAAGTGGCCCCCGGGAAACTCGACGTGAGCCGCGCCCGTGGGGCGCTCCGCGGAACGCCGCAGCACCGCCCCAGCCCGCGCCAGCAGCTCCCGCACGGAGAAGGGCTTCACCACGTAGTCATCCGCGCCCAGCTTCAGCCCCATCACCCGGTCCTCTTCCTGCCCACGGGCGGTGAGGATGATGACGGGCAGGGTCGGCCTGCTCTTGCGCACCGCCTTCAGCAGGTCCAACCCATCCCCATCCGGGAGGACCAGGTCCAGCAGCACCAGGTCCACCGGCGTGCGCTCGGCGATTCGCTGGCCTTCCTCCCGGACACCGGCTTCGAGGACCTCGTAGCCCTCGAAGCGCAGTGCATCCACGATTCCACGCCGGATGGCGGAGTCATCCTCGACGACAAGTACTCGGCGCGCGGCCATGACGGCATCCTACTCCAAGGTGAACTTGCGCTTGGCGGCCTCGCGCGTCACCACCTGGCCGATGACGCCGTCCAGCGTCTCCTGCTCCGGGGTCGGCTGCTTCTTGCGCTCGGCGATGAGGAACTCCTGCCGCGCCTTGCTGAGCTCCTGGATGCGCCGCTGCAGCTCCGCCCGCTCCTGCTCACGCGCGGCCAGCCACGCCTTGCGTCCCTCGGCATCCAGCTTCCGCATGGGCTCGGGAAGGTCGGCGTCCTTCACCGCGCCCAGGTCCACCTTGTTCTTCTTCACCGCGTCCACCAGGTCCCAGCTCTCGTTGGAGTAGTTCCCGGAGGACTTCGCCATCGAACGGGCCACCATGTTGGACATCGACACGCCTCGCGAGGCCTTGTCCTGGGCGGCCTGACGCATCTGGCTCTGCATCCCCGCGGTGCCGCCGTACACGACATAGGTCTTGTTCAGCTCCGCGCCCAGCCGGGCAATCTCCTCGTCCTGCGGCGCGGCCAGCTCCACCACCTTCAGGTTCTGGTCGATGTTCATGTAGCTGCCATCCGCGAGCGTCGCGCCTTCCTTCCAGTGGTCGGAGATGCCCGTCTCGTAGTCGCCGCAGTGGATGGTGTTCACCGTGATGCCATGCCTGCGGGCGGTGTGGATGGCGTCGCGGAAGTCGACGGGGCCCTGTTCGAACGACTCGTTGCCCGCGATGAAGATGAGCCGCATCGCGTCCGGGTTCGTGCTCCACGCGAGCTTCCGCGTGGCCTCCAGGATGACCTCACCGCAGTGCTCGGAGCCGCCGGACGTCCGCAGCGCGAAGAGGCGCTCGGAGATGGAGTCCAGGTCCGTGGTGAACGGCATCAGCTGGCGAATCTCGTTCTGCCCCGCGCCCTCCTCGCTGTAGCCGAAGGCGTAGAGGGCCAGCTCGAGCCGGGGCGCCACGCCTTCGCGCTTCGCCTTCGAGAAGCGGTTCACGATGTTCCACAGCTGCGTCCGGGCCTGGTCCAACAGCCCATCCATGCTGCCGCTGGTGTCCAGCAGGATGGCGATCTGGATGACGGGCGCCCCGGACTGGGCGGTGGCGGGCGCGGGCGCCGGAGCCGAGGGGATGACGGCGACGGGCGCGGGCGGCGCAGGGGCCACGGGCTTCGCGGGCGGCGCCTCGGTCTCGGAGGGCTTGCCCAGCAGGAGCGCGGAGCCCGCGAGCACCACGGCTGCGCCAAGGATGACAGGGAGCTTGAGGGCCGGCTTCATCGTGAGTCCTTTCAGGTATCGGTGCCCTTGCGAGCACGGTCAGGACAGTAACGATGGAGCCCCCCGGAAAGGTGTAACCGCCGTGTAACCAGCCTCACGGCGGCCTTTGATTCAAGCGCTCCGGAGCATCAGCCGCTCCACCACCGCGCGCACCTCGCGCAGCCGGGAGGGGTCCGTCACCGCGACGAAGATGGTGTCGTCGCCCGCCACGGTGCCCGCGAGCCCCGGCACCTCCGGCTCCCGGTCCAACGCGGCCGCGAGCGCGGGCGCGTAACCCGGCGCCGTCCTGACGACGAGCATGTTGGGCGGCGCCTCTATGATGCGGATGTGCTGGCGCTCGGCGGTCACCGTCGGAGGCTCCACCGACGACGTGCGCTGGTAGCGCCCACCCACCTTCTGGACGCCCAGCTTCTTCAGCCGCCGCGACAGCGTGGACTGGCTCGGCGCCTGCCCCTCCGCCTCCAGCAGCTCCTGCAAGACCGCCTGATCGCTGATCTCCCGCTCCGTGATGAGCCGAAGGATTTCGTCGTCCAGGTTCATTTTCACCAAGATGCATGGAGGTGAATTTCCATGCAAGACGCCTGAATGATCGGCCTCGGGGAACAATGCTCTTGCGCGCCGCGTCCTTCTGCATAATATCCGCCGCCTATTCGCGGAACTGCACGCATAGCCGTGCATATTCATCCACGTATGCATCCGGTCCAGGCCGGGGAGCGCAGGCCCATGAAGCACGTCACCCACATCAAGGATCTCGGCCCCGAGGGCGTAGAGGCGGTCCTCGCGCAGGCGGAGGCTTGGAAGAAGAAGGCTCCGGGGGCGCTCTTCCCGGGGAGCATCCTGGGCATGGTGTTCTTCAACCCGTCGTTGCGCACGCGCACCTCGTTCGAGGCGGTGATGCTGCGCGGGGGTGGCAGCGCCATCATCCTGGACGTGGGCGCGGGCGTCTGGAAGCTGGAGCACCGCGAGGGCGCGGTGATGAACGCGGACCGGGCCGAGCATCTCAAGGAGGCGGCCCCCGTCCTGTCGCGCTTCGTGGACATGCTGGGCGTGCGGACGTTCTCCCAGGGTGGTGGCGACGAGGAGGACGAGGTCGACCCCATCATCAACGCGTTCCGCAAGTGGGCCACCGTGCCGGTGGTCAGCATGGAGTCCGCGCGTGAGCACCCCTGCCAGGGTCTGGCGGACGTGTTGACGTTGCGCGAGACGTTCGGCTCCACGAAGAAGCTGCCCGTGACGCTGACGTGGGCGCCCCACATCAAGCCCCTGCCCAAGGCGGTGCCCAACTCGTTCCTGCTGAGCGCGGCGGCGGCGGGCTGCGAGATTCGCGTGGCGCACCCGCCCGGCTTCGAGCTGCACCCGGCGGTGCGCGCGGAGGCGGAGGCCTACGCCAAGGCCACTGGCGGCAGC
Organism: Myxococcus stipitatus; assembly: GCF_037414475.1. The sequence continues at coordinate 7,593,967 of NZ_CP147913.1, read as the reverse complement.
ATCTCCTACACCCATGAGCAGGATGAGGCGCTCGCGGGCAGCCGCGCCGTGTACGCCAAGTCCTGGGGCCCGACGGCCGAGGCGGCCTTCTCGCCCAACGACGTCACCGCGCTGCTCGCGTCCTACTCCGGTTGGATGCCCACGCTGCGCACCATGTCCCGCGCGGCGAAGGACGCCGCGTTCCTGCACTGCCTCCCCGTGCGCCGCAACGTGGAGGTCGCCGACGAGGTCCTGGACCACTCGAGCAGCCGCGTGGTGGACGAGGCGGGCAACCGGTTCCACGTCCAGCGCTCCCTGCTCCACTGGATGCGCGCGCAGTCCCGCTGAGCGGCGCCACCCAGGCGCGCCTCTCTTTCTCTCTTTCTTTCGAGGTCTCCCGTGCCCTTGTCACCCGACCCGTACTCCGCGCTGCGCCACGCCGCGCGATATGTGCAGCAGTTCCGGCGCAAGACGTTTGTCGTGAAGCTCGGCGGCGCCATGCTGAGCGACCCCCGGCTGCGCCGCTCCGCGTGCGAGCAGATTGCCCTGCTGTGGACCTTCTCCATCCGCCCCGTCGTGGTGCACGGCGGTGGCCCGGAGCTGGACACGCTCTGTGACGCCCTCCACCTGCCGGTGGAGAAGGTGGCCGGCCGCCGCGTCACCTCCGCGCCCGTGCTGGACGCGGCGAAGATGGTGCTCGCGGGCAAGCTGCACACGGACCTGCTGGCGGACCTCCAGGCGGCGGGCGTGCCGGCGGTGGGCCTGAGCGGCGTGGACGCCGGGCTCATCAAGGCGCGCAAGCGGCCCCCCGTCATGGTGACGGAGCCGGGCGCCACCGAGGGCAAGCTCGTGGACTACGGCCTGGTGGGCGACATCGAGCAGGTGGACACGCGCGTGGTGGAGCACCTGCGCTCGGCGGACTACGTGCCGGTCATCGCGCCCCTCTCCGGCGGCACGGACGGGTCCGTCTACAACACCAACGCGGACACCGTGGCGGCGGCGCTGTCGGTGGCCCTGTCGGCGGAGAAGCTCTTCTTCCTCGTCCAGGTGCCGGGCCTGCTGCGGGATTTGAACGACCCGACGTCGCTCGTCACGCTGGCGAACCTGACGGACCTGGCCACCATGGAGAACCAGGGCACCATCTCCGGCGGCATGCGGCCCAAGGCTCACGCCATCCGGCACGCGCTGGTGGGCGGTGTCGGCAGCGTGCACCTGGTGAGCGGTGTCGCGCCCAACGCGCTCCTCGAGGAGGTCTTCACCAACGAGGGCAGCGGCACCATGGTGGTGCGCGAGAAGGCGCCGAAGAACGCGGGGACCGCGGGATGAAGGCGGCGGAGCTGCTCCAGGCGCTGGTGGCCATCCCCAGCGTTTCGGGTGACGAGCGACTCATCGCGGACACGGTGTCCGGGTGGGCGGAGGGCTGGGGTGCGCGCGTCCAACGCAAGGGCCACAACGTGTGGTTCTCCGTGGGAAGCGGGCCTCGCCGGCTGCTCGTCAACTCGCACCTGGACACGGTGAAGCCGTGTGCCGGGTGGACGTACGCGCCCCACGCGCCCGAGTGGCGCGAGGACCGCCTGTACGGCCTGGGCAGCAACGACGCCAAGGGCTGCGTGACGGGGATGCTCGTCGCGGCCCGGACGATGCTGAAGCAAGGCGCGTCCCTGGGCGGTGAGATTGTCTTCGCCTTCACCGCCGAGGAGGAGACGGGAGGCCAGGGCCTGGGCACGCTGTTGCCGGAGCTGGGTCCCCTGGACGCCGCGGTGGTGGGCGAGCCCACCGGCCTCAAGCCCTGCACGGCGCAGCGGGGCATGCTGCTGTTGCGCTGCACCGCGCACGGCAAGAGCTCCCATGTCGCGCACGCGCACAACGCGGGCGCGGTGAACGCCATCCACGTCGCGGCGGGGGACATCGCCACGCTGGCGGAGCTGCGCTTCCCATCGCATCCCTTGCTGGGCGAGGCGCGAGCGCAGGTGACGCAGATTTCCGGGGGGCTCGCGCGCAACCAGATTCCGGACGCGTGCGAGTTCTTCGTGGACCTGCGCACCACGCCGAGCATGGACCATGCGCAGGTGGCGACGCGGCTGGGCGGCGTGCTGAAGAGCGAGGTGAAGGTGCACTCGGCGCGCTACCTGCCGAAGGCGACGGCCTCCACCCAGCCCATCGTCCGGGCGGCGATGGCCGCGTCGGGCGAGCAGCCCGTGGGCTCCAGCACCACGTCCGACTGGGCCTTCCTGGGCGAGCTCCCCACGGTGAAGGTGGGCCCGGGCGACACGCTGCGCAGCCACCTGGCGGACGAGTACCTCACCCTGGCGGAGCTGGAAGCCGGCGCCGCCTTCTACACGCACCTGTTGCGCGGTTACTTCGAGGAGGCGGCCCGTGGCTGAAACCCTGTGGGGCAAGGGCGCCGCGTTGGACGCGGTCATCCATCGGTTCACCGTGGGCGACGACCCCATCGTCGACCTGTCGCTGGCGCCGCACGACGCGCTGGGCAGCGCCGCCCACGCGCGCATGCTGGGCAAGGTGGGCCTCTTGAAGCCCGAGGAGTCCCGGGTCCTCGTCGGCGCGCTGAAGACGCTGCACGACGAGGCGCGCGCGGGCCGCTTCACCATCCTCCCCGAGCAGGAGGACGGACACACCGCCCTGGAGGCAGCCCTGGTGGAGCGCGTGGGCGAGCCCGGCAAGCGCATCCACCTGGCGCGCTCGCGCAATGACCAGGTGCTGCTCGCGACGCGGCTGTTCCTCCGTGAGGAGGTGCTCGCGCTGGGCGCGGGCGCCGTCAAGCTGGCGGAGGCGTTCCTCGACTTCGCGCAGGCCCACGCCCAGGTGGCGATGCCGGGCTACACCCACCTGCGCCGCGCGATGCCGTCCACGTTCGGCATGTGGGGCATGGCGTTCGCCGAAGGGCTGTTGGAGGAGTTGGAGGCGCTGCGCGGCGTGTGGGCCCGGCTGGACCGCTGCCCGCTGGGCGCCGCGGCGGGCTTCGGCGTGCCGCTGCCCATCGACCGGGAGTACGTCGCGCGGCTGCTCGGTTTCAGTCGGGTGCAGCGAAGCCCCATCGACGCGCAGAACGGCCGGGGCCGCCACGAGCTGGCGGTGCTGAGCTGGGCCTGCGGCGTCGCGAACACGCTGGAGAAGTGGCTGTGGGACGTGCAGCTCTACAGCACGGACGAGTTTGGTTTCCTCGGGTTGCCGGACGCGTTCACCACGGGCTCGTCCATCATGCCGCAGAAGAAGAACCCGGACGTCGTGGAGCTGGCCCGAGGCCGCTGCCGCGAGCTGCGGGGCCTCGCGCACCAGGTGGAGGCCGTGGCGGGTGGGCTGCCGTCCAGCTACCACCGCGACTTCCAGCTCCTCAAGCGCCCCACCCTGGCGGCGCTGACGTCCAGCCGCTCGCTCTTGGATGTGCTCACGCGGCTGGTGCCGGTGCTTCAAGTGAAGGCGGACGCGGCCGCGCGCGCCTGTGACGACACGCTGTACGCGGCCCATCATGCGTACACGCTGGTCGCGGCCGGACAGCCGTTCCGCGATGCCTACCGGCAGGTGGGCCGCGAGCTCGCCGACGGCACCTTCCGCCCGGACCGCGAGGCGCTGACGGCCACCCACCTGGGTGGCGCGGGCAACCTGGGCCTGCCCCAGGCCCGAGAGGAGCTGGCCGCCGCGCGCGCCTGGCTCGATGACACCCACCACGCGCTGGCCACCGCCTCCGCGCGCGTCTGGGACCTGAACAACCCTTCCCCGTGAGGAGTTGAAGTGATGAGCAAGAAGAACGTGGTGCTGGCCTTCTCCGGCGGACTCGATACCGCTTTCTGCACGGTGTACCTGCGCGAGCAGGGCTACACCGTGACCACCGTCACCGTGGACACCGGCGGCTTCCCGCCCGAGCAGCTGGCGAACATCGCCGCCCTGTCCGCGAAGCTGGGCGCGGTGGAACACATCAAGGTGGACGCGCGCGCCACGCTGTTCCAGGGCTACCTGCGCCACCTCATCGCCGGCAACGTGCTGCGCGGCCAGCTCTACCCCCTGAGCGTATCCGCCGAGCGGGCCTGCCAGGCGGTGGAAGTCGTGCGCGTGGCGCGCGAGAAGGGCGTGCAGTCGCTGGCGCACGGCAGCACCGGCGCGGGCAATGACCAGGTGCGCTTCGACGTGGCCTTCCGCTCGCTGGCCGGAGACCTGGAGCTGCTCACCCCCATCCGCACGCTGGGCCTGAGCCGTCAGCAGGAGCTGTCGTACCTGGCCGAGCGCGGCATCCACATGCCGCCGAAGCTGGGCTCCTACTCCGTCAACGAGGGCATGTGGGGCACGTCCGTGGGCGGAAGCGAGACGCTCAACTCGTGGAGCGCGCTGCCCGAGGCGGCCTTCCCCGCGGGTGAGATTCCCACGGACCTCAAGCCTCGCCCCCTCACGGTGGGCTACGAGCAGGGCATCCCCACGTCGCTGGACGGCAAGTCCCTGAACCCCGTGGACCTCATCGAGGCGCTCAACGTCCTGGGCCGCCAGTACGGCATCGGCCGGGGCGTGCACCTGGGCGACACCATCCTCGGCATCAAGGGCCGCGTCGGCTTCGAGGCGCCCGCGGCGCACCTGCTCATCACGTCGCACCGCGAGTTGGAGAAGCTGGTGCTGTCGGGCAAGCAGCTCTTCTGGAAGGAGACCGTGGGCAACCTCTACGGCTCGCTGCTGCACGAGGGCCACTTCTTCGACCCGCTGGTGAAGGACCTGGAGGCGTTCCTCACGTCCTCGCAGGAGCGCGTGACGGGCGAGGTGCGGCTGATGATTCACCCGCGCTCCATGGTGGTGGAGGGCGTGCGCTCGCCGCACTCGCTGATGGACGCGAAGGTGGCGACGTACGGAGAGGCCAACGTGTTGTGGACAGGCTCGGAAGCGGCGGGCTTCGCCAAGCTGTACGGCGTGGCGCAGATGCTCTCGCACCGGGCGAAGGGAGGCTGACATCATGAAGGTCTTCGTCGACAAGGTCGGAAGCGTCACCCGCAACCTGGGCCTGGGCCGCACGGTTCACCTCACGTCCGAGGTCAAAGCCGAGGAAGGCGCCGTCATCGCCGTGCGCATCCACGGCGAGAAGAGCGTCTACAACCAGCTCGAGGACTGCCACGGCCGGCTGGTGACGCTGCACGCGGGCGACATCATGGTGGGCGCCCTGGGGCACCGCAACGCGCTGCACGGCTACGAGGGCGTGGTGCCGGAGTCCGTCACGGTGGGCCAGAAGCTCAACGTGCTCAACATGGGCGGCGTCATCGGCAAGTGCACCTCGCACAACCCGGGCGTGGGCATGCCCTTCGAGGCCGAGGTGCTGGGTCAGGTGCTGGAGTTCCCGGAGCTGATGTCGCGCGAGGGCCAGCCGGCGCACATCTCCTCGGGCGCGCTGAAGGGCGGAACGGCCCCGGTGAAGTGCCCCGTCGTCTACGTCGTGGGCACGTGCATGAACGCGGGCAAGACGTATGCGGCCAGCGCCATGGTGCGCAAGCTGGCCCAGGCGGGCTACCGCGTGGGCGGCGCGAAGCTGACGGGTGTGTCGCTGATGCGCGACACGCTGAGCATGCAGGACTCCGGCGCGGACGTGGTGATGGACTTCACCGACGCGGGCATCGTTTGCACGGGGCCTCGCACGGCGGCGCGCGTGGCGCGGGTGCTGTTCTCCGAGATGGCGGCGGCGGAGGTGGACGTCATCGTCGCGGAGACGGGTGACGGCATCATGGGTGAGTACGGCGTCCAGGCGATTCTGGCGGACCCGGAGCTCAAGAGCCTGGCGGGCGCGTGGGTGATGTGCGCGAACGACCCGGTGGGCGCGGCCGGCGGCGTGCGGCACCTGAAGGAGACGTACGGCATCGACGTGGACGTGCTGGCGGGACCGGCCACGGACAACGCGGTGGGCGTGCGCTTCGTGGAGCAGGTGGTGGGAGTGCCCGCGCGCAACGCTCGCGCGGACGCGGCGGCACTGGGTGGTCTCATCCTGGAGAAGCTCGCGCCCAAGCTGGGTGCGGGGAGGAAGTCATGACGCGGGCGCATATCTACATCCTGGGAGCCTCCGGTTTCGGCGGTGGCGAGCTCTTGCGGATTCTCTCCGGCCATCCGGCGGTCGCGGGCATCCGCGTGGTGTCCCGTCATCACGCGGGCGAGCCCGTCCACAAGGTGCACCCGCACCTGCGCGGGCTGGTGGACGCGCGCTTCGAGGCGGAGCCGGACTGGCGCTGGCTGGCGGACTCGCAGCAGCCGGTGGTGTTCAGCGCGCTGGGCCATGGCGAGCTCGCCACCCAGTTCCTCGCGCTGGAGAAGAAGTGGGCCGAGGTGGGCTTGGCCGACCGCGTGATGCTGGTGGACCTGTCCAGCGACTTCCGTCTGGACCACCCGGGCCGGTACGCGGGCGCCTATGGCCGGCCGCACCCGGCGCCGGACCTGCTGGGCACCTTCACGTACGGCCTCACCGAGTGGAAGCGCGAGGAGCTCAAGGGCGCGCGGCGCATCGCCAACCCGGGCTGCTTCGCCACCGCGGTGCAGTTGGCGCTCCTGCCCATCGCGTCCACGCCGGGCCTGGGCCTGCTGGCCGTGACGGGCGTCACGGGCTCCTCCGGCTCCGGCTCCCTGCCGGGCGAGGGCACGCACCACCCCACCCGCGCGCATGACTTCCGCGCGTACAAGCCACTGGAGCACCAGCACGAGGCCGAAGTCGAAGTGATGCTGGTGGCCCACGGCGCCCAGCGCCACCGTCTGGCCTTCGTGCCGCACTCGGCGCCCATGGTGCGCGGCATCTTCGCCACCGTGCAGTTCGAGTGGCCCGAGCACGGCGGCGCGGTGGTGACGCAGTCGCTGACGGACAAGTTCCGCCGCTATTACGAGGGCTCGAAGTTCGTCCGCATCGTCGAGGGCACGCCGCGAATCGCCGCCGTCACGGGCAGCAACTTCTGCGACATCTCCGTCGCGACGAAGGGCCGCTCCGTCGCCGTCATGGCGGCGCTGGACAACCTGGTGAAGGGCATGGCCGGCCAGGCCGTGCAGAACTTCAACGTGTCCCTGGGGCTGCCCGAGGATACCGGTCTGCGGCAGGCGGCCTGCTACCCGTAGGCCGATGACGTCTCCCGCTCCGGAGCACTTCCGGAGCGGGCTCGGCGTGCTTTCGTCAGGCTTCACTTCGCGGAGAAGTCGGGCACGAAAAGCACCCTCTGTTTCCCGGAACCGAGCGCGCGCTCGAGCGTGAGAATCCACCGCCGACGCGTCAGGCCCCGGAAATGCCCTCGTCCAGCAACGCCCTTGCGCCCCTCCCCTGTCTCGCGGCGAGGATGGCGCGCCCTCGTGGACGAAAGGCCGTGCATGCCCGCCGCTGAACGTGCTGGTGGCTGTCTCCGCTTCATCGCCCTCCTCGCGGCACTCGACACAACGAGCCCACGGACAGGCTCCACGACGCGGGAAGGACGCTGACCATGCCCTCCCACGCACGAGCCGTCCTCTTCGGGCGAAACCCCACGCAGTACGACACGTTCGACGTGGAAGCGGAGGCGGCGGAGTCCCTCGGCTTCGACACCTATCAAGTGGACCTGGCCGCGCTGCTCAACGGGAACGCCGAGCACGCGCTCGAGGCCGTGCCGGAGCGCGGCGGGCTGCGGCTGCTGTATCGCGGATGGATGCTCACCGAGGAGGAGTACGGCACGCTCGCCGAGGCCCTCTCTGAACGCGGACACCGGCTGCTGACCGCGCCGGACCAGTACGCGGCCGCGCTGTACCTGCCGCTCTGGTACCCCCACCTGTCACGCTACACCGCGCGCTCCATCTGGACGGAGGGCACCGACGCGGACGAAGCGTGGCGGGCGGCGCAGGCGCTCGGACCTTCACCGTGGATTCTCAAGGACCACGTGAAGTCCGCGAAGGAGCGCTGGGAGGAGGCCTGCTTCGTTCCTGCCCGCGCCACGCGCGAGGACTTCGCGCGCATCTGCGCCAACCTCGTGGAGGAGCGAGGAGAGCGCTTCGAGCGGGGACTCGTCGTCCGCAAGTACCTGCCCCTCAAGGTCTACGGCCGCACCCCGACGGGCCCCGCGCACCTGGAGTTCCGCCTCTTCTTCGGGCGGGGGCGCCTGCTCGCCGCCGAGCAACATCACGAGTTCGACGTCGACACGCCGGACTTCTCCGCCTTCGAGCCCCTGGGCCGCCGCATCGACTCGCCCTTCTTCTCGCTCGACGTCGCCATGCTCGAGGACGGCGGTTGGGCCGTCATCGAGGTGAACGATGGCGGTGTCTCCGGACTCCCCCCAGGGTTGGACCCTCGTGTCCTCTTCGAGCCGCTGCTGGGAGGCGGGTAATCGAGCACCCGCCACGCTGTTTCCCATGGGGGGCCATCGTCCTGACACGCATCTGCGCTATACGTGTCCCTGGAACGTTTGACGTCAAACCAGGCAAGGAACGATGCACTTCGAATTGGCCTTTGTCCTCATCTTCGCAGTCGCGACCGCGGTGGCCATCGCGGCGCGATACTTCAAGATTCCCTACACGGTGGCTCTGGTGGTGGCGGGGCTGACGCTGGGCGCGGTGCGAGCCTTCGAGCCGCCGCATCTCACCAAGGAGCTGCTGTTCGCCATCATCCTGCCGGGCCTGCTCTTCGAGGCGGCGTTCCACGTCGAGTTCCGCAAGTTCTGGAAGAACAAGCTCGCCATCCACTCCATGGCCATTCCGGGTGTGGCGGCGTCGGCGGGACTGACGGCGCTCATCCTGTCGCCGTGGGTGGAGGGGATGAACGCGGTGGAGGGCTTCGGGCTGATTCCCGCGCTGGTGTTCGCGGCGGTCATCGTCTCGACGGACCCCATCGCGGTGGTGGGTCTGTTCAAGTCGTTGGGGGCGCCCAAGCGGCTGCTCATCCTGGTGGAGGGAGAGAGCCTGCTCAATGACGGCACGGCCGTCGTGCTCTTCACGCTGGTGGTGGCGGTGGCGACGGGCGGGAACTTCACGTTGGGCGGCGCGGCCTTCAACTTCGTCAAGGTCGTGGGCATGGGCATGCTGGTGGGCAGCCTGGTGGGCTACATCGCCGCGCGAGTCATCCAGCGCGTGGACGACGCGATGGTGGAAATCACCTGCACCGTCATCGCGGCCTACGGCTCGTTCGTCATCGCGGAGAACTTCCACTACTCAGGCGTCATCGCGACGGTGGTGGCGGGCATGCTCTGCGGCAACTGGGCCACGCACGAGGGCATGAGCCCCACGACACGCGTCGCGGTGGAGAGCTTCTGGGAGTACTGGTCCTTCGCGCTCAACTCGGTGGTGTTCCTCCTCATCGGCATGGAGGTGCAGCTGGGCTCGCTGCTCGCCTCGTGGAAGCCCATCCTCGCCGCCTACGTGGCCGTGCTCGTGGGACGCGCGGTGGTGGTGTACGGCATGTCCGCGCTGTTGAGGCTGACGTCCGAGCGGCTCCCCTGGTCCTGGAGCGCGGTGCTCACGTGGAGCGGTCTGCGAGGAGCCATCTCCATGGTGCTGGTGCTCAGCCTTCCCCCGGACTTCCCGCACCGCGAGCTGCTGGTGAACATGACGTTCGGCGTGGTGGTGCTGTCCATCATCATCCAGGGCCTCTCCATGGCACCCCTGCTGCGCAAGCTGGGCATCACCGGGCTGAAGGACGCGTACCAGGAGCAGTACGAGCTCGCTCGAGGACGCCTGGGCGCCATCCACGCCGCGCTCGCCGCGCTGGAGGGCATGCGCCGCTCCCGCGAGATTCCGGGCGACGTGCTGACCCAGCTCGAGAAGGACTACCAGGAGAAGGAGAGCGTGACGGAGAAGGAGCTCACCGAGCTCAAGCAGCAGTCGATGCGCTTCCACGAGGAGGAGCACCAGGAAGCGGTCCGCCGCATGCTCATCGTCGAGAAGGAGGCGCTGCTCAAGTCATACCAGTCCGCCACCATCGGCAAGGAGGCCTTCGAGCGGCTGACGGCGGAGCTGGACGAGCGCATCGCCAAGGCCGACGCGGCGGAGAGCCACACGTCCGCGCCCGTGGTGCCGGCAAGTCCCGCGGGCGCCACCGGCACCTGACGTCATCGTCCCGCGGGCAGAGGGGTTACAACCTCTTTGCCCGCGGACACGCCGTGCCTCAGGCCGCTGGAGTCTTCGTCGCGTCGGGAGACTCCGCTGGAGCAGGAGCAGCGGACGCGGGTTGCTCGGGCAGGTGGACGACCTGCCCCGGGCTCTCCACCGTGGACGCGGACGCACTCTCGCTGGCAGCGGGCACTTCCACGGGGCTCGCGGTGTTCTCGCTTGCAACGGGCGCGGCTGCATCCCCCGCCGCGTTCGCCGTGGCGGCGTTCTGGGCCTCGCGCTGCTCCAGACGCGCCCCACCCTGCTCCGCAGCGCGGAGGAACTCGTCGTACTCGGACTTGCGCTCCTCGGCCTTGGCCTGCGTCTGCACCGACTGACGCGCGGCGGCCGCCCGGCCCATCATCAGCGCCCGCGCGCTCACGACGATGCCCACGCCAAACGCCGCGACGTTCAGGACCGAGCCCAGTCCCCCCAACCACAGGGAGTCCACGCCGCCCTGGACGAAGCCCAGCGCGAGGACGAACACCGAACCCGACACGGCCGCGCCACCCGCCGTGTGCCAGGGCTTGAGCTCCATCACCCGGCCCGCGCCGTAGCACAGCAGCGGCAGCACGCCGAGCAGCCACAGGTTCTCCAGCAACACCGCCGCCAGAACCTTCAGGGGCATGAACGGCAGCGCCTGCACCCGCAGGCTGAGGCGCAACGTCAGGGACACGCTCAGGGCCGAGCCCGCGACGAGCGCGATGAAACCCAGTCCCACGATGAACTGGAATCGGCGGATACGGACGCGCAGCGGCTCGAGGGTACTCGTCTTGGTGCTCACGGCCGCCAACACTACCCCAGTTCAGCCCTCGTCCTCGTCTGCCTCGCCGCCAGTCGTACGGGGAGGCGGGCCGTCCCCGTAGAAGACCTCCTCCATCACCAGTCCCTGGGGAGGCGCGGTCTGGCCCGCCCGCTTCCTGTCCCCGGAGGCCAGCACCTCCGCCACCCATGTCTCCGGCCTGCGGCCCTTGCCCACCTCGACCAGCGTCCCCACGAGGTTGCGCACCATGTGCTTGAGGAAGGCCGTGCCCTCCACCACGAAGGCGATGGGCCCTCCGGCCTCCCCTTCGATGCGCAGGCTCCGCACCTCGCGGACCGCGTGCTTCGCCTGGCAGTCCGACGCCCGGAACGCGGAGAAGTCATGCCGGCCCACCAGGTGCACCGCCGCGCGCCGCATGGCCTCCACGTCGAGCGGCGTGAACACCTCCCAGTGCGTCGTCCGCAACAGCGGAGAACGCGTGCGGCGATTGTTCACCCGGTAACGGTACCGCTTGCCTCGAGACCAGCGCCTCGGGTCAAACCCCTCGGGCGCCTCCTCCGCGCTCACCACCGCCACGTCCGGGGGCAGGATGCCGTTGAGCCCCTGGACATACGCCTTCATCGGCAGCGTGCGCTCCGTGTCGAAGCAGATGACCTGCCCCGTCGCATGCACCCCCGCGTCCGTGCGACCCGCGGAGCGGACGGACACGGACTCGACCCCGAGCAGCTTGCCCAGCGCCTCTTCCAACACCGCCTGGAGAGAGCGCCCGTTGGCCTGTATCTGCCAGCCCACGTACCGCGTGCCCTCGTACTCGAGCGTCAGCTTCAACCGGGGCATGTCAGCGGTACTTGAGCCAGGACTCGAGAAGCTCCGCCACCATGCGCCCGGGCGGAATGGCATTGCGGCGCGCGACCGACTCCAGCGCCTCCAGCAGCTCGGCGGTGAGCGGCACGGCGAGCATGCGCGGCTCGGTGCGCTCGTCGGAGCCACCCGGCGCTAGCGCGGCGATGCCCGGAGGAATGGTGAGGGGCGCGGTGACGGCGGGCGGCGGCTCGGACACGACGGGAGGACTCGCCGTCTCCATCGCGGAGACCACCTCCGACAGCTCCAGCGCCTCCTCGGACGTCGGCGCGGTGGCGGCCCGCGTCCGCGCCCTCCGCGTCTCTTCCTGGAGCTCCTCCTCGAAGAGCTGCTTGATGAAGTTGGCCAGGTGCAGCGGCGTGGGCGTGAAGTCGTACGCGTCCAGGAAGTCGTCCAGGTCGCGCTGCATCTCCGCCGCCGTCTGGTAGCGCCGCTCGCGGTCCCGCTCCAGCGCCTTCATCAGGATGACTTCCACGCGCTCCGGCAGGTCCTCGCGGAAGTATGAGGGCGCGTAGATCTTCCCCTCGGTGATGCTGCGCATCACGGCGACCTCGGACTCGCCCGTGAAGAGCTTGAAGCCCGTGAGCCACTCGTAGAGCACCACGCCCAGCGAGAAGACGTCGCTGCGGCAGTCCAGCGCCTTGCCCAGACACTGCTCCGGGCTCATGTAGCTGAGCTTGCCCTTGACCTCGCCCGTGCGCGTCTGGCTCACCTGATTGGAGGCCTTGGCGATGCCGAAGTCGAGAATCTTCACCGAGCCGTCGAAGGCGACGACGATGTTCTCCGGCGACACATCGCGGTGAACGATGTTGAGCGGGTTGTCGTACAGGTCCACCTTCGTGTGCGCGTGGTGCAGGCCCGCGCAGACACACGAGGCAATCTTCATCGCGTAGACCAGCGGGAAGGGAATCCCGAGCGCCTCCGCCTTCGGGACGACGCGCCGCATGTCCCGCCCGGCCACGTACTCCATCGCGATGAAGTAGCTATCGGCGATCTTCCCCAGGTCGTGAATCTGCACCACGTTGGGGTGGTTGAGCTGGGCGGCCAGCCGCGCCTCGTTGAGGAACATCTTCACGAAGGCCGCGTGCTTGGACAGGTGCGGACGGATGCGCTTGATGACCACGGGCGACTCGCGCCCGTCCTCACCTTCCTGTTGCGCCAGGAAGATTTCCGCCATCCCTCCGACGGCGATGCGGTCGATGAGCCGGTACTTGCCAAAGCGGCCGGCTTCACGCTGCTGCGGTGCGACGGGAGACATGACGTCCCGACCTTACCCGTGCCAGGGGGCCTGGCGCTAACGAAGTTGGACGACGTGGACCTTCAAAGCCGGCTCCTGTCCAGGAGCGCTCGGAAAGTCGAGGGAAGAAGGCCCCGAGGAGCTCAACGCGCGGCCTTGACGGCCCGCCAGGGCAATCCCCTCGGACACCATGGACTCGAAGCGCTTCATGGGCAGGCCCGCGTGGTTGCAGCAAGCGACCAGTCTGCCCCCGGGCGAGACGACCTTCGCGGCGGCCTCGGCCAGGCGGGCGTAGTCCCGCGCGGCGGAGAAGCGGGCCTCCTTCGTGTTGGAGAACGACGGCGGGTCCGAGACGACGAGGTCGAAGGTCTCCCCCTTCTTCGCCAGCCGCTTGAGCCAATCGAAGACGTCGCCCGCGATGTAGTCGTAGCGGTCCACGGACTGCGCGTTGAGGCGCGCGTTCTCCTCGCCCCACTCCAGCACGCGCCGGCTCGCGTCCACGTTGAGCGCCCGCTTCGCGCCCGAGACCATGGCGACGACACCAAACGCACAGGTGTACGCGAACAGGTTGAGCACCGTGAGGCCCTTGGCTTCTTGCTGAAGCCACGCCCGGGTGTCGCGCATGTCCAGGTAGAGCCCCACCGAGAGTCCCTGCCCGGGGCGGATGAGGAAGGACACGCCATTCTCGAGCGCCGTGAGCGACTCCACGGGAGCGCCGCGCGCGGCCGTCTCCGGCGCCAGGGTCTCCTTGGCCACGTTGGCGAGGACGCGGGCCTCTCGCGGACGTCGCTTGAGGTAGAGGCTCGCCGGCGCCCATGCGGCCATCGCGGCGTCGAGCAACGCCTCTTCTTCCGAGGCCGTGAAGTCGCGGTAGAGGCTGACGACGTACAAGCCACCGAAGCGGTCCACCGTGACGTTGGGGACGCCATCCGCCTCGCCGTTGACGACTCGGAAGGCGGTGGTGCGCGCATCGTTCAACAAGGCACCGCGTCGGGCGTGCGCGGTCCGGAGCGTGTCCACGAGGGTGGGCATGGCCCCCCCCCTGTATCAGCTTCCCAGCCGCGCGCGAGACCAGACGCGCTCCAGGGCCTCGGTCGCGGCGCGGGACACGTCCACGTAGTCGGTGCCGAGGAGTTGGCCCTCACGCACGCGGACGCGGCCATCCACCACCGTCCACGCCACGGGCGAACGGGAGAGCTGACCAATCAGATACGGTGAGTAACCGGTCTCCGGGTCGGCGGCGGGCACGGAGTCATAGACAACGAGGTCGGCGACGCTGCCCTCCTCGACGGTGCCCGAGGGCAGACCGAACAAGCGGGTGCACAGCTCCGCGGGACCACTGACAAGCAGGTGGGCGAGCGTGCTGTCCACGTCGGGCAGGTGCCCGGCGCGGGAGATGCGCAGGACTCCGACGAGCGCCGCGAGCAGTTCGTCCTGGAGCGTGCCGTGTCCGCCCGTGCCCAGTCCGAGCAGGTGCAGGCGCAGGAGGATGGCCTCCATCGGGTCCGTGCCGCGCTCGAGCGTCCGCACACCCCGGGCCGCCAGCGAGACGAACGTCTGACTCTGCTCGAGGCGCGCGACCTCCGCGCTGTCGAGCGCGCGCGCATACCCCGCGATGGCCCGAGGACCGAGCAACCCCATCGCATCCAGGCGGGAGACGACGCGCTGCCCATGCCGGGCATACGTGGTGCTGAGGTCGTCCTCGTTCTCCGCGAGGTGGAAGACGGTGGGGACCTCGAGCTCGGCGCTCAGGCGAGCGATGCGCGAGAGGAGCGAGTCCTCGCAGGTATAGGAAGCGTGGAAGCCCAGGGCCCCACGCACCAGCCGGTGCTTCGCGTGGCGTCGGGCGAAGTCCGCGTTGGCCTCGAGCCAGCCATCGGCCTGCGAGGCCCCGTCCATGCTGTGGGTGGAGTGGCTCGTCACGAGCCGGAGGCCCACGCTCTCCGCGGCGCGGGCCTGGGCCGCGAGTCCCCCAGCCACGTCCAGGCAGGCCAGGTGCTCGATGACCAGGGTGACACCGTCGCGCAGCGCTCGGGCGGCGGCGAATCGCGTGAGGGCTTCGACATCCTCGGAGGTGACGTGCCGGGCCACGCGGCGCATGCGCTCCAGCCGCTCGCGAGGTGGAAGCAGGAGGAACTGCCCGTTGGGCGGAAGGAGCTGGCCGTTGACGAGATGGGAATGGCTGTCCACCAGGCCCGGGGCGACGAGCCGTCCCCGGCAGGCCACTTCCCAGTCACCCGGAAGGACAGGCACCTGGGCATCCGGCGCGACACGGCGGATGACACCGTCCTCGACCACCACGGCCATCCCACGCCGGACCCGTCCATCCGCCCGGAACACGGCGCAGTTCTTCAGCAGCAGGCGACCTTCCATGACCGGTCCCCGTCATAGCACGAAGTCCGGCTTTCACAGTGTGTGCATCCATGACCTCGAGAACCCACCCCGAGGGTGTGCCTGGGCTACCCGATTCCAGGTGTGTCGTCACTCGAATGCCAGACGTCGGGGCGGGCTCGGCGGTCCCCATCGGCAACAGGAGCACGACAGTCATTGAAGGACATGGACGCTTCTCACCGGACCGAGGGAGCGGACCATGACAGGCCGGGTGGCCCCAGGTAGGCTGAAGTCCCCATGCGAATGCGGGCCGTCCTCCCTGGGCCGGCAGCCCTCGCCGCCCTGGTGCTCGCGGTGCGGCTGGGCCTGTCGCCACTCAAGAACTTCGACCTCTTCTTCCACCTCGCCGGAGGCCGGTTCGTCCTGGAGCACGGCTTCACCCGCGTGGACCCGTTCAGCGTCACCGGCACGGCCGGCTGGGTTCCCCATGAGTGGGGCTTCGGCGTCCTGTGCATCGCCCTCATCCACACCCTGGGAGCCGCCGGGCCCGCGATGCTCATCGCCGCGCTCGTGGCGTCCAACGCCGTCCTGCTCTGGACGGCCCTGGGCCAGGCCTCAGCGGGACACAGGGGACTGGTCGCCCTGGCCGCGTTCGGCTGCATCCTCGCCGTCCATGCCCCCACGTGGCCCCAGGAGCGCCCGTTCCACCTGGGGCACCTGCTCTTCACCGCGTGCGTCCTCGGCGTCCAGGCATGGCGCACGGGGAATGAGCGGGTCCTCTGGTTCTTTCCGTTGCTCGGCGCCGCGTGGGCCAATCTGCACGGGAGCTGGTTGCTGGGCCCCGCGCTCCTTGGTGCCAGCGCCGTGGGGCTGGCGCTGGATACCCCTGGTGTGGAGACACGCCGACGAGCCGCGCGCGCCGTGGGCTTCGCCGTGGCCATGTTCCTGGCCGCGGGGCTCGGTCCAGATGGTCCGCGCATCTACCTCTATCCGCTCCAACACTCCCTGCTGTCATCCACGCAGGGAATCGTCGAGTGGCGCCCGCTGAACATGGACCTGCGAGCGAGCTGGGCCTACCTCGCGCTCGCGGGTGCGGCGCTCTTCGCCGTGGGCGGCGCGCCCGTGCGCAAGCTCGCCATCCTCCTGCCCGCCGCTGTGCTGGGCGTGGCGGCCATCAAGGTCCAACGGCATGCGCCATTCGCCGCGGTCCTGCTGGCGCTCGCGCTGATGGAGCATGCGGTGCAATCTCGAGGGGAGGCTCCCGCCACCACGCCGGGGCTGTTGAAGCGACTCGACCTGTTCATCGAGGGTTGGAGTCTGCGCTCGCGCAACATCCTCTGGCCGGCACTGGCGCTGGTGGCGCTGACCGGCGTTCACCTGGCGAGCCCGAGAACCCTCGAGCAGGGAGTGAATCGCGCGGTGATTCCGCTCGGTGCGCTGGAGGCCTTGCGCAAGCAACCACCGGGACGAGTCCTCAATCCCTTTGTCATCGGCGGTCCCATCTCCTACTTCGCGGGGCCGGACTACAAGGTGTTCATCGACAGCCGGAACGACCCGTTCCCCCTGTCCATCCACGAGGACCACGACAAGCTCGTCTGGGGTGAACCGGGATGGGAGGAGGCGCTCACGCGCTATGACCCAGACTACCTGCTCTGGGAGTCGGGCAATCCGGGCAACATCCTGCTCGACAGCCTGCGCGCACGAGGCGGCTGGCGCGAGGAGAGCCGCGACGGGAACTACGTCCTGTGGGTCCGCGAACGCACCATCGCGGCGGGGCATCCATGAGCGGTCGTTCGACTCCCTGGGGCAAGGTGCTCCTCTCGGTGGCGGGGCTGCTGGCCCTGCTCGCGTTCGCCTATAGCCCCGTGCTCAGCGGGAGCCTGCTCGCGGGGCGGGATGTGTTCCGCATCTTCTTCCCGGACTCGGCCTTCCTGCTCGAGTCGCTGCACGCGGGGGAGGTGCCGCTGTGGAATCCGTATCTGCGACTGGGCCAGCCGTTCGCCGCGACCCTGTATTCGCAGGTGTATTATCCGCCGCGCTGGGTGGCGGTATTGCTCGCGGGTCCCATCGCCTCGATGACGGTGATGCACATCGCGCATGCGGCGCTCGCGGCCGTGGGAGTGTTCCTCCTCGCGCGCAGGCTGCGTGCCTCGTGGCCCGCCGCGCTGGTCGCGGGCGCGATGTTCGGGCTGTCGCCAATGATGACGGACCTGGGCATCCAACAGAATGTCGTGGATGCCACGGCGTGGAGTGGCTTCATCGTCCTCGCAGCAACGGACCTCGCCTCACGCCCCGGGCGAAAGCCGCTGGTGCTCCTCGCGGTGACCTCCGCGCTGTCCTTGTTCGCGGGCTCACCGGAGACCACGCTGTGGCAGGGAATCGTCGCGGTGCTCGTCGCCGCGCTCGGGTGCACTGCGACTGAACGTCCCGTACGCGCAGCAGCCAAGGCCCCAGGAACTGTCGACACCCCGCTGCTCGCCACCATCGCCGATGGCCCCGCGACCTCAAGTCCACCGCCCCCGGAAAGGGCCTCCGCGCAAGAGCCTGCGTTTCGCGAGCCACCGTCCGGCCCACTCACAGCCGAGGCGCAGCAGTCCATCCCCGCCGCTCCCCCTTGGGTGAATGAGAGCCCCTCCGGTTCCATGGATGGAGCGCGGACAGAAGGACGTGCATCGCCAGCCACATGGCCGCTCACGATGCGCGCGCGTGCCCTCAGCGTCGCACGGGTCGTCGCGGGCTTCATCCTGTCCATCCTGCTCGCGTCGGTCGTGTTGCTTCCCGCCGCCGAGTTCGCGCGCAACTCCCTCCGCGCGCAACGCGGCTGGTCCGAGCAGCTCGCATGGTCCGTCTCCTGGCCTCAAGTCCTCTCCACCGTGTGGCCACTCGCGGACTGGCCTCGTGACAGGTACTGGGGCGAGGACCAGTGGTTCATCCTCAACCTCTTCCTCGGCACCCTGCCCTGCGCACTCGCGGTGCTGGGTGGACTCCACGGCCCGCGCCGGATTCGTCCCTTCGTGGTGGGCGCACTCGGGTTGGTGATGTTGAGCCTGGGACGTCACCTGCCGCCGGCCGCGTGGTTCATCCAGACGATTCCCCCCTTCTCCCTCTTCCGCTATCCGGCGAAGTACTTCGTGGGCGCGGCCTTCTGCTTCGCGGTCCTCTCCGCCTTCGGACTGGACGCGATGGGCCGGCTCGCGCGAACCATGCCTCCCTCCAGGTGGAAGGCAGCCCTGGCCTTCGTCGGCATGGGCGTGGCCATCGCCGTCAGCGGTCCCCTGGTGCGAAAGCTCCCCATGCGAGCCTCCGCCGAAGCCGGCGCGCCCTGGGTGCCCTTCGCGTTGGGGCTCGCCGTCCTCGTCTTCTGGCTGTTGCCCTGGTCCTTCGCCCGGCCTCGCCGCGTCCGGCATGGACTGGCGGCGCTCGCGATTCTCGAGCTCACCGCGGCGCACTCCCTGCTCGGCATCCCCAAGTACACCCCATGGGAAGCCCTGCGGCAGCCGTTCTCCCTGCGCCCCCACTTGCCCGCGCCCTACCAAGGCCGCATCAGCGCGGACATCGAAGGCCCCGAGGACCCGACGCGCGCCGTGGTGACGAACACCATCGAGCGCAGCCTCGACCGCCTCATGCCCAACCGCTTCGTGGAGGAGCGCCTGCCCGCACTGGAAGGCTACGGCGCTCCGGAGCCGCTGCGCTCCAATGTCTTCCACCTCGCGGGGGAGCGCGGCGTCTACGACCTGTCCGGCGTCACCCATTACCTTCGCCACGGACCTCCCCCCTTCGAGGACCTGGAGCTGCTGCATCAAGCAGAGGACGGTACGACGCTCTCCCGCTCGCGCACCGCCATGCCTCACGCCTTCCTCGTCCAGCGCGCACGCGTCGTCACGGACGACGAGGCGCTGGACGCGGTGCTCGACCCGGACCAACCCTTTCGGGAGATTGCCTTCCTGTCTTCTGGAGAGCCGCTGGAGCGCCCTACCTGCAAGGGAACGGTGAGCCCTCTGCGGCAGAGCGCCCAGCACCTCGAGCTGAAGGTGAAGGCCTGTGACGACAGCTATCTCATCGTGTCCGACAGCCACTACCCGGGCTGGCGAGCGACGATGGATGGGAAGGACGTCCCCATCCACCGCGCCAACCTGGCCTTGCGCGCGGTGCGCGTGAGCCCTGGCGAGCACCACATCCGCTTCGACTATCAACCCATCAGCTTCCGCCTCGGGTTGTTCTTGTCATTGCTCGGAGCCGCCACGCTCGTCGCGCTGATGTCCCTGCCGCGCCGTCCGACCACGCGCCCTGGTTAAGGGCTCTGCCGCGCGGCGTTCGCGACGAAGGCGTCGCGCGTGAAGAGCGAGAGCCCGGGCTTCTTGCCGTCGATGTTCTCCGTGAAGCGCGAGTCGCTCACGTACATCTCGCCCAGCGCCCGGTGGAAGTCCGGGGTGCAGGGGTAGAACCAGCGGATGAGGTGTTGCCGATGCGCCTCCGCCAGGTCCATGGCCTCCCGCTCCGTGGGCGCGCGGCCCGCCTCGAGCAGCGCCGCCAGCCCCTGGAAGACACCATCGGACTCCTCCTTGATACGGCGCCACTCCTCCTGGCGGTACTTCGCGGTGCGCTGCTTCGAGACGCGATACGCCTCGGTGTTGCCCCAGCGCTCCACCACCTCGGCCTCGTAGCGGGATGGATCAACCCCCTCGAAGGCCTCGAACATCTTCTCGTTGCTCATCTGCGTCCCCTGGTCAATGGAGGCCAACGCCGCATCCACGGCGTGCCTCAATGCGTCCAGCCGCTCGGCGCGCTCGTCCAACAACTGGCGTTGCATGAGCAGAGCCGCGCGAAGGTCGAAGTCGGGATTGCCCAGGATGCGGCGAATCTCCTCCAGCGGGAAACCCAGCTCCCGGAAGAAGAGCACCTGTTGCAACCGCTGCAAGTCCGCCCGCGAATACAGCCGGTAACCCGCATCGCTGCGCTCAGACGGACACAACAACTCGAGCGCGTCGTAGTGGTGCAACGTGCGGACGCTGATTCTGGCCAGGCGAGCAACTTGACTGACGGTCAGGGCCATCTCTCTCCACCTCGGATGAGATGACTAAGTCCTCACGTCGCGTGAGGGTCAAGCGCACGTGTTCATCGGAAGAACACCGGGCGACCCGCCGCACGACAGCCAGGACACCGTGGCCCGCGAAAAGAAAAACGGCGGAGCTGGAGGAACCCAGCATCCGCCGTTCGGGGGGAGACACTCGCGACGAGCGCGATGCCTTCCAGCGAGGCTCAGTAGTAGTTGTTCTCGCCGAAGTTCTTCATCGTCTTCTTGTTCAGACGGGCGTTGGAGCTCTCGCCGTCGTTCTGAACGTTGGAGTTACCCGCGAGGGCCGCGGCGGAGGCGCCGAACAGCTTGCGGATGTTGTCACCGAACAGCGTGACCACGCCGATGGCCGCGATCGCGATGAGGGCGACGATGATGATGTACTCGGTCATGCCCTGGCCACGAGCCTTGCGGAGCTGCTGCTTCTTCGAGATCGCCTTCATGGGGACTCTCCTGGGGTGGAATCTGGAATCGGAAATCTGAAACGCACCCTGGGACGCAGGGTTCACAAGCACCCTACGGGAGATCCCACCTTCACCTCCATCCGTCATCGGGAGGATAGGCGAAATATTCAGTGATTCCAGAAGGTTAGGCCCGAAATTCCGCCTGGAGGGCAGGAGTACGAGCGAGCGCGGGCTGTCTGGGTGCCCCGCTGGAGGGTCCGGAAGGGGATGCTCCGACGGAGCGTCGCCTGCCTGCCCTCGCTCTGAGTGTAACTCCCGGGGCACTCCGCCGCCACCACCGGGCTACAACCGGCCTTCAATCTCCGCCATCCTCGGAAAGGCGAATGGAGGCACTTCCCCTGAATTCCTCGTCGAGCTGGCGCACCGGACTGCCGTTCCGACTCTGGGTCTTCCTCGGTTCGTTCCTGCTCTTCCAGGTGGAGCTCATCGTCGCCCGAGTGTTGCTGCCGTCGTACGGGAGCAGCGCGGCCATCTGGACGACGTGCCTCGTGTTCTACCAGGCGGTGCTGCTGCTGGGTTACTTCTACTCGAGCCGCGTCGCGCCGCGTGTGCTGCAAGGCCGCTATCGGTGGGCGCACCTCGCCTTCGTGCTGGCGGCGGCGGTGGTCCTCCCCTTCCATCTCCGTCACTTCGAGTTGCCCCCGGTCGCCGCCATCCTGCTGACGCTCACGCTGTCACTCGGGTGGCCCTTTCTCGCGCTGTCGACCACGAGTGTCGTCGCCCAGGGCTGGCTCACGCGGACGTCGCATCCCTCGCGAGAAGACCCCTTCTTCCTCTACGGGACATCCAACGCGGGAGCGCTGCTGGCGCTGCTGTCGTTCCCCTTCATCGTGGAGCCGGCGCTGGACCTCGAGGCGCAGTTGCTCCTCTGGTACGTGGGCTACGGGGTCTTCGCGCTGCTCGCGGCGCTGTGCATCCGGAACGTCCGGGCCGGAGCGCTCGAAGCGAGGGCGGCTGAGAACATCGTGGAGTCACCCGCCTCGGGGCCGCGTGCTCCGCTGACTTCGCGTCTCACGTGGCTGCTTCTGTCCGCGAGCGCCAATGCGTTGCTGCTCGCGGTGACGAACGTCCTCACGCTGGATGCCTCCATCCCGCTGCTGTGGATTCTCCCGCTGTCGCTCTACCTGCTCACGCTCATCGTCTGCTTCTCGCGCCGGCCGCCGACTCCCACGGGGTTGAATCGGCTGGCCGTGGGCAGTCTCGTGCTCGCGGGCGTGGCCGCGCTGTTCACGTTGGCGCGTGCGCAGACGTCGCTGCCATCGCTGGTGCTCCACAGCACGGTGCTCTGGGTGGGGTGCTTGTTGATGCACGGGAACCTGGTGTGGTGCCGTCCCACGGACTCCCGGCTGCTCGGTTCGTTCTACCTGCATGTCTCGCTGGGGGGCCTCGCGGGGACGCTGCTGCTCGCGTTGGGTATTCCCCTGCTGATGGGCTCGCTGGCGCTCCCATATCTGGACCACGGTATCGCCGGGCTGCTCATCCTCGCGGGGCTGGCGGCCCGGGATGCCGCGCGGAGAGGCCAGGGGCTGCCAGTTCCACGGCTCGCGCCGTACGTCTCCGCGGGTGCCGCGGTGTTCGTCGTCGGAACCCTCGCGATGTCGGGATGGGCGCTCGCGCGTGGGCGGCTGGAGGGCTCCCGTACGTTCTATGGCCAGTACACGGTGAAGGACGCGGAGGGGCTGCGCCTGTTCCAGCATGGGAGCACCGTGCACGGTGTCGAGAACCTCGCGCCGGGAGAACGCGGGGAGCCCCTCTCGTACTACCACCGGGGCTCGGCCGTGGGCCGGGTGATGGCTTCGCCGCTGATTCCTCGGGAGCAGGTGGCCGTAGTCGGGCTGGGCATCGGCAGCCTCGCCGCGTATGGGCGGCCCGGTGAGTCGTGGGACTTCTACGAACTAGACCCCGAGGTGGAGCGGCTGGCGCGGCGACACTTCAGCATGCTCGATTCGAGTCAGGCCCATGTGCGTGTGCTCGCGGGGGATGCGCGGTTGAGGATGGAGGAGGCCAGGGACCAGGGCTATGACGTCATCGTCCTCGACGCGTTCTCCAGTGACTTCGTCCCCACGCACCTGCTGACCCGCGAGGCCATCGCCCTCTATCTGCGCAAGCTGCGGCCTGGAGGCCTGTTGATGTTCCACGTCTCCAGCCGACTCTTCAATCTCGTCCCCGTGCTCACGCGCCTGAGCGCGGAGTTGAACGTGCCGGGGCTGGTGAATCGGCCGGAGAGCCTCTCCGCGGAGGAGCTGGCCTCGGGCCGCTCACCGAGCATCTGGTTCGCGATGAGCCCGCACCCGGACACGGTCGCGAATCTCTCACGGGAACTTCCGTTCCAACCCGTGGGCGCCACACCCGAGATGCTCGGGCGACGCGCCTGGACGGATGGCTACGTGAACCTCCTGCACGCGCTCGCGACTCCGTAGCGCGCGGCCATCACAAGGTCTCCGCGAGCGCCCGAGCCCAAGCCATCACAGCTCGGGCTCGCTCCGTTGCTCACGGCACGGGAGGCGAAGCCACGGGCGTCCCCGTGGACGCACACGCCGACGGCGGCAGCGCATCACAGAGGCCGCGCACCGCTCGCGCCAGGTCCGTGTCCTTCGGATGCTCCGCCGCGACGAGGCGCCCCAACTCCAGCGCGGGCATTGGATTCACGGGCGTCCACGCCGTCCGCGTCGCCCACGTCTGCTCGGTGACGAGCCGCAGATACGCCGCGACGAGCACGGGCTCCCGCGCGCCCTTGGCAATCTCGGGCTCGAGCAACGAGGCCGCGAGCGTCAGGTCCTTCTGAGCCAGCGCCGCCTTGCCCAGCGCCACCGCCGCATCACGGCTCTCCGGCGCCACCGAGCGCCACAGCGCCGCCACGCCCCGCACGAGCGGGTCGTTCATCGCGTGGTAGCGCTCCATGTTGCGGAACAACCGGGCCGCCTCGTCCGGCGTCGGCCGGTGTTCCTTCAGGTACTCCTCCAGGAAGAGCCTCGAGCTGCCCTCGGGCGACCGGCGCTCGTCCTTCACCCGCACGTCCAGGTTCGCCACGAAGAACGCGATGGGCGAGGCGTACTCCAGCAGGTTCTGGTCATCCGTGTTGATGGGCCCTGGGCCCGCGAACGCAATCTGCCCGTCCTCGCTATGCACCTGCTTGGACAAGAGCGCGAACACATCCGTGAGCCCCACCCGCTCCAGGTCCGCCTTCACATCGGGCGCCGCCATGCGCTCGGCCAACCGCCGCGCATCGACCGTCAGCGGCTTGCGGCTGGCCACGAGCACCAGGTCATGCGGCCCCAGCCACGTCGTCGCGTGCGGGAACGTGTCCCGCAAGGTCCGCACCACCAGCCGGATGAGCTCGTCGTTGCTCTCGTACGTGTGAATCCACTGCACCAGCACGCCATCGTCCGTGAGGTGCCGCTCCACCGTCTGGAAGAAGTCCCGGGTGAACAGCCCGGACACCCCCGCCACCCACGGGTTCGAGGGCACACTCACGACCAGGTCGTACTTGCGCTGCGCCAGCGCCATGAACGTCTTCGCGTCGTCCACGTGCACGTGCGTGCGCGGGTCATCCACCGCGTTGCGGTTGTCATCCTTGAACAGCCGCGCCGCGTCGATGACGGCGGGAGCAATCTCCACCATGTCCAGCCGCTCCACCGGATGCGCCAGCACGCTGCCCGCGGTGATGGCCGCGCCCGCGCCGACCAGGAGCACGTTCTTGGGCTCGCGAGGATGCAGCAGCGCCCCCAGGTGCCCCGCCACCACCTGCGTCTCCACGTCGCTGCCGTTGGACGCGTCAATCTTCCCGTTGAGCTTCATGAACCGAAGCCCCGCCGCCGGATAGTCCGCCACCATCACCGTGGCGAAGGTGTCATCGCGGTAGAAGACCGGACGGATGTCGCGCTCCGTCTCCTCGACCAGCTTCGCGTAGCTCTCCGGGGGCTTCTGGTGAGACCGGATGGACGCAATGCCCGACAGGCGCAGCGACCAGCCGCTCATCCCGCCCAGCACCACCACCGCCAGCAGCGCCGCGGCGCCTACCGGCCAGAGCGCTCGCGCCGGACTCGCGGGCCTGCCCGGCACCGCGTGGAAGGCCAGGGCCGCGGCGACAAGGTTCGCCACCACGCCCGCCACGAAGTTGCCCTCCATGCCCCACCACGGCATCAGCACCAACCCGCCCAGCGCGGAGCCGGTAATCGTCCCCACCGTGTTCCACAGGTAGACGCTGCCCAGCTCGCGCCCCACCTCGGACACCTTCGCCGTCGCCACACGCGCCGCCGCCGGGAACGCCGCCCCCATGAAGAACGTGGGCACCAGCAGCACGAGGCAGCAGAAGCCAAACGTCAGCCACTGGAACAACGGCCACGTCTCCACCGAGCGCGTCATCATCCACTGCGCCGTGCGGAACAAGTGAGGCAGCCGGACATACAGCGGCAAGGCGACGCACAGGCTGGCCACCAGCGCCACCTGCATGCGCCCGAACAACCGCAGCGGGTCCGTCTTCTGGGCCCGCGTCATCAACCAGAAGCTCCCCAGGCCGATGCCCAGGATGAACGCCGTCAAGATGAGCGTGAAGGCATACGTCGACGCGCCCAGGACGATGGACAGCAGGCGGATCCACGTCACCTGGTACAGCATCGCGGTGAAGCCAGACAGCAGCACCCCCACCAGCGCCGCGCGCACCGCCACGCGGGGATAGGCCACGTTCGCCGTCTCGTCCGCCACCGGCGCGGAAGCCCCGGGCGCCAACGCCGGAGGATGCCTGCGGGCCAGCAGCAACGCCGCCACCGCGAGCAGCACGTTGAGCCCCGCGGCCACCTTCGCCGAAGCCGACAGTCCCAACAGGGGCACCAGCCGCGTCCCCGCGATGAACACGCCCAGCGCCGCGCCCAGGCTGTTCACCGCGTACAGCCGCGCCAGCTCGCGCTGCACCCCCGAGAGGCTGTCCGCGAAGTGCCGCACCAGCGCCGGCAACGTCCCGCCCATCAGCAGCGTGGGAACCACCAGCGACAAGGCCGCCACCAGGAGCCGAGGCCCCACGCGCCATCCATCCGGCACGCCCGGAGCCACCGAGAGCCACATCGCCCCCAGCGCGTCCAACACATACGGGAAGACGAGCGCGTACAGCGCGACCCCCAACTCCAGCACACCGTAGAGCGCCAGTGGACTCTTCACCCGGTCTGCTGTCCGCCCGAAGACAGATGCCCCCAGCGCGAGGCCACCCATGAAGGTCGCGAGCACCACGGCGTGCGCCTGGCCACTGTTGCCAAGGACATTCCCGAGATACTTGGACCAGACCAACTCGTAGACCAGCGCGGTACCTCCCGACAGGAAGAGGAGGACCGACACAAGGTTCTTCGGGAAACGCGCGTTGAGGGACATAAGGGGACAGCGCGGAACCTTACTCGGTATGTTCGGGACCCACCAATGAACGCCCATCTCCTGCAAGCCGCATTGCTCGCCTGGACTCCAGGCCTGCGGGTGACCTGTGCGCAGGGAGACTGCGCCCCCGTGCTTCGCCGCCCCGCGGAGGAGCTCCTGGACCGCCCGCTTCATCTGGTGCTCGGTGTCTCGCCCGAGCGCGCTCGCGAACTGGACGCCCTGGCGCGCGGGCATCGCCGCCATGTGGAGTTCATCTCCGCGCACCTGGGCGGCGAGGACGCCACGCCCCTGCGATTGACACTCGGGCTGGAGGAAGGCGAGGCCGCCGCGTGCGTGCAGGACCTCAATGCCCTCCTGGAAGGCGCGCCCCCGGTGCAGATCTCCCGGCTGTCGTCGTCCCTCAGCCACGAGATTCGCAACCCGCTGTCGTCCGTGAAGATGGCGGTGCAGACGCTGGCCCGGAACACCGGCCTGTCGGACCGGGACCGGCGGCGGCTGACCATCGCCAACCGGGAGATTCGCACCATGGAGCGCATGCTGTGGCTCCTGTCCGAGTACGGCCGGGACACGACGCCCAACCTGGACGCCCACGCGCTGCGCTCGGTGCTTCAGGAGGCCACGGGCATGGTGGCGTTGGAGCTGGCCGAGCGCCGCATCGACGTGCGCGTGGATGAGGAGGCGGACCTGCCCCGCGTGCGCGTGGACCCCAACCGGTTGCGCCCCGTGCTGGCCCAGGTGCTGCTCAACGTCGCCATGGCCCAACCCGAGGACAGCGCGGTGGAGGTCGCCCTGCGCCGAGGCCCTCCGGGCCGGGTGCTCATGGTGCTCAAGGACCCCGCCGCCGCCCTTCCTCCCGAGGAGAGCGGCACCCTGTTCGAGCCCTTCGGCTCACGCCTGGCCCGCGGCGCGGGCCTGTCCCTGGCCGCGCTGAGGCGGGTCATGATGGGCCAAGGTGGAGATGTCACCGCCGAGGGCAGCGCCGAGCCCGGCATGGTGTTCACCCTGACGTTCGCCACTTGAGAGGGACGCCATGGAGACCCTTCTCATCGTCGACGATGACGTGTCGCTCCTCGAGACGCTCAAGATGCACTTCGAGGAGATAGAACACGACGGCCAGCCCCGCTACCAGGTGGCCACCGCCACCAGCGCCGCCGCGGGCCTGCGCGCCGCCCAGGAGGCCATGCCCAGCGTGGTCATCCTCGACATGATGCTGCCGGACCGCACCGGCCTGGAAATCATCGAGGAGATGAAGGGCCTGTGCGGCGATGCCCGCATCATCCTGGTCACCGCCTACCACGACATGGAGACCACCATTCGCGCGATGAAGGCGGGCGCCTTCGACTACATCCACAAGCCCTTCCCGGACCCGGCCGCGTTGGACCTGGTCGTCGAGCGCGCGCTCGAGTACCGCCAGCTGTCGCGCCGCGCGGACGAGGTCAACCGGGAGAACGCCGCCGTCCGGCTGGGCGACATCGTCGGCACCAGCCCCTCCATGCAGCAGTTGGTGAAGGAGATTGGCAAGGTCACCGGCAGCGCCGCCACCGTGCTCATCACCGGCGAGAGTGGCACCGGCAAGGAGCTCATCGCCCGCGTCATCCACAACTATTCGTACGACGAGCCCCGGCCCTTCATCGGCATCAACTGCTCCGCCATCGTCGACACGCTGCTGGAGAGCGAGCTGTTCGGCCACGAGAAGGGCGCCTTCACCGGCGCCACGTCGGGCAAGCCCGGCAAGTTCGAATTGGCCGAGGACGGCACCGTCTTCCTCGACGAGATTGGCGACATGTCGCTGATGCTCCAGGCCAAGCTCCTGCGCGTCCTGCAGGAGCGCGAGTTCGAGCGCGTGGGCGGCGTCAAGCGCATCAAGCTGCGCGCGCGGGTCATCGCCGCGACACACCGCAACCTCGCCGAAGAGGTCGAACACGTCCGCTTCCGCGAGGACCTCTACCAGCGCCTCAAGGTGATTACGCTCCTGATTCCTCCGCTGCGCGAGCGGCGCGAGGACATCCCGCTGCTCGTCAAACACCTGCTCGAGCGCATCAACGAGAAGGTCCACAAGCGCGTCACCCGCGTTCCGCTCGAGGTCATGGAGCGCCTCACCCGGCTGCCCTGGCGCGGCAACGTGCGCGAGTTGGAGAACGTCCTCACCCGCGCCGTGGTCCTCGCACCGGGTGATGTGTTGCGCGGTGATGACCTGCCGTCGCTCGACAGCGCGCCGCCCCCGGAGGCAGGACGCCCCTCCGCCTCCAACATCATGTTCACCGCGCCCACCGTGGATGACGCCAGCCTCATCCCCACGCTCGATGAAGCCGAAAGGCTCCTCATCGCCCGTGCCATGGCCGTCACCAAAGGGCACAAGGGTCGCACGTGCCAGATTCTTGGAATCAGTCGACCCACCCTGGAGCGCAAACTACAGAAGTACAATCTTTCACAGGGACAGAACCCTTTAGGGCACGGGTTCACCGTGAAGGACGACCCGTGAACAGTGTCCGGGCCGCGACAGTGACGCACCCGCTTTGAACGATTCGTTCAACTTGATCAGACTGTTTGAACGTTTTGTTTCAGGTTTTGGACACAGCGAGGTGGGTGCTACGGACCTCTAGCGCTAAGTACCCGGCATTCCTGGATGTGTTCCCCCCGGAGCACTTCATTCCCGTCTGGCACGTTCCTTGGAACTGGAAAGCCCCGTTGCCGCCGAAGCAGGCGGCCTTGCTTTCCCCTGATTCCTTCCACGGAGTGAATGCCATGCACGGTTTCAATCGCCCCCTCGGCCCTATCGGTTCCAACGTCGTGGCGCCGCTCCAGGCGACCAGCTCCGGGATGATGGTGACCGCGAACAAGCTCGTTCCGGGGCAGGAGGCCATCGACTTCAAGGGGTACTTCAAGGTCGAGTCCTTCCCGCACAACTCGACCATCTACCGCCCCGGCGACAACACGGACCGCGTCTATCTGCTCAAGTCCGGCCGCGTGCGGCTGATGCGCATTGGCAAGAATGGCACCCGCTCGGTGGTGTCCATCCTCCGCCCGGGTGACTTGTTCGGCGAGCTGTTCCGCCCCGAGGGCACGCCCATCGAGGAGATGGCCATCGCCGCGGGTGAGGCCGAGGTGTGGAGCATCGAGGGCCGCGACTTCCGCGCGCAGTTGGAGGCCCGCCCCGCCCTCGCGGTGGACGTGGTGCGCGCCTACGCCGAGCGCGTGCGTGCGCTGCGCAAGCGCGTGCTCGGGCTGACCTTCAAGGAAGTCCCCGCGCGGCTGGCGGACACGCTCCTGACGCTGGTGGAGGCGCACGGCGAGCGCTGCCCCCACGGCGGTGAGACGGACCTGCGCGGCATCACGCAGCAGGACCTGGCGGACCTGGTGGGCGCGTCGCGCTCGTTCGTGTCCACGCTCATCAACGAGATGAAGCGCGAGGGTGTGCTGGGCAACGTCGGCCGCATCCTCTGCGTCCGCGACCAGAAGGCCCTGCGCAAGATTGCCTCGAAGGAGAAGTGAGCCGCGGGCGCTGGACACCCACGACGGCACGGACGGGCTCGACTCCGCGCATGGCGCGGGGCCGGGCCTTCGTCGTTTCCACGCTCAGGCGCGAGCGGCCCTGAGCTCATCGACCTCGGTGCGAAGCAGCCAGTCGTCCTGGAAGTCCGTCGCGGCGGCGGCGATCTGCGACAGGCGCTCCGGCCGGGCCTTCCCCGACTCGCGCAACGTGCGCACCTCGCGGTAGAGCGCCGCGAGCGACGGGTGCAGCGCCATCGACTTGCGCGCGCGGGCCTGCTCCTCACCATCCCCCGCGGCGAACGCCTCCAGCTCGCCGAACCACCGGTCCCACGTCTCCGGGTCTGCGGGCCCTCCCGCAACCGAGGGCAGGTGCGGGGTGAGGAAGAGCTTCGTCACCGCTGGGACTTGCAACACCTTGCCCCCCAGTCGAGCCCGCAGCGCCAGCACCTCGCCGCCGCCCGCGGCGAAGCCTTCCAACTCCAGACCGCTCGACAGCGACACCTTGAACGCACCGCGCTCCGGAAGACTGCCCGCACCGAAGACCACCAGCGCCTCGCCGTTCCACGGCCGCGCTCCGTCGCTCTTTCCACCGCGTGACACGATGATGGGGCCCTCCATCCGCACCAGCGCCGAGGTGAGCCCCGGCGCCACCGGCCCGGGCGCCACCACGGACTCCCTCACCCGCCCCGTCACCTCGCGGCCATCCGCCAGCACCAGGTGATTCACGGTGCGCGCCTCGCGAGCCACCTCCAGCCCGAAGTCTCCCCCGCGCTTCCACGCGAGCGTGGACTCGAACTCCGCCAGCACTTCGAAGAGGTGCTCGAAGTCGCGGGCCACGAAGAGCTGCGGCTGCATCCGGGTGATGTCGTAGTCCGCGTCCGCGCACGCCACGGTGAGCGGCAGCTTGCGCACCGCGGGCGTCAGACAGTGCACCGCCTCGCCGATGCTCGACAGGATGCCCGCGCCGTAGATGCGCGGCTGGTCCAGACTCCCCACGAGTCCGTACTCCGCCGTCCACCAGTACAGCCGCGCGGCGCGAGTGCTCTCGCTCACGTAGCGCCGGCTCGCGCTCGCCGCATCCAACCTCGCCTCCGCGTGCGCGACTTCGTCGGCGCTCGCGTTCGGGTCCTCCTTCACGACCGAGAGGTTGCGGATGGCCTCGAAGACGGCCTGGTCCTCCACGCTCGCAATCGACTTGAAGCCCACCATGCCGCAGGCCTTGAGGTACTCGGCGTAGCGGCGGTTGGCGATGATGGGCGCGTGGCCCGCGCTCTCGTGCACGATGTCCGGCGCGGGCGTGTACTCGATGTGCTCGTGCGTGCGGATGTCCGCGGCGATGGCCAGCACGCCCATCGACTGGAGCTCCGTGAAGACCGCTGGCGGGATGAAGCCACGCACGCCCACGGCCGACCAGCCCAACCGCGACAGCTGCGCGTTCATCTCATCCAGACTGGGAATGGCCTCGGCGTCGATGCCCGTCGCCGCCAGCCCTTCCAGGTACACCGGGTGCGCCCGCTCCGCGAGGTGCCCGCGCAGCTTGCCCATGATGTGGCGCCAGACCGCGTGGTCTCTCGGCGTATACGCCGCATAGTCCTGGCTCACCACGTAGCGCCGCAGATGCGCGGGCAAGCGGGATATCGTCAGTTCCGTTGGCGTCATATCCGAACACTCCGGGTGGATTCTTCCAGTTGCCAGGAAGATACAGAGGGAGTTGGGATTCGGAAATCCGGCAGAATTCGACGTCTTCGTCGTTTTATCGACGAGAGCTCATACGGGTTGACGCAGTCCGTCGAGCAACGTCGATGCGCCCAGGCTCAAGGCGCCGGAGGGCCAGAGGGCGACGACCTCCACGGCCTGGGGCTCTTCTTCTTGGAGAGGCCAGGCGTGGATGTCGGGGGGAAACGGGTGCATGCGGCGCAGGTCGGGCGCAATCGCGCAGGCGTTGAAGGCGCGCAGCAGTTCGTAGAGGAGCAGGAAGCTTTCGACGCGGGCCACCTCACTCACGGTGACGCCGTGCGCCGCGAAGCGAGCGCTGTTGGCGCCGCCATAGGGGTCGTCGCGCAGCCAATCGACGAAGGGCTGACCCTCCAGGTCCCTCACGTGCAGGGTCTGCCGGGAGGCGGCTGAGCTCGCCAGCGCGCAGCCGGGACCCGCGAGGACGACGAAGGGCATGCGCAGCAGGGATTCGGACTCGACCCCCTCGTGGGGTGGCAGCGGGGTGAAGTCGAGGGCCAGGTCGAGCTGCCGCGTCTGAGCCTGGCGGGTGAGTTCATGCGGTCCGCCGAAGCTGAGGACCAGCTTGAGTCCCTGGGCGGCCGCGTCCTGGGCCACCTTGCCCAGCAAGGAGAGCGACAACGTGGGGTTGAGGCCCAGGCGCACCACGGGCTCGGCGCTGGCGAGGTCTCTCAGCCGCTTCATGTCGAGTTGGTGCAGGGGCGTCTGGGTGCCGGCGAAGAGGCGCTCGCCGCGAGCGGTGAGCTGGAGGCGGCGTCCCGGGCCACGCTCGAGCAGCGTCGCGCCATCCGCGAGCGCCATCTCCAACGAGCGGATGTGCTCGCTCACCACGGAGCGCGCCACACCCAGGTGCTCCGCGGCGGCGTCGATGCTGCCGGCCTCCACCGCGGCGGTGAAGGACTCCAGCCAGACGAGGTGTCGCAGGAGCTTGCGTGGCGGCATGCCCCCATCCTGGCACCGCCGCGCCGTCCGTCACGAGGTTCCGTCGGTGACCGCGTGGGTCCGTTGGGCAAGTCCCCTTCCTTCACAACGCCCCGCTGGGCAGCCCACGCCCCCTTCGACTCGACAGGCACCCACGAACGGGGCGACCGAGCGAGGCCCTTCCTTCGCGAGGTTCCGTCGGTGACCGCGTGAGTCCGTGGATGAGCAAGCCCCTGGTGGATGGGGGCGGCAGCGCCCGTGCCCGTCCTTCACGATGTCCCGCCAGGCAGCCCGCGTCATCCCTCGACCGGACAAGCGCCCACCGCAAGGGGAGGCCGGGTGCGTGTCCTCCCTTCGCGACGTGCCGCGTGGCGGGCCACCCTGCCCCTCGACTGGACAAGCTCCCACCGCAAGGGGGCGACCGGGCGCGTGTCCTTCCTTGAACATCGCTCGCGAGCGGGCTAGCAGGAAGCGCGATGTCTCGGACGCCTCCCGCCACCCTCACGCCCGCAGAGAGGCTCCGCCAGCGACTGGCCGAAGCCCGCCCGTTGTTGGGCCCCGCGCTGCTCTGGTGCACCCTGCATGGGCTGCTCGCGCTGCTCTTCTTCGGCGCCCCGTTGCTCGCCTCCGTGGACCGACTGGCCCCTGCGCTGCGGCCCCTGCTCCTCGTGGGCGGCGTCGTCCAGGCGTTGTTCCTGGGGCTCATCGCCTTCGTGGCCACCCTCCCCTTGCTGTTGCTCGGGCGGCGCTATGCGCTGGCGATGACCATCGTGGTGGCCTTGGGCGTGGCGATGCTCGGCGTGGATGCGCTGGTGCTGTCTTCCCTGGGCTTCCACATCAATGGCCTGGTCCTGGCGGTCGCACTTCAGCCGCGCGCGCTCGCGGAGACGGGGCTCGCGCCACATGAGCTCGCGCTGTCGGGCGTCGGGACGCTCGCGGTCCTCTCGCTCGATGTCTGGACGGGCCTCCACTTCCTGCGGCGCGTCCAGCGTCCCCAGCGGGTGGGGCGCCTCGTCGCCTGTCTGGTCCTCGTCACCGCCGCGGAGCGACTGATGAGCGCCTATCTCGTCTTCGCCCATGGCGGCGCGGTGCTGCACGCGGCCACCACCCTGCCCCTTCAAGCCCCCGTGCGGATGAACACGCTGCTCACGCGGATGACGGACCGCCCCCCCGCCTCCGGCCTCAAGCTGGGCGTCAGCCCCGAGGCGGGCGCCCCCGCGGCGAGCATCGACCCCTCCGACGTCCGCTTCACGCGGCACCCCGACATCCTGCTCGTCCTCGTGGAGAGCCTCCGCGACGACTTCTTCACGCCGGAGGTCATGCCCAACCTGTGGCGCAGGGCGGAGCACGGCACGCGCTTCCTGCACCACCACAGCGCGGCCAGCTCCACCGACTTCTCGCTCTTCAGCCTCTTCTTCGGGTTGGAAGCCCAGCGCCGGGACGCGGTGGTCGGCGCCGGCCGCGCGCCCCTGCTCTTCCCCGCGCTCAAGGCCAATGGCTATCGGCAAGCCTTCTTCGCCGCGTCCTCCGTGGACTGGATGGGCTTGAAGGACACCGTGTTCCGCGATGTCCACGGAGGCCTGCGCACGGACTACGAGGGCCGCAGCCACCTGCGCGACGCGGCCATGGTGAAGGACGCCGTGGACCTGGCGCGGTCGACACCTCGCGACGTCCCGCTCTTCACCTTCGTCTTCTTCGCGGGGACTCACTTCGACTACGACTACCCGCCGCGCTCGGCGGTGTTCTCACCCGCCTGGGACGGCAACGGAGGCCTCGCCACCGCGCGAGTCCCCGCCGAGCACCTCAAGGCCCGCGCCTGGAACTCCGCCTACGAGGTGGACACCAAGGTGGAGGAGCTGTTGACCCAGTGGGAAGCCGCGCGAGGCACACGCCCTCTCATCATCTTCACCGGAGACCACGGCGAAGAGTTCCGCGAGCACGGCCGCGTGGGCCACGCCAGCGACGTCACCGAGCTCCAACTTCATGTCCCCATGGTCATCTTCGATGAGCGCCTGGCGCCCGGAGAGGTCGACTCCGTCACCGGCCACATCGACCTGGTGCCCACCTTGTTCGACATGCTCGGTGACACCCACCCGCCGGAGAAGCTGGGCGATGGCATTCCGATGACCCGTCCGGACCCTCGGCGCTATCTGCTCACCACCATCGGCTGGGAGCCGCGCTATGCGCTCATCGGCCGAGAGTTGAAGGTGCGCTTCGGCGCGGGACTGCCGGGCACGGAGCTCTCGGACATGTGGGACCGTCCGCTGCCAGATGCACAGGAGCGCTTCGCCGCCGAGGCACCTCGCATCCTGCGCCGCCTCCGAGGAGGAGACGCCGAGCGCGAAGAGCCCCCCGCCCCCACGAGCACCGCGACGACACCTCCGCGCTGAGACAACAGGCCTCCACGCGCCCATCCGTCAGAAGCGCAGCCGAGCCCCCAGCGCGAGTGAGAACAGCCCCGTGTTCACGGTGCCTGGGTTCTGGACGAACTGGACGAGGCGGTAGTCGGTGGCGACCAGTTCATAGTAGCCCTCCAGTATGGGGGCTCCCACCCCCGGCAGGGAGTGCCCGACACTCCCGCCCAGGAAGATCATGGGACGCAACGCCGTCGTGAACCAGTAGTAGCCCGAGTCGTAGCGGTCCGGCAGCTTCAGGAAGTACCTGTCGCCGAAGGTGTAGCTGAACGCCGCGCCCACGGTGAGCGGGCGGATGCGCCAATCGCGATGCGTGATGAGGAACGGATGCCACTGCGCCTTGAGCGTCAGGGTCACGAAGTCCGCGCCCGCCACCGCGCGAGGCGCCCAGCCAAGCAACGCCTGCACATCCACTTGCTCATCCAGGAACGCCCACCCAGGCCCCGCGGCCAACATCCCGATGGAGCCCGCGAACTGGAGCGCCGCATGGTCCGGCACGTACCACGGAGCCTCGTGTGCCCGAGGCTCCGCTCGCGAGGCAAGCCCCACGAGCAGCCACGCCACCAACACTCCTCCCACGAACCCCGAGCGCATCATCAGTACGAAACCTGCTCGACGTGGACCGTAGGCCCCGCGACGGTGACCACCAGGTAGCGGCGCAGCTCGAGCGCGTCGGTGACGACGTAGCGCACGCCCTCGATGGCATCACTGCCGAAGCGATGGAGATGGCCGTGGAAGGACACCGCGACATTGCGCTCCGCCTGGAGGTGCTCGAATGGCCCCCTCAGCGACGGGTCGAAGTCCGAATGCCACGGCGGGACATGCGAGAAGGTGAACAGGTGCCCCCCGCACGGCGGTGCAATCAACTCCGCGCGCAGCCGGTCCAGGTCCGGCACATCTCCGGGGTAGCCATACTCGCGAGAGTTCGAGTCGAAGAGGACGAAGCGGCTCCCTCCGAAGTCGAAGGTCAGATACTCCGAGCCGAAGTGATGGCGGAACAGCTGCGGCCCAGTCCCCAGCAGGTCGTGATTGCCGATGACAGCCAACGCGGGCACCGGCACGTCGTCGAAAAGGCGAGCCACCCAGTCATACTCCTGGGCCGAGCTGAACTCCGTCAGGTCTCCCAACTGGACGACGAAGTCGACGTCCCGCCGAGCCACATCCTCCATCGCGTCCTTGGCTTCCTTCAGGAAGACGCCGATGTCGCCCATCACCGCGAATCGAAACGAGCCTTCGTGGGTGTCTCGCGGGAGACGCTCGAGCGCACGCACATTCAGGTTCTGCTCGCCCCCTCTGACTTCATAGGGGTGCAGTTCGAAGACGCCGCACCCCGCGAAGAGCAGCAACAACCATGGGAGCCAGTACCTCACGGCCGTCGAGGTAACGACGTGATGCAACCGCTTCAACTCTGGGACGGAGTCCATCGCCAGACACGACACATGTGCTCATGCACACCATCACCTGATGGACACATGTCTCGCGTGGAGTGCGCGCTCGAGGCCGATGACGCTGTCGACTCCTTCGCTCTCGACGTTGTCCGAGCGTCACAGTCTCTTCACCCACCGGCCGTGAGCCCCGGCTATGTCCCTGCATGGAGTTCCATCCCGGAGCTCCGGGGTGAAGCCGGGAACACACCGCCGTGACTGCCTTGCTCTCCTTCATCCTGGTCGCGGCCAGCCCCGTGGGCGGAGTGCTCGCGGCCGTGCCGCTGGGCATCCTCGCCCTGGGATATCCGCCGTGGGCGGTGGTCCTCGCCTGCGTGCCGCTGGGTTATCTCCAGGTCCTCGCGGTGGACCTGGGATGGGACGCGCTGGACCGACTGGAGCCCTGGCGCCGGTTGCTCTCCCGTCCACGAAGTCCCCTGGTGCATCGGTTGCAGTCGCGCTGTGGTGGATTCTGGTCCACCGCCGCGCTCGTCCCGCTGGTGGGCCCGTGGGCCGTCATGGGACTGATGCGGACCGCGGGCGTCCCCCAACGCCGCGTGGCCCTCCCCATCCTGTTCGCCTTGAGCGTGATTGCGTCCATCCTCGGAATCCTGTGCGCCGTGGCCCCCGAGTGGGTTCGCGGTTGACCTTGCCGGCATCTCAGGGAAGTGTTGAAAAGCCCTGCAACCGAGAAGGCCCCAGACCGGGGCGCGGGGAGGACGTTGGTGGAGATTCAAAAGCCCTACCTGTTGTTCCTGGGGGATGTACCCGACCAGCTCGCGGCGAAGACGGCGCACGGCATCGTCGACTGGAGGCCCGACTGGTGCGTGGGCCAGCTGCGGCTCCCTGGCTGCAAGGCGGACTGCGGCCTCGCGGACCTGGACATCGCCCAGGCGAAGGCGAAGGGGGCCAGGACACTCATCGTCGGCGTGGCCAACGCGGGAGGCGTGCTGCCGGAGCACTGGGTGGGCAAGCTGGTGGAGGCGCTGGATGCGGGCATGGACGTGGCGACCGGGCTGCACAGGCGGCTGTCGTCCTTCCCCGCCATCGCGGAGGCCGCCAGGCGCAACGGCCGCGCGCTGCACGACGTGCGCATCCCGGACATGGAGTTCGCCACGGGCAAGGGGACTCGGCGAGAGGGATTGCGCTTGCTGACGGTGGGCACGGATTGTTCGGTGGGAAAGAAGTACACGGCGCTCGCGCTGGAGAAGGAGATGCGCGCGCGGGGGCTCAAGGCGGACTTCCGCGCCACGGGACAGACGGGCATCTTCATCTCGGGCCGGGGCGTGGCCATCGACGCGGTGGTGTCCGACTTCGTGGCGGGCGCGGCGGAGTGGCTTTCACCGCCGAACGCGGCGGACCACTGGGATTTGGTGGAGGGACAGGGGTCGCTGTTCCATCCCTCGTTCGCGGGGGTGACGCTCGGGTTGCTGCATGGGGCCCAGCCGGATGCCTTCATCGTGTGTCATGAGCCCACGAGAACGAAGATGCGAGGCGTGCAGCACGCGCTGCCCTCCATCCAAGCGGTCATCGACCGCACCGTGCTGGAGGGGCAGCTGACGAACCCAGGCATCCAGTGCACGGGGCTGGCCATCAACACCGAGCACCTGGAGGAGAACGAAGCCCTGGCGTTCCTGGAGCGGACGGGCCGCGAGCATGGGCTGCCATGTGTCGACCCCATCCGTACAGGTGTCGGCCCCCTGGTGGATGAGCTGGTTCGCCGCTTCCCGGCACGGAGCTGAGTGCTCATGCGCAAGCTCGGCATCCAGCATGAGAGCTGGCCCATCGCGGGCAGCTTCACCATCTCCCGGGGCTCGAAGACCTCCGCCGAGGTGGTGGTCGTTACCCTGGAAGAGGACGGCACCGTGGGGCGCGGTGAGTGTGTCCCCTACGCGAGATATGGCGAGACGGTCGACGGGGTGCTGCGAGCCTTGGAGACCGCGAGACCTCGCATCGAGGCGGGACTGGGGCGAGACGGTGTCCCCGAGGTCTTGGAGCCCCGTGCGGCGCGCAATGCCTTGGACTGCGCGCTGTGGGACCTGGAGGCGAAGAAGGCGGGCAAGCCTGTCTGGGAGCTGCTGGGCATGGTCGCGCCGCAGCCATTGGTCACCGCGTACACGCTGAGCCTGGACACAGTCGAGGCCATGGGTGCGGCCGCGAGGAAGTCGGCGCACCGGCCCTTGCTCAAGGTGAAGCTGGGGCGAGGGAGTACGGAGGACCTGGAGCGGCTGCGGGCCATTCGCGCCGGGGCGCCATCCAGTCGCCTCATCGTGGATGCGAATGAGGGCTGGAAACCCGAGGAACTGCCTACGCTGTTGGCCGCCTGCGCGGAGCTGGGCGTGGTGATGGTGGAGCAACCCCTGCCCGCGTCCGCTGATGAGGCATTGCGAGGACTGAACCGTCCCGTGGCCGTCTGCGCTGACGAGTCCGCACATGACCGTCATGGGCTGGCGGAGCTCATCGGCAAGTACGACGCCATCAACATCAAGCTCGACAAGACAGGAGGGCTCACCGAGGCCCTGGCCCTGGCCCAGGAGGCGCGAGGACACGGGCTCCAGCTCATGGTGGGCTGCATGGTGGCCACGTCCCTGGCCATGGCTCCCGCTGCATTGGTGGCCCAGGGTGCGGAGGTGGTGGACCTGGATGGCCCGCTGCTGCTCGCCAAGGACCGCGAGCCGGGCATCCACTTCGAGGGCAACACCCTCTTCTGGCCACCCCGAGAGCTTTGGGGCTGAGAGCCCTCCTGGCCATGGGTACACCTCTCCCATGGCCAGGAGAATCCTCGCGAGTGCAGCTCACGTCATGACAGGAATGTGTTCACGGCGCGGGAGTGACCCGCGAGACTTCGCGATTACAGCGCCGTGACAGCCCCGACAATCAACGACGGAGCCAGCCCGTAGAGCGAAATGGCCGCACGGTAGTCCGTCTCCGTCTGGGCATAGGCCCACGACGAACCCGCGGGTCGGCACTGGGCGTAGTGCATGATCGACAGGACGTCATAGCCGCCCACGAGCTGCCGCGCGTCATCCTGATGCCCAGGCTGCCCCGAGTCTTCGGACTTGCACGTATCTTGACCAGACACGGGCGAGATCCAGATGTGCTCGTGACGGAACCCCATCACATGCCCCAGCTCGTGGCGAAGGACCTCTTCCAATGTATGATTATTCGCCGTTGCCGGGGTGAATGCATCCGAATGAATCCAGACGATGCGATCATACGCAGGGTCACTCGGGAAGAATGCACGGGCAATGAAGCGGTCCGTGGCCAAGGCGGGTCGGACTTCAAACGTCACCATGCCGAAAGAGCCCGCTTCAACGTTGTCACAGTCAAGATCCGCGGACGCGTCATGGCGGATGGTCACTCCGACTCGCCGACTCCAGGATTCAGCTGCTTGCGCCATTGCGACGCGTACGGTCTCCCTCTTCGTGCCGAGAAACCCTGGGGAAACACAATACGTCAGCGCGTGTTTTGAGGCCTCTGGCCACACATCGTCGCCCGATGGCGTCAAACGGACCGTCAACGGCTGGGACACACGCGTCATCCGCTCTTGGTAGTACTTTCGCAGCGCCGCCTCGCCATGGATGGCGATGTCTCCCTCGACGATGAAAACCCCTGGTCGCGAGGAACTCTCAACGACCTGGGCGCGGAAAGCCCTCCACCCATCGTCAAGACTTCCGTCGGCTGAAGGGACACCGATGTCCGATGCCTCTCCACAGGAGACCGCCAAGGCGAGCACCAGCGCTTGCGTCATTCGCAAGCCAAGTCTGGGCATCTGCATGGAAGGTCTCGACTCAGATGAAGTTGATGAAACCAATCCCAGGGAAGATCGGCTGCTCCGCGAAACACTCGGTGGTGCTGACCTCGAAATTGACCTCCTTGCCAGCAAGGAACGCCCCCGTCAGAAGGGACAGGATGCTCTTGCCATTGGGTGCCGCAGGAGAGAAGCGCAGCGAGGTGCCCAAACACGCCGACGGGCCAACAGCGGCACCCGACACCTCCACCCAGCAGATATTGCGGGCCGTCTCACATCCAATGTTCAGGATCTTCCGCAGTCCCGTCGGGGCAGCGGCAGCCTCACCCGAGAACCCCAGCACAACCACCAGCGACATCATCACCATCTTCTTCATATGTATGAGCTCCGGCAATGCCGTCCAATGGGGCCAAATCGAATGCCAAGCGCGGCATCACCAAGATGAACCCTATCAGCGACGACCAAACATTTCAATACACCACTACCATCGAACAACCATATTCCCATGCCGACTGAACATCTCGCTCCGCAACAAGAAATGTCGGCCGGGTCCCTTCACACAGAGAGCAGAGAACCGCGCTTTCTTCATCACGATTTCGGCATCATTCGGTGAAGAATCAATCAACCCAACGCGTCTCACTCTTCTCGATTCCTTCACATCCTGAGACTGAGTTCTGACAAAGCCAGACTCCGCAACCACCTCCCGGTGAAGTTCTATCGGCCAAACCCTCTCTCGCGCCTCCGTCCTCGTCGCGACTCCCGGCAAGAATGACGCGCATCCGCAACCTCGAGGACTCAAGCCGCGAGAGTGCCCAGCCCCATAGCAACCAAGAGCGGACGACTCCTGAAGCCCTTCGTGAGTGTTTCACCGAGTTGCCCCAAACCGGGAGCAACTCGACGAATCCCTGGACTCTTCCTGACCGCAAAGTGGCTGGTCAGTGCGTGAGGGGCCATCCTTGGGCATGAGACTCAGACCTGACGATTGGAGCCCGTAAGGACTGCGGCCAGACAAAGTCGGAGGGCAGCTTGTTCGCGGGATCGAAATGCGACGTCAGCTCAGAGTTCAACGTCAGGTCTTCGCCGGGCAAACGCGTGTTCATGACCCGTAGCGGATACCCGCCCCATCTCAAGAGCACAGGCTGTTCACGTCCAACAGCGGTAGGGGCATCATCCTCTGCCCACGTCGCTTCGGCGGACGCAATGCACAGCAGCAGCATGTAGGCGTGCACCTCAAAGAACGCTGGCACATCCCCGTACACCAGCGGTTCGGCGCCCCACTCCCGGCCCTCGGCGCCAGTTCACCGAGAAGGGCGCCTTCCTGAAGCCCATCAACAAGGCTCTCCTGGAGAGCCCCCCAGCCATCGGGCGACACCGGAGCGGACCGCTTCGCGGGAGACACTTGTCTCTGAACTTCCCCCAGCGGTCAGGGACGCGAGGCGACCCCAACCTCGTGCGACTCCGAGGGCAACACCAAGAATTGCTCGTGGCGCGCACCAGGACATAGGCCCAGGGCACATGGGCCCCTCCGCCCCTCCTGCATCCAATAGGAGGTCCGCCGGTACCGCACGGGGTACTCGAAACACCCCGCTCGTGACGAGCGGATGACGCCTCAAGCGTCCGCAGCCCCCACCGGGACAGGGGGCTCTTGCCCTGGGGAGGCTGGAAGCACAGCATGCGCGGCCACAGTGTCCGCGAACGTCACGCCCCCCACTCCCCACGCCACGTACACCGAGCGCCGCGCCGCCGCCCAGGCGGAGCTGTCCGCCTTGGACAGCGTCAGCGCTCGCTACGCCAACCTCCGCACCCTCGCCTTCCTCGTCGCCGTCATCCTCGGCGGACTCATCATCACCGGTCGCATCCCCAAGACGTGGTGGTGGGGCGCGGTGGGCGCGGCCGTCTTCTACGGCGTGCTCGCCGTCCTGCATCATCAAATCTTCCGCCGCGAGGCCCGCCAACGCCTCTACGTCACGCTCAACGAGCGAGGCCTCGCCCGGCTCGGCCACGGCTGGCACGAGTTCCCCGAACGCGGCGAACGCTTCGCCTCTCCTTCCCATCTCTACACCCCCGACCTGGACGTCTTCGGGCAGGGCAGCCTCTTCCAACTCCTCAACGAGACGGCGACACGCGCCGGTGAAGAACGACTGGCCTCCTGGCTCTCCTCACCCGCGACGGTGGAGACCGTGGAGGCCCGTCAGGGCGCGGCCAAGGAGTTGGCCCCTCGCGTGGACTTCCGCCAGGACCTCTGCGTCGACGCACGCACCGTGGCCAAGGAGAAGGCCGACCCGAGCCTCTTCATCCAATGGGCCGAAGCCGGCCCCTCCCTCACCTCCATCCGCTGGTCCCGCCCCCTCGCCATCCTCCTGCCCCCGGTGACGCTGACGCTCTTCATCCTGGGCGAAGTCGGAGTGCTCCCGGGCTCCTCCGTCTGGGCGGGCCTCGCCGCGCAGCTCGCCGTCGCCGTGGCCACGCGCCGCACGCTGCGCAAGATGGACGAGGCCGTGGAGAAGGGTGAGCAGGGCTTCGTCCGCTACGCCCCGCTCTTCGAGCGCATGGAGAGCCAGCGCTTCGAACACCCCCTCCTGCGCAACCTCCAGCAGGGCCTCCAGCCCCAGGGCGAGCCCCCCGTGTCGGCGCACTTCCGCCGCTTCAGCCAGCTCTTCTCGCTCATCGAGTTCAAGCGCCACCAGTTCCACCCCCTGGTGCACTGGCTCACCCTCTGGGACATCCACGCCCTCTTCGCGCTGGAGAACTGGCGCGCGAAGCACGGCGCCCGCCTGCGCCACTGGTTCGAGTCCCTCGCCGAGCTCGAGGCCCTGTCCTGCATCGCGGGCCTCGCCCATGACCGGCCCGCCTTCGCCTGGCCCACCCTCGAGCCCCGAGGCCCGGTCATGGAAGCCAGGCAACTGGGCCACCCGCTCCTGGATGCCCCGGTGCCC
Organism: Myxococcus stipitatus; assembly: GCF_037414475.1. The sequence continues at coordinate 7,551,163 of NZ_CP147913.1, read as the reverse complement.
AACGACGTGTCCCTGCCCGGCCCCGCGCACGCCCTGGTCATCACCGGCTCCAACATGAGCGGCAAGACGACCCTCATGCGCGCCATGGGCACCAACGTCGTCCTGGCGCTCGCCGGCGCGCCCGTGTGCGCCACGTCGCTGCGCCTGTCTCCCCTCCACGTGCTCACCAGCATGCGCGTGAAGGACTCGCTGGAGCGCGGCGTCTCCTACTTCTACGCGGAGGTGCAGCGCATCAAGGCCGTGCTGGATGCCTCACGCACCGCGAACGGACAGGCCCTGTTCCTCCTCGACGAAATCCTCCTGGGCACCAACACCCGCGAGCGCCAGCTCGCCTCGCGCGAGGTCCTCCGCCTCCTCTTGTCCACGGGGGCCTGCGGCGCCGTCACCACGCACGACTTGTCGCTGACGGCCCTCGCCAACGAGCCCGGCGCCCACGTGCGCAACGTCCACTTCCGCGACCACCTGGAGGAAGGGAAGATGGTCTTCGACTACACGCTGCGAGAGGGCGTCGTCGACACCACCAACGCCCTGCGTGTCCTGCGCCTCGCGGGGGTCCCCGTGGATGACCCCGAGGCGCCCTCGAACTGAAGGCCCCGGAAAGACAACGGGCCCCGGAAGCACATCCCGGGGCCCGCAGAGTCTTCAGGCCCTGAGGCCCGAGTCAGCGATTACTTCGCGTTCTCGATGAGCGCCGCAGCGCCCATGCCGCCACCGATGCACATGGTGACGACGCCGTAGCGGCCGTTGCGGCGCTTGAGCTCCTGCAGAATCGTGGCGACCAGGCGCGCACCGGACACGCCCAGCGGGTGGCCCAGGGCGATGGCGCCACCGTTCGGGTTCACCTTGTCCATGGAGATGCCCAGCTCACGGATGCAGTACAGCGCCTGGGGAGCGAAGGCCTCGTTCAGCTCGAAGACGTCGATGTCCTTCACCTCGAGCTTGTTCTTCGCCAGGAGCTTGCGCACCGCGGGCACGGGGCCGATGCCCATGACCTCCGGAGGCACACCCGCGACGGCGAAGTCCAGGAAGTAGCCCAGCGGCTTGACGCCCAGCTCCTTCGCCTTCTCCTCGCTCATCACCACCGCGGCCGCCGCGCCGTCGGTCAGCGGCGACGCGTTGCCGGCCGTCACCACGCCCTTGGCGTTGAACGCGGGCTTGAGCTTGTTCAGGCCTTCGAACGTCGTCTCCGGGCGCAGGATGGTGTCCACCGACACCGTCACCGTCTTCGCGTTGCCTTCCTCGTCATACACGGTGGTCGTGACGGGGATGATCTCCGCGGCGAACTTGCCCTGCTCCCGCGCGGCGGCGGCGCGGCGCTGGCTCTCGGCGGCGAACTTGTCCGAGTCCTCACGCGACACGTTGTGACGCGAGGCGATGTTCTCCGCCGTCACACCCATGGAGGAGTAGATCTCCGGGTGGTTCGCCATGATTTCAGGGTTGGCGCTCACCTTGTTGCCGCCCATGGGGACCATGGACATGGACTCGGTGCCACCGCCGATTCCCACGTGAATCTGCCCCGCCTGGATGGCCGCGGCCACCTGGGCGATGGCCTGCGTTCCAGAGGAACAGAAGCGGTTGATGGTCATCGCCGGCACGTCCACCGGCAGGCCCGCCAGGAGCGTGGCCTGACGCGCCACGTTCATGCCCTGCTCCGCCTCGGGCATGGCACAGCCGAGGACCACGTCCTCGACATCCGAGCCCTTCAGCCCGGGAACCTTGGCGACCGCTTCCTTGATGGCGATGGCGGCCAGCGTATCCGGCCGCGTGTCCTTGAACTCGCCCTTGTGCGCGCGGGTGAACGGCGTGCGGACCGCGCTGGCAATCACGACTCGAGCAGGCATTTTGCTTGTCTCCTTGCCCGGGGAGCCCCCGGGCATTCAGCGAATCTTTGTGTCGTGGTCAATGGATACCGGCGGGCCGCTAGTTGCGCAGCGGCTTGCCCTTCTCAATCATGTGCGTCAGACGGTCCTGGGTCTTCTCCTCGCCGCACAGGCTCAGGAAGGCCTCGGCCTCCAGCTCGAGCAGCTTGTCCTCCGTCACAAGCGCCGTGGTGCTCGTGTCACCGCCGGTCAGCACGCGGGCCAGCTTCTGGCCAATCTTGCGGTCGTGGGCGCTGACCTGGCCGTTCATCTCCATGTCGTACAGCATCATGTCGATGGTGGCGTAGCCGCTGGGGCCGCCCAGGCGGAAGCGCGTGGGACGCGGCGCGCGGAAGCCCGCGTCCGCCATGCCCAGCACGCGCGCCTTCGCGTCCGACAGGAGGAAGTCGCGGTTGGCGCTGATGCCGTCCGCCAAGGAGAGGAAGCCCGCCTCGCGCGCCTCCTCGGCGCTGGTGGCCACCTTGGCGGTGCCGATGGACAGGAACACCTTCTTGAGGAAGGGCAGCGGGTCGAAGTCCTTGTCCGTGGCGTACGCGCCGTAGACGTTGCGGAGCAGCTGCATGTTGCCGCCGCCGCCGGGGATGAGGCCCACGCCGACCTCGACGAGGCCCATGTACAGCTCCGCGCTCGCCTGCACCGCGTTGCCGCCCATCGTCACCTCGGCGCCGCCGCCCAGGGTGAGGTTGAAGGGCGCCGTCACCACGGGCACCGGGCTGTAGCGCATGCGCTGGTTGGCCTGCTGGAAGGACGTCACCAGCTTGCGGATGGCCTCGTACTCGCCGCTCTTCGCCGCCCACACCAGCGCGACGATGTTGGCGCCCGCGGAGAAGTTGGCGCCGTCGTTGCCAATCACCAGGCCCTTGAAGTTCTTCTCCGTCTCGTCCAGCGCCGTGTGCATCATCTCGATGATCTGGTCATCGATGGAGTTCATCTTCGTGTGGAACTCCAGCAGCGTGGCGCCGTCGCCCAAATCCCACAGGGTGGCGGAGTCGTTGCCGGCGACCTTCTTGTTGCCGCGCTTGAGGTACTCCACGCGCTGCGTGCGCGCGTTCTCCGGCACCACCTTCACGGACTTGCTGGGGATGTCCCAGTACGTGTCCTTGCCACCCTCCACGCCGTAGAAGGACTCGCGGCCCGCGGCCAGCATGTCCTCCACCCACTTGGCGGGCTTGAGGCCCAGCGCCTTCATCCGCTCGACGCCCTTCTTCACGCCGTACGCGTCCCACACCTCGAAGGGCCCCAAGTCCCAGCCGAAGCCCCAGCGCACGCCGCGGTCCACGTTGACCACGTCGTCCGCAATCTCCGGGATGCGGCGGCTGGTGTAGGCCAGCACGTCCAGCGTCACCTGCTCGGCGAACTTCGCGGCCTTGTCCGTCCCGTTGAGGACGACGGCCACGCGCTCCTTGACGTTCTCCACCTCGCGGGCGGCGCCCAGCGACTCGAAGCGCACCTTGCCCTGCGGCCGGTACTCCAGCGTCTTCAAATCCAGCGCGAGGATGTCCTTGCCGCCGCTGCTGCGGTCCTTCTTGTAGAAGCCGCCGCCAGACTTGTCGCCCAGCATGCCCTTCTCCACCATCTTCTGGAGGAACTCCGGGATGGCGAAGACGCTGCGCTCCTCATCCTGGGTCAGCGTGTCGTAACAGTTCTTCGACACGTGGATGAAGGTGTCCAGGCCGACGATGTCCGCGGTGCGGAACACGGCGGACTTGGGGCGGCCCATGGCGGGGCCGAAAATCTTGTCCACCTCTTCGATGGACAGCTCCGCGGGCCCCATGGCGGCGATGGTCCGCATCATCCCGTACACGCCGATGCGGTTCGCGATGAAGTTGGTGGTGTCCTTGCCGTAGACGATGCCCTTGCCGAGGACCTCCTCACCAAAGCGGTGGATGGTCTTCATCACCGCCGGGTCGGTCTCCGCGCCCGCCACGAGCTCCAGGAGCTTCATGTAGCGGACCGGGTTGAAGAAGTGCGTGACGAGGAAGTTCTTCTTGAACGCCGCGCCCCGGCCCTGCGTCATGCCGACAATCGACATGCCAGAGGTGTTGGAGGAGACGATGGCGTCCTTGCGGGCGTGCTTCTCCACCTTCTCGAAGAGCGCCTGCTTGACGGCCAGGTCCTCCTTCACCACCTCGATGACCCAGTCGCAGTCGGCGATGCGGTGCAGGTCGTCCTCGAAGTTGCCCACCTCGATGGCGGTGAACACCTGCTCGGACATGATGGGGCTGGGCTTCTGCTTGCGCATGTTGGCCAGCGCCCCGAGGGCGAACTTGTTGCGGAAGGCCTTGGACGAGGTGTCCTCGCCCGGAGCGGCCTTCGGCGGAACGATGTCCAGGAGGAGCGCGCGAACGCCCGAGTTGGCCAGATGGGCGGCGATGCCGCTGCCCATCACTCCGGCGCCCAGCACAGCTACCTTGCGGATCCGCGTCGTCATTGGAAGAGGCTCCCTTGAGGGAATTAGGGGACTGCACAAATGTAGGCGATTGACCCGAAAGTCAATCTGTTCGGAAGGTGGGGCCCCTCGCCATGGGGTCATCACCCCGGCTAAGAAAACAGACCTTCCATGGCTCGCCCCGACCCGCACTCCTACAACGACAGCACGCAGCCCGAGACGGAAACCCTGGACTGGAAGGCCCGAGTGGACTTCCACACAAGGAGACTTCACGCCGAAGCCACGTTGACGCTCAAGGAAGCATCCGCGGGCCCGCTGGATTTGGACACGCGGGACTTGGAGATTCTCAGAGTCGTAGACGCTGGGGGTCGCCCCTTGCCTTACATGCTGGCACCTCCCGAACCCATCCTGGGGAGCCGGCTGAGGGTGGAGTTGCCTCCGGGCGTGCGGCAGCTGACCGTGCACTACCGCACGTCTCCCACGGCCAGCGCGCTTCAGTGGCTGACCCCGCCGCAGACGGCGGGTGGTCAGCACCCGTTCCTCTACAGCCAATGCCAGGCGATTCACGCGCGCAGCGTGGTGCCGCTCCAGGACACGCCTCGCATCCGCATCCGGTACCGCGCGGCGCTGCGGGTGCCCAAGGCGCTCAAGGCCGTCATGGCGGCCAGCTTCGTGCGGCGCGAGGAGCACGGCGTGGAGGCGGAGGAGCAGTACGAGATGCCGCAGCCGGTGCCGCCCTACCTGCTGGCCTTCGCGGTGGGGAGCCTGGCGCCGAAGGAGCTGGGCCCGCGCTCGCGCGTGTGGGCGGAGCCGGAGCTGCTGGAGGACTCGGCGGAGGAGTTCTCCGGCGTGGACGACATGCTGCGCGCCGCCGAGTCCCTCTTCGGGCCGTATGACTGGGAGCGGTTTGATTTGCTCACCATGCCCCCGTCGTTCCCCTACGGCGGCATGGAGAATCCCCGTTTGACGTTCCTCACGCCCACGCTGATTGCCGGGGACAAGAGCCTGGTCAACGTGGTGGCGCACGAGCTGGCGCACTCGTGGACGGGCAACCTGGTGACCAATGCCTCCGCGGAGCACTTCTGGCTCAACGAGGGCTTCACCGTGTTCGCCGAGCGCCGCATCCTGGAGGCGCTGGCCGGGCCGGAAGTGGCCGCGCTGCACGCGGCGCTGGGACGCCGGGCGCTGGACGAGGCCCTGCACCACTTCCGCGAGCACCCGCACCTGACGGCGCTGCGCACGCACCTGACGGGGGTGGACCCGGACGAGGCCTTCTCCCAGATTCCGTACGAGAAGGGCTACCTGTTCCTCCGGGCCATGGAGGACGCGGTGGGGCGCGAGAAGTTCGACGGCTTCCTGCGCAGCTATCTGGCCACGTACCGCTTCAAGGCGCTCACCACCGAGGAGTTCATCGCCTTCACGGAGCGGGAGCTGCCCGGGGTGCTCAACCGGGTCAACGCGGAGGCGTACCTGCGCCGTCCTGGCGTGCCCGTGAGCGCGCCCGCGCCTCGCTCGCGGCGCCTGGAGGCCCTCTTGCGTGCGCGCGGCACGGTGCCGTCCGTGGACGCGGTGAAGGACTGGACGCCCGCGGAGTGGCAGCTCTTCCTGGAGTGGACGCCGGCGGACGCGCCCAAGGACTTGTTCCGTCAGCTCGACGAGCGCTTCGGCCTCACGCGAAGCCGCAACTCGGAGGTGCTGGTGGCGTGGCTGGTGGCGTCGCTGCGCGCGGGCTGGGAGCCGGCGGTGGGCCGCGCGGAGGCGTTCCTGGGCGAGGTGGGCCGCATGAAGTACCTCAAGCCCTTGTACGGCGTGCTCAGCGCTTCGCGAGAGCACCGGGGCCTGGCGCGCTCGCTCTTCAAGCAGTACGGGGAGCGCTACCACCCCATCGCGCGGCAGGGCGTGGAGCTCATCCTGTCCCGCGCCTGAGCGCGGGACGGGGGGACACCGGAGCTACTTCGAGGAGACGGCCTTGAGCCGCTTCTCGGAGAGCTCCAGGTACTTCGCATCCATGTCGATGCCCACGTAGCGGCGGTTGAGCTTGAGGGCGGCGACGCCCGTCGTCCCGCTGCCGTTGAAGGGGTCCAGGATGAGCGCGTCCTCGGGGGTGCTGGCCTCGATGATGCGCTCCAGCAGGGCCACGGGCTTCTGCGTGGGGTGGCTGCCGAAGGCCTTCTCCTCGCCGCCGCGCGGGACGGTGAGCGTCCACAGCCGGCCCTCGCCGTCCGCGGTGACTTCCGCGTCGCCGGAGGGAGGAAGGACCCAGGCGTCGCGCATCTGCTTGCCGCCGTTGTCCGCCTTCATCTTCGAGTAGTTGAAGACGTGCTGGAGCTTGCCGCCCGACTTGGGGGAGGCCCAGATGAGCAGCTCCGTGGAGTGCGTGAAGTACCGGCACGCCAGGTTGGGGCTCGCGTTGGGCTTGAACCAGGTGACGGTGTTGAGCAGTTTGTAGCCGAGCTTCTGCATGGCGAAGCCGGCGTTGAAGATGACGTGCTGCGTGCCGCTCACCCAGAGCGTGCCGGTGGGCTTGAGCAGCCGCTGGCAGGCGGCCAGCCACGCCGTGGTGAAGGCATGGTCCTCCTCCACCCCGCGCGACACGTCCCAGTTGCCCTTCTGCACGGACACGCGCTTGCCACCCTTGCAGGTAGTCCCCCCGTTGGAGAGGAAGTACGGCGGGTCCGCGAAAATCATGTCGAACGTCTGGGGCTCGAACTGCTGCAGAAGCTCCAGGCTGTCCCCGCGCAGGAGCGTCCAGGCGTCGCCCTTCGCGTGCACGTTCTCGCTCAGGGAACGGCGGACAACCTTCAGGTTTTGGGCAGCAGCTTCCGCGAACATCTCGCCTCCGTCGGACTCTTCGTCTGGGACGCGGCGGACTGTGCAGTCACCTGAGTGCTACGTCTAATTATTGGCCTGTAGCACCCTGAAACTTGACGGGTGACTCAGGTCGTAGAAGCGCCGCGAGCAGGGCGGGAGCACCTCTTGAAGAGGCCCTCCGTCACCCTGCTCGACGGTGCTGCTTCTCACTGTGGTGTGAAGCGAGGCGACAGCCTGGAATCAGGCCTTGGCCTTCTTGCCACCCTTGGCGGGGGCAGCGGCGCCCTCGGCGGGAGCAGCGTCCTTCGCCGGCTGGGCCGCGTACTTCTTGCGGAAGCGGTCGATGCGGCCGGCCGTGTCCACGAGCTTGTACTTGCCCGTGAAGAAGGGGTGGCAGTTCGAGCAGATTTCCACCGAGAACGAGCCGCGGGTGGAGTGGGTCTCGACGACGTTGCCACACGCACAGGTGATGCGCGCGGGGGGATAGACGGGGTGCACTTCCGGCTTCATGACGCTCTCCAGGGTGCCTTGCCCCCAGCCGCCTACGGCTGGGAGGTCCGGCACGGACAGTGGCCGGCGCTTATAACGGCGCGCCGACCGGGGCACAAGCTTGGCACGGCTCAGTGGCCCGCCGAGCCCGGGGGCTCGATGCGCTCCACTGCCTTCTGGACGACCGGATCTCCCGGCACGTCAGGGCCCAGCTGAATGTAGGACAGTAGATGCGTCCGGGGCGCCGGGGTTGCGCCCTCCGCCGCTGTCTTCTGCAAGGCGGTGCGGCGGGCCTCCAGGCTGGCGACCGCCGACTCGAGCGCCCCCTTCTGCGCCGGGTCGGTCGCCTGGGCGATGCGCTCCTTCGCCCGGGCGAGGTTCGACTCGACGAGGCGAAGCTGGTCCTTGGCGCGCGACTGCTCGGAGATGTCCATGAAGCGGCCGGGGCCGTTGACGGTCAGCTCCACCTTGGCGATCTGCCGGCCGCGCTCCCCTGGCTGAAGCAACGTGGTCATCCCCACCCGCTGCGGGATGCCCGAGCCCCGTCCTTCATGGGACTGCAGGACGAAGTCCACGCCCTCCAGGTCATTGGCCAGCTTGAGCACGTCGTCGTAGGGCACGGCGGCGAGCAGCACCACCAGGTCCACGTGCTCCTGCGCGCGCAGCCGCTTCGCCTCGGCGGCGACCGCGGGCGCCACCGGCAGGCCCCGCCGCATCCCGGGCGCCTTGCCCTTGATGATGGGGTCCATGGCCTCGGGCGCGGCCTTCTCGGGCGAGGCGCCCACCACGCCGACCTTGAACCCGCCCACCTGCGTCACCAGCGACGCGGGGAACAGGAGCTTGCCCTGGGCATCCACCAGGTTCGCGGACAACAGCTTCAGCTTGGACTTGCGCGTCTGCTTGCGCAGGAAGTCCACGCCCAGCCCCAAGTCACGCGTGCCCACCGCCATGGCGACGGTGCCCTGTGCGTCCATCTGCGCGAGCAACAACTCCGCGCGTGCACGGGCATCCGGGGCCTCGCCACTGTCCCGGCTCTTGAAGAGCGCGTTGCCCGCGTCCAACACCAACACCGGGACGCCCTTGGCGCGCTCTTGCTCTATCGCGACTTTTCGTCTGGCCAGACCGCCAGACGGGTTGTGTCGTCAACCACAGGGGGCGATTTCGCCCCCATTGTCTCCAGTGAAGAGCAGCACGAGCTGCTTGGGCGCGGCGCCCGCCACCAGGGGCAGGAGCCAGAGCGCCAGCGCGGCGAGCCGCAGGGGACGCATGCTCACTTCTTGCCTCCCTTCTTCGGGGGAACCTTGGCCTTGTCCAGCTCCGCGATGCGCTCCTTGGCCGTCTTGGCGGCGCCGGACTTGGGGTAGCTCTTCACGAGCTCCTCGAGCGCCATGCGCGACTCGTCGCGCATCTTGAGCTGAGCGAAGCACTCCGAGGAGCGCAGGTACGCATCCGGCGCGGACGCCGTCTTCGGGTGGTCCTGCACCACCTTGCCGTACTCGAAGAGGGCCTCGCGGCACTTGGACTCGGAGAAGTACGTCTCACCCAGGCCGTAGTGGGCCTCGCCCAGAAGCGGGTCCTTGGTCCACTTCTTCATCAGCTCGGTGAAGAGCTGGCGCGCCACAAGGACCTCGCCGGCCTTGGCCTTCTCCCGGGCGAGCTCGAGGAAGTCCTTGGCGTTGTCGGGGCGCTTGAGCTCCTCGGCCTTCTTCTTGGCCTCGGCCTCCTTCACGGCGGCCGTGCCCTGCATGGCGAGCAGCTTCTGGTCCTGCGCGCCCAGGGCGGTCTCCAGCTCGGTGATTTTGTGGAGGTATGTCTCCACCTGGCCCCGGAGCTGGGACAGGTCCTCCATCGTCTTCTGGAGCTGGATGCCGATGTCCGCGTCCTTGCGGCGCGCGGCGGTGTCCAGTCCATCGAGCGCCTTGGTGACCTCGGCGACCTTCTCGTCGATTTTCGGCAGGGTGGCGGCGAGTTGTTCGCGCGCCTCCTTCAGCTCCGCCTGCATCTGCGCGGAGTCGGCGCCGAGACGGTCGACCTTCGCCTCGAGGGCGCGGCCGCGGTCGGCGGGATAGAAACAACCTGGGAGTGCCACGAACAGGGCGAGCAGGACGAGCCTTCGCATGGGGCGGGCATCTTAGGGCCAAATCGCCGCCTCGTCCGGACTTCTCGCACCCTGTTTCGACTTCCCAACCCGCTTGCCTGCCTCGTCAGCGAGCCCCTCCCAGCGACTCCAGGCGTCCGGCGGCGTGAGCACACGCCACGCGCAGGCGGCTGGGGTTGAGGAAGAACGGGACAGGGCGCGAGCGGCCCTCTTCCAGGGACACCAGGGCCCGTCGGTATTCCACGGCCGCCTCGAGCGGACGGCGACACTGTTCAAGCAGCAGTCCCAGCAGATACCGGGCGGCCGCGTGGTCCGGGTCCAGCAAGAGACACCGGCGCAAATCCCGCTCCGCCGCCGCGTCCGAGGCCCCCGACGAGGCGCCATCCAGGACACAGGCGAACAGGAGGTCCGCCTCGGTGAAGGCCGCGGCGGAAGCCTGCGCGAGCTGGGCATCATCGAGCCCCTGCGGAGTGCGCGCCCCTCGCGCCGACAACGTCCTCCCAGGCCCAGCGGCCTCACTGGCGTCCTCCGCCATCGCGCGCGCCTCGCTCCTGGAGGCGCGCGGAACGGGAGTTCGAGCCACACTGTCCTGCTGGGGCCGAGGCTCCACACGAGCCGTGCCCGTCTCCCGGGGCGGTGAGGTCCCCTCCCCGCTTCCGCGCCCCTCCACGCGGACGTGGAAGAACGCCGACGCCGTGCGCTCCACCCGCAGCGACGGGGGCACTTGCAGCAGCGGCTCCGACGAGGACAGCACCAGCGTGCCTCCAGGCACGAGGCTGTCCGCCAGCGCCGCCACCGTCCGATGGAACGACTCCACCGTGAAGTAGATGAGGACGTTGCGGCAGAAGACGATGTCGAAGCCGCGCTCCTCCGGGGGCCGGGGATACGGCGCGTCCATCAGGTTGTGGACCTGGAAGCTCGCGCGCTCGCGCAGCGCCGACACCAACGCGAGCCGCGAGCCCTTGGACATGAAATAGCGCTCGCGCGGCCCGGCGGGCACCCGGCGCAGCTGCTCCGCGGTGAAGGACAGTGAATTCGCGCGCCGCAGCGCCGCCTCGGAGATGTCCGTGCCCAGCACGGTGCTCCCGGGACTGGCGCCGGACTCAGCCAAGAGCATCAGCAGCGTGGCCACCTCCTCGCCCGTGGAGCAGCCCGCGCTCCACAGGCGCAAGGGGCGCCCTCCCGCCCGCGCGACCAGCGGGGCGAGCACGTGCTCGCGGAAGTCGGCCAGCTGCACCTCGTCGCGGAAGAGGTCCGTCTTGTTCACCACCACCGCGGAGATGAGCCCCTCCAGCTCCGCCGCCCCCGACGGGGACTTGAGGAACGCCAGGTACTGATGCGGCGTGAGTCCCCGGCACCGCTCCGCGAGGCGATCATCCAGCCGGCGAATCTGGGGGCCGCTCAACGCCATGCCCGTACGCGCCGTGAGGAAGGCGCGCACGCCACCCCATTGCCCACCCGAGGCCCGCACCGTCGGCTCAGCGCCCCACTGCGAGCGACTCACCCCGGGCCAGCCGCGCCAGCGAGGCGGCGACTTCATCTCCGTGGATGAGGTGGTCCACCGCCTTGCGCTCCACCGCCGCGCCCGGCATGCCGAACACCACGCAGGACTCCTCGTTCTGCGCCAGCGTCAGGCCTCCCGCCTGGCGGATGGCCAGCAGCCCCTCCGCGCCATCGGCCCCCATGCCCGTGAGCACCAGGCCCACCGCGCGCCGGCCGTACGTCCTGGCCGCGCTCTCCAGCAGCGTCGTCCCCGACGGCATGTGTCCGTCCCGCTCCACCCCGGCCTTGAGCGCCACCCGCCCCCGGAAGGGAATCACGGTGTGCTGCCCCGGCGGCGCGATGAGCACGTGGCCCGGCATCAAGGGCTCGCCGTCCTGCGCCAGCCGCACCTTCAACCGGCTGGCGTTGGCGAGCCAGCCCGCCAGCGACTCGGCGAAGGCGGCGTTGATGTGCTGGACGATGACGATGGGCGCGGGGAAGTCCGCCGGCAGCTCCGAGAGCATCCGGTACAGCACCTGGGGCCCGCCCGTGCTCGCGGCCACCACCACCACGCCCATGGACACCGCGGGCAACACCGACGTCGTCACGCGAGGCGGGGTGATGCCCTTCTGCGGACGGCGCAGGTGCCGGATGACACGCACCGAGGAGAGCAGCTTGATTTCCCGCACCAGGTTCCACGCCTCGGGGCCGGCGTCGATGGCGGGCTTGATTTGCAGCGCGAGCGCGCCCAGCTCCAGCGCCCGGTACGTCAGCTCCGGCGCCTGCGAGCGGGGGTCCGCCGTGAGGACGAGGATGGGCGTGGGGCACTCGGCCATGATGTGCTCGGTGGCCGTGAGCCCGTCCATGACGGGCATGTCCACGTCCATGGTGATGACGTGGGGACGCAGCTCCTTGGTCATCTCCACGGCTTGCTTGCCGTCCGCGCAAGAACCCACGACCTCGATGTCGGGGTCCTTGCTCAACGCCTCGCAGATGAGCTGTCGGCAGATGAGTGAGTCATCGACCACCAGCACCGACACTTTCTTGCCCATGCCCTGTCCATACCCCGTGCGCGAGGCGCCGAGTATAGCCAATGCACTGTCCTGTCCTCAGGAGGTTGAGCGAACTGCCTTCAGGACAGCAGTCGCCCCACCACATCCACCAGGTCCTGGCGCACCAGGTCGCCCTTGGTGATGTAGCCGTCCGCCCCCGCCGCGAGCCCACGCCCCCGGTCCTCCTCGCCACCACGGGTGGTGAGGATGACGACGGGCAGCCGGGCCTGGGTGGGATGCCCCTTGAGGCGCCGGGTCAGCTCCAGGCCGTCCATGCCTGGCATCTCCAGGTCCGTGACGACGAGGTCCACCAGGGCCCCCTCCAGGACGTCCAGCGCCTCCGCCCCATCGCCGGCCACGACGGTGTCGTACCCCACCGCCGCCAGGAGGCTGGAGATGAGCTCCCGGGTGAGCGGGGAGTCGTCCACGACCAGGATGCGGCGACGGCGGGACTCGGGCTCCATGGGCGTCGAGCGGGCCAGCTTCAGCGGGGCCGTCCCATGGGCGCTGGCCGTGAGGTAGGCGGCCGAGAGCACCATGGCCAGCCGGCCATCCGCCAGGGACGTGGCCCCCGTGAGGTGGGCGAAGCGGGCGAGGACGCCTCTCAACGGGAGGATGGCCTGGACCCGCTCCTCCAAGACGCGGTCCACGACGACGGCGGCGGCGCCGCTCTGGCTGCGGACCACCAGGACAAGCTCCCCTTCGCGCACCTCCCGCTCGGGGGCGAGGCCCAACAGCGCCCCCAGGGAGGCGAGGGGCAACACCCGCCCCTCCACCAACAGCGCGGGCCGCCCGGCCACTTCACACAGGTGCAGGGGCTCCACCTTGAGGGCGCGGGAGACGTGGGTGGCGCTCAGCGCGAGTGTCTCGTGGCCGGCCTGGACGAAGAGCAGGGGCGCCACGGTGAGGGAGACGGGGACACGCAGCTCGAAGATGGTGCCCCAGCCGGGGGCGGACTCGACGCCCACATCGCCGCCCAGCCCCTGGATGGAGGCGCGCACGGCGTCCAGCCCCACGCCCCGGCCGGAGAGGTCCGTGACGACGTCCCGAGAGGTGAAGCCCGGGAGGAAGATGAGCTCCCGGGTGGCGGCATCGGACAGGGCGTTGGCGGCGCTCTCGTCGAGGATGCCTCGGCGGACGGCCACCCGGCGCAGCTCGGCGGGGTCCAGGCCCAGGCCGTCGTCCTCGACGCGGAGGATGATGCGGCTTCCCTCGCGAGCGGCGCGCAGCGTGAGACACCCCCGGGGGTGCTTGCCGGACGTCACCCGGTCGACGCGGGTCTCCAGGCCGTGGTCCAGGGCGTTTCGCACCAGGTGCATGAGGGGCTCGCGCAGGGCCTCGACCACGGCCCGGTCCGCCCGGGTGTCCTCGCCGTCGACGACGAGCTCCACTTCCTTGCCCAGGGTGCGCGAGAGGTCGCGGACCATGCGCGGGTAGGGCTCGAAGAGGACGGAGAGGGGGAGCATCCGCAGGCCCTGCACCTCCTCGACGACTTGTCCCAGGTCCCGCAGCTCTTCGTTGGACAGGAGCTTGGATTCACGGTGGAGGTCGGCCGCGAGCTCCTTGGCCGTGCCCAACCGCGCCACCAGGGCCGCGGCGGCGGGCCCCAGGTCCTCGGCCTCGCGAGCGAGCTGCCCCAACTCGCGGGCCAGGGCCAACCGCCGCGCGTGGGCCCGCTCGCGCCGGCGCGCAATCTGGGCGAGGTTCGTCACGGCGCTCGTCAACAGGTCCAGACTGGCCACGTCGATGCGCACGGCGTCCAGGCGCGTCTCGGGCTGACGTGGAACAGCGGAAGGCCCCGTGGAGTTCGCGGAGCGAGGCCCCGGGGCCGTCGATGGCGCGGGAGTCGTCGTGAGCAGACGGCCTGTGCCGGTGATGGCCGCCGTGCCCCGCGCGGGGGTCGCATCCACTCGAGGCGCGGAGGGCCAGCCTCGAGTCCCGGCCGTCGCCGAGGCACCCGGCGATGAGAGAGGAACACCCGCCTCGCTCCGAGGCGTGACGACGGGGGAGACGCCCATCGCGGCCCGGCCCGCCACACTCCCCACGCCATCGCCTGCGCGTCCTCGACGAGCGTCGTCCTCGATGACGCCCTTGCGACCGAGTCCCAGGCCCGCTCCTGACTCGCCATGTGCCGGGGCATCGACGGCGGTCGAATTGCCCTCTCGCCCTGCCCCCGCGCCAGGAAGAGCCCCGCGCTTCGCCTCGACACCGCCCGGAGGAGTGCCTCCTGTCTGAGCCGCGCCCCCCACGGAGGCCGCCCGCGCGAGCGCCGCCGACGGCTCGCCCACCTCCCTCGCACGGGATGCGCTGGCATCAGACGCCTCGGAGGAGACCGCCCCGGGTGGCAGCCGCTCCGCCTCCGCGCGAATACACGCCTGGAGCCACCCGACCAGCCGCTCCACTTCGGGCGAGGTCCCCGAGGACGGCGGCGCGCTCGACAGCAGCAACACCGCGTCCGCCGCGCTCAGCAGCGCGTCCGTCGAGTCCGCGGACAGCGAGTAGCGCTGGGGCTCCGCGCAGCGCACGAGCTCTTCCATCTCGTGCACCAGCGAGTTGATGTCGTCGAAGCCCATCATCCGGGCCTCGCCCTTGAGCCCATGCAGCTCGCGCAGCGCCCCGCGTCCGGATTCGACGTTCGCCCCCGCCTCCAGCTCCATGAGCGCCCGGTTGATGCGCTCCAAGCGCACCGTCACCAGGTCCCGGAACTGCCTGAGGAGGCGCTCGCTCGGGTTCACCCGCCCTCCTCCCGCAGCGTCTCGCGGCCAATCTGGAACCGCTCCACCACCTCGCGCAAATCCCTCGCCAGCACCAACAGGTCCGTGTTCGCGGAGCTCACCTGCTTGGTCGCATTGAGGCTTTGCTGCGTGATTCGGAGGATGTCCGCCATCGTCTCCGCGAGCTGGTCCGTGCCCGTCTGCTGCTGCTGCGTGGCCAACGAGATGCTGCGCACCGCGTCCGACGTCTTCCCCGCCAGCCGGGTGATTTGCCGCAGCGACTCCGACACCTGCTGCGCCAGCGTGGTCCCCGTCTCCACCGCCTTCACGCCCCCTTCCGTCGCGGAGACCGCCGCCGCCGAGGCCTCACGCACCTCCTCGATGAGCCCCTCGATTTCCTTGGTGGACTCCAGCACGTTCTCCGCCAGCCGCCGCATCTCCGCGGCCACCAGCGAGAAGCCCCGCCCCACCTCGGCCGCCTTGGTGCCTTCCAGCTCCGCGTTCAACGCGAGCAGGTCCGACTTGTCCGCCACGCCATTGATGAACGCGACAATCTTTCCAATCTGCTGCACGCGCTTGTTGAGCCGCACCACCGCCGAGGCGATGGCCACGTTGTCCTGGCGCATCCGCTCCATCGACCCCAGGAACGACTCCGCGCTGCGCTGCCCCTGCTGCGCCGCCCCCAGCGTGCGCTGAGCGATTTGCGCCACCGAGCCCGCGTTCTCCGCGATCTGCCGGGCCGAACGCGCCAGCTCCTCCGTCGTCGCGCTCGTCTCGTCCAGCGAGCTGGCCTGCTCCGCGGCCCCCGCCTCATAGCGCCCCGACGTGGTGAGGATCTCCTCCGTCGTCGCGGAGATCTGCGCCCCCGCCCGCTGAAGCTGGGACATGACGTCCGCCAGGTGCGCGCGCATCGTGGTGAAGGCGGCCGACACGTCCCAGATTTCATCCTCCGCGGGCACCACGCGGGGACTGGCCAGGTCTCCCTCGGCGATGCGCCGGGCCTCGCTCGACAGCTCGCGCAGGGGCCGCCCCAGCAACGTGCCTCCCAGATAGGCCGTGGTGAGCGCCAGCCCGAAGACGAGCAGCACCAACGGCCCTCCCGAAGCCAGCGCCTCCACCCGGAGCGTCGTCGCCAGCTCCGCCGTCGGAGCCCCGGTCGCCACCAACCGCTCCAGCGCGCGCTCACCCAGCGCCGAGGAGAGCTGCACCGACAACACCGCCGGCGTCACCACGGAGATGAACCCGAACGCCACCAGCCGCGCGCGAATCTCCGCCCGCCGAGGCATCGCCGCGATGAGCTGCGCATGCGTCATCCCCAGCTCCCCCAGCCACAGCACCACCTGCCGCGAGCGGAGGATGACCAGGCAGTGCACGAGCAGCGACGTCAGCGGACCGAACAGGAACCCCAGCCCCGCGATGCGCCGGGACATGTCCACGTCCGCCCCGGCCAGCCCCCACAGCGAGGCGCCCAGCCCCACCGTGGTGAGCAGCCACAGCCCCAGCGACGTGATGAAGGCCTCGTCCGGGGCCCGCGTCACCTCCAGCACCGCCGCCTTCAGCGACTCCGGCGTGGCCTGCACATCCCCGCGCTCCAGCCCGCGCAGGGTGCGCAGCCGGCTGAGCCCCGCCGCCGCCCCCATCACCATGGCCACGCCACACAGCAGCATCCCCAACCGCAGGAGCAAGGACAGGCGCCCGTCCACCGCCAGTGACTCGGACAGGGTGAGCCGGGCGTAGTGCAGCCCCAGCCCCGCGCCCACCAGGTTGGCCAGCGGGATGGGCATCATCAGGTGCCGGCTGAACGACGCCTTCCGGGAGCCTCCGCGCGTGCTCATGCCTCCTCCCGCACCGCGACGTGGAAGCGCTCCACCACCCGCTTGAGGTCCCGCGCCAGCGTGGACAGGTCCGCGTTCGCCACCGCCATCTGCTTGGTCGCCGCCGAGTTCTGCTCCGTCACGCGAAGGATGTCCCCCATGGCCGCGGCGAGCTGGTCCGTGCCCGTCTGCTGCTGCTGCGTGGCCAACGAGATGCTGCGCACCGCGTGGGACGTCTGCCGCGCCAGCTCGAGGATGAGGCTCAGGCTCTCATCCACCTCGGCCGCCAGCACCGTGCCCGCCTCCATCGCCTTCAGCCCCGCCTCCGTGGCCATCACCGCCGCGTGGGTGGCGTCGCGAATCTCCTCGATGAGCTGCTCGATGGCCTTGGTCGACCGGATGACGTTCTCCGCGAGCCGCCGCATCTCCGCGGCCACCAGCGAGAAGCCCCGCCCCACCTCCCCCGCCTTGGTGCCCTCCAGCTCCGCGTTCAGCGCGAGCAGGTCCGACTTGTCGGCAATCTCGTTGATGAACTCCACCACCTTGCCAATCTGCTGCACGCGCTTGTTGAGCCGCACCACCGCGTCGGCGATGGCCTGGTTGTCCTGCTTCATGCGCTGCATGGCGCCCAGGAAGGCGGCCGCGCCGCGCTGGCCCGACTGCGCGGCGCCGAAGGTCGACTCGGCGATGGTGGACACCGACTCCGCGTTGCCCGCGATTTGCTGCGCCGAACGCGCCAGCTCCTCCGTCGTCGCGCTCGTCACGTTGAGCGAGCTCGCCTGCTCGTCCGCGCCCGACTCCTGCTCCCCGGACGTGGCCACCAGCTGCTCGGTGGTGGTGGATATCTGGAGCCCGGCCCGCCGCAGCTGGATGAGCGCCTGGCCCAGCTGCGCCTGCATCTGCGCGAAGGCGGCGGACATGGCCCAGACCTCGTCCTCGGCGGCGACCACGCGCGGGGGGCGCAGGTCACCCTGCGCGATGCGGGTGGCGTCCTCGGTGATGGCGCGCAGGGGCGCCGCGATGACGGTGCCTCCCAGGTACGCCGTCACGAGCACCAGCACCGCGACCAACCCCGCCACCGCCAGCCCCCGCCCGTCATCCGCCCGCCGCAGCGCCGCGTCCTGCTCCCCCGGCGAGCGCGCCGACACCACGTCGTCCATGGCCCGCGAGGCGCGCGTCACCGTGGCATCGAGGATGAAGAGCGACGGGGTGAGCACCGCGATGGCCGTGAAGAGCACCATGCGCCGGCGGATGTGCAGGCGCCGGGGTGGCGCCGCGGCCACCACCTCCAGGGGAGAGAGCCCCCGCGCCGCGACCCGCTCCACCGCCTCCCGGCACCGGCGCACCACCACCAGGTAGATGAGCAGCGCCGTCAGCGAGCCCAGCGACGCCCCCACCAGGATGATGCGAGGCCCCAGGGACAGCGGCGCGTCCACCCAGGGCAGGAAGACACAGGCCACCATCAGCGCGCCCATCATCCAGCTCTGGAGCGCGAACGTGAAACACCGCTCGGGAAAGCCCCGCGCCTCCAACAGCGCGGCCTTCAGGTTCTCCTGCGTGGTGGGTACATGCCCATCCCCCAGGGCCCGAAGCACCCGAAGCGAGCGCCGCGCGTGCCAGTGGATGAGCCACAGCGACAGCGCCGCCACGGCCGAGACGAGCAGCAGGAATTGCCACCAAGTCCCCACGGGCAGCGCGTCCGTGAGGAGCCCATGGAGCAGCGCCAGGGATATCCCCAGGGCGCTGACCGGGGCCACCGGCCGGGCGAGCCACCGCGCAAGCCCCCTCACCTCCTGGGGCGCCGTCATGCGCTCCCCCTGGGAAGGCCCCGCAGGTAGCGCTCGAAGTCCGCCAACCCCAGGAGCGGCCAGAGTTCCCCGCGCGCCAGGATGAAGCCTCGAAGGCTCCCGCCCGACGCGCTCGCCACCACCGCGGGCACCGGCATCAGCCAATGCGTCTCCGCGTCGATCTCCAACGCATCCACCCCCACCCCTCCTCCCGAGGCCGCCACCAGCACCCTCAAGGCGCCTGGCGGAGCACGGAACGCCAGCGAGGCGCAGGCCGCGCCCCCGTCACCCGGTGAGGTGATGGAGACCACCTCGTGGGCCGGAAAGGCGAGCCGATGCGAGCCCGCATGGCACAACAGCATGCCCCGGACGGGACTGGCTGGCGCCATGGCTCACGCCCCCTGGCTGAGATGGTCGAACAAACCTTCCGGGTCGATGACGGCCACGTCCCGGGGGCCGCTCTTGGCGGGGCCTCTCAGGTGGACCTGGACGCCCGTGGAACCCAGCGGCTCCAGCGCTCCCGTCACCGGGGAGACACCCGCCACCGTGGTCGCCGTGAGGGCCAGCGTCCCACGCGGCAGCCGCACCAGGACGGCCCGCCGCGAGGATTGGCTCACCCCGACGACCAGCAGGCCCATGTCCACCACCGGGATGACCTCTCCTCGGTGTGCGAACACGCCCAACAGGTGCGCCGGGGAGCCCGGCACCCGCGTGAGCTCGGGGAAGGTGACAACCTCCGCCGCGCTCTCCGCGGGCACCGCGTACCAGCTACTGCCGCAGGCAAAGACGAGATAGGACTGACGCGCTTCCGGCTCGTGGACGGCCATGTACGCCCAGCCTACCCCAGCCGGAACTAGCGCTGGAACTCGACGCGGCGGTTCTCGCTCCAGGCGTCCTCGCTGGAGGAGGTGTTCACCGGGCGCGTCTCACCGTAGCCCACCGTCGTCACGCTGTTGGACTTGACGCCCAGGTCCGTCAGGTAGCGCTTGACGGCCGCCGCGCGGCGGTTGGAGAGCTGGAGGTTGTACTCCTCGGTGCCGCGCTCGTCCGCGTGGCCCGCCAGGGTCAGCTTGCCCTGCTGGCCCGTCTTGATGCAGGTGGCCAGGTCGGACAGGCGCTGCTGGGCCTCGGACGTCAACGAGGACTCGTTGAAGCCGAAACGGATGGGGCTCCAGTCGCACTTGTCGGCGGCGGCCGTCACGCAACGGCCCGCGCTGCACTCCTTGCCCTCACTGCAGTCCGAGTTGGACGCGCAGGTGTCCGAGGGGACCTGGCAGCGGCCCGCCTGGCACTTGCCGCCGGAGGGGCAGCCGGAGTCATCCTTGCACTGGGCCTCGGCGCACTTGCCGGCCTCGCAGATGCGGCCGTCACCGCACTGGTTGTCCACCGTGCACTCCGGCGGCTTGGGGGCGCACTTGTTGCCCTGGCAGGAGAAGCCCTCCTTGCAGTTGGCGTCGGTGGCGCATTCCTGGCAGGTGCCCTGAACGCAGACCTCGCCCTTCTCGGAGCAGGTCGAGTCGTCCTTGCAGTTGGGATAGGTGGGGGGGCAGCCAGTCAACACGGCCATCGCGAGGCCGAGACCCGCCCAAAGAGAAATCCGACGCATCATTCCTCCCGAAAACTTGAAAACGAAAGAATCACCCGTAGGGGACGGGTCGTGCGTCGCGTGTAGTCTCAGTCCCAGGGGTGAGTCAAAGCATTTGTCCCGCTTGAGACACCCGCTCCGCGCCCCGAAACCCTTGAATGTCCAAATAATTTCCGTGAGATTGTCGCCGTGCTTGCGAGCGGCCGCGTGACGTGGCCCCAGGCCGGGAGCGCCCTCCATGCCCGCATCCGTGCTCATCGTCGATGACGAGAAGAACATTCTGCTGACCCTGAGTCAGGCATTGCAGCTTGCTGGATATCAAACACATCTGGCGGCAAGTGGGCAGGTGGCCCTGGATGTGGTGAGCGCGCGTCCGGTGGACGCGGTGTTGATGGACGTGAAGATGCCGGACATGGATGGGCTGACGGCGCTGGCCCGGCTCACGGAGCTCAAGCCGGAGCTGCCGGTCATCATGATGTCGGGGCACGGCACCATCGACACGGCGGTGAAGGCGACGCAGCTGGGCGCGCGCGACTTCCTGGAGAAGCCGATCGCGCGGGAGCGGTTGTTGGTGGCCCTGCGCAACGTGCTCAAGCACCAGGCGGCGATGGAGGAGTTGCGGGAGCTGCGCGAGCAGCTGGGGCGCTACGACATGGTGGGCAGCGGCCCGGCCATGCAGCGCATCTTCTCGCTCATCCAGCGCACGGCGCCCTCCGAGGGCCGGGTGTTGATTACGGGCGAGAACGGCACGGGCAAGGAGCTCATCGCGCGGGCGCTGCACCAGAATTCGCGGCGCAAGGCGGGGCCGTTCGTGAAGCTCAACTGCGCGGCGGTGCCGCACGAGCTGATTGAGAGCGAGCTGTTCGGGCACGAGAAGGGCGCGTTCACGGGGGCGGTGAGCGTGCGGCGCGGCAAGTTCGAGCTGGCGCACGAGGGGACGCTGTTCCTCGATGAGATTGGGGACATGCCGCCGGCGATGCAGGCGAAGCTCCTGCGGGTGCTCCAGGAGGGAGAACTGGAGCGGGTGGGCGGCGCGGAGACGCTCAAGGTGGACGTGCGGGTCATCGCGGCGACGAACAAGCACCTGGAGAAGGAGATTGCCGCCGGGCGCTTCCGCGAGGACTTGTATTACCGAATCAACGTCGTCCAGATTCACTCGCCTCCGCTGCGTGAGCGGCGCGAGGACCTGCCGGACCTGATTGGGACGTTCCTGAGGGAAGCCTGCGCGAAGAACGGGCGCAGGCCGCTGACGCTGTCACCGGACGCGCTCGCGGTCATGAGCGCCTATGACTATCCAGGCAATGTGCGCGAGCTGCGCAACCTGGTTGAACGTCTGGCCATTCTTTGCGAGGGGCCTGTGGTCACCCGCACGGATGCGCTGGAGCTCCTTCCTCGCGGGCGGGGCGCGGTGCCGCCGCCCGTGGAGGCGATGCCCGTCACGGATGTGTCGCATCCTTCAGCGGATGCCGCCGTGGTGGCTGCTTCGAGTACGCCTGCGCCCGCGCTGGCCGTGCCTCCGCTTCCGCCCCCCGCGCAGACAGGATTCCGGCCCCGCGCGGACAAGACGTTCCGCGAGCAGGTGGAGGACGCGGAGCGGGATATCATCCTGTACGTCCTCGCCCACACTCACGACAACGTGACGGAGGCCGCGCGACTGTTGGATCTGGAGCGGGGTCACTTCTACAAGAAGATGAAGGCGCTCGGGCTGCGTCGGGGCGCGTCTGACACGTAAATACCTGTATTTCCTCCTCCGTTTTCTGCTTCCTAGCACGAGGGGGACGCCCAGGCCGGTCGTTTATGTCCGGTTTGTGCTCGAGTGCGCCGGACGACACGAGGCGCATCGAGGTCACACGATTCGCATGGTGTGAGATGTCGCGACCTGCGTAGTAGGTCATCATGACGGCTGGCGTCGAATGCCCGGCCAACCGTTGAGCGACGGCGACATCCCCACCGCTGTCATGCAGCAGATGGGTAATGAAGGTCTTCCGCAGCGTGTGAAAGGTTGTCCCCTTCGGGAGTACCACACCTGCCCTTTTGGCGATTGGTGTAGCCCCCATTTCAATCGGACAGGTCACTAACGCATAGGACCCGCCTAATACGACTTGGTCACTTCAAGAATGCGTGAGGGAGGGTGGACTGTTCCCCAGGCATGACTCCGATGCGGCTGAAGAGATTGGAGGGCGAGCTGGCGAGTTTCCTCGAGTCGATGTTCTCAGGCTTGGGCCGCGTGGAGCGGCGTCGGGCCATGGACTGGTACGTCAAAGGACTTCGGCTCGAAGGCGAGCGCAAGAGCATCGAGCCGATGGCGGGGCGACTGGTGGAGCAGCCATCCGAGAAGGAGGCCATGCGCCAGCGCCTCATCACCGCTGTCGCCCTCGAAGTCACAGGCATCTGCGATGACTGCGGCGACCCCGACATGGCCCTGCTGACTTCAAACCCAGACACCCCTGAATGATGCCGCCAAGGAGCATTCCTCCCCCGTACCCCCTCCGAACCAACTACACACGATTCGGGACTTGACCTGCCCACCTCGCGTCCAGGAAGGTGGCATCCAGGTACAGGTAGGGGAAGGCCTGGGTGAGAGGTTGGGTGCGCAGGCCCTCCACCATCTCTTCGAGAGACTTCGTCACCCGGCTCACCGTCGAGCGTGAAACCTCCTCGCCCATGAGTGCTCGCGTCACCCGGCCCATCTTCCTCGTGGAGACTCCCTGCACGTACGCACTGGTAATCGCCTCGTCGAGCTCCTCGCTGCGCCGCTTGTAGCGGCCCAGCACGGCCTCCGCTGAGCCGCTGGCTCTCGTCCGGGGCACCGCCACCTCCAGATGCCCCATGGACGTCAGCAGGCCGCGTAGGTAGCTGCCGTTGCGTTGGTCCTTGCGTCCCGCCACTTGCTGCCAGCGCCCCGCGCCCACCAGGCCTCGAATCTCCTCTTCCAGCAGCATCTCCAGCGTCATGCGGATGACTCCCAGGAAGAAAGCACGCACGTCGGTACGCACCTCCTCGTGCGAGGGCGCGGCAAACTCGGTATCGTTCACGGCGCGAACTCCTCGGCTCCCCTGCCAGGGGGAGACCGTCTCGGTTGGTTTCTCCGAGGAGCTTCCCTCTTTCCCGCTCAGTCCTGTTTGCCGACTACACACTTATAGGGTCACGACCCTGACCCCGGCGGACAGCACGAGAATGCGCACCCGCAGGTTCGAGAAGTCCATCGATCACCTCATGGAATCGAGACGCCGTGCTCGCCCACTCCCATCGATGTGTGATCGCCCACTCGCCTCGCCCGGATAGGGAGTTCGCGCCATGAGAGTCCGTCGCCCTCAATGCTGCTCACGGCGTCGAGAAATCTCTCGGTGCAGACGATCATCGTCGCGAAGTTCCCCAAGCGGAACAGGTCCAGGTCCGAAGGCAGCGAAGCCGCATCGAGGATGGGCTCCTCGGGACGGCTGAGTCCAAACCTGCCGCACGTGGGGCACGGCGGCGCGACGTCAACCGGGATGCAGTCCGGATGAAGCTGCCCACGGTGTGCAAGTTGCACCTCGAGGATCTCTGGCGGCGTCTTGTGACGCGCCCTAAGTTCCGTCGCGAACGCCGCGAGCTCACGGACACCTCTCCCCCGGAGTCCATCAAGCACATTGCGGTGGGCCAACAGCACATCAAGGGACCACGCGAAGTCTGGGAGTTGTCCCGTGCACGTCCCAACCAACGGGCCGAAGGTCGTTCCAGGTGGGATTTCAGCGCCTAGTGGTACGAGAGTCCGTACCAACTCTCGGAGGCGCCGGAACTCGGCAAAGGGCTCCTGCCTTGCCTTCCGGAAGTCGCGCTCGTCCTCGCCAAGCCCCTTGAGGTCCACTCCGGGGTAGTAGTGCCCTGCTGCAGCCCATCCTGCTGCACACGTTGGGCACTGAGAAAGCCCCGGGAGTCCCCACCGGTGGGCAGCGTTGATGCTCCCGCCATACTTGTTGGCGGTTGCTCGGTCCTCGCGCAGCCAGAAGAATCGTTCCATCTCTCAAGTCCCCGGGCGCGAATAGTACGACTGAATCGGCCCGCCCATGAGCTGGAACCTGTAGATGAGTTCACCGGCGTGCTTGAAAATCTCCTCCGGTTTGGCGCTCGGGTTGCCATCTCGGAACTGCCGCCAGGCCTCGTTCCATTGCCCCCCCTGTCCTCCCACCTGATGAATCCGCCGATGGACCTCGTAGGGGAGCGGGAGCGTGTAGCTGTGAATCTTCACGCCCTGCCGCTCGAACCACCTGGCCAGCCCTTCCTCTTGCGGGAAGATGTGGTGCTTTTCCCATCTGCCAGGAGGGAGCTGATGCGATGGCGGGATGACCTTCTCGGGGGAACCGTTCCAGTTGGGGAACGTCATCACCGCGCCTTTGGGGAGTCGCTGCGCGCCGCCCCAGTTCCTCCGTGGACCAGCGCCTGGCGCGGCAGCAGCAGCTGGCGGCCGTGCCGGAGGAAAGCGCGCCAGCTCGATGTGGCCCAAGTCCTCGTCGCACCGGTAGAAGCCACATTCGTCACCGAGGCACAGGAGCGTGACGCACTCGTCCTCGCGTGGGACGTCGCACTCAAGTTCTGCAGCCTCCCAGGCCTGCTGCATCGTCGGCTTGACAGCCGTTGAACAGCCCGACCACGCCAGAAGCAGCGCCGCAAGCCAAACAACTCTCATGTTGTTCATTGGGCCGAGAGCATGTCGCGCCCGCAGTGCGGATCGATGGCCTGCCCGTCACTCCGTCGTGTGCCGGACACTCCTCGTTCGCCGCCTCGTTCGTGCGACCTCGCGCGGGGCTCCAACCCACCCCATCACGGTCCCATCAGCCCGTTCACCTGCGCCGTTTCCACCAGCAGCCCGTGCCTCCCGAGCGCGGCCTGAGCCGCCGCCTCCGCGAGGCGGCGCGCGACGACTGATGCGCAAGCGGTTTGGCTGGCTAGCTCGGCACCGCCAACTCGGCCCCGGGCAGTCGCGACGGCATGCCCCACCGCACGACGCCGCCGACCATCAGCAGGGACGCGGCGACGTACCACGTGTGTCTCCACTCCCAGTGGTTCGCCACGGACAGCCACGCATAGAAGATAGCGACGTGGACGCCATTCCACGCCACAAGCAGCCCCCATTGTGTCGAACACCGCGCACCGCGGAAGCGCCACGCGAGCGCCATGCCGAGAAGAGCGAAGGCGATGGCCTCCGTGGCCATCTGACCAAGGCTGCCGTTCGGGTGGTCGTAGTAGGTGTCGCAGTTCGGGTCGCTCTGCATGCCGACGCCGACCGCCACGAGGACCGCGAGGTGGGGCAGGAACTGCCATGTAGCGACCGCGCGCCACCGGAAGCTCATTGCGAGGGCCACGTTCATCCACAGCAGCAGGTTCGCCTTCGTGTAGAAGAAGACGTTGCTCTCCCCCCAGTCGCAGCCGCCCTCCATGAAGAGCGCCATGCCCTCGTCACACAGCGGGCCGGGGGGCAGGGACAGGAGCAGACCCGTCGTGCACGTCGAGAGGAACATCGTCGGCACGACGAGTACGGCGAGGAGCGCGAGGCGAGCCTGAGCGGTCCGGGGCATGGAAGGCTTGGCGTCGAAGAGCACCGCAGCACCTTATCGCGTTTTCACAGCCCGCTCGCCTCACACTACTCGTCCTTCATTCGAGACGGGCTCCTCACGTACCAGGTCCGCGTGCTGCGGCGGCAGAAGCCAGGCATGGACGAGCCCCACACGCGCCCCCAGGCGATCAGGACACCAAAGGGCATGGCCTTGCTCGCGAAGAAGTACGGGCACCTCTCCGTGCCGGTGCCACCCGAGCAGGGGCTGCTGCTCCTGGAGTCCACTGGGTACGCATGACGAGAGGCAGCGGGCACGTGCTATGCAGTCGCGCTGCCGCCATGAACTTGTCATCCCAGCAGATGCGCCGCTTCCGCCCCCTTTCCTCTGGGCTCTGTGCCCTCGCCGTGGCGTCCCTGGCCGCGTGCAACCCCGACACTCCATCGGGGCCCCTGGGGGAGGTACATGGCGAGTACGACGGGGACTGGAAGTACTTCAGCGACAGGCAGGAGGCCGTCCTCTACTCCCCTGGCCGAGACACCGTCGGCGACGTCAGCACGCTCACCATCTGCGGCCGGGACGTTGGCGCCCCCAAGAACTGGCTGGATGATTGGGGGCTCTGCTTCCACGTGAGTGTTGACACCGCGCTCCTTGGGACCGGGCCAACAACCCTCGTAATTGATGGCTTGGCTGTCGGAGCAGCCGGATTCATTCCTCGCGACATTTCCTTCACGCGCCACGAGGGCCACTCCCCCCCCGTGCGGTCGGCATGGGGCTCGACGTTCTGCAACGAAGGCCCGCAAGGGAAGGACATGCGCGTTGCGACGGCAGGGACGCTGGAGCTGTGGGTGAACGACGGAACGCGCTTCGCCGGCCAGCTCCGCGTAGAGACCTCGGGCCCAAGCGCTGGACGCTGCCCGGCACCCAAGGCACAGGCGAACCTCATGTTCGACGTTCAGCCTCAACCACCTCCGGAATGGTAGTGGAGTTCCTACGCGTCCGCCTGAGGCGAGCGGAGCCGGGCATTCCAGGCCCAGACGGCGCTCCCCGAGCGATTCTTGCGCTTCCTTTTCGGCTTCGTGGGGGACTGGAGTTCGAGCGCGACTGGGGCTGCTGCCACCGGTGGCGCCAGAGACTCAACCGGGGCGGCCTGGGCTCCACCGGCCGAACCCTGCCCGGAAGAGGTCCAGCATCCAGTCCTTCAGGTTCAGGTTCAACATGGCGTGTTTCCCTCCGGCGCCGCCACGAACTATCAGACCCCTGTCTGTGCGCGCGCCTTGGGACGCCGAATCTCGAACGACTTCCGCTGGTGGATGTCGCCTGGCTCGTGGAAGTGCAGCTCGACCACCTTTTGGAAGATTCGCTCCGGCCATCCGATGGTCCTTTGTGTCAATGGGAGACTCACTGCCGTTGAGCTGATATCGATGCCCTCCGCATCGACCGCGACTCGCACCAAACGCATGCTGTCTTTGGCCGTGTCTGGGGCGTAGGAGCCGCCGGGCTCGATGGATGAGTAGAACTTGTAGACCCACCGTCCCCAGAGAGCGCCGTACAGATACTGCTCCCCCTCCTCTTCGACCATCTTCGCAGACGGCACCCACTCGAAGCCGAAGAGGATGATGAAGTCATCGAGCATGTCCGAGGGGACGCCAATCGACTTTCGCCCCGCGAGGTTCTTTCGCTGCGATGCCGACTTTCTGACGGCCCAGTCCCGCGCTTTCGAGAGGTTGGCTGGAAGGAAGCGCCCAACATATCGATGTGGTGTGATTACCCTCGGCCTATCCTCCATCCTCACCCAGTCCACGTTGTGAGGACGGAGGGAGCCGTCTCTTCTCCGCGGCAGCGAGGACATCACCTCAAGCCTGGGCGCGGAGGGACTGTCTACCGTTGAAAGTGGCAGCACCTGTGGAGGCGGACATGGCGCCTCCACTTCAGCTTGAGGTGGCACAACTGGAGCAGGCGGAGGAACGGCGCGAGCAAGGGACTTTGAGACAGCAGGTGGAGGCGAGGCGGATGGTAGCGTTGGAATCCGATTCCCTACTGGGGCAGCACGGCCAAACAGCCCCAGAACCCAGTCCCTCAGCCTTTTCATGGCACACCCCCCGCAGCACGGATGACGGCGGGGACATTCCCATGCCGGGCGAGCCGCGCCAAGAGGGGCCTGGAGTCACCCTCGTCGCTGCTTTTGGATACCGTCGTAGAGCACCCCGCCGGGTTGAAGCTCCCGCACCATCGCATTCACGACCACTGCGTCAAGCCCGCGCGCCCCTCAGTGGTCACCCAAAACCGGCCAATGAAGGTCCCCTGAAAAGCGGCCAATGGAGAGGACCGAGACGTTGACGCCCGGATAGGACGTGGAGTCCGCCCCGGGGATGGGCAACGTCTTGAGCGACGAGAAGCAGAAGCAGGTCATCGCCCTGGGGCGGTTGGGTTGGAGTCTGAGGCGCATCGAGGACGCGACGGGGGTGCGCCGAGAGACAGCCAGCGACTACTTGAGGGCCGCGGGAGTGGGAATCCGTCCACCGCGCCGGTGGGGCAAGTCAAAACCGGCCAATGAGGGAACCACCGAGGCATGCGAGCCAGAGTCCGCGGCCGCCGAAGCAAAACCGGCCAATGAGGGGACCGCCGACTCCATGCCGCGTGGCCGCGCCGGGGTCCGGCACATGTCGGCGAGCATCGTCGCGCCCTACGTCGAGCTGGGCTTCAGAGCGCCCCTCGGGAGTCCACAGCGCCCTGCTCCTTCGCGAGCTGTTCGTTGTACTGGGCCAGCTTGATTCGTCCTGCATCCAGCTCCTCGCAGAGGAGCTTCTGGGCCTCGATGAACTTCGCGCTGTTCGCGTCCCCCAGCTACGAGCCGCACGGATGCACACGACACCCAGGCTCACCCGGCTCGAGGACGCCGTCCGCCAACAGCCCCGTGACATACCCACGCACAAGGAACATTTCCTTTAATTGCAATTATTTCTAGATTCACAGAGAATAACCACAGCTCGCGCCCCCCCCCTGCTCGAACACCTTCACGACAGACGAGGTTTGGAATGAAGCGCTTGAAGATGTGGGCGATGACGTGCGCCACTATTCTCGCCGCAGGTTGCGGTGATGGGGCGACTGAGGGAATCAGCGAGGGTGCGAAAGTGGTATCTGACACCATCGCCCCAAAGGACACATACGTGGGCGTGGAACCGGCGCCCTTCCTCGCCGACGAAAAGCTCAGCTCCCAGTCCGACGGTCACTACTTCGTCCGCGGTGATTTCGGTCGGCTACCCTTGGTCTATACCGAACAGGCCCGGAAATCTGGTGACGATATCCGAGCGGTGCTGAATGGCTTGGCACCGAAGTTCCATCTTCGTGGCGAAGACCTAATTTTTCGAACTCAGAACGTCGACCAGCAGGGGCACCGACACGTGCGGTTCCAACAACTCCACCAAGGCCTGCTTGTCATTGGTGGCGAGTTGGTGATTCACGTGGATCCGCAGGGACGCGTATACGCGGCCAACGGTTCAGCACGCGGCGATTTCGCGGTTTCGCCATTGGCGACTATTACGCCTGAGGCGGCCAAAGGGGTTGCAGCCCGTAGCTCGCTCGCGGTTCCAGCTACCATCGACGGCCCCCCAGAGCAGGTCTTCCTGCGCCCCGAGGGCGACAAGGAAATGCACTTGGCATGGAAGTTCGGAGTGAAGGGCCAGCGCGATGGTATGCCGACCCAGGACTTTGTCTATGTCGACGCAACAGATGGCGCACTGCTTGCAATATACCCACAAATCCATTCGGCACTTAATCGCCGCCTGCACATCGCCAGGAATACGACCACTCTGCCAGGCACACTCGTTCGCACCGAGGGCAAACCACCGCATACTGACCCCGTTGTCAACACCAACTACAATCACCTTGGCACGGTCTACAACTGCTACCGAGACCTCTTCGGCCGCGACTCATTCGACAACAGCGGCTCGGCCATCACAAGCACCGTCCACTACGGCGTCTCCCTCGTAAATGCATTCTGGAACGGCACACAACTGGTGTACGGCGATGGCGACGGTGTAACCGCCAGCAACCTCGCAAATTCGTTGGATCTTACGGCGCACGAACTGACCCATGCCGTGACCACTTACACATCCAACCTCTCTTACTCGGGTCAGCCCGGCGGCCTAAACGAGTCCATGTCCGATATCTTCGGTGCGGTCTGCCAGTGGTACGGCGACAGTAGAGTCGTCAGCAACCGCACCTGGATGATCGGCGATGACGTCTGGACACCATCCATTCCAAACGATGCCCTGCGCTACATGGCGAACCCCAAGCAAGATGGCGCCTCGCTCGATTGCTTCAATGACTATTCCTCTGGAACGAGCGTACATTTCAGCTCCGGCATCTCTAATCTAGCTTTTTATCTACTCGCGCAGGGTGGTACACATCCGCGCGGAAGGACTACAACGGATGTCCCAGGTATCGGCATCGAGAAAGCCGCGCGCATCTTCTACAAAGCGAACGCCGACTTCCTCGTCTCTAACTCTGGCTTCGAAGCGGCGAAGGTGGCCACTGAACAGGCCGCAGTGGAACTGGGTTATGACATCGCGACGAAGGACGCGGTGAGCAACGCATGGAGGGCCGTCTGCGTTGGAGTCATTTCTCCCCCCACGGCAGTTCCAATCACCCTAGCGATGGCATTCACGGACCCTCCGCGCCAAGACAATGAGGTGCCGCCAGACGATAGCTTCCTGCCCGACCTGCCGATCCTCGTGGACGGCCAGCAGTACACAGCCGCGCAAATCCGGGATCAAGACATCTTCCTCGCGCACTACGTCTTGGATGCGAACTCGGCGCAACTCAACGTGATTCAGGGGTTCCGCACCTCCGCAGACCTGCAGGCATACCTGACAGCAACCAATCAATTCCCCTCAGAGCAGCCAACGGCTCTACAGCGGGCCGCCTGCAATACGCCTGCGCAGTTCTTCGAACATGACAACTTTCGTGGGGAACAACTGTCCTTGTCACCTGGATGGGCGTACAGGCAACTTGGCGGTTTCTGGAATGACCGCATGTCGTCCGTGAAGTCCTCGTGGTGCGGTAGATGGACCCTGCTTTCCGAGCACATCAACTTCGACGGACACAAATTCTGGGTTGTTGGTGGCAACGAGATCCCCCGATTGGGCACGGGAGGCTGGTACACGGGGTTCTGGCCATTCAGGAGTTGGCGCACCTGGAATGATCGCGTCTCATCCGTGGGGGTCTTCTGGTAGCACCGCAGAGGTGACGCCGGGCTGCACATTCTCGCAATGCATGCAGATGCACTAGTCACCAAAGCATCCTCACGTGCAGCACGCCCCGAGACCTTCTCGTCGCCCCTGCTCTGCAGACACAACAAGCAGGGGCAGAGAAACGGCACCTCCTCGTCGCCCATGGGAGCCCGGCGCCCTCCAGCGAGCGCGTAGACGACATCGTGGGCGAGCGAGCTACCCGTGGCGCGCAGGAGGCCTGGCTTCCGTGACGCCTCAGCTATCCGAGGCGTCACGCAGCGCCTCCCTCAGCACCCTGGGGGCCCCGCACCTATGGCCGGAGACTGCCCACCCCGGGCACCTCCGGATTCAGGGGCTCGCGTCGTTCGCGCCTCACCATGCGGAGCGCGGGCGCCTCCGACACCAGCTCCTCCGCGTCCAGTTCCACGTCGAAGTCCGCCGAGAGGGTGCCCCGGCGCTTGAGATCTCGGAGGAAGGCCGTGCGGGAGATGTCCCGAGCCACGCGCGTCTTGAAGGTCGTCTCCACGCCAGCCATAAAATCAGCGGGATAGCCAGAAGACGGGCCCCCAGAGAGGCAGGAAGGGGCCGAACGCCAGGAACCGGTCGTGACAGGGACGGGTCCCGGCGTTGGTTGCAGCACAGGGGAATCGGAGGCCCTGAGCGGCGCACGCCTCCGCAGCCACTACTGCTCGGCATTGCGCTGGCGGAGACGTGCGCGACGCTTCTCTCCAAGCCAGCACCTCACCATCCGCCGCGCGTCCTTTCCAAGGTACAGCCACATGGCGGGAGTAGCCCAGTTTCGTGGCTCTCCCGCACTTCGTGTGGACCGTAGTTTCAGACGGTGAGGAGCACCCGACGACGTAATAGGTCGAAGTTGGCACGGCCATACATCTGACGCTTGAGAAGCTTGAGCTTTGTGATTTGGCCCTCGGCCTGGGCGTTGCTCCAGGGAGAGGTCAGGGCGGCCCGGACTGCATCACCGTCCTGTTCGAGGCCCTCCGCAAACGTTTCCATCGCGCGTACCCCGCATGCACACGCCTCGCCCAACCACGCGTCGAAGCGCCTGCAAGACCGCGTTGGCCTTGCTCGCTGTGAAACGCCCCGCGAGCGCACGAGTTCGCAGAACCGCCGGGCCAATGCGACGACACGCGACGCTTCCTCGTCCTGTTCGATGCGCGCCAACGTCGCGGTCTCCGCGGAGGTCAACTCCGAGGGCCTCTTCACGCACAACCATGCCAATTGCTTCGGAGAGGAGAGGGCATCGGGGCGCGTGCCGTTAGACCACCAGTTGCCACCGGGGTCACCGCGTGCCCCTGAGCGAGGCCGAACGGTCCGTCGCACCTGGAGCCAACGGTGGACCTGCCGCGAGGTGCCACGGAAACCCTGGGCCCGAATCTCCCGCCAGAGTTCGCAGGCGTTCTCACACCCCGCGACGTGTCGCCGCGTCAGGTATTCCAGATAAGGGTCAAGGATGCTCGGACCGGGCACGCGCGCCGCGCGTTCGGGGAAGACTTCGGCGGCTGCGTACTTGCGTACCGTCCCGCGCGCAAGTCCCAGTGTGTGGCTGATTCTCAGCTGAGGCTCCCCAGCCAGGTGACGCCGCCGTACGGCTTCGTATGCGGCGACATGCTGGGAGCGGCACTCCTCTCGGGCGCGAGCTTCAGCGTGGGTTCGCGAGAAGCTGGTGTGACGACGTGCAGGAGAAGTGTCTGCGCTCGACACTACTGGTATCGCTCGGAGGCGGGGGTGAGCGCTGGTCATCCAGCGCTCCATCATTTGCCGTCCATTCAGCAGCAAGTGAAAGCGGTCCGCCACCTGCTGTGCCGCTGGAGCGCCCAGCACCGCCGCTCGTGCGTACTCGGTCGACCGGTCTCTGGCAATGACTTCCATGCCGGGGTGCTGGTGCAGCCAGGCGCTCACAGTGGGAGTCGAGCGGTCTGGCAACACGTCCCGCACTCGGTGCGCTTCCAGGTCGACAAGGATGGAGCCGTAGGTGCGCCCCTTGCGCAGCGCCCAGTCGTCGAGGCCCAGGACGCGAGCCGGGCTGGGAGGAGGCAGCGGAGCACGGCGAATCAGCCGCAGGAGGGTATCAGGACTGGTGGGCATGGCCAGGGGATTGAGCAGCCTGGCCCCAGCCTCCGCCCCGGCTGTGATTGCAACGGCGCACTGTGCGGTGGCCAGCCGCCGTGTCCGCCGAGCCCGAGCGGCCAGCAGGCGCACCGGCCGCTCCGCGAACGTGCGGCGGGAGCAGTCCGGGTTTCGGCAGCAGAAGCGCCGCACACGCAGTTCGAGTTGCACGACGCGTCCTGCGGCGGGCAGGTCCGCCGGTCGTCGGACGTAGCTGCCATGCACCGCAGTACTGGGCGTCTGGCAGGAGGGGCATCGTGCTCCCGTGCCCTCCATGCGCGCCCCCAGGACGACAGCCGCCGCGCTACCGTGCGCCACCCGGCCCACCTGACACCCAGGAAGTAAGTACAGCGTTTCCATTCCCAAGCTGTATCCGCCCCGCCGGCAGCTTGCCGCGTCTGCCTTCTCCCCAGAGGGGAATCACACGAAGTGCGGGAGAGCCACGGAACTGGGCTACTCCCAGGGTGCTGGACCGGTACCTCACCCGAGTCTCCGCCTTGCGCGCCAGTTCGACGGTGAGCGTCCGACGGGTGCCTCTGGAGGCCCCACCACGCACACCAGGTCCCTTGGCTTTGGCTCGCCAGCGGGCGCGAGTTCGGCAAAGAGGAGCACCCAGGGCTCAAATACCCATGCACTACAAGAGACCAAGAGAAATGCCTCGAAGGCATCCGACTGAGCCTTTCGACGCATGCTGAGCTGGAACAGCATAGACGATGGTGTCCTGCTGGGGAGCGTTTGGGTCTTCGGCAGCCGCCACCGCTGAAGCCCGTCGTCGACCTCGTTGACCTGTTGCATCTCCACGACCATGGGCAGCACGGCTCGAAACTGGAGAGCCAGTGACTGGGTCACCCTTGTGGTCGTCCGCCTCGAGTCGATAGCGCATCGAGCCACACAGCTGCAGATGCCACTCAAACTCCCCCCGAAACAAAGGCACCGTTGGTTGGAACTCCCCGTGAGCCACCGATGTCAGAGGCTCCCGCAGCCCCCAACCCAGGCTCGGTCTTCCTCTGCTCGTACATCCGCACAACAGGAGGTCCACCATGAAGTGGTTGAAGCTGTGGATATTGGTATGCGTCACCGGCGTCGCGGTGGGGTGCGGAGGAATGCCGGAGGTCGAGACAGATACACCCGAGCCGGCCAACCTCATGTCCCGGGAGGATGCAGTCAACTACTGCAAATCCAACGAAGACTGCAGGCCCAACGAGATATGCATCTCCAACAGGTGCCGCACTCCCACTCCTCCCCCCGTGGACAAGTACACCGCGAACCCAATCTGCGGTGACGTCACCTGCAGCTTCCCCGCGTCACACTGCTGCTACAAACTCGGTCGCGAGGTTTGCCCTAGCAACCCTCTTGACGATTGCATCTGACCCGAAGCGCTCACCGCGTCGCCACTGACACATGCCGGTGTGCAACGTCTCGGCTGCGCACCGGTATGCGTCCTCGCGGCAGCCAGCACATACACCGCTCCTCGCGAACCGCCGCGCCCGCACGGGTTCCACCTGGAGAAGGGCTTCGGCCTCCGCGACAAGGGAACTCCAACCCTCCACTGCCGCCTGCGCAGTCATCACTCGCCAGGCACGGACGGGATGTGACGCAGAATCCCCTCGCGCAGCTCGCGAGCACTGATGACAGGCATCAACCTGTCCACCGTCGTCATCCCGAGAATCCCCGCATACTGCACGTCCTGAAGGCGCGCCTTCATCCGGTCCGCCCCGCGGTAGAAGACCTGCATCAACATCTCATCGCCATCCACGAAGCCTCCTTCGGGAAAGAGCGGGACAATCTCCGACAAAAGACGCGCTGCCGACTCCGGCGGCTCCGAGTGGCGCTCCACCACCTTGATCACCGCGAACAGGTCAAACACGCCCGTCTCGGGCACGTGACTCGCATCGAACTCGAGCGCCTCGCCGTAGTGATTCCTCGCGCACTCGACGATGAACTGCTTCATGCCCTCGACAGCCGTGGCCTCCTCGACGCCGTCCAGGAGCTGCAATCCACGAATCACCCCCACCCCGCTCCAGTCCGGGATGAGCTCGTTGCGCCGCCGCTTGCGCCAGGGGAACGCCGGAATCTCGATGGGTGAATCGAGGCCACCATCCCAATGCGTCTCGAGACCGTGGCTCGCGAGCGTGTCACGGACCTTCCCCGCGAGCGCCCGCTCCAGCTCGGGCTTCACCTTGCACTTGGGCACCAGCGCCGTAGAGGTAAAGGAGAGCCTCAACGCATCCCCTCTCAACAGCGTCCGCGCCAGCGCCTCCCGCGAATAGAAGACCGCGCCACGAACCACCGCCGGGTGGCGCACCGCTCCCGCGGCAACCTCGCCCCACCCCTCCGCCTCCGTCTCCCCCACGTCCTGCAAGGCCACGATGCCGTCGCGATGAAGGGCCGCGAACGCCTGGTCCAAGGCATCGTTCTTCGTCGCCGTGTCGCCCCACCCGTGCTCCCGCGCATCCTGCGCGTCCAACCCCTCACGGGCCTGCTCCATCCACGACTCGAGCGCGTCCCCCACGTCCGGATGCGCCTCGAACCGCGCGCGCAACCTCGCGAGAGTCTCACCCTCGGAACGGCAACCACCCTGGACCTCGACCTCCGCCCACTGTCGCAGTGACTCCGGCATCTCCTGATTCATGGGCTGAGACCTTACCCAGGCCCTGCTCGCCCCCACAACACAGTTACTACAACATCTGACCGGTCAATTGACGCCCGTCCTCAGGGCATCCCCATCAACCGCAACCCCGCGGCGGTGGCGGCGGCCACCACGACCACCGCGATGAACGGCGCCTGCCTCCAGGCGAGCACCGCTCCCACCAGCACCCCCACCGCCCGAGCCCCTCCCGCGAACCCGCCCTGCGCCACCAGCGTCGACGTGGCGACGAGCGCCGCCAACATCGCGATGGTCGCCAACGCCATCAAATCCTGCACCCGCGCGGACAAGCGCAGCCGCTCGCTCAAAAGCGGCCCCGCGACCCGAAAGCCATACGTCCCCAGCGCCAGAATCAGAATCGGCAGCAGCGTCATCGCAGGGCCACTCCCACCGCGAGAATCGACAACAACACAGGCAAGCCCGCGGGCAACAGCGGCGTCGCCGCCAACGCGATGAGCGCCCCCACCACGGCCACCCTGCGCGCCTTCGTCGCCTTGGCATCCGCCCCCGCCACCACTTCTTCCTGCTTCTTCGGAGCCATCAGCGACGGCAACAGCAGCGCGAGCATGCACGCCGGAAACGCCGCATCCAGCCCCAGCGACTCCGGGTTCCCCACCGTCTGTCCAATCCACCCACCCGCCACGACGCCCACGTTCCAGCCCACGAACAGCAATCCGCCACACATCCAATAGGCCGCGCGGCGGCGCTCCGGGTCTCGCTGCGCCAGCGCGAACGCCACCGACTCATCCACCATCAGGTGCGCGCCCAACAGCTTCATGGGCCACTTGCGGCCCAGGACGTCCGCCACCACCAGGCCAAAGGGCAGATGCCTCGCGTTGAGCAACAGCCCCGCCAACACCGCCGCCACGGGACTGCCCCCCGCCGCCACCATCCCCACCGCCACGAACTGCGAACCGCCAGCGAACACCACCACCGACATGAGCACGGCCATCCACACGGGCATGCCCGCCGCCACCGCGAGCGCCCCGAACGACACACCCACCACGCCCGCCGCGAGGGCCACCGCCCCCACATCCCGGACCAGGGCGCGATCCACTTTTCCCATACCCACCAATCTGGACAGAAGCCGGCCGTTCGTCAATAAGAACGACCATGCCGGTAAAACGAACGACCAAGCCCCTCCGCCCGTTGGATGCCATCGCCAGCGCGCTGCGCCGCGAGCGGGAACGCGCGGACGTCTCCCTGTCCGAGCTCGCCCGGCGCGCCAACATCTCCAAGTCCACCCTGTCCCAGTTGGAGGCCGGCACCGGCAACCCCAGCATCGAGACGCTGTGGGCCCTGGCCGTGGCCCTGGGCATTCCGTTCAGCCGGTTGGTGGACCCACCCATCCGCCAGGTGAAGGTCATCCGCGCGGGCGAGGGCGCGGCCATCCGCTCCGAGCAGGCCCACTTCACGGGCATCATGCTGTCCGCCTGCCCGCCTGGAGCCCGCCGTGACCTCTATGTCATCAACCTGGAGCCCGGCTCTTCACGCCAGGCGCAGGCCCACATCCCCGGCAGCGTCGAACACCTCTACGTGAGCAAGGGGCGCCTGCGCACGGGTCCCACGGACACCACCGTGGAGCTTGGACCCGGGGACTACGCGACCTTCCCCGGTGACGTGCCGCACTTCTATGAGGCGCTCGCCCCGCACACCGTCGCCGTCCTGCTCATGGAGCACGTGTAGGAACTCGCACACCGCTGAATCTCCAGGGCTGAACCGGCGCGCGGGACATGGGAGACTCCCAGGCGCATGAGTACGACGGCGCCCATCCTTGGAATCGACTTCGGGACCACGAACACGTCGGCGGCCTTCTTCGACAAGGCGGGAAAGCTCAGAGTCGTTCCCGTCACGGACAAGAGCTTCACGCTGCCCTCCGTGGTGTGGTTCCACGCGGCGGACAAGGCCATCGTCGGCCATGCGGCGCGGCGGCAGATCATCGACGACCCTCGCCATACCGTCTTCGGCGCCAAGCGATTCCTCGGCCGCCGCTTCCAGTCCGAGTACGTCACCCAGCACAAGGACAAGTACGCCTTCGAGCTCGTCGAGGCCCCCGACGGCTACACCGCCGTGAAGATGTACGGGAAGGTGACATCACTGACAGACGTCACCCACCTGGTCATCAAGCAGATTCTCACCCTGGCGACCCACGCCGCCGGAGAGCCCTTCCGCGAGTGTGTGCTGACGGTGCCCGCGCACGCCAGCATCCGCCAGCGCGAGGCGGTGCGGCAGGCCGCTGAACAGTGTGGCCTCCAGGTCCGCGCCATCATCAACGAGCCCACCGCCGCGGCGCTGTACTACGCCAACCTGCGCAACCCCGAGCAGACGGTGATGGTGTTCGACCTAGGCGGTGGCACGTTCGACGCCACGCTCCTGGCGGTGCACAACCGGGTGGTGAAGGTGCTGGCCACCGGCGGTGACGCGTTCCTCGGAGGCGCCAACTTCGATGAGCGCATCGTCGAGTTCCTGGTGACGGACTTCCAGCGCAAGCACGGCATCGACCTGCGCTCAAACCAGGTGGTGATGCAGCGGCTGGTCTTCGCGGCGGAGTCCGCGAAGATGACGCTGAGCACCCGCGACTCCACGGCGATGCGCGTGCCCTGCATCGCCCAGAAGGACGGCGGCTTCGTCGACTTCGACTACACGCTCACGCGCAAGCAACTGGAGGAGATGGTGTTCCAGCTCATCGAGCGCGCCGCGTCCGCGTGCGACGACGTGCTGGAGCGCGCGAAGTTGAAGGCGGAGCACATCGATGAGCTCGTGCTGGTGGGCGGCCAGACGCGCATGCCCGTCATCCGCCAGCGCTTCTCGCACTTCAAGCGACTGTCCTCGGACAAGGAGGTCAACCCGGAGCTGGGCGTGGCGGTGGGCGCGGCCATCCTCGGCCGAAACCTGGCGCGCGGCATGACGGGCCTGACGGACGTGGTGCCCATGCCCATTGGCATCATGGTGCCCGGCGGGGCGCAGCACGAGGTCATCCCCGCCAACACGCCCGTGCCCGCCACGAAGTCCGTGACGCTCGAGCTGCCGCTCATCCCGGGCCCCATCTCCGTGGCCCTGTTCGAGTCACTGGACACCACCACCGTGGAGCGCGAGCTGCTGGGCACCGTGCGCATCGAGCTGGACTGGCGCACGACACACAAGGGCCCCACCACGCTGGAGCTGCGCATGGGCCAGGACTTCATCCTCAACGCGGCGCTCGTCTCCCCGCAGGGCCTGCGCCACCCGCTCGCCATCACCGACCTTCGCGCGCCCAAGCGCGCCTCGTAGCCCCGCACCTCGCGGGCGGACGACCTACTGAAAGTCTTCGGGGAGGATTTCCGAGATGGAGGTCCCCTGGCCCGGGTCCATCACGATGACCTCCGCGGCCACATGGACTCCGGCGGCGATGTAGAAGCCCACCCGCACCTCGGCCGCGTCGGTCAGCTTTCCCAGCGCCCGTGAATCCGTCCAGAGGTAGCGGGTGCGGTCATCGATGCGCAGCGTGAGGTCCTCGCCCGCGCCCACGTCATGCACCGTGAGGTGGTCCGGCCCCGCGTCGACGATGGGACCGCTCACCGCCTCGTCTACCTTGTCCAGGTCAATGCCCGCGCTTCCCGTCAGCATGGCGCTCCCATTCCGGAGGCTCGCCGCTCGGCCTCACCCGGACCACCGGACGAGCCCGAGCCCCTCCACCCGCACGACACGGTGAAGGCAGGCCCCCATCCAGCCCACAAGCTGCCCCCGACTCGCGGCCGGAGCCAGTCGCGGCCAGCCCTCCGCCCGGCCTCTTTGCAGGGGAGCAGTCGGACTCTCCAGGCGAATGCGACGAGCGCCTGGACGCCCGCGAGCGGCGCATGGCGTAAGCTACGCGGCCACTCGCTCCACGCAGGCGGGCACATCGTTCGTGGGCGAGTTGACCACGCGCGCCACCTCGTAGGCCTCCATCCCGCCCTCTGACGCGGGCACGAGCAATGGCAGCAACACCGACGCGTCTTGCGGCTCCGGACGCAGCCACACCTCTTGCGCCTGGGGCGGGAGGATGACGGGCATCCGGTCATGGATGGGCGCCATCAACGTGTTGGGGCCCGTGGTGATGATGGTGCAGGTGCGCAGCACCTCGCCCGTGTCCGGCGCCGTCCACTCCTCCCACAGCCCCGCGAGCGCCATGGGCTTTCCGTCCCCACGCTGGAAGAGGAAGGGCGTCTTCGGCTTCGTCGACTGCTTCCACTCGTACCACCCATCCACCAGCACCAGGCACCTGCGCCGCTTCAGCGCGCTGCGGAAGCTGGGCTTCTCCGCCACCGTCTCCCCTCGCGCGTTGATGAGCTTGTTGCCGATGCTGGCCTCCTTCGCCCACGAGGGGATGAGTCCCCACCGGAAGGCATCCAGCATCCTCGCGCCATCGTTCGGCACCACGGGCATCAGCTGCGTGGGAGCCAGATTGAAGCGCGGACGGTCCACCGCCGCGCGAATGCCGGCGAGGCCCAGTTCCACGACGAGCTGATCAGGAGACGTTCGGACGGTGACGCGGCCACACATGGGCACGGAGTATCGCCCTGTCTGGGACTGGACCCAAGTCATCCGTGCACGAAGGGCCGCGGAGCAAGCAAACGCCATCGGCTCGCGTCCTGGTCTACATACTCGGGACATGAACCGGTCCACGTTCGTTTCCGCCTGTGCCGCCACCCTGCTCCTCGCCTGCACGGAGCGCTCATCCAGCCCCTCCGCCCACACGCCACCGTCCCCTCCGGAAACACAGGCCCCCGCGCCTTCCACTCCGCAAGCGTCCAACACCCCGGCCGCCGAGGACGCGGGCCTTCCGGCGAGCGAGGTGAAGTGCTCCGCGAAGGACCTGCCCCCCAAGGACACGAGCGCCGCTGTTCCTCCCCTGCCCCAGCCCGTGGAGACGATGCGTGAGAACATCATCGCCGCCGCTCGGGCATGTGATTACACGCGGCTCGCGAAGCTGGTGGATGAGAACGGCCCGGGCGTGCGATTCACCTTCGGCGAGGGCAATGACGCGGTGGCGTACTGGAAGGACGAAGAGTCCCGAGGCGTGCCCGTCATCGCGCGCATCGCCCAGGTGCTCGAGCTCCCCTACGCGAAGGAAGGAGACCTCTACTACTGGCCCTCCGTCCACATCACCGGACTCAAGAGCCCGAAGGACTGGAAGCCGCTCGTCGGCATCTATCCGGAGGCCCAGCTCAAGGCGATGCAGAAGGACAATGGTTCCTATCTGGGGCTGCGCGTGGGCATCAGCAAGACGGGAGACTGGCAGCTCGCCGTCGCGGGGGACTGAGAGCCCAAGCCCGGCCCAGGTCCACCGTTCGCTGCCCGGGGTGGACCACTCGCCGCGTTTCCCTCGCCGTTCCCTGCACGCGTCCGCCCTCCTCAGCCGCCAGTGACATCGTGGCGCGCATGAGAAGACCTCGACTGCTGCTCCTGTTCGCCGCCCTGCTCTTCGCCACACCGGGGTCCTCCGCCGAGGACCTCGCGCGTCCACGCCTCCAGGCGGCGCTCGAGGCCATGGGTGGAGAAGCGAGGCTGCGGGCCCTCTCCAGCCTCCGCATCGGTGGCATCGGCCACTGGAACCTGATGGAGCAATCCGAGCGCCCCACGCCTCCGTGGCTCGTCATGTACGAGCAGGTCGACGAGGTGAGGGACCTGCGCCAGCGCCGTCTGCGTCAGAAGACCGAGGGCCGGGGCGCGGGGGGCCGCGACGCGTGGCAAGGCGCGACGATGGTGTTGTCCGACGGCGTGGTGGGCGTGGAGATGGGCGGGCAGTGGCGTCCCGCGGGCGGCGCGCAGTTGCAGGACATGGAGGAGCGCCTCGACTTCGCCCCCGAGCGGGTCCTCCTCACCGCCCTCTCCGCGAGCAACCTGCGCTCCGCTCCCGACGCCGTGATTCAGGATGTCCCGCACCACGTGCTGACCTTCTCGCACGGACAAGCGTCGGTGAGGTTGTACCTCAATGCCCGGACCCAGCTGCCCACGCAGGTGGAGCTCGTCGCCGCGCATCCCGGCGATATCTTCTGGAGCGTCTGGGGGGATGTCCGCACCCGGCTGAGCTTCCAGTCCTGGACGTTGGAACAAGGTGGCCTGCGCTACCCGCGTCACTGGGAATGGGAGCGCAATG
The DNA here is from genome assembly GCF_037414475.1 of Myxococcus stipitatus. Next base: position 7,509,405 of record NZ_CP147913.1, on the reverse strand, counting down.
GCGGCTCGTATCACGCCTTCACAGTCACCCGGTTGGAGCTGGACGCCCAGCTCGCCGAGACGGACTTCGCGCTCCCCGACACCGTGAAGCAGTCCTTCGCCGCGCGCAGCAAGAGCACCATCGAGGACCGCCCCCTCGGCCGTCCCGACCGTCCCGCCACTGAACTTGTCCCGGGTGTGGTCCACATCCCGGGCGCATGGGACGTGGCCCTGGTGAAGCAGGATGACGGGCTGCTCATCATCGAAGCTCCCATCTCCTCGGGTTACTCGGCGCGGGTGATGGAGGAGGCGCAGCGCCGCTTCCCGGGCGTGAAGGTCAAGGCCACGGTGTCCACCAGCGACGCGTGGCCGCACGTGGGCGGCGTGCGGGAGTACGTCGCGCGCGGAGTCCCGCTCTACGTCCTGGACATCAACCAGCCACTCGTGGAGCGTGTCCTGAAGGCGCCTCGCACCCTCGCGCCGGATGCACTCGCGAAGACGCCTCGCGGCTCCGTGCTCCGCTCCGTGGGCAAGCGCATGACGGTCGGCACCGGAACGAATCGCGTGGAGCTGATTCCCGTCCGCACGGAGACCGGCGAGCGCATGGTCTTCGTCTGGTTCCCCGAGCATCGCATCCTCTACACCAGCGACCTGGTGCAGCCCATGCCGGACGGCTCGTTCTTCAATGTGCAGCAGATCTCCGAGACAGTGCAGGTCGCCGCCCGCGAGAAGCTCGACGTGGCCCGCGTCTTCGGCATGCACCTGGGAGCGACCGAGTGGTCCTCGCTTCCCCAGGCGGTGGACAAGGTGCTGGCTCCCATCGCGGGTGCCGCGCCCTGAGGGGCTCGCGCTAACGAGCCCGGCCGAGCCTGCGTTCCAACACGTCCTTGCGGCCCCGGCTGACGCGCAGGCGTTGGCCGGTGCTCAGCACCACCACGGTCTCGGTGGGCGAGTCATGGTGGAGCTCGCGGATGCGCTCCACGTTGACGATGGCCGAGCGGTGGATGCGCACGAACCGCTCGGAGTCCAGCTGGGCCTCCAGCGCCGCGAGGCTCTCACGCAGCACGTACTCCTTGTCGCCCACGTGCAACGTGACGCAGTAGTCGTCGGCGGCAATCCAATCGATGTCCGACACCGGCACGAGCACCGAGCGCGTCCCGACCTTCACCAACAACCGGCCCAAGGGCTCGCCCGGACGCGAGGGAACAGGCTCCACGGGCGGCTGCACCTGCGCGGAGGCAGGCCGGGCCACCGAGTCCGCGAGCAGCGCCGCGAGCTTCCGCCCCAGCTCCGCCGCCTCTTCCTGCCGCAAGCGCGACCGAGCCCGGTTCAAGGCCTCGTCGAAGCGCTCGTCCGCGAAGGGCTTCACCAGATAGTCCACCGCATGTGCATCGAACGCGCGGACGGCGAACGCGTCGTACGCGGTGATGAAGATGACGGCGGGCATCCGGTCCACGCCCACCTCCCGGATGACCCCAAAGCCATCCAGCTCCGGCATCTGCACGTCGAGCAGCACCAGCTTCGGCTTCAACGACGTGATGGCGCTCACCGCTTCGCGTCCGTCCCGGCACTCCCCACACACCGTCACGTCCGCGTGCCGGGACAGGGCCTGCTTCAAGCCTCGCCGCGCCAGGGGCTCATCATCCACAAGCAGGACACTCAGCTCAGCCACGCACGCCCCCTGACACGGGAGCCGCGACGAAGGGCAGGAACGGGAGCTGAACCGTGGCCACCGTGCCCACGCCTTGAGGCAGGGCACTCACGCTGATGCGCCCCTCCTCGCCATAGAGCTGCGCGAGCCGAGCCCGCGTGTTCGACAGCCCGATGCCAGGGCTGCGCTCCACATCGAAGCCTTCGGGGAGTCCAGGGCCATCGTCCTCCACCCTCAACTCCAACGCGTCGCCCCGCCGCCGCGCGCCGATGCGCAACAAGCCCGCCGCCGAGCGCGCGGAGACTCCATGACGGATGGCGTTCTCCACCAGCGGCTGGAGCACCAGGTGAGGGACTCGCGCGTCGAGGAGCGCGTCATCCACCTCCCAGCTCACCCGCAGCCGGTCCTGGAAGCGCAGCTGCTGAATCTCCAGGTAGCGCGACAACACCGCCACCTCATCCCGCAGGGAGACCTCCTGCGTGGCCCCCTGCTGGAGCAACCGTCGCAGGATGTCGCTCAACAGCACGAGCATCCTCGCGGCGGTGTCCGTCTCGTTCGCGCGAACCAGCACGACGATGGCGTTGAGCGTGTTGAACAAGAAGTGCGGGTGGAGCTGAACCTGGAGGGCCAGGAGCCGAGCCTCCGCGAGCTCGACGGCCAGCGCCGCCGCCTGCCGCTCCTTCTCCCGCGCTCGCTCCTGTGAAGCCAGCGACTGCGCCACCGCCACCACCGCCGCGTACGTCATCGCCATCATGGGCATCCAGCCCAACACGTAGCGCAGCAACATCGTCGAGAAGGGCAACGTCCCCGCCATCGCCAGGCCCGAGGAGAGGGCGTGCTGACACAGCGAGTACGCCAGGGCGAAGAGTCCTCCCACCCCCAGGCACGTCAGCACATGGCCCGCCCAGGCCCGCGCGCGAAACGGCCGGCCCAAGGGCCAGCGCCGCACCAACTGGAGCAGGAGCGGCGTGACGGGGACCCATACGTACCAGGCCGGCAGCTGCGTCACGACCGCGCGCCAGAAGGCCATGGGCCGCTGCGCCGACATGCTGAAGAAGTACGTCTCCACCACGGAGAACATCCCGGGCACCGTCCACACGGCGACCCACTTCAACACTCGCCACCACGCGCGGGACGGCGCCTGTTCCACGGAGCTCACGAGGCCCTCAGTCTATCGGAGTCGCGGTGACTTCGACGCGCATTCCCGTCGCCACCTCGGAGGGTCTGGGCGCGAGCAGGTGGCTTGCTTGCGCGCCTTGTCCCCGGTGCCCACTTGTCCAGGGAGGAGGTCACGAGACATGGGAATTGGAAGAACGAAGGCAGTCCCCACCCTCGCGGTGACGGACCTGGGCGCGGCCCGCCGGTTCTACTCGGAGGTGCTGGGATTCGAGGAGCTGCAGGATGGCGGGGGGGAAGAAGGCGCCGCCATGTACGAGGTGAGCGACGGGTCCTTCCTGCTCATCTACGAGCGTGCGACGCCCTCGGGCTCCACCGCCACCGCCTGTGCATTCGCCGTGAATGACGTGGAGGCCGTCGCGGACGCACTGCGCCGCGCGGGCGTGAAGCTCGAGGACTATGACATCCCCGAGATGGGCATCCAGACTCGCAACGGCATCGCCACGATGGGCGACATCAAGTCCGCCTGGTTCAAGGACCCGTCCGGCAACATCCTGGCCATCGACAACTCTCTCTCCCTGCTGGAGCGGCGTGGCCGCGAGTCACGCACCGGCGCGCCCCAGGAAGGACTGCATGCCTGAGGCGCGACGGGGACAGCGCTAGGTCGGCAGCTTGATTCCCGACAACCGCTGGTAGAGCTCCACCGCGAAGCCGTCCGTCATGCCGGAGATGTAGTCCGTGACACACAGGAGGCGCTGGTACTTCGACAGCCGCGCCAGCGCCCCGTCGATGTCTTCTCCGCGCAGCGGCTTGTCCGCCCGCTGGAAGAGCTCCAGCGGGAGGAGCTGCCGCAGCTTCTTCTCCTCGCGGTTCGGCGCATCCGTCACCACCGCCGCCGCGAACATGTCCAGCAAACCGCCCAGCGTCTTGAAGCCCGCGCTCTCGATTTGCAGCACCCGCTCGCTCTCGTAGCCGTGGCGCCGCGTGTGCTCCTTGATGGCCTTGAGCGGCAGACGGACGTCATCGCGCGCGGAGACCAGCGGCGTCTCCCACTCCCCCGCCTCCATCGCCTCCACGTGCTCCAGGAACACGCGCACCGAGGCCTGGATGAGCACGCCGATGGCCCGCGCGCGCGCCTGCGCCATGCGCGTCTCGGGGTGCGCGGGAGGCGGCCGAGGGTCTCCCTTCACCGGCGACGGCAACACCGCGTCCAGAAGTTCACACGCCTCCTTCGTGGGAATCAGCCCCAGCTTCGCGGAGTCCTCCAGGTCGATGACCGCGTAGCAGATGTCATCCGCCGCCTCGACGAGGAAGGCCAGCGGATGCCGGGAGAAGACGCCCTCTTCCCGCTCGCGCAGCCCGGCCGCGCGATACGCCTCCAGCGCCAGCTCGCGGTCGTCCTGGAAGTAACCGAACTTCTTCTCCGACACGCGCCCCTTCTCGGACACGCGTCCCCCCGGCAGCACTGACGGCCGGGGATACTTGCTCATGGCCCCCAACGTCGCCGCCGTGTAGCGCAGCCCGCCCCGCCGCTCGCGGGACTGGAGGCGGTTGAGGATTCGGAAGCCTTGCGCGTTGCCCTCGAAGCTCTCCAGGTCCTTCCACTCCTCGCGGGAGCTGAAGGGGCTCGAGCGCGCCTCGGGCCCCGGCTCCACGAGCCGCTGCTCCACCCAGTGCTGGATGGCCGCCTCGCCCGAGTGGCCGAAGGGCGGGTTGCCGATGTCGTGCGCCAGACACGCCGCCGCGACGATGGTGCCCAGGTGCGAGGGCTCCACCTTCACGTCCTGGAGCTTCAAGCCGCGCCCCGCGAGCTGCCCCAACGAGCGCCCCACACAGGAGGCCTCGATGCTGTGGGTCAGCCGCGTGCGCGTGTAGTCGCTCGTCGACAGGGGGAAGACCTGCGTCTTGTCGTGCAGACAACGAAACTCGCTGGAGAAGACGATGCGGTCGTAGTCCACGTCGTACGGCGTGCGCTCATCCAGCGGCAGGTGCTCCTCGTGGACGGGGGGCCGCTCCACCAGCGCCTCCGCGGGCTTCAGGTCCGAGCCCACCCGGTGCCCCGAGAGAAACCGCCGCCACTGCTCCGTTCGACCGCTGCTACCCACGGCTGCCTCGCTGTCGCTGCGTGGAAGGACTTCGGGTGGCCATGCTGCCGCCCTCACACGCCGAGGCAAGTTTTCCCGGTCTCCAAGAGGGGCTCCGGAAGCGGGCTTCGTCCCCCGCCAGGCGGCCGGGCGCGGTTCTCGCGTCTGGGACGTCGTGTGCCCCTGGACGGACGTCGCGCCCCTGGGCAGCCTGCGCCCGGTTCCCATCTCCACCGGAACCCAAGGAGTCTCACGTATGAAGCTCAAGGCGTTGTGCATCGCCGTGTCGCTGCTCGCCGTCCCGGGCGTGGCCGCCGCGCAGAGCCCCCTCGATTCGCTCAAGAAGGCCGCGGGCGACGCGGGCAAGGCCTCCGTCGAGAAGCGGGTCAACACCAAGCTGACCGATGAGGCGAAGAAGAACCAGTGCAGCTTCAAGACGGGCACCGCCGAGCTGGCCCCGGGCTGCGACTCGAAGCTCAAGAAGCTGGCCAACGCGCTCGTCGACGCCAAGAAGCAGCTCACCGCCGCGGGCGTGAAGAGCTACAAGTTCGAGGTCTCCGGCCACACCGACTCCACCGGTGACGCCGCCAAGAACAAGAAGCTCAGCGAGGAGCGCGCCGAGGCCATCGTCAAGGAGCTGGTCTCGCGCGGCATCGAGCGCAGCGAAATCAACGCGGTGGGCTTCGGCTCCGAGCGCCCCCTGGTGAAGCCGGACAACACCGAGGCCAAGAAGGCCAAGAACCGCCGCTACGAGCTGCAGGTCCGCCTGTAACCCGCGTCAGCGCTTCACTCGCGACAAGGGCGCCATCTCACCGGATGGCGCCTCTTCATCCGCCGCCCTCGCTTGAGGGATGAACGTCATGGCGCGCTCGGCGAGCGCGGTGATGGTGAGCGAGGGGTTGACACCCGGGTTCGCGGAGATGGCCGAGCCGTCCACCACGTACAGGCCCGGGTAGCCGAAGACGCGGTGCCGCGAGTCGATGACCCCTGTCTCCGCCGAGTCCCCCATGCAACAGCCGCCGAGGATGTGCGCCGTCGTGGGGATGCCCAGCACCGTCTCGCTCACCATCGTCATCGGGTAGCCGTCCAGTTTGTCCGCGACACGATGGGCCAGGTCGAACGCCTCGGGCATGTTGGCGGTGGGCGCGGGGCCGGCTTGAAGTCCCGTCGTGAGGCCCTTGCGAAGCCCCGTGGTCAGCCCGCGCTTGCGCCGCATGCGCAGATGACCTTCGAGCGTGCGCATGTAGAGGAGAATCAAGGTCCGCTGCGCGAAGTTCGGAACGAACCACGCCCTGAGGAAGCGCAGCGGGTGCCGGACGAGCAGCCCCACGAGCCTCGCCATGCGCGAGAGCATCCTCGCCCCGCGCACCTGCGGCGCCATCAGCAGCCGGAAGAACCCCGAGCCCTCCGGATAGCGGACGGGCTCCAGGTGGGAGCGCTCATCGGTGTGCAGGATGGAGCCGATGGCGATGCCCTTGGAGAGGTCATGCTCCTTGCGCCCGCTGACGACGCCCACCAGGGCCTCGGAGTTGGTGCGCACCCCATCGCCCAGACGCTCGGACAGCAGAGGAAGTCCCTCCGGGCGCTCCTTGAGCCGCAGCAACAGGTCGAGGGTGCCCAGGACTCCGCCGGCGAAGATGACGTTGCGCGCGGAGAAGCGCAGCGCCCTCCGGGGCAGCCAGCCCGAGCCCTGGCGCGCGTCCACCTCATAGCCTCCTCCCGGAAGCGGACGCACCCACGTCGCCTCGGTGTCGGCGTGCAGCGACAGGCCTCGCTTCTCCGCGAGGTAGAGGTAGTTGCGGTCCAGCGTGTTCTTCGCGCCGTGCCTGCAGCCCAACATGCAGCCGCCGCAGGCGATGCAGCCGGTGCGCTCCGGCCCTTCCCCGCCGAAGTAGGGGTCCTTCACGGTGACACCCGGCTCGCCGAAGTACACGGCCACCGTGGTGGGCTGGAAGTCCGAACGGCCGATGTCCTGCCCCACCTGCGCGAGCACCTGGTCAGGCACCGTGGAGAGGGGATTGACGGTGGCGCCGAGCATCCGCCTCGCGGTGAGGTAGTGCTCGGACAGCTCCTGCTTCCAGTGCGCGAGATGGCCCCAGGAGGAGGCCTCGAAGAAGTCGTCCTTCGGGATGGGCAGGGTGTTCGCGTAGACGAGCGAGCCTCCGCCCACGCCCACGCCGGACAGCACGGTGACGTGGCGGAAGAACGTCATCTTGAAGAGCCCCCGCCAACCCAGCCGGGGCATCCACAGCCAGCGCCGCAGGTCCCAGTTCGTCTTCGGAAACTCAGCGGGCCCCAGCCTCCGGCCCTTCTCCAGCATCACCACGCGGTAGCCCTTCTCGGTCAACCGCAGCGCACTGACGCTTCCGCCAAAGCCCGAGCCGATGATGAGCCAGTCGCAATCCATTCCTCGTCCGTTCGCGAGCTTCCATGCGCCGCCCGGTGCTCCGAGCACGTGGCGACCGATGTGGCCGCGCGCAGTCTATGCGAAACACCCGCGTGCCCAGCGCCCCATGCGCGGGACCTCATGTCACCGCCTGACGCCCGGCCGGCAGGAGAGCGGCGACGATGGCCTGGAGACCGTGCATCCAAGATGCCCATTCGTTGAGTGCCGGACACGCCCATCGCCAAAAGAAGGAGCCCGCCGTGGTGGACACGGCGGGCTCCAGTCTCACCCCAGACTCAGCGGCGGGACGCCATCTTGCGGGTGCGGCGCATCGCCGGGGTCCGCGTCGCGTACCGGCGGCTCGTGCGCGACGCCACGCGCTTGGGACGGGCCACCCTGACGCCACGCCGTGCGCGCGGCGTCCGGGTGCGCATGCCCGACGCCACGTGCGCCGACGACACGAGGTGCTTGCGGTGGCCCATCCTCCGCATGCGATAGCCACCTCCCGCCGTCTCGTACTCGGATTTCAGGAGCTGCGCCTTGCGCGCGCTCCAGTGCCCCGCGCGCCCGCCTCGCGAACCCGCGAGCAGGCGCTTGCGGATGCGCTCCCTCAACGCCGGCCGGGTGTACCGGCTGCTGGCGGTGGCACGAGCCCCCGCCGCCATGCGACGCCGGGACACGGCGACACGGCGCGGCCGGGACACACGCGTGCGAGACACCATCCGCTTCCGACGAGGCATCATCCGGGTGCGCGACGAGGCGCGCGAATTCTTCCTGGCAACCATCAAGTCCCTCCTCCCTGCAACTGGCCTGCTCGCCACAGGTGGGGACGGCCACGACACCACGCAATCACCCCGCCCTCACGCCTGCCTCCAGCGACGAGGGCCTGCTCCCTCCGCCGCTCTCACTCCGGCTTCGTCCCCGCCTCCTCGGGACGGAAGAGCGCGCACGCCCGCACCGGCTGCGGTGGGTACTTCCCTGGCAAGAGCGGGCACATGATGAACACCGACGTCCGCGTCTGGACATAACGCGGCGGCGCGGCACAGCGATGACACAGGCTCTCCGGGAACGGGAGTGACTCGGGCCTCGGCGTCGTCATGGTGCCCGCGAGTGTAGACGTCCTCGGGGTCCGCCGCCCGTCCATCTCTCGTGGGCTACGGAAGGTTCACCGATGGAGGTGTCTCGCGAAGCCACCTGGCGGCGGCGCGGACCACCTCGACGGGCATCGAATGCCCTCCGGAGAACTCGAGATAGTGCACCCCGAAGCCCGCCGCGCGCAGCTCCGCGACGATGCGCCTGCCGCTCTCCTCCACGGGAAGCGCCAGGTCCTGGTCACCATGCGCGATGAAGATGGCCGGAACGCCCCGGGGCTCGTCCGCGTGAACGAACGCGGGAGAGAAGGCGAGGATGCGGGAGAACAGGTCCCCGTTGAGGATTCCCAGCGCCAGCGCATAGGACGCGCCCGCGGAGAACCCCGCCACGCTGATGCGCTCACGCGCGACCGCATGACGGGAGAAGACGTGCGCCAGGGCACCATCGATGAAGGCCAGGTCCTCGCCGTGCCGCCCCATCTTGTCGTCCCAGGTCGGGCCCCGCGACTCGGGGATGAGCAGGAGGATGCCTTCCGACTCCGCCAGTGGCTGCATCACCTCCAGCATCTGGCGGGCGTTGCCCTTCGAGCCGTGCAGCAACAGCATCAGCGGCGCGGGCAGGTCCAATGGGAGGGAGCGAGGCACGTACAACAGGCCGTCCCTCTCCCCTCCCAACCCCAAGGGATGCGCACCGGGCGAGGCTGCGCGCTCGCGCGTCACCGCACTTGGCCGCGCTTGCACACGGCCATTCGTGTCGACCCGCGAAGGGGTCCCTGTGCTCGCGGGCTCGGCTTCACGGGTCGCCCCGCGAGAGGCACCACAGCCGACGAGACTCAGGGCCAGCCAACTCCCCACGACTCTCGCCAACGACACGAGCGCACCGTGGCTCCGCGAGGAGTTCGAGGCACGTGGCTCCCCAGGCCCTCGCGGGGCACGACACGCGCCAGCTTCGAGTGTTCTCCCCATGCGATGGCTCCGCGCGAACGCGAGGACACGGGTGATTCGGATACCCGCCAGGCAACCCAGGGTTGCCCGGCAGAGAAGCCTCGTGTCTACCGCCCCGCCTCGGCGGCCACGGGCGGCAACCACTTGCGCAGCACCGCGGGCGCGGACGAGCGGTAGATGTTGTCGTGGCGCAGGTCCGGGCGGGGGTCGACCTCCCACTTCAATCCCGGAGGGGCACTCGCGCGAAGGACCTCTCGCAGCCGCGCCACGGCGGGGACGATGTCCTCCGTCTCATTCGCCGAGGACACGAACAGCGCCGCGCGCAGGTCCGCGCGGCTCGCGAGACGGGCACCCGCTTCACGCACCAGCGCCTCGTTGTTCCACCAGAGGCTCGGGCTCAGCGCGAGGTACGTGCCGAACATCTCCGGCTGGAGGAAGAACGTCTCCATGATGAACAGCCCCGCGAGCGACTCACCGATGATGGCCCGCTCACCCGTCACGCGGTAGCGCTTCTCCACCTCGGGAATCAGCTCGTCGCGGATGAAGTCCCGGAACGCCGCCGAGCCCCCCGCGCCGGGCACCCACTCCAGGTCCCTGGGAATCGTGGAGGGCCCCGTCATGTCGCGCTTGCGCACCGTGTTCTCGATGCCCACCACGAGCAGCGGCCTGACCTCTCCCGCGCGAATCGCAGCGTCCACCGCGCTGGCCACGTGCGGGAAGTCCTCCTGGAGCCCGCCATCCGGCATGTAGAGCACCGGGAAGCGAGCCGCCGTCGCCGCGTCGTACCCCGGAGGTAGATACACGGTGATGCGGCGGTCCTCCTTCAGCTTCGCGGACGCGAGCACGAAGTCCTGATGCGCGGGCACCGGCTCGCCCGCGACGGGAGGCGTGCTCCCCACGGTCGCGCAGCCCGCGACGAACATCCCCAGCCCCACGCACACCATCCACTGCCACAGCCCAACACGCTTGCGCATCACGGTCCGGTCTCCTCCGTCAGTCCCGAAGTTCCATCCACACCGGCGCATGGTCCGAGGGCTGCTTGCCCTTGCGAGCCTCCCGGTCCGTGTCCGCCCCCGTCAATCGCGGCACCAGCGGCGCGGACACGTACAGGTGGTCGATGCGCAGGCCCCGGTTCTTCGGGAAGGCCAACATCCGGTAGTCCCACCACGAGAAGCGCTGGGTGTCGGGGTAGAGCTTCCGGTACGCATCCGACACCCCGAAGGCACACAGCCGCTGGAGCGCGTCGCGCTCCTTCACCGTGCAGAGCGTCTGCCCCTCCCACTCCTTCGGGTCGTAGGTGTCGATGTCCGCGGGCGCCACGTTCCAGTCACCCCCGAGCACCAGCGCCTCGTCGGGCTTGTGCCGCGTGTCCAGGTAGCGCCGCAGCCGGTCGTACCACTGAAGCTTGTACTCGTACTGGGGCGAGTCCACCGACTGCCCGTTGGGCGCGTAGGCGCTCACCACGCGGATGCCGCCCACCGTCGCGGCGATGAGGCGCGCGTGCGTGTCATCCACGCCGTCCGACAGCCCCTTCACCACGTCGCGCGGCTCCTCCTTCGCGAGGATGGCCACGCCGTTGTAGGTCTTCTGCCCGTGGACCGCCGCGTGGTAGCCGACCTCACGAACGGCCTCCATCGGGAAATCGTCCTCCGTGCACTTCAGCTCCTGAAGGCACAGCACATCCGGCTGCGCGCTCTTCAGCCACTCGAGCAGCCGCTCCTGACGGGCCCGCACCGAGTTCACATTCCAGGTGGCGATCTTCATCGCGGGCACCGTCGCACGCCACCCACGCCCTCGCCACGCTTTTCCCCTCGCGTGCGGCTCCAAAGCCACACCGCGTCTCATCCCCGAGAGGGGATTCGCTGGCACGGCCATCGCAATAGCCCCAGGTGGGAGGACACCCACAGGTGCCCTCCCGGAGCGCCCTTTCTGGACGCCCCGCCTGGAGTCGAGGTCGCCATGAGCCCGAGGACGAGGAAGGCCCCCCGCCGCACCCTGGGTTTCACCCTGCCCCCCGCGATGAAGAAGGCGCTGCTGCCCTCGTGCCTCGCCGCGCTGGGCCTGGCCGCGTGGAGCGACGTCCCCATTCCGGCCACCTGGCGCCCGTGGCTCGCGCTCGCGGAGCAGCATGCGCGCACCGCGTCCCAGCCCGCCCCCACGAGCGACACGGGCCCGGGCTTCACCACCGCGCCCCTCCCGCTTCCGCCCGCTCCAACCGAGGCCCCGCGCCAGAGCGTGGAGCCGGCGACCGCCCCTGCGCCCGAGGACGCCCTGGCGCTGTCGCACGAGCACACGCGGCGGGTGGACCACCTGGGCCGAGCGCGGGCCCTGAAGGAGCTGGGCGACGTGTCCGGCGCGCTCACCGAAGTGCGCCGCGCGCTGCATGACGACCCGGCGGACACCGATGCGCTCGGGATGGCCGCACGGCTCGCCCGCCTCCAGGGGCAGCCGGAGACCGCGCTGCTCGCCTGGTCGCGGCTGGGGAACCTGGTGCCCGAAGAGGCCGGGGCGCTCATCCAGCAGGCCCGTCTGCTCGTGTCCCTGGGGCGCCACGCGGAGGCCGTGCGCGTGGGTGAGGAGGCGGTGCTGCGAGCGCCGGAGGACGCGGAGGTGTACCAGGTGCTCGGACGCGCGCACCTGGGCTCCGGCGACCTGAGCGCCGCCATCCTCCGATTCCAGCAGGCCGTCCACCTGGCCCCCGAGCATGGCTACGCCCTCAACAACCTCGGGTTCGCGTACCTGCGCGCCGGACAGGATTCGAAGGCCGCCGAGGTGCTCGCGCAGGCCGCGCAGCTGCTGCCCCACGTGGCCTACGTGCACAACAACCTGGGGGTGGCCTGGGAGCGGCTCGGCCGGAAGGAGGAGGCGCGCGCCGCGTACGCCACGGCGACCCAGCTGTCTCCCCGCTACGTCCAGGCCCGCGTCAACGCGGACCGGATGAACCGCATCGCCCAGGCGGACCTGAGCCTGCCCGAGCCCGGCCCCCGGGAAGTCGGGCTCCCGTCCTCGCCGTGATGCCTCCCCGCCTGGGGGCCAACCTCCAGGTGGGTGTCGCGCCGGTTCCCGTTCCCGGCCCAGCGGTCTAACGTGCAGCCCCCGCCGAGAAGCACCATGAACCTGGCCCCAGTGATGCCCAATCCGCCCCAAGCTTCGCCCCCTTCCACCCCGACGCCCGCGCCGCCACGCCCCAGCCTGGGCGCGCGCATCTGGAAGTGGACGAAGCGGCTCCTCATCACGGGGGCCGTCGGCCTGCTCGTGTGCCTGCTCACCGCCGTGGGCACGTACCTCTACTTCAGCCGCGACCTGCCCTCGGTGGACACGCTGCGCAACTACCAATTGCCCCAGGTCACCAAGGTGACATGTGGCGACGGGAGCATCTGCGCCGAGTACGCCTACGAGAAGCGCACCGTGGTGCGCGTCGAGACCCTGCCCTCCCACGTGCGCGACGCGTTCCTCGCCGCCGAGGACGCGGACTTCTACAAGCACGTGGGCCTGGACCCCTTCGGCATCGCGCGCGCCACCGTCAAGAACCTCATCCCCGGCAGCACCAAATCCGGCGCGTCCACCATCACCCAACAGGTGGTGAAGAACCTGCTGCTCACGCCGGAGCGCAAGCTGTCGCGCAAGATTCGCGAGTGGATTCTCACGCCGCGCGTCGAGGAGGCGCTCACCAAGGACCAGATTCTCGGCCTCTACATCAACCAGTCCTACTACGGGCAGCGGCGCTACGGGCTGGAAGAGGCGGCGCTCTATTATTTTGGCAAGCACGCCAAGGACCTGGCAGTGGGCGAAGCAGCCGTCCTCGCGGGCACGGTGCAGAGTCCGCACCGCATCAACCCGGTGACGAACATGACGCGGGCCAAGTCCCGCCAGCGGTACGTGCTGCGGCAGATGGCCAACCAAGGCTTCGTGCCGCTCAAGGTGGTGGAGGGAGAGCTGGAGAAGCCCATCGTCCTGGCGCCCCGGCCCAAGCCCAGGGTGGGTCCGTACTACGCGGAGGAGATTCGCCGCACCCTCATCGAGCGCTATGGCGAAGAGGCGGTGATGCGCGGCGGCCTGCGCGTGGACATCGCCATGGTGCCCCACCTCCAGGTCGCCGCGGAGCAGGCGGTGCGGGAGGGGCTGGAGGCGATGGACCGGCGCCAGGGCTACCGGGGTCCTCGGGGCACGGTGGAGGACGCGCGGTGGGAGCGGCTTCGCGGCAAGGTCGTCACGCGCATCGAGGAGGCCGGGCGCCGGCAGAAGGACCAGGGCTATGTCGCGGACCTGTCCCCGCTCGCGCAGGTGGAGAAGGCCGCGGAGCCGAAGGCGGCAGGCGCCACGGAGCCGGAGGTGGAAGGCGCGGAGGAGCAGCGCCCGGACCTGACGTCCGAGGACGAGGCCCCACCGTCGGAGGAGGAGCTGCTGGTGGGCGCGGTGCTCCTGCAGCCACTGGAGGAAGGGCTGCGGCTGACGGGCTACGTGTCCGAGGTGGATGAGAAGCGCAACGTGGCGCGGGTGGACCTGGTGGGCCGCACCGCGGAGGTCGCGTACTCCACCGTCACGTGGGCGCGGCAGAAGGGCAAGGGCGCGCCGAAGAACATCACGGACGTGTTCGCGAAGGGGCAGCTCGTCTTCGTGCGCGTCCTCAAGGCGCCCCCCGCGCCGGCCTTCGTCGAGGCCACGCTGGACCAGATTCCAGAGGTGCAAGGGGGACTGGTGGCCATCCGCCCGGACAACCGGAACGTCGTCGCGCTCGTCGGCGGTTACGACGCGGCTCGCTCGTCGTTCAACCGCGCCACGCAGGCCCGGCGCCAGCCCGGCTCGTCCTTCAAGCCGTTCCTCTATGGCGCCGCGATGGCCAGCGGACGCTACACGCCGCTGTCCAAGGTGAACGACGCGCCCGAGGCGATTCGGGACCCGTACACGGGCAAGGCGTGGAAGCCGCAGAACTACGACCGCCGGTTCGAGGGGCCGATGACGCTGCGCCAGGCGCTCACGAAGTCGAAGAACACCGTGTCCGTGCGCCTCATCGAGTCGCTCACGCCGCCGACGGTCATCGACTTCGCGCGCCGGGCGGGCATCCACTCGCCCATGCCGGAGAACCTCACGCTGGCGCTGGGCACCGGCGAGGTGACGATGCTGGAGGAGGTGAATGCGTATGCCACGCTCCAGTCCAATGGCCGCTACGCGGAGCCGCTCATGTTGCTGCGGGTGCGCGACTCGAGCGGCAAGGTGCTGGAGGAGCACCAGCCGGGCTTCGAGGAGACACTCCCGCCCGCCGTCGCGTACCTCACCACCTCGCTGATGCGCAGCGTGGTGGAGGAAGGGACCGCCAAGGCGGTGCGTGAGCTGAACCGCCCCGCCGCGGGCAAGACGGGCACCACGCAGGAGTCCCGGGACACGTGGTTCTCGGGCTACACGATGGACTACGTGGCCAGCGCGTGGGTCGGCTTCGATGACAACTCCCCGCTGGGAGGCAGCGAGACGGGCGGGCGCGCCGCGCTGCCCATCTGGCTCCAGTTCATGCGCACCGCTCACGAGGGCCTCCCCGCGCGCGACTTCGAGGTGCCCTCCGGTGTCCTCCTCGTCCGCATCGACCCGGCCACGGGGCTGCTGGCCGGAGCGTCCGTCCCGGGTCGGTTGGAGCCGTTCCTCGAGGGCACCCAGCCCACCGCCGAGGCTCCCCCCCCGGGTCAGGTGACCACGGACGAGTTCTTCCTCAACGAAGGCAACAGGAAGGGCCTGTGAGCCGAGCCCTGGTTCTCGCCCTCTCCTGGGGGTTGTGTGCGTTCGCGGCCAGCGCCGCGCCCGTGTCCTCCCCCGCTCCGGACACCAACGTCCCCGCGGTGCAGCGTCTGTCGCAGTCCCTGGCCACCTCGGTGCGCGCGCTGCCCGCGGAGGCCCCGGTGGCGCTGTATCTCTCGGGAGGCTCGGCCGAGCTGCGGCGCGCGGTGGGGAGTGTCCTGGCGGGGCGGCTGGCGGCCCTCGGGCTTGCGCCCACGGTGGTGGATGCTCCGAGCGCGGAGGCCGCCGAAGGAGTGGCTCGCGCGCAGGGGGCTCGCACGCTGGTGCGGCTGACGCTGGATGTGGAGGCAGGGGCCCTGCGGGCTCGGGGCGATGCGCTGGGCACGTGGGTCAACTTCTGGTCCGGCCGTTCGCCGACACGTCCCGCGAAGCCCTCGGGGGCGCTCGTCGAGTCGGTGGACGCGGACGCGGAGGTGCTGGCCCTGGCGTCGCAGGGTGTGCCGGCGACGGCCCCGGTCTCCACGCCGGGAAGTCCCAAGGGCGTCCGACTGCTGGGCGCCATCCTGGTCCGGATGGAGCAGCCGCTGGCCGCGCTCGCGGCGGGGGACCTGGACGGTGATGGCCGGGACGAAATCGCGGTGATGACGGAGGAGGACGTGTCCGTCTACGCCGCCGACGGGCGGCTGCTGGCGCGCAGGGAGTTGAGCGCCCTGCCCTTCGCGAGCGCCCCCACACGTGAGCCCTTTGGCGCGCTGGCCGTGTTGGCCGGGCCGCCTCGGCTCGCCGCGTGGAGCACCCGCCGCGCGCACGGAGAGGTGCTCGTGTTGGACAAGGGACGGGGCACGTTGCGGCCCGTGAGCACACTCGACAGCGCGCCATTCGGGCCCGTGGAGCGAGGGAGCTTCGTTCCGGGACAGACCTCGTTCCAGGCCGAGGTCCGGTTCGCCGATGGCAAGTCCATGGCGCTCCCTGCCCCCTTCACCACGGTGAGCCTGGCGTCACCGAGGATGCTCTTCGTGCATCCAGATGGCACCGCGTCCCTGTACGCACGCGCGGGGGCACCGCCCTCGCGACTCGTCGGGATGGGGGCTGGCAGCGCGCTGGGTGACTTGAATGGCGATGGCATCCCGGAGCTGCTCACCACGTCGGCCCTGCTCCAGCCTTCGCCGGATGTGTTGCGCGTCCACTCGCTCAACGCGGAGGACCCCGTCGCGCACGAGCCGCTGTGGCAGGGCTCGCTTCCCACGGGGCGTGCGTTGTTCGTGGTGGTGGCGGACCTGGATGGGGATGAGCGCAACGAGGTCGTGGTGGGGCTGACGAAGCCCGATGGAACCGGAGAGCTGTTCCTTCTTCGCCAGGGTGCGCCATGACGTCCCGCTCCTGTCTCGCAGTCCTCGTGCTCCTGGGCTCCCTGTCCGCGCTCGCGGCGAGCCGGCCGCGCTACGGCGGCGAGGTGCGCGTGGCGCATGCGGGGCCTCCCGAGCTCGGAGAGCCCTCGCTCGCGGATACGCCACTGGAGGCCACGCTGCTGGGCCTACTGTCGCGGCCCGTCTGTTCCGTCACGGCCGAGGGTGAGGTGCGCCCCGCGCTCGCGCGTGAGCTGTCGCGGCCCACGCCGCAGGTCTCGAGGCTGACGCTGCCCTCCGCCAACGCCGCGAGCGCGATGGCGCGTGCGTGGATGCGGCTGACGAGCGTGGAGGGCGCTTCGCCGTACCGGGCCCTCCTCTTCCCCCTGCGGAGTGAGGGGCGGCAGATCAGCGCGAGCGGCGCCACGCTGGACCTGGCGCTCTCCTTCCCCTGGCCCGATCTGGAGCGCGGGCTGTGTCATCCAGCCCTGGCCGCGCCCGCGTCGCCGGCGACCCCAGGTCCCTTCTCGGCGGCGGGGCGAGGGGCGCTGGATGCGCAACTGAGCTGGCCTCGTGGGCGCCCGTATCTCGACCGGTTGCAGCTCACCGCCACGGATGAGCGAGGACTGGCCCGGCTCTGGTCCGCGCGGCAGGTCCAGGTGGAGCTGGGGGTCTCCTCGGAGACGGACACGATCTCTGGTCCGTTGTTGTACTCGACGTATCTCGCGTTCTCGCCGCGTCGTGTCCCTTCGGACTTCCGGCAAGCGGTGGAGAGCGCCATCGACCGCGAGGACCTCACGCGCCTCTTCGTGCACGGTCCGGCGGTCCCCATGCCTCACCTCTTGCCGCCCGCGCTGATGCAGCAGGCCCCCAAGCCTCGTCCGGCGGCGCCCGCGACGAAGCCCTCTCGCACGGTGACCCTCGTGTACGACGCGGCACTGGACGACCAGCGCGCGGTGGCGGAGCGCATCCAGGTGAAGCTGCATGAGCGGGGCTACACGGTGGCGCTGGAGCCGCTGACGCGCGCGGCCCTTCGGGCGCGTTGGGCCAAGGGCGAGTTCGAGCTGATGTTGCATGCGCTGCTCCTGCCTCCAGCTCCGGGCCCCGCGCTGGCGGTGGTGCTGGATGCGGCTGGACGCAAGGACCTGTTGGGCGTGGAGCTCCCGGCCATCGGTTCGCTGCCGGATGTGGCGGCGCGGGATGCACGGGCTCGCGAGCGCGCGCTGGCGCTGGGGGCGTCGCTGCCGTTGGTGCCCTTGTATGCGCAGGGGCTGGGGGTCCGGGCGATGGCGGAGGTCGGAGGCTGGGTGATGGATGCGCAGGGTCTGCCGACGCTCGATGGCGCGTACTTGTTGCCGCCGGAGGGCGCGGGCGTCGGAGGACGGCCGTGATGCGAACGCGGTCCTTCGCCGCGCGGCACCTGGCTGGGAGTTCCCCTTGCGCTTGAGGGCCCGACTCGCGCTTGCCTTCGCGCTGCTTGCTCTCGTGCCACTCGCGGTGGTCGTCCTGCCCACCCTCTCGCGGCTGCGCGACACCTTGTCGCGTGAACTGGACGCACGCATGCAGGCCGCGACCGCCAGCGCCCAGGAGTCCCTGGAGCGCTCGGCCACGACGGCTCGCCGCGCGGTGGAGGAGTTGGTGGAGAGCCCCGCCATGGAGGACCTGGCGCGCGAGGCTCGAGAGCGCCCGACTCGCGCCATCCAGGCTGGTACGGCCGAGGCGTTGATGAAGACGCGAGGACTCACGGTGCTCGCCCTCTTCGACCGGAATGGCACGGTGCTGTCGTCCGGCCATCTCCCGGCACGGCGCGGAGACCCGGACCCGGTGCTCTTCGCCGTCACGCGAGAGAAATCGTCCAAGCCCGTGCCCGTGAGCGTGGACGTGCGCACGTCGTCGGGACTGCGGCAGATGCCCGCGCTCGTCACGGCGCGGCCGGTGGACTACGGGGACTTGCGGCTCTGGGCCGTCGGGGGCGTGCTGCTCGACGAGGGCCTGGCCCAGCACCTCGCGCGGCTGACGCAGGCGCAGGTGACGCTGGTGTCTGGAGACACGGAGCTCGCCCAGGCGGGGACGGCGCTACCTCCCACGGTGTCGCGTGAGTTGCCGCTGGGTTCGGCCGCGACGGTGAAGCTGGTCTTCAGCCGTGCCGCCGCGCGCGAGGCCGAGGAAGGCGTCATGCGTGCGTTCCTCCTTCTCGCGGGGCTGGGCGGTGCGTTCGCAGTGCTGTTGGGGTTGCTGGTGTCGCGGTGGATGACGCGGCCCGTGGAGGCGCTCACCGAGGGCGCTCGCCGCGTCGCCGAAGGCGCGTTGGATGTCCAGGTGACGGCCGTGGCCACGGGAGAGGTGGGAGAGCTCGTTCGGACGTTCAATCACATGACGTCCGAGCTGAAGGCGACGACAGAGCGGCTGGTGGCCAGCGAGCGCATCGCCGCGTGGCAGGAAGTGGCGCGGCGGTTGGCCCACGAAATCAAGAACCCGCTGACGCCCATCCGCATGTCGCTGGAGACGCTGCTCGCCGCGCAGGAGGCGCGTCATCCCCGCTTCCCCGAGCTGTTCAAGGAGAGCGCGGGAGTGGTGCTCGAGGAGGTGGACCGGCTGCGGCGCATCGTCGACGAGTTCAGTCGCTTCGCCCGGATGCCCAAGCCGCAGCTGGCGCCCGTGGACCTCTCCGAGCTGACGCAGAGCGTGCTCGCGCTCTACGCGACGCCCCCCGAGGGCATCCGGATTCTGCCGGCGCTCCAGACGGGCGTGGTGGCGCGGGTGGACCGCGACATGCTGACGCAGGTGCTGGTCAACCTGGTGAAGAACGCCGAGGAGGCCATGACCGGCAAGGGAGGCGACCTGCGCGTCCGGGTGAAGGGCACGGACGCGGACGCCGTCATCGAGGTCGAAGACAGCGGGCCGGGCATTCCCGTCGAGCACCGGGCGCGCATCTTCGAGCCGTACTTCACGACCAAGGACGGAGGTACAGGGCTCGGGTTGGCCATCGCCGCGCGAATCCTCCAGGAGCACGGCGGCAAGCTCGAAGTCGGTGGAGAGCCGGGACAGGGCGCGCGATTCAGCCTCGTGCTGCCACGCGCCGATGGCGTGAGCACCTCATCACCAAGGCCCGTGCCGTAGCCACCGCTCGAGAACGATTCGACGGAGAGGGGAGCGGCGCCCCCTGCGTCGCCGATGCATGAAGCCCATGGTGGTGCCCCTCCATGGCTCGCCTCGGAATGCCCGGCCTCGCGCCCCGCCCCTGAAAACACAAAGCCCGAGGCGATGAGTCGCCCCGGGCTTGCGTGTGGCTCACGACGTCAGTCGAGGGCTCAGTCCTTGACGGGCGTGGCCTTGAGCGCAGCCTTGCCTTCCTTCACGTAGACCTGGAAGCGCACCGTCTTGCAGGCGTACTTCTGGACGAGCTGCTCCTTGTTCTTGCGCAGCTTCTGCACGAACTTGTCGTACGTCAGGCCGTCCGCCGCCTCGCCACACCGCTCACGGGTGGTGACGAACTCGCGGAAGACCTCCTGGAAGTGCTGCTCCTCGGAGAGCGCCACCGCGGAGTTGCCCGAAGGCCCCGCGCCCGGAAGCGGAATCGCCGCCGGCGAGGGCGCGCGGGCAGGCAACGGAATCGGAGCCTCCGGCGGCCGCGCGCTGGCCTGGAGCAGCTCGCGAGGAATGGCCGCGACGCGAGTCGTCTCTGGGTTCTCCGGCGACTGGGCCGCCGCCAGCGCGAACGGGTTCGCCGCCTGCTGCAGCGAGTACGCCGCCGTGGGCTGGTCCTCGAATGCAAACGCCCCGCGCCGAGGCGACGCCGGGGACATCGACTCCCCCGAGGCCGAGAAGCTCGCCGGCTCCGGCTCGAAGGGCATGGACGGCGCCGCGCCGAACGGAGTGGCCGCCGCGGCATACGCATTGGCCGGAGGCGCCGCGGGAGGAGGCGCGGGGAACGGGAACGCATCCGCCGAGGCGAACGGGTCCCCCGACCCGAACGGATTCGCCTGAGGCGCAGGCGAGGGAACCGGAGGCGGCAGCGCGAACGGATCCGCCAGCGGCGCGGGAGGCACGGGCGCGGACGCGAACGGGTCCGCCCCGAACGGATGGGCCGCCGGAGCCGGAGCCGCCATGGAGAACGGGTCCGCCAACGGCGCGGGCGCGGCCTGAGCGAACGGGTCCGCCTGCGGCGCGGGAGGCACCGGCAAGGAGGCGAACGGATCCGGCAGAGGCCCCGGCGTCGGCGCGGCCGCCACGGGCTGGTGCACCGGCGGAGGCTGCGGAG
Source organism: Myxococcus stipitatus (assembly GCF_037414475.1). The sequence continues at coordinate 7,488,820 of NZ_CP147913.1, read as the reverse complement.
CCATGGGAGCAGCAGCCGCCATCGCGGCCGACAGGCTCAGCGTGTCGGAGCCCTGCAGCGACTCCTCGCCACCACTCGCGCGAGCACCACCGCCCATCAGCGCGGTCCACACCAGCGTCAGCACCAGCAAGCCCGCCAGCGCCATCAACGCGCTCTGCTGGTACGCGGCGAGCGCCCCCAGCACGGACTGCGTGCCCGCCACCGCGAGCACATCCAGCGACGTGCCCTGCAGCGACCGGCGGGAGCCCACCGACAGCGGCGCCTGCCCACCCATGGCATCGCCCTCCGTCAGCATCGGCAGCGACACCGGCCCCAGACCCTGGAGCGCGCCCCGGCGCAGCACCACGCCATTCGAGTTCGCCACCACCTGCGTCAGCGAGCCCTCCGCCAGCAGCTTCTCGGGCCCCACCGCCGTGATGCTGTCGCCCTTCACCAACCCGAGCGCCGTCACGCCCGTGGCCTGGACCGCGGCCTCCAGGGCGCCCTCGTCGAACAGCGGCGCCCCCAACACCAGCGTCACCGCCGGCTTCATTCCGAAGTCCCCACCCCACAGCACCGGCACCGAGGCGAACACATGCGTCGTCCCGAGCGCCTCCACCACCGTGCTCCCCGCCGTCACCAGCGCGGCGACATCCAGCTTCGTGGCGTCCGAGGAAGGCTCCGCGCCGGAGACGGCGTGGAACGAAGCGTCCGGAGCGGCCACGGCCACCACCGCGCCCTTGAGCTCCTTGGGCACCACGGCCTCGACGGCTGTGCGCACGGCGGCGAACCGCTCGGCGGTCAGCGGCAGCAGCGACGCGCCCGCATCCTCCTCCCGGTCCTTGTCACGCGAGGACGGACGCGCGGCGGCCGCGGGCTTCGCGGGCACCAGCGCATGCACCGCCGACGCGACCTCCGGGGTGGCCGCCAGCTTCAGCGCGAGTGCCTGAATCTCGGCGCGGCGCGCGTCGACGCGACGAGCCACCTCGGCGATACCCGAGGCGGACTGCGCGGTGGCTCCTTCCACGGCGCGTGCACGCAGCGGTCCCGACAACATCGGGAGGTGAGCAAGCCCCAGTCCAATGACCAGGAGCGCGAAGAGGAGGAACTTGAGGCGGACCATCGCCGTCCTTTAGCCCATGGGTGAAGGGTTCCGCTTATAGCGTTCACCATTCGGACCCAGCAAGATTCGGACAGCGGACAACTCGGGCCCGGTCGCCCGGTGGCTAGCCAGGATGACCGGGCCCCACCTACACCGAGTCACGTCCCCGGCTAATAGTTGGGCACATTGGCGGCGACGTCGTCGGGCAGGCCGTCCGTATGGACGTCGCGGCGCTTCTCCACGGCCCGCCTCAGGCTGCGCTCCATCCTGTCACGCGCCGCGTCGATGGCGTGGAACAGCGTCTCCGCCGTCTCCGTCACGTGCACCGGCGCGAAGTTCGGCATCCGCACCGTCACCCGGCACTCCTTGTCCACCCCTCCCTTGGGGCCGTTGATGTCCACCAGCGCGATGTCGACTTCCGCCGCTTCGTCATCCGCGTACCGCTCGATGTGGCGCACCAGATGCTCCTGCAGGTACTCCCTCAGTGGCCCCGTCAGCGTCAGATGCACGCCCCGCATCAACACCTTCATGCCGTCACCTCCAGGGCTCAAAGATGGACAGCGCACCGCCCGCGGGTGAGAGGCGCTCTCCCCCTCGCCCGCCCCCCAGGCGGAGAGCCACACCCGAGCATCCCGTGGCAGCGGACGATTCCGACAAGCACCAGGGTTACCCAGACACATGGGTTCCGAGCGAATCAAGGTCCTCCTCGTGGAGGACGACGGGGACAGCCGGGAGCTTCTCGCGGAGCTCCTCGAGTTCGAGTTCGACGTGGTCACCGCCACTGACGGGCTCGCGGGCCTGCGGGCCTTCGAGAGCGCGCTGCCGGACGTCGTGGTGACGGACGAGTCGCTGCCTGGGCTGTGTGGCACCGAGCTGGCCCAGCGGGTGAAGGCCCACGCGCCACGCACGCGGGTCATCCTGGTGTCCGGTTACTCGGAGGTGAGCGGCGCGGAGCACTGCGACCTGGTGCTGCGCAAGCCCATCGACGTGGAGCAACTCAGCCGCGCCGTGGGCAAGCTGGGGGATGAATCCCGGCAGTGGGCGGGCGACGACGCTCGGCAGTGAACGGAAGGACTGGCCCCCGGTGTCACGCAGGGATACCGGCCTTACCATGTCCCTCCAGGACAGCCACGGGCAGGAGGGAACGACATGAAGTACTGCGCCAGGTGCGGCTTGGAGTTCCGGGATGACGTCGAGCGATGCGAGGACTGCCCCAGCCATCCGCCGCTGGTCTCCGCCGAGGAGATGCACAGGCGGGGGCTCCCCCTCCCCCACGAGTTGGACCGGCGCGTCTTCGTGCGCGCGGCCACCACCGACAATCCCTTGATGGTGCAGGTGTTCACCGAGCTGCTCGAGGAGCGGGACATCCCGGTGTTCGTCCGCGCGGGGCGCTCGGGCGTGGTGGACAAGCTGACCACGGGAAGCCTGTTGCCCTGGTGGGAAATCCTGGTGCCCGAGGGAGAGCAGGAGCGCGCCGCCCTCCTCGTGGAGCGCGAGCGGGTGCAGGAGGCGGCCACCAATGACGAGGCCGTCCAGGCCGCCGAGGAAGAGGAACAGGAGACCGAGCCCGAAACCTCGCCCCCGCCCAGCGCGTGAGCGTCAGGGCGGCGAGGCGTCCGGGCGGTGCGCCTCGAAGAGGCTCACGCCGGTGACCTTCCACTTCGCGTAGCGCGAGTTGCGCCGGAGGAAGGTCTCCAGGTCCTCGTCGACCACGCGGTTGTAGCCGCCGCGCGACGCGTGGCGCAGGTAGGTGCGGTGCTTGCGCTGCACCACGAAGCCCAGGTGCGTCATGCGCGTGGCCTTGAAGGGGAGGTCCTCGCGCATCACCACGAGGATGGTGCCCGAGGGGATGTCGCGCGCGTGGCTCATCACCCGCTCGAGCGGAAGCATGTCGAACGTGTACGTGCCCACCGGCTGCCGCGACTTGGGGAGCTGGAGCGACTGAGACGAGCGCGACTGCCACGTCGAGGCCGTCAGCGTCTTCTTCGCCTCGACGACGTCCGAGCCTCCCCAGCGGCGTGTCACATCGCGCAGGAAGCCCTTGCGGACGTTGTTGGGCAGCCACTGCGCCTCCATGAGGTGGTTGCGGTCCTCATAGGTCGGCGACTCGGCGTAGCGGATGTGCTCGAGCAGCGCGGCGACCTCCGGCTCCGCGTGCGCCAGCCCCAGCGCCATCGACTGCTCGACGAAGGTGAGACAGTCCACCGCGTCCAGGCGGAAGGTCGGGTCCGGGTCCACGCCGGAGCCCTCGCCCAGGGGGGACAGGACATAGGGCGTGTTGACGAAGCGCTCGCTCATCGACAGGAGGCGCTGCGACAGCGGCGCGTCGGCGGACTCGGCCACCAGCGCGGCGAACGCGTTCGCGTCCAGCCCGGCCCAGCCGTTCGCGCGTGTGGGAACCACTGCTTCAACGGGAGCCGCCTGCGCCAGGAGCGCGGCGGCCAGGACCACCGCCCACGTCATTGCGCCACGCCCGCCCTTCGCAGAATGGCCTTGCGGCGGTCATCCTGGAGCTGGAGGGTCTCCAGTTCCTTCTCGTACGCAAGCTTCGCCTCGCCCTTGGCGTTCCACGAGGCCAGCACCAGCCAGTCGAGCATGGACGAATCCCCGCCCTGGAAGAGGACCCGGGCGGCGCCAGCGGCCAGGGCGCGGTCCTTGTCCTCGAGCAGCGGCTTGAGGGCGACGCTCGCCTTCTTCGCGGGGACGCCCTCGAACAGCTCCAGGCCCTGGCGGCGCACGAAGCGGTCCTCGGCGGTCAGCAGCTTGTTGGCGAAGGCGAAACCCTCGGGCGCGCCCAGGCGGCACAGGCCGCGCGCGGCGGCGAAGCGGGTGCTCTCCGAGTCGTTCGTCAGGTAGTCCTTGAGGGGCTTCACCTGCTTCTTGTCGCCACTCTCTCCCGCGGCGGCGAGCATGGCGGCGCGCACCTCCAGCTCCTGCTCTGCCTTGGCGGCGGCCATCAGCGGCTTGCCCACCTTGGGATTGCGCGAGGCCCCCAGCGCCCGGGCCGCGTCACGGCGCACGCCACTGCTCTTGTCGCTGAGCAGGGGGAGCAGCACCTGGATGTTGCGACTGTTCAGGCGGGCCAGGCCCTGCGCGGCATACATGCGCACCGTGCTGTCGCCGTCTCCCGCGAGCCGGACCAGGGACGGCTCCGCCGCGCGGGTGTCCAGGCCCGCGAGCACGGCCACGAGGTTGCGACGGATGCGGTCCTCCATCACCCGGCGCAGGGCCTCGGTGATGATTTCGGCCGCGTACGGCTCTTCGCCCAGGTAGCGCAGGCGGGAGACCGCCGCGGGGACGACGCCCCCCTGGATGACGGTCTGGACGACCTTTTCCGCCTCGTTGCGGCGCTCGGTCCGCTTGGCGGCGGAGGCTTGCGCGGCCAGGGCCACGGGGGACAGGAGCAGGGCGACCAGCAGCAGGATGCGGGCGGGAAGGACGGACGGGAGCACGGGATTTGGACCATGGCAAGGAGGGGCCCGGCCGTCAAAGTTCCGGGGCCGGGCGGGTCGCCTGCCACCGAGGGTCTGCCCGATTCTTGACCCCCCAAGAGGCGATTGATACGACCGATGCGTCTTTCCCTCCTCTAGAGGCGCCACCCTATGAAGAAGCTGACGGTGCTGGTGGCAGTGGCGGGGGCGCTCGCCGCGTGCGGCCCCGTGAAGTCCACCGCGAACATCCTGGACGCGGAGGTCCAGATTCAGGCCGCGCGCACGGCCGGGGCTGACAAGCTGGCCCCGTACGAGTGGACCGCCGCCAATCTGTATCTGTCGAAGGCGCGCGAGGAGGTGGGCTACTCCGACTACCAAGCCGGCGTGGACTTCGCGGTGAAGGCATCCCGCTTCGCCAACGAAGCGCGTGAGAAGGCCATGTCCGAGGCGGGCAGCGCCGACACCAGCGAGCGGAGCCCGAACCCGTGACGCCCCGAGCGCTCCCGATGACGCGTCCTTCCCTTGCAGCGCTGTTGACCTTCCTCCTCGCCGCGGGCTGTGTGAGCGGCAGCAAGATTCGCGCGGACACCCAGGTGCTCGCCGCGGACGTAGAGCGAGCCCGCCGCAGCGGCGCCCTGCGCTGCGCCCCGGTGGAGCTGGCCACGGCGGAGGCGCACCTCGACTTCGCCAAGGGCGAGTTGAGTCAGGGCAACAGCGGCCGCGCCGCCTCGCACGTCCGCACGGCGGACGACGCGGTGGACCGGGCGCTGGCGCTGTCGAAGAACTGTGGCCCGCGCCAGGTGATGGTGCGCGAGCGCCCCGAGCCCCAGCAGCCTCAGACGACCACGCCCTCGAAGGAGACCCCGAAGCCGCAGCAGCAGGTGGTGGTCCGCATCGAGGAGACGGACAACGACGGCGACGGCGTGCTGGACAAGGACGACCCGTGCCCGGACCAGGCCGAGGACAAGGACGGCTTCCAGGACCAGGACGGCTGCCCGGACCCGGACAACGACAACGACGGCGTGCTCGACGTCAACGACAAGTGCCCGTTGGACGCGGGCGTGGCGGAGAACCAGGGCTGCCCGGCGGAGGCGCCCAAGGACCGTGATGGCGACGGCGTGTTCGACAACGTCGACAAGTGCCCGGACCAGGCCGAGGACAAGGACGGCTTCCAGGACGAGGACGGCTGCCCGGACATCGACAACGACAACGACGGCATCGTCGACACCGCGGACAAGTGCCCCAACGAGATGGGCTCCATGCAGAACCTGGGCTGCCCGGACAAGGACGGGGACGGCGTCAACGACGGTCAGGACAAGTGCATCGACGAGCCAGAGGACAAGGACGGCTTCCAGGACGAGGACGGCTGCCCGGACCTGGACAACGACGGTGACGGCCTGGCGGATGCACAGGACAAGTGCCCGAATGAGGCGGGCCCGCCGGAGAACAGCGGGTGCGCGGACAAGGACACGGACAACGACGGCGTGGTGGACCGGCTCGATGCGTGCGTGAACGACCCTGGCACGAAGGAAGAGCGGGGCTGCCCGAAGCAGTACAAGAACGTCGTCATCAAGCGGGACCGCATCGAGATCAAGAAGCAGATCCTCTTCGGGTCCGGCTCCGCGAAGATCATCGGCAAGCAGAGCACCGCCATCCTGGAGGACGTGGCCCAAGCGCTGCGTGATGCGCCGTGGATTCGCAAGGTGCGCATCGAGGGCCACACGGACTCGATGGGCAAGGATGAGACGAACCTGAAGCTGTCGCAGAAGCGGGCCGACGCGGTGATGGCGCAGTTGCTGCGCCGGGGCATCGACCCGGGCCGCATGGAGGCGGTGGGCTTCGGCGAGACGCGTCCCATCGCGCCCAACACGACCAAGGCGGGCCGCGCGCAGAACCGGCGCACCGAGTTCAACGTGGTGCAGTAGCGCTCCCCTGCCCTGGCCCACGAGGCCCGGGCACAAGGAGAGTCAGCGCCTCCCGGGCTGTTGTCCCGAGGAGGCGCTCGCATTTTCAGGGCCGGCCAGCACAGGCGCTCGCCCTTCAAGCTAGCAACAGACGAGCACGCATTCGGCGCATCGCTGGCGCTCTCGGTTCAGCGCACGACCAGACGGCCCGCCGCCGACGCGGCACACGCGCGCCTTTCTTCAGAGCACGACCCCAAGGCATGCCGCAGACGCGGCGCGAGCGCTCGGGCCGAGAAGGCGGGGACGGGGCTCGCGCGGAAGACTCAGTCGTCCTTGAGCAGTTCGTGGAGGACTTCGGTGGCGTACGCGCCCCGGGGCAACTCGAAGGTGAGCCACAGGTCCTCCCCTTCCGGAGTCAGCTCGGGCGAACCCAGGCGCACGCGGTAGGGCCTGCGCCCTCCTTCCGTCTCGCCGCCACCCCGCTTGAAGTCATCCAGGGTGACGCCCTCGCCCACGAGCAGACGGGCCTCGGCCTCCGCCACCTCGCCCGCGGCAGCGGTCATCTTGGGCCCGAACAGCGGCCCCGCCGGGCTCACCTCGAACGAAGCCACGCGAGGACCATCGACCTCCGGCGCCTCGCAGACGAACAGGCCGCCTGTCTCCTCCTTGCGAAGCACATCCCCCAGGAGCGCGGTGGACAGCGTGCCCGAGCGCACCCGGTCGGCGAGGGCACGGTTGAAGATGCGCGACTGGAAAGCGGAGAGGTACAGCTTGCGCTGGAAGCGCTCCGGCCGCTTCGGAAGCCTCTGCCCCAGCACCAGCATCCGCCCCAGGTCGGCGTTGTCGCCCGCACGTCCGAAGCGCTGCTCACCAAAGTAGTTGGGGACACCACTCGCGGACAGGCGCGAGAAGGTCTCCCGCGCGGCGCCCACGTCCCGCACACCCCGCAGACGCAGCCGGAAGCGATTGCCACGCAGGTGGCCCGTCCGCAGCTTGTTGCCGTGCCGCTTCGCCCACAGCACCTGCACGCCGTCCAGCGAGAACTCCGCCAGCTTCGGCTCGCCGCGCGCGGGCACCGACAGGAGCTGACGCGTGACGGCCTGCCGGTCCTTCATGCCCGCGACGCCCACGTCGTCCTCGGACACGCCCAGCGCGGAGGACAGCGCACGAACGACCTCCCGCGTGTCGCGTCCGCGCTTCTCCACCCACAGGTAGAGGTGCTCGCCCTCACCCGATGGCAGGTAGGCCGGAATCTCCTCGACCTCGAAGTCCTCGGGGACCAGCTTGAAGGCACCACCACAACCAGGAACATCCGCCGTCAACCGCGGCCAATCCGAATCCGTCGTCACGGCCCCTCGAGCGTCGCCAGGAGCTCCTTCACACGGCGGGCGAGGTCCTCGTCCGCGCGCGACTCCAGGAGCTCACCGGCCTGGAACAACAGGAAGAACATCACGTCGCTCAGCGCCTGCTTGAAGGACGCCATCGGCTCGCTGCCCAGTTGGGCGCGATGCTCCTCGAAGGCCTCCATCAGCTTCGCCTCGGCCAGACTCCCATCCGCCTGGAAGGCCAGCCCCTCCAACACCGGAGACGACGACAAACCCTGTCCGGCGAGCGCGGCGTTGGCGGCGGCGATGAACTCACGGTCCATGCGCTGCTTGGCCACCTCGTCGCGAATCTCCCGGAAGATGAAGTTGAACACCCGCGCCACGGGCCGCGGGTCCAAGGCCGGCGCCACACTCGCGGCGGCCCGCCCCTGCGTGGCCTGCGCCGCCTCACGAGGCGGGGTCAGCCCCACCGGCGTGGGCACCGGCCCCGCGGGCACCAGCAGCGGCTTGTCCGTCACCGAGGCGAAGCCACCCTCGAGCAGCCGGTACACCACCTTGGTGATGTCGAACTCGGACAGCCGAGCGGCATGCCCCAGCTCCAGGATGGTGCGCCGGCCATCCAGCAGGCCCAGCACCCGGTCCTCGTCCTCCTCCAGCTTCCCGTCCGAGCCCCGCTTGCGCGCCACATACAGCCGGCCGTGCGGGATGCGCTTTCGGAAGTGCGCCATCTCGTCGATCTTCCGGATGCTGTCCATCAACAGGCTCTGCGTGGAGAGCTGGATGGAGTGGCTCGTCTTCTCCTCCACCGGCTGGTCGATGAGGAAGAAGCTCCCCTCCCGGCACAACACGATGGCGTGGAAGATTTCGCTCACCTGGTGCGTGACGCACTTGAAGAGGTCGTGCGCCTGCAACAACCCCTTCTCCACCAGGGCCCGGCCCACCTTGGACGGCGGCTGGCCCCGCAGCGCGGCCTCCACCTGGGGACGGTCCACATAGCCCAGGCGCACCAGCACCTCGCCCAACCGGTCGGACGGGTCATCCGACGACGCGCCCCGCACCTCTCCATCGCGGAACGTCACGGAGCGCTCTCCCGCCGGCGAGTGGACGCGGATGATGCCGCTCCACCGCGACTGGCTGAGGAACGCCATCAGGTCCGACAGCGGGAAGCCGGCCGCGTCGCCGGAGAGCACCACTCGCGGCGCGGCGATGGTGCCCCCCTCGCAGGGGCCTCGCGAGAAGACCAACAGGTCCGGGGACGTGGGCATCAGCGCGTACGTCCCCGAGCGCCCCGTCAATGGAGACGGGCTCTGGCGATCCTCGGGGACGAGCTGCCCCGCGTCGATGCGGAACCGTTGCGTCATCGCCGCGTCAGTCGGCGGCCCAGGCGTTCTTGTTGGACGACCACTCCAGTTCGTCCTCGAGGCTGTGCTGGAGCAGTTCCTCCTGCACGAAGCCCAGGTCGACCGAACGGCCGTTGAAGTACACCGACGGCGTGCCGCTGAGCCCGGCCGCGCGGCCCTGGGCGCGGAAGCCCTCCAGCTCCTGCTTGTACGCGTCCGACTTCAGCACCGCCGCCAGCTTGTCGCCGTCCAGGCCCAGCTTCTTCGCCAGGGCCGGCAGCGCCTCGGGCTTCAGGTTCTCCTGCTGCTCGAAGAGGGCGTCGTGCATCTGCCAGAACTTGCCCTGGTCCCGAGCCCACAGGGCGGCCTGCGCCGCGGGCACCGCGTTGACGTGCATGGACAGCGGGAAGGGCAGGTAGCAGAAGCGCACCTGCGACGCGTTCTTCTTCGCGAAGCCCTCCAGGATGGGCCGGGCCTTGGCGCAGTACGGGCACTCGAAGTCGGAGAACTCCACCACCGTCACGGGGGCCGACGCGCTCCCCATGCACATGCGCTCGTCCACCTTGAACTGCGCGCGCTGCTCGCGGAACGAGCCGTAGTACTGCGAAAGCTGGACGATGACCTCGGTGCCCGCGCTGCCCTCGGACACCATGCGCGCGGCCACCCTCGCCATCCTCTTGGCGTGGCGGCAGCCCGTGTGCGACTTCAGACATGCGCCCAAGGTGTGCGGACATCCGCAGTAGCAGAACTCGTCGCTGAGGACCGTGGCCAGCTCCCGCTTGGACGTCGCGGACAGCGAGGAGAAGTCCATGCCCGGGATGCCCGACAGGACGGCCGAGGGGTCCGACGCGGCGGCCGCGGGCTCCACGGGCGGCGGCGGCGCGGCGGGAGCCGGAGCGGCGGCCGGAGCCGGGGTCGGGGCGGGCGCGGAGCCCTCCGGGTTCTTGCAACCCCAGCCAGTCAGCGCCGCGGCGGCCAGCAGGGGAACGACACGCTTCCAGCAGGAGAGGAGCACGCGGCGGGTCTTAGCCACGCGCGCGGGGCTTGTAAAGCAACGCAAGCCTTGGCAGGGAGGGCGTTCTACCCTCATGCCCAGAGTCCTGCTCCTCCACACCGGTGGCACCTTGGGGATGGCCGGTGGCCGTCCCTCCGCCCTGCGCCCCGCCGCCTTCTTCAAGACGCTCAAGGCTCGCGTGCCGGAGCTCTTCCAGCTCGCCGACATCGAGCTTCAGCTGTTCAGCAACCTGGACAGCTCGGAGATGCAGCCGGAGCTCTGGCAGCGCATGGCCACCCACCTCCATCAACAGCTCCCCCACTTCGACGGGGCCGTGGTGACCCATGGCACGGACACGCTCGCCTACACGGCAAGCGCGCTGTCGCTCATGTTGCGCAACCCGCCCTGTCCGGTGGTGCTGACGGGCTCGCAGCGGCCGCTGGGCGAGGTGCGCTCGGACGCGAGGCTCAACCTCATTGACGCGGTGCTCTCCGCGCTGGAGGGCCCGCGCGAGGTCACCATCTGCTTCGACTCGCACCTCTATCGAGGCAACCGGGCGCGCAAGGTGAAGGTGGCCGAGTACGACGCCTTCGACAGCCCCAACTGTCCGGTGCTGGGGACGCTGGGCGTGGACGCGACCTTCGAGCCGGGGCTGCGCGCCCGGGGCCCCTTCCGCCTGTTCGAGAAGTTGGATCCACGCGTGCTCCTCTTGAAGGTGTACCCGGGACTGGACCCCGCCCTGCCCCTCCAGCTGCTGCCCCACGTCCGGGGCCTGATTCTGGAGGCGTACGGGGCCGGCAACTTCCCCATCGACCCGGAGCTGGGGCGCTCGTTCATGCCCCTGTTCACCCAGGCGCGGGAGCGCGGCGTGCCGGTGGTCGTGGTGAGTCAGGCGCACCGCAACGGCGTGGACCTCAGTCTCTACGAATCTGGGGCGGCGGCCCTGGCGCAGGGGGTCATGGGCGGCGCGGACATGACCCCCTCGGCGGCGCTGGTGAAGCTGATGCAGGGGCTGGCCTATCACTCCCGCTCCCCGGAGGCGCTCGCGCGCTTCATCCAGACACCGGTCGCCGGGGAGCTGACCGTCGGACGGCCGACAGTCGAACTTCCGGCGCGCGGCAAGCGCGGATCCACGCGGCGGACGAAGGCGGATTGAAGGTTCGTGATGCGGAAGCGGGTTGCATGCTTGCCGCCATGAAAAAACGGCCCATAAGATGGGTGGTGCGATGTCCGAGGAGAAAACTTCCGTCCATTCCATTTCGGACCTGCTGGGCAACGCCCAGCGGCAGAGCGCTTATCTGATTGTCATCAGCGCCAAGTCCGCGGCGGGCATCGGACGGATGTTCAAGCTGGACCGCTCCGAGGTGGTGCTGGGGCGCAGCGCCGAGGCGCAGTTCCAGGTCGAGGACGACGGCATCTCCCGCAAGCACGCCAAGGTGGTGGCGCTGGGGGATGGGCGTTTCCAGCTGGTCGACCTGGCCAGCACCAACGGCACCTACCTCAACGGCCTGAAGGTCAACGCCGCGCCGCTGTACGACGGCGACAAGATCCAGATTGGCTCCAACACCGTCCTCAAGTTCTCCATCCAGGACGAGTTGGAGGAGCAGTACCAGCGCAGCATCTACGAGTCCGCCACGCGCGACGGCCTCACCCGCGTCTACAACAAGAAGTACTTCCTGGAGACGGTGCGCAAGGAGTTCAGCTACTGCCTGCGCCACCGGGTGCCCTTGTCGCTGGTGCTGTTCGACGTGGACCACTTCAAGAAGATCAACGACGCGTACGGCCACCCGGCGGGCGACTACGTGCTGACGCGCATCGCCCAGCGCGTCAGCGACACGGTGCGCACCGAGGACCTGCTCGCCCGTTACGGAGGCGAGGAGTTCGCGCTGATGCTGCGCGAGTCCGCCGAGGACCAGGCCCTGGCGTGCGCCGAGCGGTGCCGTCACGCGGTGGACAAGGCTGACTTCGTCTTCGGCGGCACGCCCATCAAGGTGACCATCAGCCTGGGTGTGGCCACGCTGCTGGACTCGGACTTCTCCCAGCCCGAGGACCTCATCGCCGCGGCGGACAAGTACCTCTACCGGGCCAAGCGCGCCGGACGGAACCGCGCCGACGCCAAGGCCATCAGCGGCCCCTGAGTCATTCCCTCCGGGAGGGAACCTCGCCAGCGCGAGGTTCCTCCTCCATCCAACAACGCGGAGCCGCCCCCCTCAGGGACGAAAGCCCAGCCGGCGCAGCCCCTCGCGGGACACGTGCTGCACGTGGGTATCCGTGTCGCGCGCCGCCGCGTTGGACAGCGCCGCCGCGGCATGGGGTCCCCCCAACCGGCCCAGCGCGAGCGCCGCGGCGACACGCACATCTGGCGCCGTGTCCTTGAGCAGGCGCGCCGCCAGCGCCTTCACGTGTGAAGCGCGGCCAATGACCTCCAGCGCACGGGCCGCCGCGGCGCGAACCACCGCGTGCTCCGAGTCGAGCAACTCCGCGGCGACATCGCCTCGCGTCGACTGGCGCTGCCCCGCGACCACCGCCAGCGCGGCCGCCACGACCTCCGGGGAGCCATCCTCCAGCGCGCGCTCGGTGGCCCCCATCACCTCGGGCTTCCGCGCGGACATCGACCCCAACACCCGCACCGCCCCCGCGCGCACCCGCGCCTGGGAGTCACGCAGATAGGGCGCCAAGGTCTCCAGGCGCACCTGCCCGCTCTCGCGGCAGTCCGCCAGCGACTCCAACGCCTGGCCGCGAATCTCCGCCGGCATCCGCGGGTCACCCGCCACATCCAGGAAGAAGCTCGCGCAGCCCTTCTCGCGCACCATGGCCTCCAGCCACGGCCGGCTCACGGCGGCATCCCGCGTCGCCAGACGGCGCCCGGCCGCCAGGCTCACGGACAAGCCCTCCCCTTCCGCCAGCCTGCGCGCCGCGGAGCCACGCACCTTCGGGTCCGCGTCCTCCAACGCGCGCTCCAGCTCCTTGCGCGCCAGGGGGCCATAGACGCCCAGGGACAACACCGCGGAGTCCCGCCGCCGAGCCTCCGGCGCGGTCAGCTCCGGCTGGAGCGCCTCCAGCTCGCGGGAGTACACGGCGAAGAGCCGGTTGACGAAGACCTCATCCGTGGGCCGCGCCTCATCCAGGAGCAGCCGGCCCACCGAGGTCCGCCGGTGCTCCGCCACGGACTTGAGCGCCGCCGCGCCAATCTCATCCGAGGACTCTGGCCGCGACGCCGTGGCATCCAGCAGCACCCGGGCCGGCTTCTTCCCCTGAAAGGCGGCGAGGTGAGCAAGCGCCACACCTCGAGCGCGGACATCCTCCGCGTACAGCTCCACCTCCAGCGCCCGGCGGATGGGCTCCCGGCGCGCCCACACCCGAGCCGCCGCCTCCGCGCCCCTCGCCCCCGCGTCCCGCAGGAAGGCCGCCGCGGACTGCTCCTCCTCCGCCGCCGCGCGGGCCGCTGTGAGACAGGCCTGGAGGTCCGATGACGTGGGCGTACTCACCACCCACTCCGCCAACAGGCGCCGCTCCGTGAGCCCGCGCGACCTGGCCTCGGTGCGCACGGAGGCCCACCGCACCCTCCAGTCCTCGTCCTTCCGAGAGGAAGCGAAGGCCTCGCGCGGGGCGGGCCGGACGCTCCCCAGCGCCGACACCCACGACTCCACCTTCCCCCCGGACAGGCACGCACCGCACACACGGGCACGCAACGCCCGGTCCGCCACATGGCGCTGACAGGAGTTCCAGCAGTCGGTCGTCCCGGTGCCACCACTCTGACCGGTCGCCAGCAGTACCATCAGAACGAGGGCAGGGCTCACGCAGCGGACACTCTAGTGCATCCGCCCCTGGCTTTTCCGTCTTGCGTCCTTGCGTTTTACCTCCTGCTAGGCCATACCCGCTCCCCTTTCGCGGTAGACACACATTGACGCATGACGGAAGGAGGTGAATCGCATGCCCGGTATCCGAGTGAAGGAGGGAGAGTCCATTGAGAGCGCCCTCAAGCGCTTCAAGAAGGCCACTGAAAAGGCCGGAATCCTTTCCGAGATCCGCAAGCGCGAGCACTACGAGAAGCCTTCCGTGAAGCGGAAGAAGAAGGCGCTCGCAGCCAAGAAGCGCGCGGTGAAGAAGGCCCGCAAGTCGTTCTAGTCGCGAGGCCGGCGTGAGAGCCGGGGCGCCCTCGAGCAGTCAGGTGCCCTGGCTCCCGTCGTCCAAAGTCCCCCGAATCACAGCCCCAGCGGAGTTTCCAATATGGCCACCCTCAAGGAGCGGATCGACGCGGACCTGAAGGACGCGATGCGGTCCAAGAACGAGCTGCGCACCACCGTCATTCGCGCGATCAAGAGCGCGGTGAAGTACAAGGAAGTGGAGCCTGGTGCCTCCGCCCTCGACGACGCGGGTGTGATGAGCGTCATCACCGGCCTCATCAAGAAGGGCCGCGACTCCGCTGACCAGTTCAAGGCCGCCAACCGGCCGGAGCTGGCGGAGAAGGAAGAGGCGGAGATCGCCGTCCTCCAGAGCTACCTCCCCCAGCAGCTCACCCCCGACGAGCTGGTCGCCGCCGTCCAGGCCGCCATCGCCGAGGTGGGTGCCAAGAGCGCCAAGGACATGGGCGCGGTGATGAAGAACCTCACCCCCAAGCTCCAGGGCAAGGCCGAAGGTCGCGCCATCTCCGAGGCCGTGAAGGCCCAGTTGGCGAAGCTCGGCTGACCTCCTCACCCCCTTCCGGGACCGCTGGCATCTGTCCGGCGGTCCCTGGATGGAGCGCTTGGAGTGAGCGGAAACTTGCTCCTCCGGCTCCCCGTCATTAAGTGCCAGGGCCAGTCCGCCGCGCGCCACCGTCCCCCAGGGAGGGCGCCCCGGACCGCAGGAGCCCCAACGTGTCCCCTACCGACCTGTCCGCTGTCCCCGCCCGGTCCACCGCCCTCACGGGCGAGGTGACTTTGGGGATGGGCGACCGGACGGGCGGCGTCAGGCACGGCTGCCAGGATGTCGGGTGTGCGCCCGCCCAGGTGCGGGACGAGGGGTGGCCGACATGATCCCGGAACACAAAATCCAGGAAGTGCTCGAACGTGTGGACCTGGTGGGCCTCATCTCCCGGCATGTGGAGCTGAAGAAGGCCGGCCGGGAGTGGAAGGGCCGCTGCCCGTTCCATCAGGAGAAGACACCCTCCTTCTACGTCGTGCCGGAGAAGCACTT
Organism: Myxococcus stipitatus; assembly: GCF_037414475.1. The sequence goes on along the minus strand of NZ_CP147913.1, from coordinate 7,473,567 downwards.
CTATTTCTGCCATGGCTGCCGGGCCAGCGGCGACGCGGTGTCCTTCGTCCAGCGCTACCTGGGCAAGACGTTCCTCGACGCGGTGAGGGACCTGGCGCGCGAGCTGGGAATCGACCTGGAGGCGCAGCAGGACCCGGGCATGCGGGAGCGGCAGCAGCTCAAGGAGGCCACGGACCAGGCCGCCGAGCACTTCCGCTCCCTGCTGTGGCACCACGACGAAGGCCGCGCCGCGCGCGCCTACATCGACAGCCGCGGGGTCTCCGACGAGACGGCCCAGGCCTTCGGGTTGGGGTGGGCCCCCGCCGCCTGGAGCCTCCTGGCCGAACGCTTCCAGAAGACAGGCATGTTGGACGCGGGCATGAAGGCCGGGCTCGTGCTCAAACGCAACGCGGGGGATGGTTGCTTTGACTTCTTCCGCAGCCGGCTGATGGTGCCCATCCGCGCGCCGGAAGGCCGGCCCATCGCCTTTGGCGGCCGCCTGGTGAACGCCGAGGAAGGCCCCAAGTACCTCAACTCCCGCGAGTCCCGGCTCTACAACAAGAGCGAGACGTTGTTTGGCATGGACCAGGCGCGCGACGAGGTCCGCAAGCGCAAGGCCGCCGTGCTCGTGGAGGGTTACTTCGACTGCATTGGCTTGCATCAAGTCGGTGTCCGCCATGCCGTCGCGCTGTGCTCCACCAACCTCACCGCCGGACACCTCCAGGTGCTCAGGCGGGGCGAGGCGCGGGAGCTGGTGTTGCTGCTCGACGGGGACTCGGCGGGCCTTGCGGCCGTGGAGCGGCTCGCCGGCCCCCTGCTCGCCGCCGGGGCAACCGCCCGGGTGGCGCTGCTTCCCCAAGGGGATGATCCCGACACGTTCGCGCGTCGAGAGGGAGCAGAGGGTGTGGAGCAATTGCTCGAGGGCGCGCAGCCGCTCACCACCCACCTGTTCGCCTCCCTGCTGCCCCAGGGCAAGGGAGCTACCTTCGAGGAGAAGATGGCGGCGCTCGAGCGACTCAAGCCCGTGGCGGCCCAGGTGCCGGTGGGCCTGGTGCGCTCCTCCCTGTTCTCCGCGCTCGCGGAGCACTTCGGCTGGCGCGCCGCCGACGTGGAGGCCTCGCTGCGCAGCAAGGTCCCGCTCCCCAAGCCCGCCTCCTCTCCCGGCGCCACGGCTGCGCCCACGCCCGCCCGCCCGCCCGCCGAGAAGCCTCCCGCCCCCATGGAGGCGCTCTACGTGGCCGCCGTGCTGAGGGAGCCCCGCCTGCTTGGCAGGGATGTCTTTCGAGTCTGTGACGAGCTGTCCCACATGGGATTGCGCATGGCGCTCATGCACGCGACGACGGGACAAGGCACGCAGGACGCGCTCTACGAGTCGTCGGACGCGGTGAAGCGAGCCATTGAAACCTCCTGGCGCCAGCTCCCCACGGACGGCCAGGAGCTCGAGCATGCGTTCTCCACCATCTGCCAGGAGATCATGGTGCGGCGCATCAACGAGCGGCTGGCTTATATAACCCGTGCGACAGAGCAGACGTTGGGAGCGTTCGACCTGACGGAAGAGACTCGCCAGCTCCAGGCGGAGCGAGTGGAACTGCTGGCCCTCAAGAAGCGTGTCCTGGAGGAGCTCAAGCCCGCTTCCCCGGGAACAAAGGCGCCCATGCAACCGGTTTGAGTTCGCGTTTGTAAGAAACCCTGACTTTGCGCTAGATCGGCCGGCTCGCCCCAGGCCTCAAGCATCTGAATTTCTTAAGGAGAAGTACCCGAATGCCGACGCAGAAGCCCTCGAAGGCGTCCGTGAAGCCCACCAAGAAGAAGGTGGATCCGGTGATCCGCAAGAAGAAGGCTCCGGACAGTCCCGCGGCGAAGGGCGCTGGGGTGAAGGCGGGCGCGGAGGAGAAGGAGTCCGTCCAGGCGAAGGAGGCCACGGCGGAGGCCGTCGAGAAGACGACGAAGAAGAAGAAGGGCGTCGCTTCGGTCTCCGAGGACGTGGACCCGGAGGAGGCCGCGGAAGAGGCCGCCGCCGCCGTCGAGGTGGACCCGGATGCCGTCGAGGACGACGTCGAGGAGGACCCGGTCGCCGAGCGCAAGGAGGTCAAGGACCTGCTCGCCGCGGGCCGTGAGAAGGGCTTCCTCACCTATGACGAGGTGAATGACGCGTTGCCCGCGGACATCGTGTCGTCGGATCAAATCGACGACGTGATGAGCATGTTCGGCGACAACGACATCGAGATTGTCGACGCGCAGAAGGCCGCCCAGAACAACGAGATCAAGCCCACCGTCACCGTCGAGGAGGAGAAGGAAGACGTCGACGAGGACGAGAAGGACGAGGACGACGAGCCGGGTGGCAAGTCCAACGACCCGGTGCGTCTGTACCTGCGCAAGATGGGCAGCGTCAGCCTGCTGACGCGCGAGGGCGAAGTCGAAATCGCCAAGCGCATCGAGGATGGCGAGAAGGAAGTGCTGCGCGCGCTGCTCGCGTGCAAGGTCGCCGTCGAGGAGATCCTCGACATCGGCAACAAGCTGAAGACGGCCAAGCTGCGCGTGCGCGACGTCATCAAGGACGCGCCCGAGGAGGCCCAGGCGGAGGGCGCCGAAGAGGCTCCCGAGGAAGTCGGCGAGGGTGAGGCCCCGGCGCAGCTGGCGCAGAGCGAGCTCAACAAGATTGAGCAGATCTGCAAGCAGATCGAGCGCTTCCGCAAGTTCGCCAAGGACTGCGACGTCCTCGAAGAGGAGCTCTCGGGCAAGAAGAAGCTGACCGAGGTGCGCAAGAAGGAAGTCAAGCAGGAGATGAAGGACCTCCGGACCAAGATGATGGAGGTCCTCGAGGAGATGCGGCTGAACAAGAAGCAGGTGGACCGCATCGTCCTGAACCTGAAGTCGCTCATCGAGCGCGTGGAGAAGGCCGAGGACGAGCTTCGCGACCTGGAGCGCCGCTACGGCATCTCCATGAAGGAGCTCCGCCCGCAGCTGAAGGAGTCGCGGGAGAACCCCAACATCGGCAAGAAGCTGCAGAAGCAGCTCAACCTCACGCCCGAGCAGTTGGAGGTCCTGGACCGCGACGTGCGCACGGCGGTGCGGAAGATCAAGAAGGTGGAGGAGGAGGCCAACCTCCCCGTGGATGCGCTGCGCCGCAACTACGACGCCATCCGCCTGGGTGAGAAGCGGGCCGAGCGCGCCAAGAGCGAGCTCGTGGAGGCCAACCTGCGCCTCGTGGTCTCCATCGCGAAGAAGTACACGAACCGTGGCCTCCAGTTCCTGGACCTCATCCAGGAGGGCAACATCGGCCTCATGAAGGCCGTGGACAAGTTCGAGTACAAGCGCGGCTACAAGTTCTCGACCTACGCCACCTGGTGGATTCGTCAGGCCATCACCCGCGCCATCGCGGACCAGGCCCGCACCATCCGCATCCCGGTGCACATGATCGAGACCATCAACAAGCTCATCCGCACCAGCCGCTACCTGGTGCAGGAGATTGGCCGCGAGCCGACGCCGGAAGAGATCGCGGAGAAGATGGAGCTGCCGCTCGACAAGGTGCGCAAGGTCCTGAAGATCGCCAAGGAGCCCATCTCCCTGGAGACGCCCATTGGCGAGGAAGAGGACAGCCACCTGGGCGACTTCATCGAGGACAAGAGCCTGGTGTCGCCGGCGGACGCGGTCATCAACATGAACCTGGCGGAGCAGACCCGGAAGGTGCTCGCCACGCTGACGCCGCGCGAGGAGAAGGTGCTCCGCATGCGCTTCGGCATTGGCGAGAAGAGCGACCACACGCTGGAAGAGGTGGGCCAGGACTTCGAGGTGACGCGCGAGCGCATCCGTCAGATTGAGGCCAAGGCGCTGCGCAAGCTGCGCCACCCGAGCCGCTCCAAGCGGCTGCGCTCCTTCGTGGAGAGCTGACGTCGACTTCAGGGTGGCCCGTCACGGGCCACTCGAGAGTCACCAGGCCCCCGCTCCCATTCGTGGACCGGGGGCCTTCGTGTTTCTAGAGTCGCACCGCGTGGCGCTCTTGAGACGACCGAAGACGAAGGCCCGGGTGAAGAAGGCGGAGCCCGCCGCCGCGAAGCGACCGCCCTTCTCGGAGGCGGTGTGGCGGGCGGTGCGGGCCATCCCCCGGGGGCAGGTGCGCTCCTACTCGCAGGTGGCGCTGTACGCGGGGAGGCCCGGCGCGGCGCGCGGCGTGGGGCGGGAGATGACGACGCTGCCGTCGGGGCAGGAGGTCCCCTGGTGGCGGGTGACGAAGGCGGGAGGGGTGCTGGCGCCCACGGTGGCGCACGAGCAGGCGAAGCGGCTGCGTGCCGAGGGCGTCGACGTGGAGCAACGGGGGCAATCCTTCCGCGTCAAGCGGGCCCAGGAGCCCTCGGAGCGAGGCCAGGCGGCTGTCCCCGAGAGGAAGAGGGCGGCGTCGAAGCGCAAGCGCTGACGCGGGTGCTGAGTGGCCCTTGCAAGCAGCGCGGGGGCGGAGTTATGCCATTGGCCGCACGCGCGGGTTGTTCACGCATGGGGGCCCTTAGCTCAGCGGTTAGAGCTGTCGGCTCATAACCGATTGGTCCCTGGTTCGAATCCAGGAGGGCCCACTCCCCTACCCCGCGGACGCCGTGTTCCCTCAGTCCGGCGAGAAGGTGACGTCGACGACACGGCCCGCCTCGAAGCGGACGACACCCCAATCGGAGTTGCCCCAGCCTTCGTTGGTGTGCCGGTAGACGCGACTGTCCGCGACCTGGAGCTCTCCTGCACGGAAGTCTCCGGGTGCGTTGCCCCGGGTGAACGGATTCTCAGGCCAGCCCGTCCCGCGCAGGTAGCGGCCCATGATGGCCTCCACCTGCTCCACCGTCATCCCTGGCCGCACCGAGGAGAGGTCACGCATGAAAGGCTTGCGTGAATCCCAGTCCAGCCAGCGCATCCCCATGCACAGAAGCAGCAGGAGGACCGCCGTGCCCCAGCGCACCCGTGCTGGAGCCGACCGCGTACTCAGGATGGCCAGACACCCCACCAACAGCGCGAACACCCCCGCGACAGATGTCTCCATCGATATCGCAAAGGCAAAATCGCAGACACCCTAGAACCCCAGCACAAGAGCCAGCAGGACTCTGGACAGGACCTCGCGGCGCATGGGCAAAGCCTAACACCGCGAGCCCGCCCGCCTGACCGCGCGGGTGGACAGACTCAGCGCACCACCCGCTGCTCCTGCTGGACCAGCCAGCCCGAGATGGCGCGCACACACACCTCCCGCTGGTCGAGGAAGGCGAAGTGGCCGCTGTTCACCTCGACATAGGAGGCGACGGGCCCTGCCTTCGCGACATAGGCCCGCATGGACCGCATGGGCATCATGGTGTCGTGTCGGCCTTGCACCACCAACGTCGGTACGCGAGGAACAGGCGCGCTGGAGCTGGCGCCGGAGACGAGCACCAACCCGCTCAGCTCGATGCGTGGATGGGAGAGGTCGTTCACGAGCAGGCTCGCGCCCAGCCCTCCGTTCGAGAGTCCCCCAAGGAAGACCCGGCGAATCCCTTGGCTCGCGAGCCAGTCGAGTGTCACCGCCACCGTGCGGGCACCGTCCGCGGTTCCCCACTTCCCCGAAGGACCCACGGAGGGACAGACCGTCAGCGCGCCGATGGCCCGCGCCGCCTGTGCCATCTGCCAGCAATACACGGCGAAGTTGCCCGCATAGCCATGCAGGAAGATGACCGCGACCTCGGGGGTGGCCTTTCCCGGAGTGGGAACAACCACGGTGTCGAAGCCCTCGGGAGACTGCATCCCCAGGTAGGTGGCGACCGCTGGGGTGATGACCCCGCCCACCGCATCCAGCCGCGCATAGGCGGTCTCCAGGGCCGCAATGAACTCCCTCGAATCGGAAGAAGGGAGAGACCTGGCGAGGACCAACGCATGCGCCACCAACAAGGTCCCATCTCTCTCCGCCACCAGGCGGTTCACCCAAGGCGAGCGCCCATGGGGAAGGCGCACGAGCTGAACTTGCTCACCCTCTGAAGCGGCCACCCGCGACACGGCCACCAGCAACATCAGTCCCAGGCCAGCGCGGGTCAGTCCTCGCCAACTCCGCCATGGATGCGTGAGCAGCCCCAAGGTGACGAGCCAGAGGCCCACGGCATAGCTCCAGCCCGACACAGACACATGGATGCGCGGCGCGGCCACGCCGAGCAGCATCGCAACCGGCAGGAGCCCCAACCCCAGTCCGAGAGGCAGCCATCGTCGGATGCGTCCTCCCTTCTGGTTGGAATGAAGGACACAGGGCACACATTCCGCCGCGGTCGAAGACATGCGCCACAGAATGAGTCCCCTTCCCGGAAACATCCGAGCCTCGAGACTGGAAGGTCGCAATCCCCTCATGAGCGGCGTGCCACACATGCCGGCCGGCATTGCACTCGACTGACTCGCATGGCGCGGGACATCGACGCGTTCCCAGCGACCAACCGAACCATCCACATGTTGTTGTCTACATAACAACAGTGACTCAGTGCATTCTGAACAGGTGTTCCCGCCTGTCGGCCCTCACCGTGGAGGCGGCCCCGAGACGACGACTGGACGCACCCGCCAGGACGGGCGAGCCTGAGGAATCACCTTGAACCAAGCTGGATGCGAATGCCCGCGGCCCCCGACTCCCAATTCCACATCGAAGTCCTCAAGCTCCTGCTCCAGATGGTCACCAGCGATGACCGGGTGACCCGCGCGGAGATCGACCACCTCGTCGCGGCCGCCCGCGGCATGAGCGTCCCGCTGGCGGAGCTGACCGAGCTCACACAGTGCCTCCAGAACGGCTCGCCGCTGCCCGCCCCCAACCTGGGCCTCCTGCGGACAAACCCACCGGAGGTCATCCGAGCCGCCCACGAACTCATGACCCATGAGGGCAGCATCCACGCGGAGGAGATCTCCATGCTCCGCCAGATTCGGCAAATGCTCGGCGTGGCGAGCTGATACCTCCCCTCCGAAACGCAGACAGGGCGCCCGATACACGCGGCGCCCTGCCCCTACAGCGCTCTTCGATGACAGCTCACCTCAGTGGACGCGACCCGGCGGCAGATTGGAGCGCGGCGGGAAGCCAGGAACCGCGGGAGGAAGCGGCTTGCTCGAACCCGAGAGCAGTGACGTGCCCAGGGTCTCCTTCGCCTGCACCAGCGGATTCGCCGCCGGCACGCCGCACACGAGCGCCTTCAGGTCCTGCTCGCGCCGGAACAGGTCCTCGAAGCTTCGCGTCACGGACGGGTTGAACCGGTCCGGAATGTTCCCGGTCCCCAGAAGGAAGGGAGACAGCCCCGCCGGCTGCCCCTCCGAACGAGGGAAGATGTGCAGGAAGAAGGTGCTCGTCTCCCCCGCGTGACAGCCGCTGCAGGTGTTCACCGAGAACTTGTGACGCGCCTCGGTGGAGACTCCGGGCACGGCCCACGCGAAGTTGGGCGGCGTCAGCGAGGAGCCCGCGAGCAGAGGCTGTCCCTCGAAGAACTCCGGGACCGTGTGCGTCTCGGAGAGGACGGAGGACATGTTCAGGTTGACGTAGTCCCTCAGGGTGCTCGAGCCATTCCAGAACAGGTTGGGGGTCAGCGCGACGTGCGCGGGCATCAGCCCTTCGGAGCCCAGGTGGAACTCGCGCAGCTCCCAGAGCGGGTCCAACGCGTTCTCGTTGGTGCGGACCTGATGGATGGCGCTTCCCAGGTACGCGCCCCGCGCGACGAAGGACTTCGTGAAGCGGTTCGTGAGGGCCTCGAGCTTCTCGTTGTAGCCCGGGTTCCCGACACCGATGCGCCCCAGTTCGTGCCAGTCTCGCGCCCAGCGCTGGAACTCCGCCGGTGAGCCACCGGGCAGGATGTATTCCAGGATGACGGTGAACGGCAGGGGATTGCCGTTGGGGTCCGTCACACCGAACACGAAGCGTCCCTCGCCCGCGAACTCGCCCTCCTTGCGCAGGTCCATCCGGTTGACGATGGCCAGCAGGCGGAATGGAGCGACATCGAAGTTCAGGGGAACACCAGAGCCCTCCCACGGCGTCAACACCATCCCCGCCATGTCGGGCCGCGCCAGGACATCCGTCGCGCCGATGAACTGGTCCGACATCCAGGTGGACAACCAGTTGCGCACCAGCTCCGACGGGTCCTGACCGCCGTTCATCTCACGCATGAGATGGCCGAACGTCCACACGCCGTCTCCCGTCGTGCGGAGCGGGTCTTCCACCACGGACAAGTCCGTGATCATCAGCTCGGACGGCATGTCCACGGCACACGTCGCGGGCGAACAGGCCGTGGGGGACTCGCAGCCGTTCGCGGGATTGCCGTCACAGTCGAACGTCCCCACCACGCAGCCCAGGCCACAGGTCCCCGCGCCGCACACGGCCTGCGCGGACGCAGCACCCGCGCACACGGTGCCGCAGGCCCCACAGTTCGCCTCGTCCGAGAGCAAGTCCGCCTCACATCCATTGGACGGATTCCCATCGCAGTCCGCGAGGCCCACGTCGCAGCCCGCCGGCACCGGGACACAGGCGGAGCGATTGCCGACCCCGTCTCGTGCATCCGCGAACAGCGGCCCGGCTCGCTGGCCCGGTGTCAGCGCCACCGCCACCGTGCCATCAAGGCCCACCACGAAGGGGCCCGCGGGCGGAAACAACGTGGTGCAGGTGGCATTCATGAAGAGAGTGACTCGCGAGTCCACCTCGCCCGTCGCGCGAACGAAGCCCACGGTGCCGTTCCCCTCCGCGGGAATGAAGCCCGGCATGAACTGCGGCGCGGGCGGGGCGATGCCGTCGTGCCGGTAGCTGATGGCCGCCGAACACGCCGACACGTTCCCCGCCGGGTCCGTGACACGCGAGGAGAAGGACGTCGCCGCGTTGGCGGTGACCGAGACAGAAGCCGCGAACACGCCCGTGGTGGCATCCGCCCCAGCGCTCACCACGGCAGGGGCCACGCAGCCCGAACCCTTGAAGATTTGAACCGTGCTCCCCTTCTCCGCCGTGCCACGCACCTGGGGCGTGAGCGAGTTGCTCGGGGACACCGGCTGGAAGCCCGTCAACACGGCCACCGAGGGAGCCACGCTGTCATGCACGTAGTTGATGGCCGGCGCACAGGCCGACACATTCCCCGCCGGGTCCACGACTCGCGCGGAGAAGCCTGTCGTCGTGTTGGCCGTCACGGACACCGCGGCAGAGAACGCTCCCGTCGCGTCATTCGCCACGACGTTCACCACGACGGGCGCCACACAGCCCGAGCCCTTGAAGATTTGAACCGTGCTCCCGTTCTCCGCGATGCCACGCACCTGGGGCGTGAGCGAGTTGCCCGGAGACACCGGCTGGAAGCCCGTCAGTGAGGGCGCCGCGGGAACCATGTTGTCATGCACGTAGCTCATGGGCTGCGAGCACCCAGACACATTTCCGGAGGAGTCCGTCGCCGTGGCCGTGAGGACCGTCGTCGCGTTGAGCGTCACGGGGACGGACGCCATGAAGATCCGCTCCGTTCCCGCTGTGACGGAGACCACGGGCGTCCCCGAGCAGTTGGCGTTGGCATAGACGCGCACCGTCGAGCCCGTCTCCGCGTTTCCAATCAGGTCGGGGTTCCAGTTGGAGGACGGAGAGGCCGGGCTGAAGTGCCCGAGGACGGGCACTGTGGGGGGCGTCGTATCCGGCAGACAGCCGAGCAGTTCGAGTCGTCCCATCGAGACGACCTCGATGCCAGCTCGAGGATCATTGTCTTCCGTCACATGGAGGCGGAACTTCGAATAGGTCGCGTCCGCCGCCAGGGAATACACGCGGCGCTCCGACCCCGCCCAGTTCACTTCGTTGGTGCGGGTATCCACCACCACCCACTGCGCACCATCCCATCCCTGGAGCGTCCACGCCTTGGGCGCGCGCGAGGTGAGCGAGCCATTCACGAAGCGGATGGCGTAGCGAATGATTCGCCGCGGGCCATCCGTCCACTCATAGCCAATCCACGTGGGCGTCTGCCGCGTCTGGGAGATCCACATCGAGCTAGGCGTGTCGACCTCGTCGAATGCCAACCACGCCTCGTAAGTGGAGTTGAAGGCCCCCGCGCGTGTCACGATGCCACCGGGCAACGTGGCGCTCGTCATCACCGGGACCTGACTGGTGCCACACGTAAGCTCCTGGGTCTGGGTCGCCAGCTCCGCGCGAGGCGCCTCCGGTGAATCCCCCGCCTCCGGACCCGGCCGGCACCCCGGCGCACACATCAAGACCAGGGCGCCCGCAACGAACGAGCGCCCCCACGACATCGTGAATCGCATGTGATTACCCCCTCTGCCTCGAGCCATGTCCTGGCTCCACCTCCAACTCTCTACTCCGCCCAGGCAGGGGCAACGCACGAGAAGGGTTCAGTCTTCTCCTCCACGGGATGAAACCGCCCCCGCGAGGGACGAATCCTCCCGGCCCCTTGTCTCATCCCTGTCGACACGTCGCTCGACACGGGCCGACACGTCGAACGGGTGACGCGGGCAAGCGCGCGAGTGTTTCACGAGGGAATTCGAAGGGTTTCCCCCAGGCATGGGCCTTGCTCAAGGCGGGACATGCGCGCCCCAGGGACACGTCCCCGGTCGCGACGCCACCTCGAACCTCTTGGAGACGACGATGCCCATCCCAGCCAATCCGCAGTTGCCCATGACGAACAGCAACTCGCTCCTGACGACCATCATCAACAACACACCCAACACCTTGAGTGTCGTCATCAGCGTCCCCGACTCGACTCAAATCATCTCGCTGACCAGCGCGACGCTGGGCCCCGCCGGCAGCCAGCAGAGCCAGGTCACCGTGATGACCCAGTACAATGACGACAACACGCTCAACGTGAGCATCTGGGACCCCAACTACTCCGAGAGCGCGTCCGTCGCGTCCTTCGTCTCGCACCAGAAGGACCAGGACTCCATCCTGGGCAAGGGCACCGAGCCGTGGATCGATACCGTCAACTACATTGGCGGCTACATCCTCTCCAGCGATATGCCCCCCCAGCCGGGCAAGCTCTCCATGACGGTCGGCAGGACCTGAGACGGCCAGGTCCTTCATCCAGTCCACACCGAAGACAGAGGGACGGGACTCCGCCACGCTCGATGCGCGTCTCGTCACCTGTCAGCGGACGGCCTCGCCTTGCCCTCCCGTGCGCTGGAGGGCAAGGCGGAAGCCAGGAGCGCTCCATCTCATCCGAGCAGCGCGCTCCCGGCTCGCATCAGGTCAGGCCCCGCTGGCGGTTGAGGAAGGCATCGCCGCGGGCGGCGTCGTAGTCGGTGCGCAGGTCCGGGTTGGCGATCTGCTCACCGAAGGCGCGATGGAACGGGATGGCCTGGTCGGGCCGCTGGGCCTTCTCCTGGAGCATGGACGTCACCCAGCGCTGGAGTTGATCGACGGTGAGGTCCTTGAGCTTGCCCGCGCCGGGGATGGGCAGGTCGGGCAGGAGGCTCTTGGCGGAGAAGAGCAGGTCCACCATGCCCTTCACGGCGTCATTGCGCTTGTTCAACTCATCCACGGCCACCTGGAAGCCGCCCTCGAGCGAACCCACCAGGCTGCCCATGAGGCGCGCGCTGCGCTTGGCGTCCTGCGAGGGTGGGTTCTCGTTGGCGTGCCGCGCGAGCCCGGCGTTCATCGTCTCCAGGCGCTGCATGACGTTCTGCCGGAACGCGTCGCTGCCCTGATAGTCCTGCGGCGGAGAGAAGAGCGTCCGCGCGAAGAACTCGGACATCTTCTTCTGGCCATCCAGGCCCAACGAGCCGGACTGGTCTTGCAGGGAGGAGAGCACCGCGTCGCCGTGCTGCGTGAAGAAGCGGGCGGCGGCGGCGCGTGACTCGCGATTCTCTCCCAGTTGGGAGATGGAGTCCGTGAACACCTTCAGCGACTCGGCCGTGGGAGGATTGATGCGGCCCGCGGCGTCCAACAACCTCCCCAGCGCGGGCGAATGGGTCGCGTCCGGGCCCGCGGCGTTGATGTTCTTGATGACATCCGCCATGCCCTCTGGATTCGCCGCCAGGAACGCCTGGAGCCGGTCCGGAGGCAAGCCCGCCAGCGCCGTGGCCACCGCGGCGCTGCGCTGCTGGTCGTACCCGCCATTCTCGCGGACAATCTCCATCTCGCGCTTCGCGTACGTCTCGATGAGGTCCGGGTTGCCGGTGCCAGCGATGATGCTCGCCAGCCCCTCATGGGTCTCCCCCGGCAACTCGCCCCGGTGCGCGGCCGCCACCGCCCCCGACAACTCGCGCGGAGACACCGCTCCGGAGCGGTAGGCATTGTCCAGGGCCTGGGACAACCGCGCGCGGTCCGCCTCGGACAGCCGCTGCACGTCATCCAGGATGCCGCCAGCCACCTCCCCGTACTGGAACATCAGGTCCATGAACGCGGCCTGCTTGGCCGGGTCCGGGTTGTTCCTCAGCCACTCGGCGACGGCCGTGGCATCCCGGCTGTCATGGGCGAGCGCGATGGCCTGCTCGGCGGAGCGCAGCTCCGAGGGAGACAACGCCGCGGGCGCCACGGGGGTCGCGCTCGTCGTCCTCACCTCCGCGGCTCCCGTGGTCGCGCCCAGCCGCGCCCCCGCCGCGCGTCCCGACGTCGCGGGTTGGAACGCATCCTGGGGGGTGTTCCCCCGAACGGACTCGCCCCTCGTCGCGGGCCTTCCTTCGGTCCGCTCGGTCGTCCTCGGCTCGACTTGACGGCGCGAGCCTCGCTGGATGGTGGTCATGGATGTCCCCCTCGCCGCCCCTCGGGGCGGCATGTTCATGAGGCCGGCGCCCCATGCGTTTCCAGGGATTGTCGCACGACCCGTTCATGAGTTGCTCCGGCCCCGCCCCTCCAGCACGCCTCGGTGCGTCATGCAGCACCGAGGCATCAATACCCACCGGGTCTCGCGAACGTATCAGTCACTACCACTGCGCGGGGTCGGCGTCGGCGAAGGTCGTGCCCACGCCAATCTCGTCGAACCAGATGCTCCGCGTTCCCTGGCTGCCCTGCATGTATCCACTGTCGTACCAGCCATTGGCATACAGGCCGACGCGGAACTGGAAGTAGCGGTCGTCCGCCACCGTCGTGCTCAGGTTGTACTGCTCCAGGACCTTCGTCCCGTCGAACCACATCTTGTAGAAGCCCGTCCCGTCCGAGGCCCACTTCGCCTGAATCACGACCTTGTGCCACTCGCCCGCCGTCACCGTGGCCAGGTTGCCGAACGTCACCGTCTTCTGATTGCAGACCGTCCCCTGCTTCACCCGCGTGAAGAGCTGGTTGCCCGACAGCCACACCATGCTCGACGGCATGTAGTCGTCACAGCCCGTGTCGGAGAAGTCCGCGATGAACTGCGCGATGTTGTAGGACTGCGGCTGGAACTGCCAGTCCGCCTGCAACCGGAACGCGAAGCCGTAGAAGCCCGTGTCCCCTCGGCGGTACACGTTGCTGCGCATCACCTCCGAGTGGTACCGGCCGCTGTAGGCCGCATCGTAGACCTGCGTCATCTTGAGGGCCGTCGGCCCCTCATAGGTGACGTTCGTCACCTCGTTCACCGAACCTTGGTGCTCCCGGTTGACGGAGCTCCAGCCAGACAACGTCCCCGTGTTGCGGAAGAGCGACGCCGCCTCCGCGACCAGACCCAATGCCAACAACGCGACGCCAGCAACGACACTCAGATTCTTGGTTTTCATTGCGCTCGGGGGTGAGGGTTTCGGGCCCACGTCCACCTCGGCCCGAAGCCCTCCTACCAAGCAAGACCAGCAAGTGAAGGCCCGCGAGGACGGGACGTCATCTTTCGAGCGTTCTGCGCTCAGGGAAGGCGCGCATCGAGCCACGTCAGGTGCGCGTCGATGGTGTCCGCCACGGCCTGCGCCTGCTCCGAGGCGCTGGGGTCGGTGTATGGGTTTCCAATCTCCTTGTGCTTCCACTTCACCCACGTCTGCTTGTACCAACCCCAATCCAGGTTCGTCCCCGTCGAGGGCGGCGAGGCCCCGGCGTACCCGGAGAACGCGCGAATGCCCGTGGCGGGAGCGACCTCCTGGCCGCCCACCACCTGGAAGAGGTGGAGCCGGTTGCGGCGAGGGAACTGGGCATTCAGGTCCGTGGCCCACGCGCCATAGAACGTGCCCCACGGCCGCACGGGATTGTCGATCTTGCTGTCGTAGGTCCCCAGCTCCCCCTGGCTGTTGCGGCACACGCCGTCGAACGACGAGACATAGATGTCAATGCCATCGAGCGCCGTGTTTGCCCGGAGCGCCTGCGCCAGCCGCATCATCAGGCAGCCGCCTCGCGAGCTCCCCGCGAGATAGATGGAGCGCGTCTCCGGACGGACCTGGGCCTGGAGCCAGCCTGAGAAGCCATTGACGATTCGCTGCTTCGTGTCGCTGTCGAACAGGTGGTCGAAGTTGTTGTCATTGACCACGGACAAGTACGTCCTGCCCCGGGGAAACCACCCCAGGGTGTCCAGCTTCATCGCCAGCGAGCGGCCATCCAGCGTGACGTTGGGGCACGAGACGCTGTCACAGGACGCATCCCAGTTGGACGACTGCCCCGTGACACCACTGGAGTGGCCGCTGCTCGAAATCTTCTGCCCCGCCGACATGACGACCAGTGCCTCACGCACACCGGGCGCATCCACCTCCGCGATGCGGATGTTGTGCAGCACCAGGTCGGAGGCACCCGCCGCGCGGAACGGCTCGAAGCCCGCCGCTGCCTGAAACGCTCCCGAGCCGTTCAGGAGGACGACGCGCCGAGACACCACCGTCCGGGCGACACCACTGGGATAGGTCAGGCGCTGCGCCTGGGCGCCCAGCGCCCCCTCGGCCCCAGACTCCATGGGACCTCCGCAGCCAGCTCCCCCGAGCAGCAGGACCAGGTTCATCCACGAGAAGACACGACGTACGAGACCAGACGAGAGAACCATTTGTTGCTCCGGCTCCTGGAAGGATATGACGCCAAGTATTTCATGAATTCCAGAGTGGACGGAGAGATGCGTCGAAAGCCTTCGAGGGTGCGCTCCGCCGCGAGCGGCGCGGTGCTCTGCGGTCTGCTGCTCACCCTCGCGTCCATGGAGGCGCGGGCGGAGGGGCTGTCCGTCATTCCCTACGGCGACAACTGTTGGGGAACCGGCGCGGACGCGGACAAGGACGGCCTGAACGACGACTGCGAGCATCAGGTGGCGCGTTGGTTCATGCCCCTGTTCTGGTTCGACACAGGTGAGAGCGGCTACGAGCGACGCCCCTACTACGCGGTGAAGAGCGAGGGCTTCGCGACGCGGACCCTGCGCATCTTCTACCTGGACACCTTCTTCGAGGACACGGGTGTCACCACCGGCCATGACGGCGACCCCGAGTTCCAGCTCCTGGAGGTCCACTACTCCGCGGGCCGTTGGTACCTGGACTGGGCCTACCTGTCCGCGCACCGCAAGAGCGTGTGTGACTCCTCGGCCTGGTACTCGCACGAGCAGCTCGAGTACGACCTGAGCGACTCGCGCAATGCCTACCGTGGCTGGCCCGTGCTGTATGTCGCCGAGGACAAGCACGCGACCTACAACACCCTCGCCACGTGTGACAAAGGCTGCTTCACCCAGGACTACTGCAGCCGGTACGTGGCGCAGTACCTGGACCCAGCCGCGGCCCCCTTGGTGTCCCGGAACGTGGGGTCGACCGCGGTTCCGCTCATCAACTCCGTGGTGCTGAACGGCAAGACGGAGCGACTGCTCGACGACGTCGACTTCAAGGGATGGGATGACCAGTGGTACCGGCCGAACTCGAAGGGGTACTTCCGGCACCTCAACGACTTCGGCTTCTAGCGCCGTCGCGAAGCCCGCGCATGTCGCTCGAATCCCATCATCGCCGCTGGCGGCGAGTCGCTGTCACCACCGGGGCTGTCGT
Source organism: Myxococcus stipitatus (assembly GCF_037414475.1). The sequence goes on along the minus strand of NZ_CP147913.1, from coordinate 7,457,775 downwards.
CGTGCTGCTGGGCGGTCTGGGGCTGATGCGTCCCTCGCGAGATGACGCGGCGTTGGCCTCGCGAAGCCCGGTGCCACCGGCCCCCTCGATGCCTGACGCATCCGTGGAGCAGGTGCGTGCCCCCGCCTCCTCGGTGGGCCCGCTGCCGGCGGTGCCCATCCCCGCGAACGTCTCAGGCGAGGCCCTGGCGGTGGCGCTGGGCGAGGAGCGCGTGGTGCTGGCCTCCAGCACCGTCGTCGAGCACCTCGAAATGGACCGGCCCTGGGCCTGCGCGGGCGAGCAGCGCACCCTGGCGGCGAGGGTGGGAGGCACACCGGAGCCAGGGGCCCTCTTCCGGTGGGTCTGGCCCGGCCAGGAGACCGGCGCGGAGCTGCATCCAGGCACCCGCATCCGGTGGCGTGCGCCGGCCGCGCCGGGCACGGCCTTCGTGCGCTTCCAGGTGTGCCGGGACCTGGGGGGCCGCCGTGTCGGCATCCTTGCCGAGCAGCTGCTCCGAGTCGAGGTCCGCGACTGCGCTGGCGACGCATCACTCGAGGGGCGGGAGCTGACGGTGGCCGTCATCCAGCAAACCAACGAGGCGTTCCTCCTCCGCGCCGTGCCGTCCGAGGCTGGGGCCCTGACCGGGTACTCCTGGGACTTCGGTGACGGACGGAGCGTCGTCACTTCGGGGCCGGAGGTGGAGCATGTCTATGACACCGGAACAATGGACACGCGAACCTTCACGGTGCGGCTCGAGGCCGGGCGGCGCGAAGGCCCTCCGCTGCGCGCCAAGGCCTTCGTGAGCGTCCGGGGTCAACCGCCCTCCGATGAACCGCGGCCCGTGACCCTCGCGATGTCACGCACGAGCGCGAACGCGGAGACCTGGCGCAGCGAGGTGAGCGTGGAGGTTCCAGAGGAACGCGCCGTCCTCTGGGAGCAGGTGGAGCGGATGACCCTACACTGGGATGGCCAGGTGGAGGTCATGACGCGGGACTGGCGGGACATCATCACCGTCGAGGAGGAGCGCGGCCGAGGCGCCTTCCGAGGCTTCGTCGAGGTGCACCCGAACGAGCTCGCGACGACGGTGAAACAGGTCGTGGATGTCCTCCACGGACGAGACACCACTGGCTCGCAGGTCTCCGTGTCGTGGGCCTCGTTCAAACGGGAAGCTCCCCACACGACGCCCTCGGCCGGGACTCAGCGCCCCTCCAAGTAGGACGGACTCAGAGCCGAAGCGAAGGGCGTGGGGTGGAAGAGCACGCGCCGCCTTCCACCCCATGTTCTTCAGACGCCAGCTCAGAACGCGATGATGGTTCCCGGCGTGGTGCTGGTGAAGAAGTCAGGGAACGAGACGACGAACTCGTTGCCGCTGCCCGTCTCACCCCAGATGACGCCGGACTTGTCCCCGTAGGACGTCAGCGTGGTGCCGTCGAGCTCGATGGCCACGGACGACAGGTTCACCAGGCTGGTCGACACCATGTTCTCACGCCGCACGATGGCCATCGTCTCCGGGTCCACGTGGTAGAAGCCCACCGTGCGATAGGGGCCACCGCTGTAGCTGGACTTCACGGTGAAGCCAACGGCCACCCCCAGGTCGTTCGCCGCCACATGCAGCGAGGGCGTCGCATAACCGCTGGACATGGGCAACGAGATGCTCGCGGCGGACCACGCACACGTCGCGGACGCGAGCCGGTGCAGCTTCAGCTCGTGGACGGGCGGCGCCGGCGGCGTATTGATGATCGCCGACGTCACCTCGAACGTGCAGCCCCTGGATGTCGCCGTGGACAGCGCCGACTCCCGCGTCTCCACAGCCCCTTCACTCCCGCTCCCGGAAGCCTCGCCACCACAGGCGACGGAAAGGACTGACATCGCACAAAGGCTGACAACTCGCTTGAACAAACGCATGACGTCACAACTCCCTGTCAGTGAATGCTGCGGCAACACCGTATCATCCGTGCCATTCATTGCACCGAGATTCGCCATGGCCTCATCTTCTCCGTGTCTGAGAATCACGTTTCGAGCCAGACACCGCGGCTCACACGAGACCCTCGGGTCCGTGACGCCACCGTCATCAACTCAGCCGGTGCGAGGATGCGCAGGTTTTGCGCGAAACCTGTAACCGGACTGGCGTCAAGCATGACCCCGCCTGGAGCCCCCATGACCTCTCCCGCGAAGAAGAGGTGAATCCCTGAACGTGCCGCGCGGCGTCAGCGATTCGCCTCGAGCGCCATCAGGGCATCACGCGCGCTTAGAAGGTGGAGTAGGCGAACCACTTGGTTCCACTGCTCACGTCGTGGCACAGCAGGTCCGCCCGCCCGTCCCCGTTGAAGTCTCCCGTGAGGAGTTGGCTGCCGGAGTGATGGCACCACCCCATCTCAATGCTCCATCCCACGAAGCCCGCAAACCCCGAACCAGTCTCCGCGCTCGATGCGACAGCGAACTGTCCTTTCGCCGCCCCCGCTCCAGCAACAACCAGCAGTGTCGCGGTGACAGCGAAGACAGACAAGTTTGACTCTTTCATGGACTCCCCCAGGTCTGGGCGGCGGTTCAGACATGGGTATGAGCGATTCCGACGCCCCCTTGAATGGCGCGCGGGTCGCGAGGAGTGTTGATGGCAGACATCCGCCCTGCCCTCGTCAGACGGAGACGGCTGCGGGCTCGGCCAGCACCACCGACCGTCGCGGCTGCCTGGAACGCCTGCCGTGCCAACGCTTGAGAGAGCGGCCCGCTCCGAGACTCAGGAGCGGGCCGCGAGGTGAGTGGCGTGACGGCTACGCCAGCACCCACCCGCTACGGGCACTCCCCATGGAGGAGTGTCTTCTTGTACGGGGAGGTTGTCCCGCCACGGCCCATGTACGGACCCCAGGCGTGGCAATGCCTGAAGCCCACCTGGGTCTGGTGCGTCCGCGAGTTCTTGGGAGCGCAGCCAGGCCCGATAGAATTCACAACTATGACCAGGGACTGGAGTCCTGGAGGACTCCAGGGCGTCAGCGCCTCACTTCCTCGGCGCGCACTTCGCGGCACCGAGCGTGGCACCGAAGTACGGCGTGTAGAGGTCCGGCGTGAGCGAGAAGTTGCAGGTGTTCACCGTGTCCGGCGCCAGGTTCTGGTGCGATTGCATGTAGCGGGCGACGTAATCGCGCACACCGTCGGCGGAGGTCCACAGGACGCGGCCCTCCTTGAACATGGAGAAGCCACCCCCACCTCCCGCGCGGTAGTTGTTGATGGCGACGACGAAGACCTGGTCGTCCATGACCTCCGCCCCCTTGAAGCGCAGGTGCGTGAGCCGGGAGCCCACGGGCTTCGTGAGGTCATAGCCATACTCGATGCGCGAATAGAGGTCCCAGTTGTAATCGGCCACCACCGGCGACGCGGCCTTCGCGCCCTCGGGCTTCGGGGGCAGGTTGTTCGCGTCCAGCGGGCCGAAGTAGCGCGTGTTCATCTCCAGCGCACGGCGGAGGATGGACCCGTTGATCTCCATCACATACAGCGTGTTGTCGTAGATATAGATGCTGTAGGCATCGCGCAGGGTGACATCTCCCGCAGGGAGCGCCCCGTCGTTGGTGAAGATGGCTGCCAGGGACAGGTCCACGTCGAAGCCCGCCTCACGCGCGGCATCCTCCTGGACCAGATTGATGAGGTCACCCAGCGGGCTGTCCACATAGCGCGCGGCGAAGCCACCCGGGAACGCCGCCGTGGTGGTGCCGATCTTCTGGTTCACGTAGGTGACGGTGGTGTCGTGGTAGCGCTGCGTGAGCTGCGTGACGGTGGCATCCGCCGCCACCTGCTCATCCACCACGTGCAGGCGGGAGTCATGTGCGTCCACGCCCCAGCGCTCGCCGCTCCAGGTGACCTGGAGCTGCACGTCCGCCAGGTGGCTTCCCCAGCGGTTGGGCTGGGTGAGGAGAACCTCGCGGCCCTCCGGGTTCTTCAGCAGCATCTTCGGGATGGGCTGATGGGTGTGGCCCGTGAGGAGCACGTCGATGCCGGACACGCCCTGGGCAATCTGCACGGCCGGGTTCTCTCCAGGGAGGTTGCCCCGGTCCGCCCACTTCGAGCCATCCGCGTAGTCCGCGAGCCACGAGTCGGGGTTGCTCGCGCTTCCGGTGGGCTGCTTGTCCGGACCTCCGTGGATGGCCACCACCACCACGTCCGCGCCGGCCGCCCGCATCTTCGGCACATAGGCCCGCGCCGTCTCCACCGGGTCATCGAAGCGCAGGCCGGAGATGTTCTCCGCGCGCTCCCACGTCGTCACACCGGGCGTCACGAGGCCGAGGATGCCGACCTTCACCTCACAGACATCCGTGAGCACGAAGGGCATGAGGGCCTCGGAGCCATCCGCGCGCTTGCGCACGTTGGCCCCGAGCAGCGGGAAGTTGACCTCGCTCTTGAACTTGTTGAGCACGTCGAGGCCGTAGTTGAACTCGTGATTGCCCACGGCCATGGCCACGTAGCCCAGCTCGCTCATCGCGACGGCCATCGGGTGGCGGGGCGCGTTGTCCACGAGCCCGTAATAGGTCCCCAGCGGAGTCCCTTGGATGGTGTCACCCGTGTCGACGAGCAGCGTGCAGTCTGGGTTCGCCTCGCGGGCCTGCTTGATGAGCGTGGCCACCTTGGCGAGGCCTCGCTTCGCGTCGGCCTTCCCGCTGAAGTAGTCCCACGGGAAGATGTTGGTGTGCAGGTCGCTCGTCTGCAGCAGCGTCAACGTGCGTGGAGAGGTGTCTCGAGGTCCCGGCCTGGGAGGCGGGTCGTCGGAATCACAGGCGGTGAGCAGGGAACAGACACCCACGAGACACAGGGAGGCAGCACGCAGCGAGACGGAAAGACGCATCAGAGGACCTCGGCCGACGATGGACGCCAGGCGGGAGTCGCCCGGCGCGAGGGACCCTAACGTTCCGCTCTGACGTCGCCGAAGGTCGTGCCACGCGAGCATCGACATTTGAACCCAACACGCCACGCCCATGCAGGCGCGGCTCGAACGAAGACATGGCCTCCGTCAGGCGGCGGCACCTGCCGCGGGCTGTCTCCTCTTGGCCTCGACCAGGCGCAGGCCGCGCATCCCCAGGTACGCGCCCGTCGCCCAGATGGCATTGGCGGCCTTGCTCAATGAGTTGATCTTGAACTCACCGAAGTTCGGGTCGAAGACATACCAATCCTGCCAGAGGGCTCCATGGCTCTTGTAGAGCCCCACGGCGTGGCTCTCCGCCTTCTCGCCAACGCCTCGCCAGAGCACGAGATACGCCGTCGAGGTGGGGAGCTTCCCCAGAAGCGCCTGGAGCTTCTTCTTGGTGTCATCATCGTCCGCGAACTCCCACGCTCCGACCCCCTCGAGGTCGAGGTCGTAAGTCTGCGCGAGAGCCACCTCCGGCTGCGTCACCCAGGAGCCATTCTGGTGGGCCACCCAGCCCTTGGCCTTCTTCACTGCATCGGCGAACTCGGCATTCTCCTTGTCATCCAGCTTGGAGTCACGGAGGGCGGCGACCTCTCGCCTCAACTGGTCCCGCACGCGAAGCTCCAGGACCTTCACCTCGTTCTTGTCCCGCTGCGCGAGGTAGGCCTTGTGTCGAGCGATGACCACCTGGATGTCGAGCAGAACCCTGGCCACCCGGTCCGCCGAGGTCTGCTTGAGCGACCAGCCCATCCAGAGGTCCGCCGCGCTGATCTCCCGGATCCACCGGCACGCCAATGAGAGGCAGACACCCGCCGAATCAAATTGCCTCTGGGCCATGTGGCGATACGCCAGAGCCAACCCCGTGAGGTGCTTCCGGTACAGCGCCTCCACCTTCTCATCAAACACGCAGCCCCTCCCTGGATGTCGTCGTCTCCGGCCCCAACCGGGCGACGCTCGAACGGGCGGCCTTCACGCGTGGAAACCGGGACAAGCGTACGACTCGCCCGGTGATTGAGCCCCCGGGGGGCGTATCAGCACGAGCCATGCCATCTCGGGGACAACACTCGGGCAACCCCAGACGAGACATGCCTGGGCACCTCTGAGCGAGTCACGGGAAGACGCAACCGCGTCACGGGAGGACGCGGCCCCCCGCCGTGCGACAGGGGGTGGGACGCGTGACGTCAGCCCTTCAAGTCATCTCGAAGCGAGGGCCTCGGCGTCCGCGCCGACGAGAAGCCAGCGCCGACAGCAGACACAAGAGCCCTGCTGGAAGCGACAGTCTCCCAGGACTGGACGCGCAGCCTCCGCCACTGCTTCCCGGCGACACGGGCACCGACGGCGGCGCGGTGACACGCACCTCGAGCACCAGGTCCGCCGCTCCACCCTCGTCATCCATCACGCGGACTCGCACCGGGAAGTGTCCATCCGTCGTCGGCTCCGTGCTCCAAGAGTAGAGGCCCGCTTCAGTCACGGCCCCGGGTCCTTCCACCAAGGTCCACTTCAACGGGTCCATCGCTCCCGCCGCGTCGATGGCCTCCAGCCGCAACGTGAGCGTCTCGCCCGCCTGGAGCGTGCTCGCGGATACCGCCACGGGAACCGGAGGCAGGTTCGCGACCTGGACCTCGCGCATCTCCTGCACGAAGGCGCCCGCGTCGTCGCTTGCGGTGACCTTCACCGTGTACGTCCCGTCGTCCGCGTACGTGTGTGTGGCCTCCGCTCCGGACACGGGTGCAGTGCCGTCGCCGAAGTCCCACGTCAGGGTGAGCGTGTCATCGCGCCCGGGGTCCTGGGCCCGCGCCTGGAAGACAACCGCCCTGCCCTCCTCGGCCCGCGCGGGGAGGTCCAGCGGCACCAGCTCCGGCGCCGCGTTGCGGACCTCCAGCGCTCGGGAGTGAGTCACCGTGTCGATGCCATCCGAGACACGCAACACCACCTCGTAATGGCCCTCGTTGGCATAGGCATGCACGGGGCTGACCTCCTCGGACGTCACGCCGTCTCCGAAGTCCCAGTGGAAGGTCAGCACATCTCCGTTCGCGTCAGCGGCTGTCGCCTCGAACCGGACGGGCTCGCCCTCCTCCGGCTGTGATGTCACCAGATTGAACGCGACCACGGGCACGCTGTTGCCCACGCGCAGCGTCACCGTGGCGGGCTCCGAGCCCAGCACGCCATCCGACACCGTGAAGGAGAAGGACGTCGTCCCTCGGAAGCCCTCCTCGGGAGTGAAGGTGACCTCGGGCGGGGTGCCCTCGAGTGTCCCATGTTCGGGAGGCGAATGGATGGCGAACGTGAGCGCATCCCCATCCACATCCGAGCCTTCGAGCATCAACACCGTGGCCATGGGCTCGAGCACTCGCGATTGCGCCATGGCGACGGGGGCGTCGTTCACGGACGACACCGTGAGGGACACCGTTGCGGAAGACGTGTCCGTGCCGTCTGACACGGAGAAAGTGAACGAGTCCTCCCCGTGGAAGTCCTGCGCTGGGGTGTAGGTCACTTCTGGCGGCGTACCGCTGAGCGTCCCGTGCGCCGGAGGCGTGGCGAGTTGGAACGTCAGCGAATCGCCGTCCACATCCCGAGCCTCGAGGGTGACAGCCCGAGCCACATCCTCCTCGGTCCGCACCGACGCATCCCGCGCGATGGGCGCGTCATTGACGTCCGTCACGGTGATGACCACCGTGGCCGGGGTCGAAGCCGCGCCCACGGAGTCCCTCGCGATGAACGTGAAGCGATCCTCGCCATGGAAGTCAGCGGCCGGAGTGTACGTGAGCACGGGTGGGGTTCCACCGAGGACACCATGAGCGGGCGAGGCCACCAACTCGAAGGTCAGCGCGTCTCCGTCCACGTCCTGCCCCGCGAGCACCACCCTCCCCGACGTATCCTCCGCCAACGAGACCGCCTGCCCCTCGGCGACGGGCGCGGTGTTCACGAACCTCACGCCAAGACGCACCACCGCGGTACTGGACCAGGCCTGTCCATCGTGGACCCGGAAGATGAAGTCGTCGTCGCCGTGATATCGCGGCGCGGGCACGTAGCGCAGATTCGGCGCGACACCGCTCAACGTCCCATGGGCCGGAGCCCGGTCGATGTGGAAGGTCAGCGCGTCCCCATCCACATCCACGCCGGACAACAACAGGTCCACGCCCGTGTCCTGGTCCAGCGACACGCTTCGCTCATGGGCCACCGGTGAGTCGTTGACCGGAGCCACGACGATGCGCACACGAACAGGCGCCGACACCAACCCCGTCGCGTCCCGGACGATGAACGTGAAGCCATCCTCCCCATGGAAGTCCGGCGCGGGTACGTAGCGCAGGGCCCCGGCCTCACCCTCCAGCACGCCCCACGAAGGCTGGGTCTCCACCTCGATGGTGACGGCATCTCCATCCGGGTCTCTGCCCTCAAGCGGTGGCAAGCCAATCGAGGAGTCTTCATCCCCCGACACTTCAAGGGGAACTCCCACCGGTGCGTCGGCGACGGGCGTCACCGTCACGACCACCAAGGTCTCCGCCGAGCTCTCCCCCGAGGCATCCGTCGCTCGATAGGTGAACCGGTCCTCGCCGTGGAAGTCCTCGCCTGGGCTGTAGATGAGGTTCGGAGGTGTGCCCGACAGCGTGCCGGACGTCGGAGGCGTCACGATGGAATAGCTCAGGGCCTCCGCATCCGCGTCCATCGCGCTCAAGGTCACCGACACGGGCGTGTCCTCGAGGGTCGTTCGAGTGAGCGGCGCGGCCACGGGAGGACGGTTGAAGAGGAGCTTGCGCGCCACGACCCGCTCGGCCGTCGGTGTGCCCGTGACTCCGAGCCGCTGGTACAGCACGAAGAACTCCGAGGTCCCCTGCGCGGCGACAGCGGGAGCACCTTCGTTCTCCGCGGCGGAGGCCAGCGCGAAGGGCGCATCGAGCACGGTGCCATCGGCGAGGACTCTCATCCCTCGAATGTCGACGTTGCCCGTCGAGGACCGCTCCTCCCAGACGAGGAAGTGGCTGCGCCCGTCCGAGGCCAGGGCCAGGTTGTCCTTCCACTCCGTCGCGTTGACGAGCGACAAACCCGACGGGTCCTTCACCACGCCCGTGGAGGACACTCGCGCGCCACGGAGGCGCGGCGACGTGCGCCCCTCCCTCCAGGCGACGAACCAATCAGAACCCGCCGACGCGACCACGGGCATCGACTGCTCGCCCGGAGCATTGGAGATGACGAAGCCCCCCAGGGGCTGCGCGACCCCCCCGCGCGTGATGCGCGTGCCCATGATGTCGTAGTCCGTGGACGAGTAACGCACGTACTCGCGCCAGACGACGAGGTGCTCCGTGCCGTTGAAGGCAATCCCAGGCATGAGCTGCTCGCGATCAAACCCAGGGGTCAGCAGCGTGCCGGTCGCGGGGGTGACGCTCCCTTTCGAGGAGACCTTCGCGCCGAAGATGTCCCACCCCTGACTGCTGAGCTGGCTTCGGCCATCGGCCCAGACCACGTACCAGTCCACGCCATCGAAGGACAGCGCGGGGGTGACCATGTTTCCAGAGGGCCCGTCGATGCTGAAGCCGAACTGGACCCCTCCCTCCCGGCTCAGCTTCACGCCCTGGATGTTCCCCGCGTTCGTCCCGTACTGATAATCCTCCCAGGCGACGAGCCACCCCGAAGTCCCCGCGGAGACGGTGGGCTGGTCCTGGACACCCGACGCCGTGCCGAACGCGAGCCCCGCGCCGTCCAGCACGACGCCCTGGCTCGTCACGCGTGTACCGTAGATGTCCATCTCGCCCTCTCGCGTGTCCCGCCAGACGACGAGGTAATGCATGCCGTCGTAGGCCACCGCGGGCGCGTACTGACGGTTGTTCGCCTTGCTCAGGAGCAACCCCGCGGGGTCCTGATTCACACCCGTCGAAGAGACCCTCGCACCGTGGATGTCCAGCGTCTTGTGGACCTCCTCCCAGACGACGAACAACGAGCCACCGGCCCCCGAGGCAACCCAGGGCGCGGTCTCGGAGCGCGGGTGATTGGCGAAGACGACATGATTCCCCGTCGAGCGCCCATCAGACCCCACGCGGGTGCCGAGGATATCCGGGTAGGTCGACGAACCATCCTCCCAGACGAGGAACCATCCTCCCGAGGAGACTCCCGTCACGGAGGGGAGCTTCGCGCTGCCCCATGACGACACCAGCAACTGGCCGTTCGTAACGGACATCATCCCCGAGTCGGACACGACGTTCCCGTAGAGGTTGGTCCTGCTGGCGCCGTCACGCTCATCCGTCCAGGCCACCAACCACGAGGAGCCACTGGCCGCGACGGTCACCTCGCGCTGGTTCCCCGCCGCCGTGCAGATGCTCAAGGCCACGGGGTCCAGCACCGTGCCATCAGCCGAGACTCGCGTGCCGCGAACATCGAAGACACTCCCCGAGGTCTCCGTGGTCTGCCAGACGACGAGGTAGCGAGAGCCATTGAAGGCGACCTGCGGGTTGACCGACCAGAAGCCCGGGTTGCTCAGCGCGATGGGATTGCCCAGCGGCTGGGCCGTGGATGACAGGCGGAGTCCTCGGATGGCCGACGTCGGAGACAAACGAACGGACACCTCCCAGGCCAGGAACCACCCCGAGCCCGATGATGCGACCGAGGGCCGATACTCATAATCCGTCGTGGCGACGAGAGAGATGGGGGTCGAGTCCAGCACCACTCCCGCCGAGGACACGCGAACACCCTCGATGTCCGAGGACGAGTTCTGCCAGACGACGAGCCAATCCGTCGAGGAGCCGGAGACCTCGACCCAGCCGCGCGAACCGCTCGGCGCCACGACGATGCCGGTGGGGTCCAACAGCGTCCCCGAGCTGGAGACCCGAGTGGCCGTGAGCTGCGCGTTGCCAGCGGCCCAGTTGTCCGTCCAGACCACCAGCCACGTGCTCCCCACGGCGGACACCACCGGCGAGGACTGGCTCGAGACCTGCGGTCCCAGCACCGGTTGCCCCATGCCCATCTCCGGGGAGATGACCGGGTCCAGCACGGCGGGATACGAGGAGCCCTCCAACAGCGCTTCAGGGACGCGCAGTTGGATGCGCCCTTCGCTGAAGTGGGCCTGGAGGGACGTGCGGCGTCCGCTCGCGTCCACCCACGTGGCGTGACCGTACCGGAAGCCCAGGCCCGTCTCCGCGTCCACGAAGTGCAGGCCGTTGGGCGAGCGGTCCACGAACGCCAGGCCGCTCGCCTCGATCTCCACCCGCAGCTCGCCCGAGCCCGAGGGCGCCTTCTCGAAGGCCCAGGACTGCTCGACGCCCTCCTCGCCGTTGCGCAGGTGTTCGGTGACCTCCCCCCGCGCGAGGACGAGGTGGCCATCGGACTCCACCGTGCCGGTGGCCGCGGGGGTGGAGGTGAGGCTCCGGCCCCCTCGGGTCAGCCTCGGGGTCCCCAGGAGGAAGGGAGAGCCCTTCTGGACCGGGCCCGGCGTTCGAGCCTTCTCGGCCTCGCCCGGAGCCGCCACCACATCCTCACTCCGAGGGTCGTGGTGATAGGGCGTGAGCGTCAGCCCGGTCTGGCTCGAACGGACCGAATAGGTCGAGTGTCCGCCACCGAAGCCCTCGGCGTCTGCGCGCCAGGAGAAGTGGACCTGCCGGATGACGGCGCCCACATCGAACGGGGCCTCGGCCCCACGCTCCTCGGGGGCGGGAGCCGTGACGTGGGGTGTCACCGGCGCCGCGTCCTGGGCGCAGCCGAAGGTCAAGGTCAACGCCAGCAAGGGCCAGACGGACACGGGCCCGATCCGCGGAAAATGAAGGGAGATCGGCATGGGGGACAGGTGGCTCCGTATCGCATACGGACCGAGCCCCGAAAATGGGCTGTCCCCGTGCGAACGCCCCTCCCGGGGGGGAAACAGGGACGGCCACCCTGGCGGGTTGGCGAAACCTCAAATCCGTCGCTTTCGCAAGAGGGCTTCTATCGCCATCCCACTTCACTTTGGCAATGATTGCGTCTTGAGCGAGGACTCGACGGGCCAATTGCATCTCACACGTCACCCGCGCAGCATGGGGGCCGACGGGCCATTGGCCGACCGATGGGTGTCTCTTGCGCGTGACAGCAGGCGAAGGGCCGTCAGCTCCACAGTGTCCCCCATCAGAGACCCTTGAGGTCGCAGGAACTCCCTCGCCATGACTCGAAACCACCTTTCCATCATCACCACCGCCCTGCTCTCGGTGTTCCTCGTCGCGTGCAGCCCCGAGCCCCTGCCGGGTGAGAGCGGCGCGGAGCCGACGTCCACCGAGAGCCTGTTGTCCGAAGCCACGGAAGAAGCAGCCCCGAGCCTCGCCGCCTGTACGGCCACGGCCGTCTGCGGAACCTGCACCACGCTGAGGTGCGATGGCACGTCCACGTGCTCGGCGGCGAATGGACCCACGGGCCACGCCACCTGCGACGGCGTCGTGAAGGCGTGCCAGACCTGCACGTATGAAGGCGTCACCTACAACGACGGGCAGTACTCCAACGACAGCTCGAGCATCCGCTGCTCCGCCAAGAGCAACGGCTACTGCATCGGCGGCCCCGTGGCGGGAATGCCCTGCGTCGCCTCTGGCCAGTGCCGGGTCAAGTGCTGCAACGGCACCTGGGGGCGGTAATAAAGCCCCAGCGCGTCATGTCCGCGCGCCGTGGCACCTGTCGCTGAACGTTGTCCCCCGCTGTCGCTTCTCGGCGCCAGGAATCTTCACCTGTCGCCGGGAAGCAAGGCCCGTTGAGCTGACGCCCCTGGCCCTTCTGGCGGGAGCATGCATCGCGGCGGAACCGTGTCTGTGTGTGCTGAATGGGTGCTGCCCTCGGAAGTTTTCAGCAACAACTGACACACACCGACAGGACGTCTGTTTTCAGAACACGCCTCTCCCTTCTTTTCCTGTTTCCTGAGATAGCAGACGTACGCGAGTCAGTCTCGACGCGCATTGCATCGGGAGATTGGAATGTCATTGAAGGTCTTCAGTCAGGGTGTTTCGCGGTGGATGGTTTCAGTCTCCCTGCTGGCGCTTGGGGGATGCGGGCCGAAGGAGGCAGAGCCGACCTCGGAGGCTGTTCCCGCGGTGGAGGCCACGCGGCAGTCGCTGTCGACGGTGAGCCTGCGCGCGAGCACGACCGCCACGGGGAAGACGGTGTCGTCGCTGACGCTCGCGAAGCCCGCGGGCACCACCGTGGGCGACGTGTTGCTGGCGCGCATCATCAATCGCAACAACGTCGCGGCGGTGGCGACACCGCCGGCGGGATGGACGCTGCTGCGCTCGGACCAGAGCGCGTCTCAAATCAAGGCGTGGATCTTCTACAAGGTGGCCGAGGCTTCCGAGCCCGCGAGCTATGTGTTCGCGATTGACGCGGCCAACTACATGGCGGGCAGCCTGTCGGCGTTCTCCGGCGCGCACCCGACGAATCCCATCGACGCGCAGAGCGGCCAGAAGAACGGCAACCTGGCCACCATGGACACGCCGGCCATCACCACCACGTCGGCGAACGGGCTGGCGGTGTGGTTCGGCTCGCAGCTCTGGGCGGGCGCGACGTGCCCCACGAATCCGCTGACGCCGCCCACGGGCTTCACGGAGGCCTTCGACGAGTGCCTGTTGTCGTCGAGCACGGGCATCCTCTTCGACCTCGCGTGGAAGGAGCTGGACGCTCCGGGTCTCCAGCCCGCCTTCAACGGTGTCTCCACGCTGCCCAACACCAACATCGCCCAGGTCGTGGCGCTGCGGGCCGCGGATGCTCCCACGTGCACGGTGGGCGATAACTTCGCCCCCTCTTGGGCCCTGGTGGGCGCGGTGTCCGCGCCGCGCATCATCGAGCCGTCGGGGCTCGCCGCCAGCCGCATCACCCCGGGCGCCATCTACGTGCACAACGAGGACGTCAACGACGTCGTCGCCATCAGCACCACCACGGCGGGCACCTTGGGCTCCTTCACGGTGGACGGCGTCACGCCGCAGGACTGGGAGGACGTGGCCACGGGGCCCTGCCCCACGGGCTCGTGCATCTACATGGGGGATATCGGCCGGAACAGCGCAAGCCTGCCCATCCCGCCGAACACGTTCTACGTCTACCGAATCCCCGAGCCGAACATCGGCGCGGGACAGACGAGCGGCACGCTCACCGCCGAGCAGTTCCCCTTCGTGTATCCGGACGGAGCCAAGGACGCCGAGGCCATCATGGTCCATCCCGTCACCTCGGACATCTACGTCATCACCAAGTCCGGCACGGGCTTGAGCAAGGTGTACAAGATGCCCAAGCCGCTGCCTGCTCCGGGTGTCACGTCCACGCTCATCTTCGTGTCCAACCTCCAGTTGCCCACGCAGCCGGACGACCCCAACTACTCGTACACCACGGCCGCGGCCATCCATCCGTGCGCCCAGCGCTTCATCCTGCGCACGTACCGGCGGGTGTATGAGTTCCGCGCGGCGCCGGGCGCGGCCTTCGAGACCGCCTTCGCGGCCACCCCCGTCGCCCTCACGGACACGGTGGAGGGACAGGGCGAGGCCATCGAGTACGAGCCGAACGGCTCGGGCTACTTCACGATGAGCGAGTCGGGGCCGCCCTTCCGGCTCAAGCGCGTCGCCCGTCAGTAGCGCGACACCTGGCGATTGCGGCCCTGGCATCGGAGGATGTGCCAGGGCCGCTCGCGCCTTCCCGTGAGCACCACAGCTCGAGCACACGACCCCACCACGGCCGCGCTTCGGCCGCGAGGGACTACGTCGTCGCGACCAGGAACTCCTCGGAGTTGTTCGGCGGCCGGAGGCCGTCGCTCCGGCCCGCGAAGTAGCGCTCGGCCAGGTTCGCCGCCGAGACGTGCCTGACGTCACGGAACCCCGCTTCACGCGCCAGCGCGAGCATCTCCTCCGGGGCGAAGAAGCTGATGAAGGGCGTGCCACTCGCCTTCGCCCCTTCGGCGGCTCGCTGAATCCCGGGGCGCAGCTCGGGGTCCGTCATCTCGATGGGGAGCATGAACGTCATGGCGAGCACCGACCCCGGCGCGAGCGATGCGACCTGACGCAGCGTCGCCAGGATGGTCTCCTTCGTGAGGTACATGCTGACGCCCGTGGAGGCCACCACCGCCGGCCTCGAGGCATCGAAGCCCGCCCCCAGCAGCCGCTCCCACCAGTTGTCACCCGCCTCGAAGTCCACCGGCACGAGACTCAGGAACGGCGGGACGCCCAGGCCCAGCGCCTGAAGCCGCTGGCGCTTCCACTCTTGAGGGCCCGGTTGATCCACCTCGAAGACCCGCATGCGGGAGGCGAGCTGCGGCTTGCGCTGCGCGAAGGTGTCCAGGCCCGCTCCGAGGATGACGTACTGCGCGACACCTCGCGCGGCCTGCTCCTCGACCAGGTCCTCGATGAAGCGCGCACGCGCCACGATGGACGCACGGAAGGGCCGCGTGAACGGGCTCATGTCCGGACGCCCCTGCCACCCCGCCTCAGGAGCCACGAGCGCGAGGCCCGTCTCGTCTTCGAACACATGCGGCGGCGCATCGGCCTGGACGTGCAGCGCTCGCCACAGCGCCACACGCGCCGCCGTGTTCTCCACCTCGACGTTCTGTTTCTTCGACATGGCGTTCTCGTTCTCCTCGCGCCCTCGCTGGCGCGGACCCGCCGAACTCGTAACCGAGCCCACCTCAGAACGCCACGGTCCTCCTTCAGCCATTCAGCTCGATGCGCGGCGATAGGAGCGATGGCCAGTTCCCATCCCAATCGTGGGACTCAACTCCCCGAGCGGCGCCCCCAGAAGACAAAGAGCGAGAGCGCGACGAGCAGGACGTTGAAGGGAGTGCTCGCCACCTCACCTCGGGAGACGTGGAAGACGATGGCGCTGACCTGGAGCGCCGCGCAGCCCAGGGCCGCCCAGGCGGTCAGCCTCGGACGGATGCCGGTGAGCGAGGGCAGCAAAAGCCCGAGTCCCCCCGACAGGTCCACCACGGCCGTCAGGGTGAGGAACCTCCCCGGCACCTGCCCCGCCCAGGGAATCATCGCGGCGAGCTGCTCAATGGGTGTGAAGAGCTTCCAGAACCCCGTCCCGACAAAGAGCAGCGACAGCAACCCCTGGACACTCCACAACCCCACCCAGAGCACCTTGGACGGCTTCCCGCCGCCGACAGTTCGAGTCGTCATGGCCTTCCCCCTGGCATCGCTGGTTACCTATGCGCGCCGGACCCAGGCTCTGTCGCATACCGTCCGGTGCCGGCCAAGGAGGCACCTTGAAGTCACCAGGTAACGGAAAGATGACCATGAGCTACGAGGACTGCGTCGCGATGCGCGAAATCCTCAGCCTCATCGGCGACAAGTGGAGCGTGATGGTCATCGTCAACCTCTCCGAGGCCGCCGTGCGCTTCAGCGACCTCAAGCGCGCCATCGAGGGCATCTCCCAGCGGGTGCTGACCCACACCCTGCGCGGGCTCGAGCGCGATGGTCTGGTCCAGCGCACCGTCCATCCCACCAAGCCCCCCAGCGTGGACTACGCGCTGACGACGCTGGGACGCACGCTGATAGAGCCCGTCAGCACCCTCGCCCTCTGGGCCCATCACCACCGGCCGGAAATCGAGCGCGCCCGGGAGAGCTTCGCGCGCGCCTCCGAGTAGGGTCACGCCGCGCGTTGCAGGCGGCGCTTGTACTTCTCGCCCCAGTCCCGCAGGCCCAGCAGCACCGGCTCCAGGGAGCGTCCGAAGGGCGTGAGCTCATACTCCACGCGAGGCGGCACCTCCGGATAGACGGTGCGCTTGACGAGCCCGTCCTCCTCGAGCTCCCGCAGTTGGAGCGTGAGCATGCGCTGGCTGCAGTTCGGCAGCCGCTTGCGCAGCTCACCGAAGCGGTGCGTGCCCTTCAGCAGCCAGTACAGCACCACCCCCTTCCAGCGCCCACCGATGACGCCGAGAGCGGCCTCCACCGCGCAGTTCGTCTTCGAATCATCGTCACGCTTTCGAGCCATGGTTCCCTTTTTGTGCGTACTGACCAAACTTGTGCGTACTTGCGAAGAAATACCCTGAACCATACGTCTGCACCATGAAGACATGGGAACTGCAGCGCAGGCCGGGGTTCGAGGCGCTCACGAAGACCGAGCGCCCATCCCCAAGCGTGGGCACGCACGAGGTGAAGGTGCGCGTCCGGGCGGTGTCGCTCAACTACCGCGACCTGCTCGTCGCCCGAGGGGCCGAGAAGAACCTCTCGTCGCCTCGCGTCCCCACCTCCGACGGCGCCGGTGAGGTGGTGGAGGTGGGCTCGTCCGTCACGCGCTGGAAGGTGGGCGACCGGGTGATGGCCAACTTCTTCCCCCACTGGGTCGACGGTGAGCTGAGCGACACGCACCACGCCAGCGCGCTCGGCGGCATCCTCTCGGACGGAATGCTGCGGGAGGAAGTCGTGCTGCCGGAGCACGCCTGGGTGCGCATTCCCCAGGGGTACTCGTTCGAGGAGGCGTCCACCCTCCCCTGCGCCGGGCTCACCGCATGGCAGGCGCTGTTCGAGGTCACCTCCCTCCGCCCGGGTGAGACGGTGCTGCTGCAGGGCTCGGGGGGCGTGTCCGTGTTCGCGCTTCAACTGGCGAAGGCCGCGGGCGCGCGGGTGCTGATGACCTCGAGCAGCGCGGAGAAGGCGGCGCGGCTGCGCGAGTTGGGAGCCGAGGAGGTCATCGACTACCGCGCCGACGCGAAGTGGGGCGAGCGGGCGAAGGCGCTCACCGGAGGCCGGGGCGTGGACCTGGTGGTCGACGTGGGAGGGCAAGCCACCTTCGACCAGTCCTCGGCGGCGCTGCGCTACGGCGGAACCATGAGCCTGCTCGGGGTCCTCACCGGCGGAAGGGGTGAGGTGAGCCTGAACGCGGTGTTCTACCGGCGGCAGACGGTGCACGGCGTCTACGTGGGCTCCGTCTCCATGTTCGAGCGCTTCGTCGCGGCCCTCGAGCGCACCGGCATCAAACCCATCATCGACCGCGTCTTCCCCTTCGACGAGGCCCGCGCCGCCTGGGAGCACCTGGCGAGCGCGCAGCACCTGGGCAAGGTCGTGGTGAGCGTCCCATGAACGTCCTGATTGTCTACGCCCACCCCGAGCCCCGGTCCCTCAACGGCGCACTGAAGGACCTGGCGGTGAGCCGCCTCACCTCGCTCGGGCATCAAGTGCGCGTCTCGGACCTCTACGCCATGGACTGGAAGGCCACGGCCAGCGCGGACGACTTCCTGAATCACCCCGAACACGAGCGGCTGGTCTACACCCGGGCCTCGAAGAGAGCCTTCACGGGAGGCACTCAGAGCGCGGACATCGCCGCCGAGCAAGAGAAGCTGCTCTGGGCCCAGGCCGTCATCTTCCAGTTCCCGCTGTGGTGGTTCTCGATGCCGGCCATCCTGAAGGGCTGGGTCGACCGGGTCTTCGCCTATGGGTTCGCCTACGGCGTGGGCGCGCATGGAGGTGAGCGATGGGGAGACCGCTACGGCGAAGGCACCCTCACGGGTCGGCGGGCCATGCTCTCCGTCACCATCGGCGGCCGGGCCCCGCACTACACCGAGCGCGGCGTCAACGGCGCTCTCGACGACCTGCTCTTCCCCATCCAGCACGGCATCATCTACTACCCCGGGATGGAGGCACTCCCACCTTTCAGCCTCTACATGTCCGACCGCCTCACGCCCGAGCAGTGGCCCTCCGTGGCGGAGGCCTACAAGGCGCGACTGGAGGGCTTGTTCACGGAGGCCCCCATTCCGTTCCGGCGGCAGAACGGCGGGCACTACGACACCCAGCAGGTCCTCAAGCCCGGCCTCGGCACGGGTGCCTCGGGCACCCGCATCCACCTGCTTCAGCCCGGGGAGCCGGACCAGGCGCCGCTCGCGGCGACAGGCTCGTGACGCGCGATATGTCGCGTGAACTTTGAATCTTCGCGACGCGGTTGCGTACATTGCGCGTCCATCCACTCAAGGGGTCCTCCGCAATGCGCAATCGGTTCGGGTCGAAGGCTTTCGTCGTCATCGCATGTGTCCTGGGGGCCATGACGGCCCATGCGCAGGATGACGACGACACCGCGTCGGTGGAGGTGGGCGCGGACGGCAGCGTCAAGGTGAAGGCCCAGGGCAACACCGTCGAGACGCGCGGCGGGTCCACCCGGGTGCGCGCGGGCGGCGTCAACGTCCAGGTCGATGGCGCCCGGGCACACGATGAGGACGACGAGGCGGGCACGTCGTCGAGGCGCGGCGGCTCGCTCGAGCTGGTCGACTCCAACGGCACCGTGACGCACGACTGCGAGGACGGGGGCAAGGTGGAGATCGTCGGCTCCGGGAACAAGGTCTCCGTCACGGGGGCTTGCGAGTCCATCGAGGTGACGGGGAGCGACAACAAGGTCACGGCCACCACGGTGCGCCGCATCGAGACCACCGGTAGCGGCAACATCGTCACCTGGAAGCATGGACCCGAGAAGGGCAAGAAGCCGCGCGTCAACAACACTGGAAGCAACAACCGCATCACCCAGGCGCGCTGAGCAGCACCTTCGGCGCAGGCGAGTCAGGAGCCGGACGTTATGACCGCGTGCGACGACTGAATCCGCCACCAGGCCCTGGACGCCGCGAGTCCGCGGTGAGCACCAAGGCCTGGCTGGCATCAGGGGCCTGTCAGCTTCCCGACAGATGCTGTTCGAGCGGGCACCGCTCGCGCCTGTCATCCTGCTTAAGATGCAAATCAATTGCATGACAGCTGTCGGGCGGCATGCATGGGCATGCTGATTTACGTGAAGTCATTCCCGGCTCGAGGCGGCGAGAGTTCCCGACAAAGCCGCTTCGAGCCTGAGAGGACTTGTATGCGTCAATCAGGCAGGCATTCAATGAACAGGCGGGGCTTTCTTCGTGCGAGCGCACTGCTGGGCATGGGGGCCGGCGGTATCCTTTCCGCGCGACCATCCAACGCCTGGGCCGCCGAGGGGAGCGACATTGCAGCCCCCACCGGCCCCTTCGGCGTTCGGCCCCTGCTCGGAGGCACCTATCGAACACGCCCGTTGGGCGAGCTCCATCCGTACAACAGCGTGAACGTTTCTCCAGGCATCATCCAGAGTGCCCATCCCGCATGGCCCGGAGTGACGGCCCAGCCACCTGTTGCCGCGCTCGATGGAGCGCCCCTGTTGGCCAACCGGAACTTGCGTTTCCGCAACAGCTATGGCTCGTTCGTCTGGATTTGTATTGGTTTCCCCGACGCGGCCGCCTGTGGGGGTTCCTCGGGCGGGCATGTGACACAAGGGTGGTGGGGCATCGGCCTGAATCAGGAAGTCCAGGTGCTCACGACCCAGTCCCAATGGGTCTACTTCATGGCCGAAGCCGACGACGGCGCAGGCTGGGGTGGGGACTCTCTCTATGCCTGTATCCCAAAGGACGGTAGCGGATTCATCCACTGCACGGAGAACTGCCTGTTTGGTGACCGCCGGATAGGGATGCGATCACAGTTCATCAACACCGACACGTTTACCATCAACCTGGTCGGGTAATCGCGCGCTGGGGCGGCAGCGACGGACCGGATGGGTTCGTCGCCGTCGCTCCTCGCGGCATCGGGTCCGCCGTTGCGTTCAAGCGCCCCCTCTGAGCGCTCCCTATCTTCCGAGGCATGAACCTTTCCTCCTCGGTTGCGCCCGCTGATGTGTCCTTGGCTTCAACCCCTCTCCAGCTCCTCGTCACCCACTCGGCCTGGGCCAATCAGCAGCTCTTCACCGCCCTTCGCGCGATGGACGCCTTCGAGTCACAGAAGGGCGCGGATTTGATCATGCGGGCGCTCGACCACATCCACGTCGTCCGATGCGTCTTCCAGGCGCACCTGCAGGGCGCCTCGCATGGCTTCGCGTCGCCCCAGCGGGCCGTCATCCCTTCCTTCCAGGAGCTGGGCCTCGAATTCGAGCAGATGGACTGCTGGTATGTGGAGACCACGGCGTCGCTCCGACCGGAAGAGCTCGAGCGGCCTCGCGACGTGCGATTCACCGATGGGAAGGTCGTGACGATGACCGCCGCGGCGATGCTCCTCCACGTCGTCATCCACACGACCCATCACCGAGGGAACGTGGACGTCATCATGCTCCAGACCGGGATGCCCCGCCGGAGAGATGGGGTCCCCGAGTTCCTCGTCAGTCGAGCGTCCGCCAACTGACCGAGCTCAGCCCCTGAGAGGGCGTCATGCCGAACTGCTCGCGGAAGACGCGGGTCAGGTGGGCGCTGTCCGCGAACCCGGCGGAGGCCGCGGCGGCGCCCAGGCTCGCGCCCTCCTCCACCGCGGCGATGGCGCGGCACAGCCGCTTCCATCGCACATACGCTCGCATCGGGAGCCCGAAGTCGCGCGCGAACGCGTGACGCATCTGCCGAGGCGAGAGTCCTGCCTCGTGGGAGAGGCTCGCGAGGTCGACGGGGTCGGAGCTGTCGAGCGCGGCCCCCATCCTGCGCGTCGCCGGGTGCCGGGGCCCTGGAGATTGACAGAGGTCGAGCGCGGAGAGGACCGACGCGATGAGGGCTCGTGCCTGCTCCGGCGTCGGGCTCGGAGGGACCTCCAGGTCAAGCATGGGTCGTACCCACGACTCGCAGCGAGGCTCGGCGCCACGCGCAAGGGCGCGGCTCGCCAGGTCGTCTCCGTCCAGGAACAGGAGGGCTCCATGGGGGCACGCGCCATGCCCGTGGGGCACGTGTGGGGGGATGACTGCCGTGCGAACCCGGAGGCGCCGGTGGGCCCCGTCCTCGAGGTCCACTCCTTCCGGCGCGACGACAATCTGGGCCGCGTGGTGCGAGTGCTGCTCCGTGGCGACCAGCGGACCGACATAGAGCGTCCGCGCCCCCGACGCGAACACTGTCCCCTTCAGCCGTGCCAGCGTGCTCAATGAGATCCCTCGGGTGACATGAACGTCCCAGGAGCCTTCCGCGTCCCGACCTCATCCGCAAGCAGATGCGGCCCCTTCTCCAGAAGGTTTCCCGCCAACCCCGTTTCAACCGTGTCGTCCGAATTGAGACGAAACGACATCACAGCAACGGCGCCGAGGCATGGCCTCGAGGCGCAGAGGGGACGTGTATGAAGAGCAGGACTCCATGGTACGGCTGGCGGATGCCAGCGATTGGCATTGCCTCGCTGGGATTGATGTTGGGCGGCTGCGGCCCCGAGGCCCCTGAGTCTGGTCAGGAAGAGCTCACCTCCACCTCGGAGCGCACCGCCGCCGCCTTCGAGGAGTGGCGCTCGAAGCACGTCGTCCCCACGCCGGAAGGACACTTCCTGGTCGAGGGCGACATGCGCATGCTCGACCTCGCCTCCGTGCGTGAGTACTGGGAGAGCTTCACCGCGAACCCCAGCGCGCTCTCCGTGTACCGCCCCGGCGGCGTGGACGCCGCGTGGAACCGCACCGACCGCTGGAACATCACCTACTGCATCCGCCCCACCGACTTCGGCGCCGACTACAACCGCCTCGTCGAGTTCATGCACCGCGCCGCCTCTGGCTGGGAGGCCGCCGCCAACGTGCGCTTCGTCCACGTCAAGACGGAGGACTCGAGCACCTGCAATCGCAACAACAACACCGTCAAGTACAACGTCGAGCGCAACTTCAGCTTCACCGGCCTCTCCGCCGGAATGGGCTTCCCCACCTTCACGCGCCCCACCCGCTTCCTCGAGCTCGGCCCCACCTCCACATGGACCGATGCCGAGCTCATCGCGGTGCTGACGCACGAGTTCGGCCACGCCCTGGGCTTCCTGCACGAGCACGACACCGCCGCGGGCTGCGGCATGGTGACCACCGGCACCTACCGCCCGCTCACCTGCTACGACGGGCGCGGCGCCATGCACTACCCCTCCCAGCCGGGATGGCTTGACCCCGCCCGCAAGCTGAACTTCATCTCGCAGTGGGACGTAGAAGGCGCGCAGTCACTCTATGAGGCCCCCACCCAGGTGCTCAGCACCGCCAGCGGCACCGTGTTCGCTCGCAAGCGCTCCACGGGTGACCTCTACCGGCGCGATGCGCTCGGCTGGACGGTGGTTGGCGGCCCGGGTCAGTCCTTCGTCGCCGTGGGTGACACGCTCTACGGACAGATTCCGGGCCGCGGTGCCCCCGTGAAGTTCCTGGGCTCCAGTTGGACGACCCTCGGCGGTAACGCCGGGCAGATCTTCCCGTGCGCGGGAACCCTCTGCGCCACCGACCCGACCTCCGGCAACATCGTCCGGTACAACGCGACCACCAACGTGTGGACCACCATCGGCGGCCCCGGTTCCCGCTTCGCCGCGAGCACCTCCGCTGTGTATGGCATTGGCTCCTGGCAGGATGACTACACCGCGCGCTGGAGTGGCTCGGGTGGGTCCTGGTCCGTCGTCGGCGGTGGCGCGAGTGAGCTCATCGGCGGTGGCACCAGCATGTACCGGCTCACCAACGTCAAGGATGCCATCCAGCGCCATGACGGCGGCTCGACGTGGACCCCCATCGGCGGCTCCGGCAGGAGCTTCGTCGCCGTGGGCAACGACGTCTACGGGCTGCGCCCAGATGGCTCGTTCATCATGAAGTACAACGGCACGGTGTGGAACTCCATCCACGGCGCCGCGGCCAAGATCTTCAGCTCGAACGGCTACCTGCTCGCGCTGAACAACGACGACACCGTCGAGCGCTACAACCCCGCGACCAACACCTGGACGAACCTCGGCAAGCCTTGAGGCTTCGTCCATGAGAGGGCCCAGGGAATCACCAGCCCCGGGCCCTCTCTGTCTTGTGCGTGCGGCCCGAAGCCCGGGGCTCAGGCCGTCGTGCCGTCGAGCGCCTTCTTCATCGCGGCCATGCCGGCCTCCATCATCGGCCCAATCACAGCCGCCGCATCGTGAGGCAGGAAGTCCGCGGTCCAGACAACCCGGCTCCCCGCCCCGTCGGCGAAGACCTGGACCGCGCCGTTGTAATGGGTCATCGGCGTGCCTTCGGCGCTCCACACGAGCCGGCGCTCCTCTTCGTTGAGCGACACGATGGGCTCGCGAACCACGCTTCCGTTGGAGAAGGTGACCACGCGTGCGCCCGGTTCGAGTCGCGTATCGACCACGAACCCGGGAACCAGCCGGGTGTGAAGGGCTCCAATGTCACGGATGGCGTCCCAAACTCCCTCGGGTGTGGCACGCGTCGTGATGTCCTTGCGAAGGGAAGCCATGCGGTGTGCTCCTGTCAGGTGAGGCCCCGCGACAATGCGAGGCCCGACGGCCGGCCGCGCTCGCGGGCCCGCCGTGGACACCTTCAATAGGGAAGGCTCCGCATCTTCTCTTGGAGAATCTTGCGGTCTCCGCGCGAGGCCTTCCGGAACGCACTGGGCGACACACCCGCCGCGCGACGGAACGTGCGCACGAAGTTCGAGAGGTCTCCGAAGCCCACATCAAAGGCGATGCGCGCGATGGGGGTATCCGTCGCGAGCAGGCGCGCGGCGTGACGCAAGCGAAGCTGCACGAGGTACTGATGGGGCGTGACGCCCAACACGGCGCGGAAGATGCGTAGGAAATGGAACGGGCTCAAGTCGAGCTCGGCCGCGAGTCCCTCCAGCGTCAACGGCTCGTCCGCCTGTTCTTCCAGGAGCAGCGCGGCCTCGACCGCCCTCCGCCGGCTCTTCGCGTGCACGCGCACCGAGGCCCCGCGCTTCGTGGAGACCGTGCCCACGAACCGGGCCGCGAACACCAGCGCGACCTCGTCCAGCCCCAGATGGGTCCGCCCCTCGGCGGTCTGCTGCGCGAGCTCCCCGAGCATCATCAGCGAGGGCCCCGGCGGCAGAGCCCCCATGCGCCACACCTCCCGGGACGCTCCGAGCTCCTCCACGAGCGCCTCGGAGAAATGGAACGACAGGCACTCATCCCCCGCGAGGTGATGCTCGTGTGTGCAGCGGAAGGTGTCTCCCAGATGCCCCACGAGCGTCGCACCAGCGACGAGCTCATGCGTGAGACCTCGGCAGTGGTAGCCGAAGCTCCCTCGCCGGACATACGACACCGAGAAGGCCGCGTGCTGCTCCTCGACCGCGTGCTCCCCCGGCTTCGCGTCGCACCGGTAATCCAGGACAGTCAGTGAGCGCGAACGGTGCAGGACGGTGGTCCGCATCCACGTTGGCTAGCAGGATTGCCCGCGGAAGACTTGGAGAATCTTGCGCACCCGAGGGAGCACGGCCATCCCCGCGCCCGTGAGGCGAACGCGGGGATGGTCTGTCCCGACTGCACTACGGGTGAGCGAACTCGATGGTGATTTCGCCGTGACCGTTCGCGGTGCACGCGCCTTCGACCGCCACGGGCTGGGTGCCGGTGTTCAACGAACCACCGCCTCCGCCCACATGGCCGCCACCACCACCCGAGTAGCCACCCCCACCACCGCCGCCGTAGCAGCCGTTACCCGCGCCGCCACCGCCATAGCCACCGTGCGCCAGGCCGCCGCACGTCTTGCCGGCCCCACCCTGCCCTCCCGCCAGGAAGGAGAAGCCGCCGTCGCCAAAGCTCCCGTCGGAGGCGCCATTGCCGGACCAGCCGCCACCGCCAGCGCCGTAGGTCGCGGCCCTCGCTCCGCCCAGGCCCGCGGTCCCGCCCGCGTTGAACCCCGACGTGTAGCTGGAGTTCGTCGAGCCCGCGGTGCCCGCCGTGCCCGTGCTGCCGTTGCGGCCCGGGACCAACGACCCGGTGCGAAGACCGCCACCGCCGCCCGCGATGAGCAGCGGACTGCCGTTCAAGGTCACGAAGGTGCCGCCACCACCGCCCGCGCTGTACGTCGCCGCGGTCCCCTTCTGGCCCACGCGCAGTTGCAGCGTGTCGTTCGCCTGGAGGTTGAACACGCCTCCGACCTTGGCTCCGCATCCACCCGGCTGGCCCGCGGTCGCGCTCCCGCCACTCGCGCCCGTGGCGGTGATGCGATACGCCCCCGCCTTCCGCGCCGTCCACGTCCTCGGTGACGGAGGCCCCGTCGGCCCCTGGTACTCCACCCCATCCACCTTGTTGGTGAAGGTCGCCGGCTTCTCGAAGATGGCGAAGGGCGAGAAGCTGTTCGTGACACCACAGATGAGAATCACACTCACCGGCGGGTCCACTTCGTAGTCAATGCCGCAGGCCTCCACGGAAGCACAACCACACAGCGACGGGTCGGCGCTGCAATCGAACGCCGGCTCCGTGTTCGGAGGCGGCGGCAACTCCTCCCACTGGCCCGAGGGAGGCGCGTCCTTGTTGAAGTGATAGAGCCGCAGGAACTGCGACAGCGCGTTGGTCCCCTGGAACTTCCGGCGGATGCACACCGTCGCCTCGGTGAACTGCGCGGTGGTCGCGATGTCATAGAAGAGCGGACTGCACTCGAGTCCCTCCGCGCTCGCACCGTCCGCACAGAACGCCTTCAGCCCGCGAGGAACCTCGGGGCCCAGCGGAGACTCGACCACCGTGGTGAGGCCCCCGTTCGAAACCCCGGGGAACTTGATGTCCACCTTGAGGTCCTGCTTGTTGACCGGGGTGACCAGCACGTTCGAGCCGGCCGGAGTCACCGTCGGCTCCGCGATGGTGATGCTCTGGCCAGGGAACTGCGTATGGCCCCCATTGATGGAGGCAACCGCGTTGAGGGTGTACGTGCCGGGCTCGGCGATGACCTTCACGGAGGCGACGCTCGTGTTGTTCGCGGAGCTATTGGCCGTGGTGCTCACGTCCCAACCGCTTCCCGTGTTCGCATCGAAGAAGACCCGGCGCAGCGTCGCGGACGGGTAGCTGAGCAGCGCCTCCGGCGCGGACGGGCTGGGCTCCTGCACGTCGAAATAGAGCGTGGTCCTGACCAGGGACATCGGCTGGGGGCTGAAGGTCGCCGTCGCCCCTCCCGCGACCGGAAGCAGGGGCGCGTTGTTGCCCAGCGGATGGCGAATCAGCGTGGACGTGTGCTCGACCGCCGGGTTGGACGTGTCACGGAAGGACAGCAGGAGCATCTCCTGTTTCCAGTTCCCCGAGGGGACCAGGAAATCCATCCGTCCATTCGCGAGGAGGTCCGTGGCGGCCTGCGTCTCCAGGCCCGGCGCCGGGCCCTTGCGAGTCAGAAGCGCCTGCGCCTCGAAGATGTCCGCGTTGGACAGGAAGCCGCCGACGACGACCGGAAGCCGCGCGGTGCCCATCGCGTCATTGAAGTTCAGAGGCGTCGTCGCGCCCGTCGTGACGGTGACCCGGTACGACTTCGTGTCCGAGTACCGGGGGCTCATCGAGAACTGCGTGCGCAGATAGATGTCATAGGGCCCCGGTGGCAGCTCCAAGTCATAGGAGGCCCCGGCGGCCACCTGCCGGACGGCGTTGATGCCGGCCGTCACCGTGCTCTGGACACCCTTGACGAAGAGCTGGTGGTACTGGACGGTGACACCCGGCGGAGCGCTGATGCTCCCCGCGACGTGCCCCGTGTTGGAGATGTCGAGGGTCCAGGAGACATTGCTCGGCCCCTGGAGCATGTTGAGCGTCTTGGCCGGGAGCTCGCGCTCCACCTCGATGCCCGAGGTGGTGGTCAAGAGCACCCGGCCCGTCATGGTGACCTGGCTCATGGGAATCAGGGCGAGCACATCCGTGGCGGACGCAGGCAACGTCCCCGACAGGTAGCGGTAGGTTCCCGCCGCGTAGTCCTCGGTCGAGCCCACCGCGTTCGCGAAGACGTCGTATCGGGCGAGCGTGCCTCCCACCACCCCGAGCGAGACATTGATGAAGCCCGTGTTGGGGTAGTTGAAGTTCATCGTGGTGGGGCCGACCTGGTTGTCGACCGCCACGAAGTTCTTTCGATCCACTTCCAGGAATGACTGCCCTCCCGCCGACGTGACGAAGGAGGACCGGAGGTGAGCCTTATAGGAATGACCGCTCTCCACGGTCAGGGAGTAGGGGCTCGCCGTGAAGGTCTTGGACGCGGTGAGGCCGCCCGAAGACGTGGCGCGCAGATGGAACTCTTGAATCGGCACTGAGCCGAAGGACACCTGGCCCTTGAGCTCCCCCGGATTGAGAATCACCACATCGGCGGCGGCCAGTCCGGACATGGCCACCACGGCAAAACCCAACCACCGCTTTCGACTTGGACTCCCCATTTCGACATCCCTTCTGTTCGTACGGCATGGCGAGCCCAGCCGGTGTCGCGCACCGGTGCTGGCGCTCATGAATGTGTTTCTCGTGTGTCGACAGCGCTCGTGACGGAGCAACTCCCCGGCGAATCACCGCCGTGGAGCACCGCACAGGCGCCACCAGGGCCAGGACGTGTGACTCCGTCCTGGCCCCAGCGACGCCTGGGAGCGTCCCCGCGCTCGAGTGGCAACGCGGGGACGGCGCTCGCGAGGGACTACGGGCGAACGAACTCGATGGTGATGCGCCCGTGGCCGCTCGGCGTGCACACGCCCTCGGCCTGCGTCGGCTGAGCGCCGGTGTTCAACGAGCCGCCACCACCACCCACGCGGCCACCGCCACCGCCGGAGTACCCACCACCGCCACCACCGCCGTAGCAGCCATTGCCCGCGCCACCACCGCCGTAGCCGCCGTGCGCGAGGCCACCACACGACTTGCCCGCGCCGCCCTTGCCACCGGTGAGGAAGGAGAAGCCGCCCTCACCGTAGCTCCCATCCGAAGCGCCGCTGGTGAACCAGCCGCCACCTCCGGCGCCATAGGCCGCGGCGCGCGTGCCGCCCTGGCCATTCGTCCCGCCCGCGATGAAGCCAGACGCATATGTGGCGCTCGTCGAGCCCGCGGTGCCCGCCGTGCCCGTGCTGCCACTGCGACCGGGGACCTGAGCCCCCGAGCGAAGGCCACCACCGCCGCCCGCGATGAGCAGCGGATTGCCATTCAACGTCACGAAGGAGCCACCACCACCGCCCGCGCTATAGGTGGCCGCGGTGCCCTTCTGCCCCACGAGCATGTGCACCGTGTCGTTCGCCTGAAGCGTGAAGACGCCGCTGACCTTGGCGCCACACCCACCGGAGTAGCCCGCCGCCGCGCTCGCGCCGCTCGCGCCGGTGGCCGTGATTCGGTACTTGCCGCTCGCTTCCGCCGTCCACGTCTGCAAGGCCGCAGGCCCGGTCGGCCCCTGGTACTCCACGCCGTTCACCTTGTTGGTGAAGGCGAGCGAGGTCGCGCCCACGGCGAACGGAGAGAAGCTGTTGGTGACACCACAGACGCGGATGACGCTGATGGGAGGCTCCGCATTCGTGTTGATGCCGCAAGCCGCTTCGCTGGCACAGCCACACGCCTGGAGGTCGGCGCTGCAATCGAACGCGGGCTCTTCGCCTGGAGGCGGCGGCAATTCCTCCCACTGGCCAGAGGGCTGCGCGTTCTCGTTGTAGTGGTAGAGGCGCAGGAACTGGGCAAGCCCGTTGTTGCCCTGGAACTTCCGGCGGATGCACACCGTCGCCTGCGGGAACTGGGCGGTGGACTCGATGTCGTAGAAGACAGGGCTGCAGTCCACGCCCTCCGCGCTGGCCCCGTCGGGGCAGAACATCTTGATGCCCTCGGGCAGCTCCGGCGCCAGCGGAGACTCGACCACCGAGGTGATGCCCCCGCCCGTCACCTGCGGGAACGTCACATTCACCTTGAGGTCCTGCTTGTCGACAGGGGTGATGGACACGTTCGTGCCGAACGGCGTCAGGGTGGGCTCCGCGATGGTGAGGGTCCGAGCGGAGAACGTCGTGGTGCCGCCGTTGACCTCGGCACGAGCAGTCATCTGGTACGTGCCGGGCTCCGCGACCACGTCAAGGGTCGCGACGCTCTTGCTGACGTCAGGACCGTAGGAGTTGGAGATGGAGACCCACCGCGCCCCTCCCGAGTAATGGCTCCGGGACAGCTGGGCGGACGGACGGGTGACGAGAATCTCGGGGTCCGTCGGGCTCGCTTCGCGCACGTCGAAGTAGAGGGTCGTCTTGACGAGCGGAATCACCTCGGTGCCGAAGCTCACGGTCGCGTCCGGCGGAACCACGAGCGGTGGATTTCCCTGGCTCGTGAATTGGCGGCTCACATTGGCGTTGAGATATCCACCCGCGACCAGGGAGGTGGTGGGGGTGAAGCCGTTGATGAAGGACAGCTCGATGACATCCCGCGCCCAGTTTCCATAGGGGAGCGAGAAGTCGAAGCGACCATTCTCCAGGGACGTGTCGACGGCCTGCGTGACGAAGGGGGCCAACGGGTCCACGCGCACAAGCCCCATGCGGGCCCAGTCGACATCCGCGTTGGAGAAGAAGCCCGTCACGAGCAGTGGCGCCTGGGCGGTGCCGAGCGACTCCGTGAAGTTCAGCGACGTCGTGGCGCCCGTGGTGACGGTGACGCGGTAGAGCTTGGTGTCCGAGTACTGCGGGCCCGCCATGAAGTGCGTGCGCAGGTAGACGTCATACATGCCCGGCGGCAGCTCGATGTCGTAGGCGCTCCTCGGTTGGAGCGGCTGACGGCCTTCAATGCCCTGGGTGGCCGTGCCATAGATTCCCTGGAAGCGGACCTCGTGGGAGGCGATGGAGGCGCTCGGGGGGAAGTTGATGGCCCCCGCGAGATTTCCCTTGTTGGCGAGGTCGAACGTCCAGCTGACGCTGTTCTGTCCCTGGAGCATGTTGAGGGTCTGCCAGTTGAGCGTGCGCTGAATCAAAGCCCCAGACGCGGTGCGCAGCGTGGCCGTGCCAGTCACGGTGACCTCGGCCACGGGAATCATGGCGAGCCAACCCGAGATGGAGGGTGGCTGCGTACTGGAGAGATACCGCTCGGCGGAGGCGTGGTAGCGATCCGTCGCTGAATTCCCCGAGGCGTCGATATCGACTTCGGCGAGCGTGCCCCCAATCACCTGGAGCGAGTAGTGGATTTGACTCGCGTTCGGATAGTTGAAGTCCACCGTGGTCGGCCCCACCTGATTGTCGACCAGGTAGTAGCCATTGCGCTCAATCTCCAGGGAGATAGAAGCGCCGTCTGGGTTGGCGATGCGAGCCTCGAGCGAGGGACGATGGGATTGACCGCTCTCCACGGTCAACGAATAGGGCGTCGTCGTGAAGAGCTTGTGCGCCGTGAGGCCCGTCGAGGACAGGGTGTCGACCGAGAACCGGTCCAACTGGAACGAGCCAAGGCTCACCTGGCCCTTCAGCTCCCCGGGGTTGAGAATCACCACATCGGCGGAGGCCAATCCTGATAAGGCCATCACGACAAGGCATGACAACAGCTTCCTGCTTTGCATCGGCATTGCTGAATACCCCCTCTGCGCATACGGCATATCGAGCCCGCCAGATGAAACTCACCGGCGAAAGCTCTCGTCTGTTGAAACGAATTCGGGCAGGACGCCCGACCGTGACTGTCTCATCCCGGAGTGACATCGGGTGCGGGACAGACGGGCGGGTCCGACGCTCAGTGCGTAAAATCCTGAATACCGGATCAATATGGTGAGACGTCTCTCCAACTCAAGGCGTCCCAGGCGACTGCCAGCGAATGCAACCCGCCTGGGGCGCTCGAAGACACGAGCGGCCTGGGTATCAGGCGCCCTTGGGCCGCTTCAGCACCGTCCGGCGGGGTCCTCCTTCTCCGCGTGGAAATCGACCCCCTGAAGCAATGGTCACCCCACCCCTTCGTGAAGCGGAGGCGAGACCGTGCGAGAGGGAGTCCCATGAACCGGGTCGGAGCCGTGACGTTCGGTGCGTTTCTGTTGCTGGCGGGCGTCTCGATGACAGCGGAGGCCACCGAGGCGCCGCGCGAACAGCCCGCGAGCCGTTTTCCACTCTGGGGTCCCCTGACACCCGGCCCCCATGCCGTCGGCTACAAGGTCTTGTACCGTTTCGACCCGAGCCGAACCTGGGCGGAGACGCGCCCCTACGGAAAGTCGTTCTCGCCGGACCGGCTGGGCCGGCCCATGCGAATCAGCATCTGGTATCCCGCGAGCCGGCCTCAGGGAAAGCCCCAGCGCTTCGAGGACTACTTCCGTGGGGGGACCGCCCCCAAGGGCTTCGAGGACGTCGAGGCCCAGGTCCTCGAGCGGGATGGCGGCACCTACCGCGGCAACTTCGGCGACACCGCCGCCGCACTGGCCGCGACCCCGGTGAACGCGAGCGTGAATGCCCCCGCCGCCAAGGGGCGCTTCCCGGTCGTCCTCACCACCGGTGGACAGGGAGCCCTGCTCACGACGAATTCGACCCTGGCGGAGTACCTGGCGAGCCATGGGTATGTGGTCGTCACCGTCTTCACCCTGGGGCGCAGCCAGGGCGAGCCCTCGCTGGGACTCTCGCCCTCCGAAGTCGCCATCACCGTGAGGGACTTCGAGTTCACCGCCGGGGTGGTGAGGGACCTTCCGAACGTGGACCCGGCGCGGCTGGCCATGGTCGGCCACAGCCTGGGCGGCAGCTCGGCGGTCCTCTTCGCGATGCAGAACACCAATGTCTCGGCCGTGGTCGGACTGGATGGGACGTATGGCTTTCCCAACCCGCCCGCCGTGCCCGGAATCCTTTCGGTGACAGAGGGCTATCATTACGCACCGGGCAGGATGCGGGCCGCGCTCCTGGACCTGCGCCGGCAGCAGCCGTTCATCGACCTTGGCGCCGTGCGCGCCTTCCGGCACTCGGAGCGGTATCTGCTGACCGTTGCCCAGACGCAGCACTCCAGCTTCACCACGGGAGCGATGCACTCCCTCTTCCTGCCCGAGGTTGAACCCAATCCGTCTGGAATCACCCGGCGGTCGAGCGGCGAGGGTTTCTATTGGTCCTGCGAGGTCGTCAAGGCGTTCCTCGACCTCCAGTTGAAGGCAGACGTCAACGGACTGACTCGGATGAAGCAGGCCGTCGAGACGAATCCGCGCGCGACCATGACCCACGAGCCCGCGATGGCCCCCAGGCCCCCGCCCTCCACTGTCCTCGCCCAGTTGGAGGAACTGGGATTGGACGCGGTCATCACGACCATTGAACAACTCCGGCGCGAGCTCCCCGAGGAGCCCGTCGTCGAGGAAGCTGTCTTCAACGAGAGGGGTTACGCGCTGCTCGGACAGCAGAAGCCCGAGCAGGCCGTGCGAGTCTTCCGGCTCGTCGCGCACTTCCATCCCACGTCCGCGAACGCAGCCGACAGCCTGGGAGATGCCTATGTCGCCGCGGGACAGAAGGAGCAGGCACGGGCCTCGTTCGAGCGCGCCATCCAGCTCGCCCCGTCGGACGCCGCCCTCAACACCGAATCCAGGGCCTCCTTGCTCGCGGAAAGCACCCGGAAGCTCAAGGCGCTCACCCCCTGAGCGAGCCGCCCACGGACTGACGTTCAAGCCGCACCTATCGGAGCTCACCCGCCAGGGGGCGCAGGCCAACTCCAACCACTGGCCGCTCCCAAGGGTCACGCCCGACATCCACTTGGACAGACGCATGTGGGATGTCGTGAGCGGCGTCAGCGCCTGGCCTGCTCACGACCTGCTCCAGGAGAGGCTGTTGGCGGGTCGCCACGCCTCTCCTGAACACGGCGGCGGCCAGACCTGCAGGCAAGACTTGCCGGACCTGCGGGGCTTGCGAGGGCCTTCGCGGGTCCGTAACGCCTCGACTCGCGGCTCCCTCTTCTCGGCCCCTGACGCGGGACGCTCGGCCTGGGACTTGCTGAGCTGGCGATGAGGTGCGGCGCAGTGCGTTTCTTGTCAGCACCGCCAACGTCAAACAGGAGTTCTCAATCATGAAGCCGTTCAGGGTGAAATCACTTCTGACAGTTCTGTCATTGCTGACCATCTCCTTCGTGGGATGTGGGGTTCCTCCAGAGGAATCCCACGCGGATTCAGCGTCCACGTCCCAGGCATTGGCCGGCCCCAATGATGCCTGGGTGGCTCGCCACGGGCTCACCTCCGCCCAATATCAGACGGAATTCAACACCTGGGAGGGCCAGGGCTATCGCCTGTCCTATGTCAGTGGTTACGAGGAAGCGGGCAGTGCCCGCTACGCGGCCATCTGGGAGCAGACGAGCGGCCCGGCATGGCGAGCCTCCCACGGGCTGACCTCCGCGCAGTACCAGACCACCGTCGTCAATCAGCAGGGGCAGGGCTATCGCCCGGTGATGGTCAATGGGTACAGCGTCGGAGGCGTGGCGTACTTCGCGGTCATCTTCCACGTGGACAGCGGCGTGGCCTGGGTGGCTCGCCATGACCTGACCCCGGCCCAGTACCAGTCGGAGTTCAACAACTGGGTGGGACAGGGTTACCGGCTCGTGCACGTGAGTGGCTACACGTCCGGTGGCGCGGAGCGATATGCGGCCATCTGGGACAAGACGAGTGGCCCGGCCTCGCGGGCCTACCACGGCATGACGGCGGCCCAGTACCAGTCCACGTTCAACACCAACGCGGCCCAGGGGTATGAGCTGGCGAAGGTCAGCAGCTACAACGTGGGCGGCACGGACCTGTACGCGGCCATCTTCCACGCGTCCTCGGGGATTCCGACCGCGGCGCGGCACGGGCTCACCTCGGCCGGGTATCAGCAGGCGGTGATGGACCTCAAGTATCAGGGCTACCGCCCTGTCATGGTGGCGGCGCACAACAATGGGAGCCAGCCCGAGTTCGCCATGCTCTGGCGGAACCTGACGTTCAGCGCGGCCGACCTGCAACACATCGACAACACCGTCCAGCAGGCGATGGCCACCTCGAACACCGTCGGCCTGTCGCTGGCCATCACCCGTCGTGGGCGCCTCGTGTTCGCCAAGGGCTATGGCGTGGCCGACCGGACCACCAACACGCCGGTCAACACCTCTCACCGCTTCCGCGTCGCCAGCGTGTCCAAGCCCATGACGTCCATCGGCATCATGCGGCTGATCGAGAGCGGCCAGATTCGTCTGACGGACCGCGTCTTCGGCCAGGGCGGATTGCTGGGGGAGACGTTCGGCGCGCAGGGCACCTACCGGGACAGCCGCGTCCTGAACATCACCGTCCAGCACCTGCTCGAGCACACCGCGGGCGGCTGGGACAACAGCGACGCCGATGGCTCGGACGACCCCATGTTCATGAACACGAGCATGACCCACGCGCAGCTCATCCAGTGGGTGTTGCAGAACGTGCCGCTCGAGTTCGCGCCTGGCACGAGGTACCAGTACTCGAACTTCGGCTACAGCGTCCTGGGCCGCATCATCGAGCGAGTCACCGGGATGCCGTATGACACCTATATGCGCGACCGCGTGTTCACGCCCAGCGGCGCCACCAGCTTCGCCGTGGGAGGCGACACGCTGAGCGCCCGTCTGCCCAACGAGGTCGTCTACTACCAGTTGGGCGCGGGGGCGGCCAATCCCTACGGCATGCCGGTGCGTCGCATGGATGCGCACGGAGGCTGGGTCGTCACGCCCATCGACGCGGTGCGCGTCGCCGTGCGAGCCGATGGATTCTCCACCGTCCCGGACCTGCTGAGCGCGACGTCCCTCGCCACGATGACCACCCGCACGACGGCCCCCGACACCGCGGGCAATCCCGTCAACTACGCCAAGGGCTGGGCGGTGAACAGCATCCCCAACTGGTGGCACAACGGCTACGTCCCGGGGACGCTGGCCTTGTTGGTTCGGACCGATGACCGCTACGGGCCCAGCCGCACCGAGGAGTTCGCCTGGTCCGCGATGACCAACTCCAACAACAAGCCACTCTCGGGTACGTCCGACATCAACCTCGACGGCCTCATGTGGAGCGTCGTGAACGGCGTCAGCGCCTGGCCTGCGCATGACCTGTTCTAGTTGAAGCCGCATCCAGCGGGGGCTCGCGAGGGCCTCCGCTGGTCCTTGTTGCAATGAATCGTAACTCTCCCGTTCCCAGCGCCCCAGATCCTCGGAACTCCCTCTCCATCGCTTTTCCCAGCGTGGCGCGAGTCACAGCCTCAATGAGCCAGGGGCCGCATCCGCGATACCTTTCAGACCCATGCTGGGTCATGGCCGCCCCGATGGATATACCACTCTGGGGTGAGGCGCCGCGGATGACATTCCCTCACGCTCACGCCTGTATCCCATTACCCTTCGTCGGGCTGGTAGAGTCAGACGTGAGAGGTAGCCGTCCTTCGGCGGCAGGCGGGGAGCGACATCATGGAGGTATGGATACGGGCGCTGCCGATCCTGGTTGCCGCCACGCAGTCGGACGGAATCGGTGGGTCCCTGTGTTGTCTGGTTGTCTTCGGACTGGGCGCTTGGGGCGGCATTGTCTGGCTCAACAAGATCAATGCCCGCTGGAAGGCCAAGCAGCTGGCTCGGTCCGGCATCGCGCCCACTGCCGGCTCCCGGCCCGCGGTCTCATCGTCTGATGCCTCCACCATCGCCCTGCGATTCGAGACCGCGAGCGCGCCCAGACTCTCCTCGGACCTCAGGGTCCGCATCCCGGATGAGCCACGGCCGGAGGTAAGGCACGCCGCCCCAACACCGACCATCCCTATTGAGAAGCCCGTTGAGCCCACAAGGCCCGTGGTCAGCGCGCTATCGACTCCCGCGCCGGCCGCGAAGCCTGTTGAGTCCGCGCCTCCCTCAACACTCGTTGAGTCGTCGCAGCGCGTCGAGCATGGTCCGACCGTCGATTCCACTCCCCCCAAGGAGTCCGCACCCAACGTCGTTTCCGTTCGGGCCATTGAACCAGCCGCTCCCACTCCCACGTTGTGGCCTCCCACTCCGCGGAAGACGGAGTGGATTCCTCCGGGCCAGTCCATCGAGGTCGCCGGGTACACGCTCAAGGACGGAATGGTCTATGTGGGCTCGCGGCTGCGCGCTGTGAACGCACCAGGCACCGAGCCCGCGCTCATCAACCCCAGCCTCGAAGTGGCCTCACGCCCGAATCGCAATGGGCAGGGTATGAGGTATTGGCCCTCGTACTCGGACATATCTCCCGCATCCCGGGCGGGTTATCTGGAGTGGCTCTCAAGTGGGCGTCGGAGTCCCACCGCCTACATCGGCTATGTATTCCTCTTCTTCTACGGACTGGAACGCCGAGCACTCATCGAGTTGGGCATGGACTCCGCGGCACTCGCCGAGGCCCGGCTCATCGAGGAAGAAGTCCAAAGCCTCCTTGAGGTCCACACAGAAAACAGCTCTTTTCGTAGCTACGCCTCGGCCTTCCTCGATGTCTTGCGCGTGCGTCGCACTGGCGAGGATGGGCTGCTGAAGGAAGCTCCCCAGTTCACGCTGCGCCATGCTGGCGCGGCCTCGTTCGACGTACGTGTAGCAGTGGGCACCGCTGCCTCGAAGGGGCTCCCACTCCCGGCAGACTGGGCCCTTGCATGGGCCGTGGAGGCCAGTGACGCGAAGCTGCGAACCCCCGCCGTCCGCTGCCCCGAGGAGTTCCAGACCCTCTTCCGTGCGCGCTATCAGCGAGACCACGGTGCAGGCATCGTCCCTCGCGCGAAGAAGTCGCAGGTTGAGGCGCGCTACCAACCCGCGAGTGCCTCCTTCGCGGGCATCGTGCGTCTGATTTCCGCCTCCGTCACCGAGGCCTCCGAAACCTCGCTCAAGCCCGTGCGCGAGCTCATTGAGGACTGCTGCGACTCACTCGAATCCTACAGCCGTTGGGTGGGGAAGAACCCCGACGCGCGCAACAGCATGAGCGCCCTGGCGCTACTGCCACCCGAGCTGGCGACATCGATGGAGGGAGGCGCGGATGTGCAGGCGCTCCGCGCGCTGCTGCGACAGGCACTCGGCGACAAAACCTCCGCACCCGTGGCCGCCACCGACCTCCTGAAGCACTGGCCCACCGCGACCTCCGGCAAGCTCTCGAAGTCCGAGGCCGTGGGGCTGGCCCAGGCCCTCGAAAAACTCGGCCACGGCATGGAGCCCG
The DNA here is from genome assembly GCF_037414475.1 of Myxococcus stipitatus. The sequence continues at coordinate 7,420,280 of NZ_CP147913.1, read as the reverse complement.
ACCCTCGAATGGGCGGCGCTGTCCTCTCCGCCGACGAGTCCGCCCAGCTCTTCGCACTGCCTCCCGATTCACCGAGTGCGCCCTCTCCAAGCTACCTGTCGGCGCTCGCGATGCTCCACCTCGCCGCCTCGGTGGCGACCGCCGACGGAACCGTCTCAACGGATGAAGTCACACGCATGGAATCCATGGTGGAAGCGGCGCAAGGACTGCTCGTCTCGGAGAAAGCCCGCCTCCGGGCCCATGTCTCCTGGCTGCTCGCGAGGCCCGCCTCCAGCGCGGGCCACAAGAAGCGCGTGGAGGCGCTGACACCCGAGGCCCGGAAGTCGCTCGGAGACCTCCTCGTCGAAGTCGCCGTGGCGGACGGCAGCGTATCGCCCCAAGAGCTCAAGACCCTGTCGAAGCTCTACGCCATGCTGGGGCTGGACGAGAACAGCGTCTACTCGCGGGTCCACGCCGCCTCGGCGGCACGGCCCACGGCGGCGACCGAGCCTGTCCCCATGCGACTGGCCGGAGCACCCGAGAGGGGCTTCGCCATCCCCGCACCGCCCCCCGAGAAGGGTGAGCGGCTCGCACTCGACATGCGCAGCGTCCAGGCGAAGCTGGCCGAGACCGCCGCGGTCTCCAGCCTCCTGGGGAGCATCTTCGCCGAGGAGGATGCACCACCTCCCGTGGCTCCGGTGTCACCACCCGCGACGGAATCAGGAGTCGGGGGCCTGGACGCCCTCCACACCGCCCTGCTTCGCGCGCTCGTCGTGAAGCCGGAGTGGCCGCGTTCGGAGGTGGAGAAGCTCGCCAGCGGGCTCGGGCTGCTCCCGGACGGCGCACTGGACGTCATCAACGACGCGGCCTTCGAGGTGTGCGGCGAGCCGCTCCTCGAGGGTGACGAAACGCTTCAGCTCAATGAACAAGCAGTCAAGGAGATGATGTCATGACGGACGCGACGCCCCAGGGACGCATCAGGCCGAAGGACCGGGACGCCATCGTCCAATCACTGCGCGCGGGGGTCGTTCCTCGCGTGGGCCAGCAGCACATCCAGGTGGGCCGGGTGGAGGAAGTCCGAGCCCTGGTCCGCGACGTGGAGCGAATCGCCGAGGGCGGAAGCGCCATCCGCTTCGTCATCGGCGAGTACGGCTCCGGCAAGACGTTCTTCCTCAACCTCATCCGCTCCATCGCCCTGGAGAAGCGGCTGGTCACCCTGCACGCGGACCTCAACCCCGACCGGCGCCTCCACGCCACGGACGGCAAGGCCCGCAGCCTCTACGCCGAGCTGATGCGCAACCTGGCCACGCGCGCCCGTCCCGAGGGCGGCGCACTTGCCAGCGTCGTGGAGCGCTTCGTCTCCAGCGCCCTCACGGACGCCAAGAGCCGCAACCTGAACCCCGAGGTCGTCATTCGGGAGAAGCTCGCTGCGCTCTCGGAGCTGGTGGGCGGCTACGACTTCGCGGAGGTCATCGCCGCCTACTGGCGCGGTCATGACAGCGGCAACGAGGTGCTCAAGGCCGACGCCGTGAAGTGGCTGCGCGGCGAGTTCTCGACACGCACCGATGCACGCAAGGCGCTCGGGGTCCGCACCATCATCGACGACGCGGATGTCTACGACCAACTGAAGCTCCTTGCGCGGTTCGTCCGCCTGTCCGGCTACGACGGTCTGATGGTCTGCCTGGATGAGCTGGTCAATCTCTACAAGATGGCCAACACCAAGGCCCGCGTGTCCAACTACGAGCAGATTCTCCGCATCCTCAATGACTGCCTCCAGGGCAGCGCCGAGGGGCTGGGCTTCATCCTGGGAGGAACGCCCGAGTTCCTCATGGACACCCGCCGCGGCCTCTACAGCTACGAGGCCCTCCAGTCGCGATTGGCCCAGAACACCTTCGCGGTGGGCAAGCTGGTCGACTACAGCTCCCCAGTGCTCCGGCTGGGCAACCTCACGCCCGAGGATTTGTACGTCCTGCTCACCAAGCTGCGGCATGTCTACTCCGCCGGAGACCCATCCGCGCAGCGCCTGCCCGACGAGGGACTCCAGGGCTTCATGACCCACTGCTCCGAGCGCATCGGCGAGGCCTACTTCCGCACGCCTCGGAGCACTGTGACGGCCTTCATCAATCTGCTGGCCGTGCTCGAGCAGAACCCGGGCGCGGACTGGAAGGAGCTGCTCGGAGGCGTGGAGCTCGCCGCGGACGTCAATCCCGACCTGGCCCCCCTGGCCGAGACGGAGGCGGGGAGTCCTGTGGCCGGAGCGGATGATGAGCTCGCATCCTTCAAGCTCTGACCCGAGCGGCGCCGCGTCGAGCGCCTTCCACCGGTTGCACACCCAAGTGCAGCGCTGGGTCTGGACCCAAGGGTGGAAGGAGCTGCGCGGCATCCAGGAGGCCGCCATCGTCCCCATCCTCGATGGGACTAAGGACGTCATCCTCTCCGCGTCGACGGCCAGCGGGAAGACGGAGGCCGCCTTCCTGCCCATCTGCAGCCGGCTGGCCGAGGATGCCGGCGGCAGTGTGCGCGCCATCTACATCGGTCCACTCAAGGCGCTCATCAACGACCAGTTCGAGCGACTCGACGGACTCTGCGAGGGCCTTGGCATCCCCGTACACCGCTGGCACGGAGATGTTTCCCAGAGCCACAAAACACGGCTGCTCAAGTCTCCCGCCGGAATCCTCCTCATCACGCCCGAGTCACTCGAGGCCTTTTTCATCCGGCAGGGCTCCGCGCTCGCGGGCCTGTTCTCGGGGCTGGAGCACATCGTCATCGACGAGTTGCATGCCTTCATCGGCACCGAGAGGGGTTGTCAGCTCCAGTCGCTCCTGCACCGTGTCGAGCTGACCCTGCGTCGCACCGTGCCGCGCGTGGGCCTCAGCGCAACCCTGGGCGACATGTCGCTGGCCGCGGAGTTCCTCCGGCCCGGCGCGGGCACGAAGGTCCAGCTGTGCAACTCCGACTCCGGAGGTGGAGAGCTTCGCCTCCAGCTCAGGGGCTATCGCAAGCGTGCACCCGATGCGCAGCGGCTGGCCTCCAGCGAGGACGAAGCGGCCCCGGAGACCGGCGATGCGGCGTCCATCGACGGACTACCCGAGGACGAGCACGACGTGGGAGCGCACCTCTTCAAGACGCTGAGAGGGACACACAACCTCGTGTTTGCCAACAGCCGGGCCAACGTCGAGCTCTACGCGGATTTGCTGCGCCGCTTGTGTGAAAAGGCACGGCTGCCCAACGAGTTCTTCCCGCACCACGGCAACCTCTCCAAGGAGCTGCGCGAGGAAGCAGAGGCCGCGCTCAAGGCGAAGCAGCGCCCCGTCAGCCTCGTGTGCACCACCACGCTGGAGATGGGGCTCGACGTGGGTTCCGTGCAGAGCATCGCGCAGGTGGGTGTGCCTCCCTCGGTGGCCAGCCTCCGTCAGCGCCTGGGCCGCAGCGGCCGGAAGGGCGGCCCCGCAGTGCTCCGGCTCTACCTGCAGGAAGCGGAGCTGACGAGCACCAGCCCCCTGCCGGACCAGCTCCGCGTACGACTGGTCCAGTCGGTGGCCATGCTCGAGCTGCTCTTGACGAACTGGTTCGAGCCTCCCGCCTCGGGCGCATTCCACTTCTCCACGCTGGTACAGCAACTGCTCTCGCTCATCGCCCAGCACGGAGGTGTCAAGGCGGGCGAGGCCTTCCTGGCGCTGTGCCACCAAGGCCCCTTCGCACGCGTCTCACGCGAGGACTTCGTGCGCTTCCTGCGAGGCTTGGGGCAGCGGGAGCTGCTCTCGCAATCCGCGGATGGAACGTTGTTGTTGGGCCGCGTGGGCGAGAGGCTCGTCAACCACTACAGCTTCTATGCGGCCTTCGCCTCGGTGGAGGAGTTCCGGCTGGTGGCCGGGGGGCGCACGCTGGGTACGATGCCCATCGACCAGCCTCTTTTCGTCGGGACGTACCTCATCTTCGGCGGGCGGCGGTGGCGTGTGCTCGCCGTGCAGGGAGAAGAGAAGGTCGTGGAGCTGGAGCCCGCTCCCGCGGGCCGCGTCCCCATGTTCGAGCCCACCGGCGTGGGCGGAGTGCATGACCGCGTCCGAGAGCAGATGCGCGCCGTCTACGCAGGTGATGGCCTTCCCCTCTACCTGGATGCTCGGGCGCAGGAACTGTTGGCGGAGGCTCGTGCGACCTTCCAGCGATGGAGGCTCGCTGAGCGGTCCATCGTGGCTTCGGGGCAGGAGGTCCATGTCTTCCCGTGGGCCGGTGACGCGGTGGTGCACACGCTGGCGCTGGCGCTCCAGTCCCGGGGGCTGTCAGTGCAGACCTTGGGGCCTGTCTTGAGCGTTGCGGGACAGCAAGCCGACGTGGAGGGCGCCTTGCGTGCGCTCATCGCGGAGGGGCCACCCCGGGCCGAGTCCCTCACCCGCCACGTGGCCAACATGGCGCTCGAGAAACATGACGGTTTCGTGCCGGAAGACCTGCTCGCTCGCGACTACGCCGCTCGGTACCTGGATGTCCAGGGAGCGTGGCGCGCCGCAGGGCAGGTGTTGCAGTGACGCTTCCCCTGAAGAGGCCGAGTCCCCCATGAGCCGATCATCTCACGAATCACAGGGCGTCGACCCGATGCCTCCCGCGGACGCGGAGGCCATCAAGCTCGCCGCCGTCCAGGCCTTCACCGAATGGGCACGACGACTGCCCGTGCCTCCGCCAACTCCCACGGATTTCATCCGCTCCGTGGAGCCGAAGGCACGCCGGGCCTGCCGGCTCTACTCCACCATCACCGAGCGACAGGTGGTGTGGAAGGAAGGGGCAACCCAGGGTTCGCCTCCCGTCACGGGAGTGAGGCGGCAAGCGGACGGCGTCGACCCCTGGGCGGAGACACACGCGAGCCTCCGTGAGAGCAGCCTCTCCGTTCTCGCATGCATGCCATGCGGGGGACAGGGAACGGTCTCCTGCCCCAACTGCGGAGGCAAGGAGCACGTCGCGTGCTCCAACTGTGGAGGCTCCCGGAAGGCCTATGGCTATGCATCGAACGGCTCGCGCCGGCTCATGAACTGCAGGTCATGCGGGGCGAAGGGTTTGGTTCAGTGCCCGTCCTGTCGTTCGGGGCGGGTGTTCTGTTCGACATGCCAGGGGCGCGGGCGGCAGCAGCGCTGGCTCGAGTTCGTCGAGTCGGTCCGCTTCGACTTCCTGGTGATGCTGGAGGATGAGGAACTGCGACGGCTGGTGTGGACGAAAGGGGACATGGAGAAGGATGCGAAGCTCGTGGGTGAAATCAGCGCGAACAGTGTGCTCACCCGGGAGAAGGTCGCGCCGCACCTCCCCGAGGATTGGCTCCAGGAGCACTGGGGGAAGACACAGGTCGGACTCAAGCCTCGAGAGCGCGTCACGAGCCAGAGCTTCCAGATCTTCGAGGCCCCCGCGGCTCGGGTCTCCTACGCCATCGCGGATGCGCCCCCGACGACGATTGAGTTCGAGGGACAGCGGATGCTCGCGCCACCGCTCTCCGCGGACCAACAGTTCGCGGCACGGGCCCGGAAGGTCCGCGCGGCGAGAGCAATCCTCTTGGCGCTGGCCGTGGGCGTTCCGCTTCTCTACCTCCTTCGAGGTGCCTACTTCTGGAATGCCTCGCTGGTGGCGCTGAGCGCGTTCCTCGGCGCGTCCGCGATTCTCGCCGAGCACTTTGTCCGGGATGGGACCCTGGGACGAAAGACGAAGGCACGCACATGGGGCATCGGGGCGGCGGTGTCCGCGCTCCTTGCCGGCATCATGGCGGTGACCTCGGAGCCAAGCCTCGACGATGCCCAGCGGCACATCAAGGAGGGGCGCCTCGACGACGCGCACATGGAACTGCTCGCACTGGGTGGGCCCAAGGCCCCCAAACTCCAGCAGGCATGGGCAGACCTCCACCTGGCCCATGCACTCCGAGCGCGTCGCGTGGACGAGGTCGTCAAGGACGCCCTCATGCTGAAGCCCGGCACCCGAGCGCGGGCGACAGTCGACCAACATCTCCAGTCCCTCACGCGTCAACACGTCCTCGATGCCCTCGGGCGCAAGGATGCGGCCTCCGCATCGACGGTGCTCTCATCCGCCCGGCCCGTGCTCGAGCTGGGATTCGCGAAGGACATCGGGGAGCTGACCGCACGCATCCATGACACGGAGCACGAGGCCTGCACGACGGATGCCTGCCGCTGGAAGACTGTTGCCGCCGCGCTTCGCGCCGAACCGACGCCGAGTCGAGAGCAGCGACTCGGCCAGGTACGTTCGACGCTCGTGGGTCAATTGACGCCCGCGCCGCGTCCCAAGGCGGCCACCCTGGAATGGGTCCAGCACCTCCATAAGACGACCGCGCTCGCCATCGAGTTGGGGGATACGCCGTCCGACGTGAAGCTGGGAGAGCAAGCGCGGCAAGCCGCGGAGTGGGCTCGAGAAGAGAAAGAGCGGATTCCACTCATCGGCGCCGAACGCGCCGTGGCCATCGCCCTGCTTCATCTGACAGCGGGGAGCACACCGAACATCCTGACGAAGACCACCGCGTCCATCTCCCTCTCATGTGCACTGAAAGATGGGCGCTGCGTGGGTGCGTATCTGGTGGGAGCGGACAAGGACGGGCGGGTGCTCAACAACTCAAAGCGCTCAGGGGCCACGAAGGAGTTGCTCTCGCGTGTCCTGGGACATCCGGTGGAGCTGCCCAGCGCTCCGCCCTCCAGAGGCGGGAAGTCACCCACGCAATCCACCTGGAAGGATGGCCGCGTGACACTCCTGGCGAGATGGAATGGGAGCCACCTGGTGGAACTGCGCGTCGGTGAGGTGAAGCCATGAATCCGAAACAGCCCCGTCTGCTTTCTGTCGGCGCGGCGGTCATGGGCCTGCTCGGTGGCGCCGCGCCATCGGGCCTGCTCGTGCCCGGCATCGAACTCCAGGCCGCACAGCCCACGTGGAGGCGGCGCGACGAAGAGGATTCGCGAGATGAGCTGCTCCTCGTCGTCCCACCCACCAGCGGCCAGATTCTGCTCGCGGGTCACCGCTCCCATTCCTCACATCGCAGCCATTACTCCGGAAGAGGCAGCAGGAGCCGGAGCTACGGAGGTGGCTACTACGTCCCCGCCTCCGACCCGGAGCCCCCACCACCTCCTCCCAAGCCTGCCTCGGTGTTCTTCGTCGCATACCCCGGAGGCCGTATCTTCGTTGATGGAAAGCCCGCGGGCTTGGACGTGACAGTGGTCATGAAGTTGCCTGCGGGCAAACACACCGTCCGCGTCGAAAACGAGTTCATCGGCGCCACCACGGTCGAGGTGAACCTGGTCGCGGGCCAGACCGGCAACGTCACGATTGAATGGTGAGGAGTGGACACATGACGACGAAGGACACCGAGACCCAGCCGCCATTCATCTTCCGGGATGGAGTCGTTCAAGCTGTCCTCGACCTGCGCGTCTATCGACTCGCGGCGATACAGAAGTCCGCCTATCGCTTCGCGGAACGGTGCACCGCCGTGTTTGGCTCGCCTGACACGAACCAACTCCCCATCCGCTTCGTCTTTGCCCTCACCATCACCGAGAAGGATGCACTGGAGACAATGCGGTTGTTCTTCCAGGAGCTGCTGGACCAGGAGCTGCGGGAGCAAGTGGGCGACGAGACACGCGCCCTTCGCGCGCTGATTGTCGCCCAGGCATTCTCGCGCACCGGACTGATTCGTCAGGACTGAGGTCGGCGCACACCATGTTCCACGACCGCACCAAGTACCAGTCCACGAGGGGCTACCAGCTTGCTCCTTTCCGCTTCAGCCAACTGGATGACTCCCGCTATGTCGCGACGAACGACGTGGGCGAATACGTTGTGCTGCCCCGGAAAGAGCTGGTCGACTTCATCAGCCATTCGCTGCCACCAGACCGCCCGACCTACAAATCCCTTAAGTCGCGGCACTTCCTGTTCGACGAGCAGTCGCGTGTGGCGCTCGAGTTCCTTGCCCTGAAATACCGGACCCGCGCTGAGCAGCTCGCGACATTCACGGGGCTGCACATCTTCGTGGTCACCCTGCGCTGTGACCACTCCTGCGCGTACTGCCAAGTATCGAGGCAGGCGGAGGGACGCCTCGAGTTCGACATGTCGCAGGAACATGCCGACCAGGCGCTCGACTTCATGTTCCGCAGCCCCTCCCCATCCCTGAAGGTCGAGTTCCAGGGTGGCGAGCCACTGCTCCACTTCGAGCGCATCCGCTACATCGTCGAGCGAGCCAAGGCCCTGAACCAAGTGCACGGCCGCGACCTCCAGTTCGTCATCGCGAGCAACCTCTCCCGGCTCACCGATGAGGTGCTGGATTTCTGCCGGGAACATGGAGTGCTGCTCTCGACCTCCCTTGACGGGCCCGAGGACCTCCACAATGCCCAGCGCCCCGTTCGTGGCGGTGACAGCCATCAACGCACGCTCGACGCGATTCGACGGGCGAGGCGAGCGCTCGGGCCAGACTCCATCTCGGCCCTGATGACGACGACACAGGCGAGCCTGGAGCGGGTCGAGGACATCATCGACGAGTACGTGCGACAGGGCTTCCACGGCATCTTCTTGAGGAATCTCAGCCCGTATGGGTTCGCTGTCCGCCAGCGACCTTCGCGCCAGTACGACGTCGAGGCCTGGGTGGAGTTCTACAAGCGAGGGCTTGCGCACATCCTACGCATCAACGAACAGGGCTATCCGCTCCAGGAAGAGTTCACCGTCATCCTGTTGCAGAAGCTCTTCTCCCCGAGGGGCTCGACATATGTCGACCTCCAGTCGCCCGCGGGCATCGGAATCGGTGCGCTCGTCTACAACTATGACGGGGCAGTGTACGCTTCCGACGAGGGACGGATGCTCGCGGAGATGGGCGACTTCTCCTTCCGGCTCGGGCACCTTTCTCGTGACTCCTATGAGTCCATCATGACGTCCGAGACGCTCCTGGCCCACCTGAGCGACACGATGCCAGAAGGCGTGCCCATGTGCGGCGACTGTGCCTTCCTCCCTTATTGTGGGGCGGACCCGATCTTCCACCAGGCAACGATGAAGGACTCCGTCGGGCACAAGGCGTTCAGCACCTTCTGCAGGAAGCAGATGAGCGTGCTGCGGCACCTCATCCGGCTTATCGAGGATGATGCCCGCGCGCGCGACATCCTCATGGGGTGGCGCTGAGTCATGCCTGCCCTGGAACTCGCGGCGGCCGGTCTGAAACCTCTCTCGGTGTGCTCCTTCGAGCCGTTCATCGGCCGCATTCGAGAGCAGCCGGACGACACGTCCTCCGCTCGCGAACGCGAGATTCTCCTCGTCCGGCGGCCCACCCAGCTCCTGCCCCCAGGCTTCCGTGGGTACCTCCTGCTGGAAGAAGGGCTCGTGAGTCCAGGCCTGGAGGATGTCTACGTCCTGCCCACGAGCCAGCACTATCTCGCGGAAGGAGACGTGGTTCGCATTCACCCCCAGCGAGTATCCCTGGCGACGCTGTACCGCCGTGCCTCGCCATCGAACACATTCCTGGTGACGGAACGCTGCGACAACAACTGCCTGATGTGCTCCCAGCCTCCCCGCAAACAGGATGACTCCTGGCTCGTGGACGAACTGATGGAGACGCTCCCGCTCATCTCCCCGGAGACCCGCGAGATTGGAATCACCGGCGGTGAGCCGAGCCTGCTCAAGGGCCGCCTCGTCGAGTTGCTGGAGCGGATGAAGCAGCATCTGCCGCGGACGTCCGTCCATATCCTGACCAACGGGCGCGGCTTCGCGAACCCCGAGTTGGCACGCGCGGTGGCGAAGGTCCGGCATCCCGACCTCATGCTCGGCGTGCCGCTCTACTCAGACTTGCCCGAAGAGCATGACTACGTCGTGCAGGCCATGGGCGCTTATGACGAAACTCTCCGGGGCATCCTCCACCTCAAACGCGCACGAGTGCGCGTAGAGCTGCGATGCGTGGTCCATGCACAGACGTACACCCGCCTGCCACAGCTCGCGGAGTTCATCACGCGCAACCTGCTGTTCGTCGATCATGTCGCGCTGATGGGGTTGGAGTTGATGGGATTTGCCCGCGCGAACCTCGGCCTGCTGTGGGTCGACCCGCTCGACTACCAGGACCAGCTCACCGCCGCGGTCCGAACGCTGAGCCGCGCGGGGCTCGACACATCCATCTACAATCACCAACTCTGCACCCTTCCCACCGAGCTGCATCCCTTCGCGCGCAAAAGCATCTCCGACTGGAAGAATCTCTATGCCGAGGACTGCGAGCGCTGCACCCGGCGTGTGGACTGCGGCGGGTTCTTCGCCTCGGGACTGGCGAAGCGAAGCCGGGGCATCCAGCCCTTCGTGGACTGAGGTGACACGTGATGCCCATCCCTTCAGCCGCTATCCTTATGAAGGTTGTCAATGTCGACGTGAGCGGATCTCATTCACGGCTAGCGCTGATGCAAAAGCAAGCGGCCCGGCTGGGCCGGCCTCATGAAGTCTCATCAATCTAGTGCGGTACACGGAACTCGCCGTTGGAGAATCCGCAATTAGAGCTTCTGCCAGTCAAGTAGCTGCCCCCATTGTCATTGGCCGCCCGCTAGGGCCAGAATCATGGCTCCCGCACCTGTTCGCCATCCTGAAGTCGTCAACGACTTCGCACAGTCAGGTCACATGCTTGTTCCCGACCCCGTTCGCGTTGCTCACGAGCGCACCGCTCGAGTCTTTCGCTATCTTCAGTCGCTGAACCGGCACAGAAACCCGGCGCCGCGGACAGTCAAAGAGCAACTCTGGAGTCTACGGCTCCGCTCTCTTCCCACACATCCTGCTGTCCGGCTGGTACGTTCCGCTGGCTCAGCTCCAAAAGCGCACGAAGACGACGAATCCCTGGAGCAGGATGTCATTCTTCGGGTTCGGCGTCCCACCCTGACCGCGCCTCCTTCGCCCGGCAAGGAACTTGAGAAATGGCTAAGAGAGGGCTGGACGGACCCATTCAAGGCCCTCGAAATTCACGCCTCACGCCCTGAATCTGGTCCACAGGGACACACGAGAGCCGTGAAGTTCGAGGACAGCCCTGCGCGGGTATCCGCCTTCAATCAATGGAAATCCGGCCGCGAAGCATGGGCCGGACCGGAAAAGCTCGCGAGAGAAGCCATGCAACTGTTCGAGCAACTCTATGAACTCCGTGGTCGGATCGAACGCGAGTCCGAACGGCTCGAATTGGTGCTCGGCGATGGCGTTCTCAGTTGGCGCCAGGCCGAAGGAAGCATGTTCCATCCCATCCTTCTTCAAAGGACTCAACTCCGCTTCAACCCAGAGATTCCTGAGTTCACCATCGCCGACAGTGGGCGCGGCATCGACCTCTACTCTGAACTGTTCAGCTCGGTAGAGGAATTGGATGGGAGAATCCTTGCCCAATGCCGCAATGAACTCACCCAGGGAGGGTACTCCCCCCTTGGCGACGCGGACACTTCGGGCTTCCTCCGGCGCCTGCTGATTCAGCTCTCAGCCCAGGGCGAGTTCATAGCGGACGGCCCTCCCAAGCCGGATGCGGAGACACCTCAGCTCGGGCGAGACCCTGTCTTGCTCCTCCGAACCCGGAGTCTGGGCTTTGCCCGTGCACTCGACGGCATCATTGAGGAGCTGACGACACGTACGGAATTGCCCTCGTCACTCCTCCGCATCGTTGGTACGGAGGCCACTTCTGGAGTAACTGGCCGCAACAGTGAGGGCCGGGGCGCCGCGCCACCCGAACCACTGGAAGTGTTGCTGAGCAAGCTCGCGAATCCTGAACAAGAGGAGATCGCGAAACGGTTGGAACAACACGGGTGCGTTCTGGTCCAAGGGCCACCGGGGACAGGCAAGACACACACCATCGCCAATCTCGTGGGCCATCTGCTGGCCCAAGGAAAGAGTGTCCTAGTCACAAGCCACACCACGAAGGCGCTGAAGGTGCTCCGAAACCAGGTAGTGCCTGAACTCCGGCCCCTCTGCGTGAGCGTTCTGGAGAGTGACCTCGAAAGTCGCAAGCAACTCGAGGGAGCGGTGTCCGCCATCTCCGAGCGCCTCGCATCCAGCGATGGTACGAGGCTGAGAGCCGAAGCCGCTCGCTTCGCCAAGCAGCGGAGTCAACTCCACGAACGGCTCAGTCGAGTCCGAGAGGAAATGACCCAAGCCGTCACTGATGAGTATCGAGACGTCGTGGTCTCCGGGGAATCATGGACTCCCTCGCAGGCCGCTCGAAAGGTCTCGGAAGAGAAGATGCAGCACCACTGGCTGCCTGGGCCTGTGATGCTTGGAGCCGCTCTTTCTCTCATGGAGGAAGAGGTCCGTGAACTGTACCGCACGAACATCGCAATGACAGCGCTGCACGAAGCGGAGCTGAGTCGCTCACTTCCGCCACTCAGTGCCATTCTCTCTCCCAAGGGACTGGATGCTCTTCTCCAGAAGCAACGAGCCATGGAGGCGAACAGGATTGAGCATCATGCAGGCTTCTGGTCCACCGCCCCCAACGCCGAAGAGCCCACGGACTTCGATGAACTTGCCACCCAGTGCCTCACCACGATGGCCCCACTGGGCAGCACAGAGGAGTGGAAACTCTCGGCCATCGCGGCCGGAATGGAGGGCGAGGCAGAGACGGACTCCTGGAAGGCCCTGATCGAGCAGGTACGACGAGTGCGAGCCGAGGCGTTGAGTGCACACGAACTCTTACTCCAGCATGCCCCCGAGAACACTGCGGAGATGGCCTTCGAGGAACAACAACAAGTCCTGGCCGACATTCAGCAGCACCTTGAGAATGGGGGAAAGCTGGGCACCCTCACGCTCCTTACGCACCCATCCTGGAAGCGTGTCATCCGAGGGAGTCGGGTCGAGGCTGGCGAGCCTCGGGAACGCATCCATTTCCAAGCCTTGGCTGCGACTCTGGGACTTAAGCGCTTGCGTCAATCGCTCTGCGGGCGCTGGGACCGGCAACTCACGCCTCTTGGGGCACCGTCATCGGCGGAGCTAGGAGCCTCGCCCGAGGTGACTGCGCTTCAGTTCTGCGGAGAGATTGAGCGCCATCTGGAGTGGGCGGTCGAAGCATGGGCCCCGCTCAAGGAAACGCTGGACCGGTGTGGCCTTCGCTGGGCGGAGTTGATGAATGCGGAGCCCGTCAACCTGGCTCCCAACGGGAAGCTGCTTCGCCTCCGGGGCGCCCTGACAGAAACAATCGTCCCCGCACTGCGCTCGCGTGCGCGGGCTGTGGAACTGGCTCGCGTCAGGTCAAATCTCCAGAGGGCTCTCGCCAAGTTCGACAGCTGGGGTGGAGCCGCAGCGTCATCTCCCATCGTCAGGGGACTGGTGAAGGCGCTCGGAGCGCAGGACGCCGAAGCCTATGCTCGCAACTTCGCTGCGCTCTCGGAGGTCCATGAGCGACAGCAAATGCAGGCGCAGAGACGAGCGTTACTGAAGCGACTGGAGGCAGTCGCGCCTGGATGGGCAGATGCCATTCATGAGCGTCGTGGAATTCATGGTCTTGGGGTGCCTCCGGGAGACCCTGCGGCAGCGTGGTGCTGGCGCCAGCTCCATGACGAATTGGAGCGCCGTGGACGCGTCCGGATTCCCCTCCTTCAGGAGCAAATGGAGGCTCTTTCTGAAGAACTACGGCGCTGTACCGCGAATCTCATCGAAAGACGCTCATGGGCCGCCCAAGTAGAGCGGACAACCCTTCAGCAACAACAGGCACTGGAGGGGTGGTCGACCACCATGCGCCGCATCGGAAAGGGGACGGGGACTCGTGCCCCAAAACTGCGAGCCGAGGCAGCTCGACTGATGAGCGAATGCCAAGGGGCTGTCCCTGTGTGGATCATGCCGCTTGCGCAGGTCGTTGAGAACTTCAATGCCACGACGAGGTTCGACGTGGTCATCATTGACGAAGCGAGCCAGTGCGACGCAATGGCACTTATCGCACTCTACATGGCGGAGCGTGCAGTGGTGGTGGGCGACCACGAGCAGGTGAGCCCGTCCGCAGTGGGGCAAAATCTCGGAGTCGTCGAGAAGCTCATCGCGGAACACCTTCCGGGGATTCCCAATGCATTCCTCTACGACGGACGCATGTCAATCTATGACTTGGCAAGATCATCGTTTGGGGGAATGGTCTGCCTGACAGAACACTTCCGCTGCGTCCCCGACATCATCGAGTTCAGCAACCAGCTGTCTTATGAGGGACGCATTCGCCCACTGAGAGAGTCCTCCAGCGCGCGCGTGAAGCCAGCCCTCCTCGCCCATCGAGTCGAAGGACGCGCGGAAGACAAGGTGAACCGAACCGAGGCACTTACGGTTGCTTCGCTCGTTGCGTCCGCCATTGCACACCCCGCCTATGCTGGAAGCACGTTCGGGGTCATCTCGCTCGTGGGTGACGAGCAAGCATTTGCAGTGGACGAGATCCTGCGCGAGCACTTGCCACCTTCAGAATACGAGAGCCGCCGAATCCTTTGCGGCAATGCCGCGCAGTTTCAAGGAGACGAGCGCGATGTCATGTTCCTGTCCATGGTGGACAGTCCTCGTGATGGAGGACCATTGAGCCTTCGTGCGACAACCGAGTTCAAACAGCGATTCAACGTTGCGGTAAGTCGTGCTCGGGACCAGCTCTGGCTCATCCACTCACTCAACCCGGGAATCGACCTGAAGCCAGATGATCTGCGCCGACGGTTGATTGAGCACTTCGCCAACCCTGGCGGTATCGAACAGGAGATTCAGGAGGCGCAAAAGAAGGCTGAGTCCCGCTTCGAGCATGAAGTCTTGGCGCGGCTCATCCGAGCTGGTTACTGCGTGACCTCCCAGTGGAAGGTGGGACATTACCGTATTGACATTGTGGTCGAAGGGAATCAACGGAGATTGGCGGTCGAGTGTGATGGTGACCGCTTTCACCCCATCGAAAAGATTCCGGAGGATATGGCTCGACAGGCGATTCTCGAAAGACTCGGTTGGCGCTTCGTGCGAATTCGAGGCAGCGCATTCTTTCGGGATCCAGAGGCAGCAATGGTGCCTGTGTTCTCTCGGCTGAAGGAACTCGGGATCTCCCCAGCGGGACGGCAAGCAGAAGCGCAGAGAACCTCCCTTGGGGATGACTCACTCCGCTCCCACATCGTTCGTCATTCCGAAGTGCTGATGCGTAAGTGGCAGGAAGCGAGATCGATGACGCCAGCCGTCCCCTCAAATACATACCCACCGGGTATACCTCCAGCACGAGCAGCCCACCTTGTGGGGCGGCAGGATGGCGGGAACGAGAAAGTCCTCCAAGGTGTTGCACGCACGAGGTCCAATCCCGCGTCCACGGAGAAAGCAGAGACACTATCGCCTCTCGTTTCGCCGCCATCAGCAGACCGATTGCCAACAGCTCTCCGCGAGGAACTATCCCCCTCCGCGTTCACGTGCCCAGGCTGTGGAGGAAGGCGGAAATCGTGGATTGGAACCAAGGGCCCCTTCCTGAAGTGTAGCGAAGAGCGTTGCGAGAAGACCGAAACTGTTGGGCTGGAAGTCCTGACAGTCGTGCTCAGTCGTCTCAAGCCCCGATGCACTTGCGAAGCCCCCATTCAGCTCATGCCCGGGCCTTCTGGCCTGGTCATGCCTTACTGCTCAGACGATGCGGCCTGCGGCAAGATGTGGCCCTGGAAAATGCTTCGCGAACATCTTCGCAGAGAGGGGTCGCCAACCACCTCCGCTTTGGATTCACCGCAAACCGACGCACCCCGCCCATCCCGAGCTCGCGGTAACCGAAGAGTCACGCGATGACGCCGATAAGTCTCTGCCTCGACGTATATGCCATTCTTGCTGCCCACCAGCGTGTCGAGCCACCTCGACAAGGTACAGACTCCGCAATGAGAGGTCTCTCTTGGCCCCCTTAAGGTCCTTTCCGACCCAAGCCAGTCAACAACGAGGGATTGGGTCGG
This sequence comes from Myxococcus stipitatus, assembly GCF_037414475.1. The sequence goes on along the minus strand of NZ_CP147913.1, from coordinate 7,404,444 downwards.
CTGTGGTCTAGCTGGACACATCTCCCTGGTGGAGAGGGTTGACTCCGCTGGCTTTCACTGGAGCCCCCGAGAACCTTGGTGCGTGATGAAGCGGCCGTCCGAATCAGGGCGGGATTCGTCCTACTTGCTTCCTACCGTGCGCGTTCCTTGGGCCCGCGTTGGGCCCTCGATATCCAGAACGGAGTGGGTGGCGTGCGGACACAGGGACAGAGCGACGGGGCGCGGGACTTCGACTTCCTCATGGGCACCTGGCGGGTCCACAACCGCCGTCTCAAGGAACGGTTGAAGGGGTGCACCGAGTGGATTTCATTCGAGTCCTCCGCCGAGGAGAAACCTCTCCCAGGTGGGCTCGGCAACCAGGAGACCTATCGCAGCGAGTTCTGGCCCGGCTTCGTGGGCATCGCGCTGCGGGTCTACAACCCCGCGACGGCGCAGTGGTCCATCGCCTGGGTGGACAACCGGAGCCACGCCATCGACCCGCCCGTGGTGGGCCGCTTCTCGGGCGACGTGGGCTTGTTCGAAACGAACGACACCTTCGAAGGCCGCTCCATCCGCGTGCGCTTCACGTGGACCCGCCTGGGCCAGGACACCGCACGCTGGGAACAGGCGTTCTCTCCCGACAATGGCGAGAGCTGGGAGACGAACTGGGTGATGGACTTCTCGCGCTTGAAGGAATGAACGCCCGCGCCCTCTCCGCCGAGGACGGCCTCGTCACGAAGCCGCGAGTTCGCGCGCCGGGAGCTGCCTGCGCGAGAGCAGCCAGGCCACGCCGAGGTTGGGGACCCAGCAGAGCCAGGCGACGACCCTGTAGGCCGAGGTGAAGTTGCCCATCGCCATGATCAACAAGGGGAGCCAGAGCCTCAGCGTGACCGCCGCGAAGCAGGCCGCATAGCTGTAGGTCATCATGAGCCGGTGCTCTTCGAGCCGCCGGTTCTTGATGTGCCAGAAGGCGGAGGCGGTGGTGTAGAGCCAGACGAGGCCCAGGCTGACGAAGCCCGCGGCGGAGATGACGCCCCCCGTGGCGAAGAAGCCAACATAGAGGCCCATGAGCCCACTCACCATGACCGCCCCGACGTAGACCTTCCCGAGGAGCCGGTGCACGACGGGGAACTTGAGCCGCAGCCTCGCGATGAACTGGGTCCAGCCGATGAACAGCGCGAGTCCTCCCAGGGCCAGGTGCGTGTAGAAGGCCGCGTTCCAGACTGGACTGGTGAGCAGCTCGACACCCTTCCTCGCGCGAAACCCGGAGTTCGGGTCCGTGAAGAGGTAGCTGATGGGGTACAGGCCCACGCCCAGGCAGAGGACGGCGAAGAGAACCCAGAGTGCCTTGTTCTTCATCGTGGAGGTTCGCGGTTCAGCGTGGTGCGGCACGGCATGGGACATGAAACACGTGGAGGAGCTCGCCGTGTCACCCAGCCTCGAACACCGAAGGGCCAGAGCGCGAGCTGGCGCGGAGACTACGCACGCAAGGCGGCTGCGATTTCAAAGGGTGTGCTCCAAACGCGAGAAGCTCCTCGAGTCCCTTTCGTGAGTAGGCGCATGTACCCCTTCGACCGACCCCCTCGCCGGCCGGGGTGTCCTGGCCAGACGCGGAGGCCAGCCAGAACCAGGCGACGCATTCGTCGGCCGAGGTGTCATGCTCTCCGCCTCCGCTCCCACATGGGGGCGCAACACGAGCACGGGCCAGGACATGCGTACGGGGAAGCGTGGGAAGTGGGTGGGCCTTGCCGTGGTCCTGGCCTTGGCGCTGATGGCCTTCTTCGCTTGGACCGCCACGTCGACGCCTCCGGTGGCCACCGGGATGCCTCCGTCCCCCGAGTCATCCCGCGATACCTCCCCACACTGGGCCGAGCCTCCTCCCACCGGAGACGCACGCATCACTGGCACGCTGCGCGAGGACAAGAGCCCTGTCCTGGGCGCGCGCGCCTTCGCCTCCCGAAGTGTCTCCGGGCGAGTGCTCGCGGAGGTGATGCCCTGCATCTCACGCGAGGCCACTCCTCGCGCCGAAGCCGCCGCCTCCGCGGATGACCCGCCCTGTTGGGCGCTGGACCCCGAGGAGCTGCGCGAGCAGGTGGACCTCTACGCACGGGCGGCACGGACACTCGCGGAGTCCACCACGGGCGCCAACGGAGCCTTCTCCCTCGAAGGGCTCGCCAAGGGAAAGGTGACGCTCTGGGCCCTCGGCGACATGGGGGCCGCGCTCCTGCCAGAGGTCGAGGTGGGAACGGAGGGCGTGTCGCTCCCCCTCGAAGCAGGCGTCACGTTCAGAGGACAGGTCGTGCGTGTCACGGATGAACAGCCCATCCCCAACGCGCGCATCATCCTGTTGGGCCACACACAGCTGCTCTTCTTCGAAGCGAAGACGGACGCGGAGGGCCGCTACACATTCGGCCCACTCCCTCGGACGGACTATGCCGCCGTGGTGATGGGCGATGGATGGGGCAGCCAGTTCTTCCGAAGCGTGGACCTGATGCCCGAGCGCGTGGAGCTCGGACAGACCACTCGCTTCACGGGACGCGTCGTGACACCCGGGGGAGCCGCCGTGGCGGGTGCCCTGGTCGAGCTGAGTTGGGACGACCACAGGGCCGCCGCCGCGACGCTCACGGACTCCAAGGGGCGCTTCACCTTCACGGTGGCAAGCCCGGAGTCCCGCTCGCTCTTCGCCGAGAGCCCAGCGCAAGGGAGCTTTGGCCGCCTCCACACTCCACCCGGCGACGACCTGGTCCTGGAGCTCCAGCCGGGAATCCACCTGCACGGCACCGTGAGGGACGAAGAGGGCCGGTCCATTCCGGGCGCCCTCGTGAAGACCCTCCGCCTGGGAGGCGAGCTGTCTCCGCAGGTCTCGACCGTCACGGACTCAGCGGGGCGCTATCGCCTGGGGCCGCTGGAGCCCATGGAGTTCGTGGACATGGAAGCCTTCGCGAAGGCCCATCCGCAATCTCACGGGACTCCTCCACGGCGAGAGGTCTCGGTCGAAGCCGCCCACTACCTCGATGATTTCAAGCTCCACGCAGGGGGCACCGAGACGGCCCCCATCGACTTCACGCTCAAGCGCGCAGCCACCGTGGAGGGAATCGTGGTCGACACCGAGGGCAATCCCCTGAGGAATGTGTCGGTGCTGCTCGCCGTGCGCATCGAGGGCTCGGAGGAGCCGCCCTACCAACATGGCGAAGCGACCGTCTCCGATGCGGCGGGGAGGTTCTCGGTGGATATCAGCCGGGAGGGCGAAGGGTGGATCGACGCCGAGTCGGAAGACTTCACGATGGACTCCGTGGACATCTCGGTTCCGTCCCAAAACGTGCGACTGGTGCTTCAGCGACGCCCCACCCTGCCCGGCCGGGTGGTGGACGCGGCGGAGAAGCCGCTGCCAGGTGTCTCCGTCTATCTGTATGTCGAAGGTGTCTCGTCCATCTCGGGAATGGAGTCGTCGGATGACGAGGGGCGCTTCGTGTTCAAGGACCTCGCGCCAGGGCGCTACACCCTGAAGGCGTCGATCTGGGTCGGTGGGAATGGCACGGAGCGGCTGCTCTCCCAGAACGTGGAGGTCCGCGAGGGCGAAGCCTCCGACGCCGTCGTCCTCCGCCTGGAGGAGGGCCGCGCGTTGCACGGAGTGGTCGTGGACATCGAAGGGCGCCCGCTCCCCGACGTGAAGGTCCTGGCCAAGAAACTCACCGAGGACCCCTCCGACACGGAATCCTACGAAGCGACCTACCCCACGATGGGTGTCCGCACCAACGCCGAGGGCCGCTTCGTCCTGCGTGACTTGACCGACCCCCGGTACGCGTTGGCCGTGGGCTCGGAGCGCTACCGCTTGAATCCCTCGCGCTCCCGTGGAGGGACCCTGGTCGGGAAGGCCTACTACATCGAACGCGATGGCCCGGAGCTTCGTCTGGTGATGACACGTGTCCCGCGCGTGCGTGGGCGGCTCGTCCAGGAGGACGGCGCACCGCTGCCAGACGCCGAGGTGGGCAGTCGGGCCATGACCGCGAAGGACGGGAGCTTCGACGTCGCGAGGGACGAGTTCGACAAGGGACAGCTCGTCATCAAGCACCGGAACTTCATGCCCCTGGTCCGGGAGCTGGACTCCTCGGAGGGCGAGCAGGACCTCGGGACGCTCACCATGAGGGTGGGCAGGACGGTGCGCGGCATCCTGCGAGAGCCCGGGACAGGGAAACCATATTCGGGGCGAGTCTTCACCAAGGACGGGCCGGTCGGCGCGATTCCCCTGCTCGTCCAGGTCGAACAAGAGGATGGGCGAGACATTGGCGCTCGCACAGGCCAGGTCCCCGTGGACATGGAGGCAGACGGGACATTCGTGCTGGAGCACCTCCCGTCGGTGCCGCTCGTACTCAAGCTGGTTGCCCGGCCCCACTACCCTCCATTCCGCGTGAGGTTGGATGCGAACCAGGACTCCTTCGACGTGACGCTGGTGCGAGGCGCCGACGTGGAGGTGATGATTCGAGACCACCAGGGTCAGCTCGTTCGCGCGCAGGTGACCCTCATCCTCCAGTCGGTCGAGGCTGAGGGATTGGAGAGCGGGTTCTCCACGTACTCCGGCAAGGTCCAGACGAACATGCTGACACCCGGGCCCTACATCGCGAAGGTTCGCATCCTCGACGAATCCAATCCGGGGTTGGAGTTCGCGCCCACGCCGCTGAGCATCCCCGCCAGCGGCACGGCGTCCTTCACGCTGACACCCATCCGGCGTTAGTCCATGTCCGGCGGGTGCAATGAGGCTCAATGAACACGACGACGCGCGAGCATCCGCTGGGTGAGCCGATATGTGACGCCTCCGTCGTCCGAGAGGAAGCCCTGCCAGGTGAAGGCATCATCGGAGATCTCCGTGAACATCCAACGCAGCGGCCTGCCGTCCGGGTCCTGGCCCTCGATATGGATGTCGTCCCCCACGGCGCGGCCGATGAGCGAGACGAGGTAGCCCACCGTGGCGCCCATCCAGACGACCCGCCATGCGCCTAGCGACGGGATGAAGTGACGCAACGACGTGCCGATACGCCGCTCTCCTGGAGATGTCCTCAGCCCCTCGGGGTTCGGATAGGCGAGCACATCTTGGATGACGCGCCCGTCGAGAACCCACGAGAAGGACCACTCGCCAGGCTGGCGATATGTCTCCTTCCCCATCGCGTCGAAGAACGCGATGTCCATGTCCCAGGCCCCCACGAAACGTCCGAACAAGGCGAGGGGTTCGGCCAGGGCCGGGAGGGGTCCTTCGGCGCGCAACAACTCCAAGGCCCGCTGTGTGTGCGGGGGGATGGACTTCGACATGGTGCACCTCTCCAAGGGGTCACCACCCTAGGAGACGGCGGGGACACCGTCTTACACATCCTTGCTCCCTGGACCGCGGACGCGGCGCTTGCCCCGTCTCGGGTGTCGGAACATGGTGACGACATGCCGCGCCTGCACGCCGCGCCCTTGTTCAGCGCGCCAGACCTCCAGCTCTACCGCGTCACCTGCGACGGACAAGATGGTCCCCGGCTCAGGGAGGAGGCGGTGGACAGCGAGCGGCTCGTGCTCGCGCTCCACGGTCGCTTCCAGTTCCGCGACACGAGGACCCGCGCCGTGGTCTCTCCAGGAATCGGCCTGAGACTGAGCCCGCGCCGGCCCTGCGAAATCAGCCACCCCCATGGGAGCGGCGACGCGTGCGTCTCCGTGCGAGGCGATTGGCTGCGCCGCTGGGACACCTCGGACGCCACGACGCTCCCCGTCGGCGAGGACGCCTATCGCAAGCTCCAGGCCGTGATGAATCACGCGAGCTCGGGAGTGACCTTGGACCGGCTCCAGGTGGAGGAGGCGCTGGGCCTCGTCCTCACCCCGTCCGGGCACTCGTCCACGGACGTGAGCCCCCGCGAGCGAGATATCGCCCACGCCATCGCCCACGAGGCCGCGCTCCACTTCGACGCGGGCATCTCCGTGGAAACGCTGGCCCAGGGCGCGGGCGTCTCCGCCTTCCACGCATGCCGCGTCTTCCGCAAGGTGATGAGGACCAGCATCCACCAGTACGTCCAGGAGGTGCGGCTGCGGCATGCGCTCGCCCTCGTGCTGGACACGCACCGCCCCTTGGCGGACGTGGCGCTGGAGGCTGGCTTCGCCAACCAGGGTCATCTCGGCAATGCCTTCCGGCGCCGCTACGGTCAGTCCCCGGGCGCCACGAGGAAGAGCCGGTTTCATTCCGGGACCTGACCCTTCCCCTCGGAGCGTCTGGTTACTTCCCCTGACGCTCTTGTTCCCGGCAGCGCTCCACGAATTCCAGCACCTCCCGAGGCACCGAGCCTTCAGGCAGCGCGAAGTAGCGGGAGACGACCTCCACGGTCGCCGCGTACTCGGGCAGCGAGTAGCCGTAGAACACGACGCGGTCGAGGCGGGGGTGCTCCCGTGCCCGCAGGTGCTCGGTGACATGGCCGAGACGATGTGCTCCTGGAAGCCCGGCCCGCACGCGCGCCGGATGGCCCCGGAGACCCCCGAGCCCAGCTGCACGTTCGTGTTGGAGGCGTTGACGAGCACACACGCGTCTCCCTCCACCAGACTGCCTTGTGCGACCTCCACCAACGAAAGCCTGGAGCCCACGTGTAGACCTCGAGGAATCAGCAGTGCGACCCATGGGCCGTGGATGCCTGGGCCTCCGAACGGATGACTTCCGCCACGAGGGAACGGCTACGCGAGGCACGCCGCGAGACGCTGCACGGGCTGCGCAACGACGTCGAACGTCACGCACCGCCCGCGTTGCTACTGCGAGACGCCGGTGTCCCCTCAAAAGCAGACGCGCTCCGTCTGGTCCATGGAATGACGGAGCTGCTCTCGTAGCCTCCGCGGGGCTCGCGGCCGACGTTGGCTAGCGTTGAGGCGCTGGCGCGCGAGCCTCGGGGGCCAGGAGAACCTGGTCTCCCGGTCGCGGCCCCGCGCTGGTCCGCCAACCAGGGGCCAGCTCCAGCACCCAGCCCTCGCCTTCCCAACGTGAATCCCGGGGAGCCGAGGACGGTGCGTTCACCGTGGCCGTCTTCCAGTCCGGGGAGAGGAGCACGCCGGAGGTCGCGGTGAGCGAACCCCATTCATCGACGATGCGGGCACCGGGATACACCGTGCCGTGCTCGGCGAGCGGAACGAGCTCCCCGGGGTTGAACTGAATGCGCATGCGGACCAAGGGGAGGCGCAGCACGGGGCCCTCCACCAGCTTCTTGCGCAGCGCCTCGGCGCGCGCCTGGGCGAGGCGCGCCCGCTCGCGTTCGGCCTCTCGCAACTGGGCGCCTCCGTGGCGTGCCTCGCGTTCGGGAGACGATTCGGGCGCCCCCAGCCGCAGCGCGTCCTGGAGCAACGCTCCCAGGTCCGCGCCGGCGAGCGCACGGGCACGCCATCCTTGGGCGCGAGGCCCCGCCTCATCCAGCAGGAGGCCGTAGGCGGGACCCGAGGCATACGCGAAGGCACGCACGAAGGAGCTTCGCTTGACGGCATCGTCGAGGTTCTCCAGCGCCAGCGCTCGCCTGCCGCGTGCGTCCGATGCCGCCAGCGTCACGCCCGTGTACTCGGCGAGGCCCTCGTTGTCCTCGAGCAGCCCTTCGGCGACCGCCGCCTCGGGGAAGAGCGCTCGGCGCTCGCGGCGGAAGACCAGCGCGTCCTCGACGGCGCGGGCTCGGACCGAAGGGGTCGTCGCGCGCAAGGCCGCCGCCAGGGCGCGCCACTCGAGTTGAAGCAGCGTCCGCCCCTCCATTCCATCGAGATGGGCATTGCTCATCTCCCGCCCCTGGTGGCCCAGCGTGGCGCGCAGACGATGAAAGGCCTCGTGCGCCAGGAGGGCGCGGCGGCGACTGGGGGACTCGGGCAACGGGCCTTGGAGTTGGACCCACGTGGTTCCCGCCCACGACAGGGCCGTGTTGGCGATGGTGAGGTCCGAGGGGAACACGCCGACCCAGGGACCTGTCCCCTTCCCCTCCGGCCAGGTGCTCGCGACGAAGACTCGCGTGACGGGATGCACGACGAGGAGAGGGGCACACAGCGAGTGGCCCCACAGCCGGCGGCCCTCGGCGTCGCAGGTCCGCTGGAACTCCGCGAAGGCCGAGGTGAGCGCCCCCACCTCCAGCACCTCGGGCGCCGGCTTCACCTCGGGCTCGGCCATGGCCGAGCCGAAACTCGAGAGGCTGAACACCGCCACCGCCGCCCGCGTGAATCGCATCCGTCGAAGGAATGTCATCGAGCCACCTTCCATTGAAGGCCGAGGGTATACAAGCGAGGGCGGCGCTGCTGAGTGCTGAAACCGCGCGGGCGGGAGCATGCAGGAGCCGTGTCCTCTCCGCCCCTGGGGAGTGCCATCGCGGCGCACTCCGCGTTGCAGGCGCGGCTCACTGTCAGCACTCGCTGATGTTCCATCCACCAGGCCACTGGGCTCCTTCCTCGCGTCCTGGCACGTCCATCCCGAAGTCAGCGCCCGAGGACTCACGCACCCCGCGACTTCATCCAGGGAGCGAGTCAAACGCCTCAACCCCTTCAGCCGCGTTCAGGGCGCCTGTCCCTCTTCGCGCCCGCGGAAGCGCGCATGGCGCCGCGGCATGGAGAGCTGACGCTCCAGCTCCATCAATCGCCGCACGCCCTGGTAGAGCCGCTGGTAGATGTCTTGCTCGGTGAGCCCCAGCCGGTGCTCGTTGGAGACGTCATGGACACCATCTGATGAACGGCATGCGCCTCACCCGCCCCCGCGCCGGATGACAGCCGGCGTCAGTCCCGTCAGCCGCCGGAACACGGTGGTGAAGTGGCTTTGCGAGCTGAAGCCGACCTCGAGAGCGATCTCCCCCAGCGAGCGCGAGGTGCTGCTCAACAGCACACGTGCTCGCTCCACCCTTCGCTGTTGCACGTAGGCATGAGGTGTCATCGCCATGGACTGCCTGAAGGCCCGCGTGAAGTAGAAGACGCTCAAGCCTGACTGCCGGGCCAGCTCCTCCACTCGGATGCGCCGCGCCAGGTGGGCCTCGATGAAGAGCCGCACCCGATGCAGCGCGGCGGAGGAGAGGCCCCCTCGCCGCCGTGCCGCCCCTGCTCCTCCGGGCGCATGGAGCAACTTCGCGACCCGGGCGGCGTGCCGGTCCTGGACTCCTCGCACCGCGCTCAGGATTCCCGCGATGACATGCAGCTCCTCATCCGGCAAGGACGCCATCAACTGGAAGCCCTCCTCGCGCAGGGGTCCCCACAGCGTCTCAATCCACTCCTTCGCATGCTCGGTGAGCACGAGCCGCCTGCCGCCCCCGACAACCTCTCGCCGGACGTACCCCGCGAGCTCGAGCCGCTCCACGTCGGTGCCCCGCGCGACCGCGCTCAATGGCGCGGGACCACCGAAGTGCAACTGCGCCAGGCAGGTCATCTCCGCGCGGCCCAGCGCGAGCACCTCCCCCACGGTCGCGTCGAATGCCGCGGAGCCCTCCTGGAAGCGGGCGATGTCGGCGCCTATCTGCTCGAGGAGGGCGTGTCGGGAGCTCATGACGAACACCGCAGGAACGAGAAAAACAGCACAAGGGCACGAAAGACACCGAGGGGTCCGCGACGCATCCTTCCCGCATGATGAACATGAAGTGGTCGGCGGCGGAAATCATCCTGTGGCTCCTCGTGCTCAACCTCGGCATCTCGCTGGGGGCGGGGCTCTACGAGCATCGCATCGTGCTCCCCAGGTGGCTCGACGCCCCGGGCTCACACTGGTTCGCGGAGGCGGCAAGGCAAGACAACGTGGGGCTGCGCTTCTGGGCCTTCGTCAGCACGGGCCCCTTGACGCTGCTCACCCTGGCGAGCTTCGCCCTGGCACTCCAAACCACGGGGCCGCTGCGTGTCTGGTGGCTCGTGGCCGCGTCGCTGGTGCTCGCCGACCGCCTCCTCACCTTCTCGTACTTCATCCCCACGATGATGCGGCTGATGCAAGCGCCCGACTCCTCCGAGGCCGTGTCGAGCGCGATGCTCTGGAGCCGGATGAACTACCTGCGCCATCTCCTGGTCGCCGCCGCGTGGCTCTGCTCGCTCCAGGCCCTGACGTGGATGAGGGCGGGCAAGCTCCTCCCTGTCTCACCGGGCCAGTCCTTGTAGCCAGCAGGGACAGAGGCGCGGGAACCGGTGGCCCCTCCGTTCAACAGTCCAGCCCGTGACGATGGGTGGACACGGGCCTTGGCTTCGCATCAGGGCGCAGGCCCAGGATGCCAGACATGACCACCCCCACCGTGCATCCCGCGCAGCGCATCGTCGACCTGAGCTTTGGCTTCATCCTCTCCGGTGCGCTGTCCTCCGTGGCTGAATTAGGCGTCGCGGACAAGTTGGCCCAGGGGCCCCGGAGCGCGGCCTCGCTCGCGGAGGAGCTGGGCGTCCATGCCCAATCCCTGTACCGGGTCCTCCGGTTGCTCGCGAGCGTGGAGGTGTTCGCCGAGAATGAGGCGGGGCTCTTCTCCCTGACGCCCGCCGCCGAATACCTGCGCACCGACGACGCCAGCTCCCTGCGCAGCGCGGTGCGGATGCTCACGCAGGACATCTTCTGGGCGCCCACCGGCAAGATGGTCGAGACGGTGCGCACCGGTCAGACCCCCTTCGACCGCATCTTCGGCAAGCCGTTCTTCGACTACCTCAACGACGACACCGTCCAGGGCGCGCTGTTCCACCAAGGCATGTCCAGCCTCTCCGACATGGAGAACGGCACCATCGCCGGCAGCTACGACTTCGCGGGCATGGGGAGCGTGGTGGACGTGGGCGGCGGACACGGCGGCTTCCTCATCGAGGTGCTCAAGCTCGCGCCCCAGGTTCGCGGCGTCCTCTTCGACCATGCCCAGGTGCTCGGCGGCTCCCGCGTCGCCCAGGCGGGATTCTCGGAGCGGTGCGCGCTGGTGGAGGGAGACTTCTTCCAGTCCGTGCCCAAGGGCTCGGATGCCTATGTCCTCAAGCGCATCCTCCATGACTGGAACGACGAGACCTGTGTTCGCATCCTCCGCCACTGCCGCGAGGCCATGGCCGAAGGTGGGCGCGTCCTCGTCATCGACACCGTCATTCCTCCCGGCAACGCGCCGCACGGAGGCAAGGTGCTGGACGTGATGATGCTGGCCTCGCTGCCAGGGCGCGAACGCACGAAGGAGGACTTCCACAAGCTCTTCGCGCAAGCGGGCCTGAAGCTCTCGCGCAGCCTCCCCACGCCGACGGCGCTCAGCATCACGGAGGCCGTCGCGGCCTAACCATCGTCGGCTCGACGTGTCCCACGCGTGGGGGGCGCCCATCCGCATCTCCCGCGGTAGCGCTCGGGGCGAAAAAAGAATGGGACTTTGAATCCTTTCCGCCGCGGCGTGACTTCTCCGGGGGCAAGGAGGACGTCATGAAGCGAAATGTCGGGAATGTGGAGCGGCTGTTCAGGGTCCTGGGCGGGCTGGTGTTGATAACGTGCGCGGTCATGGCGCCGCTATCGCTGGCAGTCCGGCTTGGGACCTTCGGAGTGTTGGGGGCCTACATGCTCTTCTCCGCCCTGGCGGGGAGCTGCCTCGGCTATGCCCTGATGGGCCGGTCGACGTGTCCCGTCGAGCCAAGGCGCGGATGAGCGCCGCGCACGGAGAGCTGCTCGCCGCCGCGGCAAGGGGAGATGACGAGGCCCTTGCCGCGCTGGTGCGCGCCTACCACGACCGGGTGTACCGGTTCGGCCTGCGCGTGTGCCGGGACGGCTACGACGCGGACGATGCGGTGCAGGAGGCCTTCACGAAGCTCGCGAGGCGCCCGGAGGTGCAGCGCGACGCCAGCGTCCTCTCGTGGCTGATGAGCGTGGTTCGCCATGCGTGCCTGCGCATGCTCCGTCCCTTCGTCCGCGAGCGTCAGCCCCTGGGCACGCGGCTCGAGGGGACGGAAGGTCCCGCGTCCGACGTGCTCGACCCTCAACAGGCGCTCGAGCGATGGGAGCTGATTCAATCCGTCCACGCGGCCATCGCGGGCCTCGCGCCCGTCTACCGTGAGGTGCTCATCATGCGGGACCTCGAGGGACTGTCCGGCGAAGAGGTCTGCCGGGCCCTGGGCCTGGAGCTGGCCACCATGAAGACGCGGCTGCACCGCGCGCGCTCCCAACTGCGCGAGGAATTGCTCCACCGAGGTGCGTGGCCTCACACCTCGGATTGAAGACATCCATCATCCGAGACCATCACACCTCGCATCCCTTGACACTCACAGGGCGTCAGTGCGTCCATGGACGCCTTCACGCAAGGAGTCACCCGCTGGCGATGTATTGACTTACAGCACCATCGCGATTTGTCACCGGAAAGGATCTTCACCATGGAGAAGCCGTCCGTCGCTGACGCAGCGCATGTCGATTTGCAGGCCCTGTACCAGCGGAAGAAGCTGCCCTCGAAGCCTGACATCATCGTCATCCTCACCGACCAGGAGCGCTACCCGGCGCACTGGGGTGAGTTCGAAAAGACACTCAAGAGCTGGCAGCGGCTCAAGCAGAACGGGCTGACCTTCGAGCGGGCATATACGTCGGCCTGCATGTGTACGCCCTCGCGCGGTGTGATGCTGACCAGCAACTACAGCAATCTCACCGGGCTGGCGATGACACCCAGCACGCTGTCCTACGACGACCCTCGCATCCCCCAGCTCGCGGCCCTGATGCAAGCTCAGGGCTATGACGTCATCTGGAAGGGCAAATGGCATCTGTCCCAGCCCGTGGATGTCATGCAGTGGTCACCCTACGACATCTCCAACATGAAGGAGCAGTACGGCTTCTCCGACTGGAATCCTCCGGATGCCGGCACGGTGGCTGGCTTCTCGACTTTCGACTCCTGGGCCACCGCCGGCTCAGGCAAGCCGGGCCACGTCAATCCAGCCAATGACCTGCGATATCTGCGCAAGGACGGTGAAGGGGTTGAAGCCCACGGCTTCGGCGAGGGTGCGCTCGAGTTCCTCGAGGCGCGGGCGCTCGGGCGGAAGAACCAGGACGCCGAGGCCAAGCGGCCCTTCCTGCTGTTCATGTCGTTCGTGAATCCGCATGACATCAACTTCTTCCCCTGGGGCTGGCAAAGCCTGGGCTACCGCGCGGAGGAGTTCGACTTCCTGAAGATTGAGCTCCCCTCCAATGCGGTGGACAGCCTGCGGACCAAGCCCACCATCCAGACCCATGTCCGCAACCTGATGAACAAGGGGCAGCCGCTCATCGGGCAGGACACGCTGACGGACGGCACCGACCTCCACGTTCCGCTCCAGCCAGACCCGGTCAACAACATCCACAACTACATCAAGTTCTACGCCGTCATGACGCAGTACGTGGACGCGCGGGTCAATGAGTTCCTGGACACGGTCGAGCGCTGCGGCTTCCTGGACGACACGCTGATTCTCCGCACCTCGGACCATGGCGAGATGGGCCTGTCCCACGGCATGCGGGAGAAGGTCTACAACGTGTATGAGGAGACCATTCACATCCCGCTGGTCATCTCGAACCCGAAGCTGTTCGCCGAGCCGCTGCGGACCCAGGCCATGTATGCCCACGTGGACTTCCTGCCAACCTTGCTGAACCTCGGGGGCGGCGCCGCGTCCCGCTTGATGAAGGGCAGGAGCCTGGTACCGGCCATCCTCGACCCGAGCCAGTCGGTCCAGGACACGGTGCTGTTCTGCTACGACGATGAGTCGGCGATGATCAGCGACTTGCAGTACCTCTGCCACATCCGAGCCATCCGCCACCGCCACTACACCTACGCCGTGTACTTCTCGCCGAACCTGCCGGGCCAATACCAATACGAGCTCTACGACTTGGAGACGGACAAGGCGCAGATGCACAACCTCCTGCACCAACCCCATGATGCCTCGGAGCCCGTCAAGCTGCTCTGGCCCAGACTGCAGGAGATGCTGAACCAGAAGCTGATTGAAGCAGGGCAGACCCCGTTCCCGCCGGTGCGCTGAGCTCCGCCCCCTCGTCTTCGCGCGCCACCCAGGCCGGGTTCGCACGGCCATGGGTGGCGGCGAGGCACCGATGGCCGCCCGCACGTCTGTCGACGGGCCGCGGTGAGCATGCGACACCGGGCGAGCCCCTGCGTTCATCCTGGCGGGGCCGGGGACAGGGTTCCACGTCCCCCGAAGCCACGAGGTTGCCCTCCCCATGCCGGGTCCCTTCATCGATGTCGACACCTGGGTCCGAGCCTCCGACGAGGAGTTCGAGCGCCTGCTCATGCGGACGGACTTCGGTGGCTTCGAAGCCGACAGGGACCTGCCCCCACTCAGGGCACGCCTGCAGCGCCTCCAGGACACGCGCGGCGTCACGGACCTGCACCGCCAGGTCTCCGAGCGGGTCCTCGCCACGGGGGCACGGCTCGTGGAGACGCAGCGCTACTCAGGCAAGCAGCGGTCGTTCGCCCTGAGCCCCTCCGGCCGATACCTGGCCATCGCCAATGACCGGACGCTCTTCCCGTCCGACTTTCAGGGGAGCGAGGTGCGCATCTGGGAGCTGGCCACGGGGCGCGTGGTCGCGGTCCACGGGTTCGCCGGTGGCGCGGGAGGGTGGAGGGAGCCCGCGTGCCTCCAGTGGTCGCCCTCGGGTCAGTGGCTCGGCCTCATCTTCAATCAGGTCTCCATCGGCGTGCAGCGCCCCTTCTCCTCCGAGCGCCTGTCCTACATCGTCGACGTCACCCGGCGCTGGGGGTCGCCGGATCCACGCTACGTCAAGCGCCCCGAGGACGTGGCGAACACCGGGCACCTGCCCGCCTGGTGCTGGTCTCCGGATGAGAAGTCCCTGTTCGTCTCCACGCCCGGCCCGGATGGAAGACTCGGCTGCATCGTCACGCTCGGCGAGGAAGCGGTTCTCAATGAGGACAGCCGAAACGTGCGCTGGTGCCCGGCGCCTCCTGTTCCACCCGAACACCGTCCTTCTCCAGACACCTGGGTCCAGTGGAGTCCCGATGGCTCTCGCATCCAGGGCTCCCGCGATTCGCCGGGCGGCGACTGGGACGACGAGACGTTCTCCTATCTCGGCACGGGCGGAACCTCATCCATGGATGCCCACACGGGAGCAGTCCACTTCAAACAGGCGGGCGTGAAGCCGCCCATGGCGTTCTCGCCCGATGGAAAGCAGCTGGTCCACGACGCTGAACGCCTTGAGCTCGTGGATGGGTATTCGGGGCAACTTCGCGCCTCGCTGCGTGAGCAACTCCCCGAGGATGAGCCCGATGCGGATGGGTTCGTCTGGTCTCCCGATGGACGGCGCCTGGCCGTGCTCATCCACGGGATGCCGGACTCCTGGGTCTACGTTTTCGAGGAGGCCTCGCTCCTGTGCCGCATGAAGGTCGCGGTGAACAAGCTCGGGGACAGGAGTCATGACACCCGGAGCTGGGCCTGGTCCCCCGATGGCGCCATGGGCGCGTGCCTGCTCGAGAACGGCGGTGTCGAGCTGTGGGCCGTAGGGCCGTCGCCGCGGCGCATTCGAAAGCTCACCGCCGTCACCGGACTCCACGGGCTCCTCTGGGGCAGTGACGACGTCCTCGTGGGAGTCGGCCCCCTTGCCATCGCCTTCTGGAACACAGCGACGGGAACCCTGAGAGAGCAGGCCTCCTTCGAGCTTGAAGCAGGCCGGGTTCCCCCACCCTCCTCGTGGTGTCCGTGGCCGGAGAGGCCTGGGCAGTTCCTCCCGACGGAGCGAGGCTGGGCCTTCACGCATCTCGACCCGGACGGCACCGTGTTCTGCCCTCCAGCGCTGCGGGAGTCACTCGGGCGCCGGCTCGTCTTCGCGGTGGACGGGCGATATGCGTGGCCCTGGAGCTGGGCTGTCGGGACGAAGTACACGCGGTTCGAGGAGGGGCCTCGGGACTCCGCTTCGACGACGAAGCGCCCCTGCGCACCCATTGCCCCCGAGCAGCTCCACCGCGCGCACCCCGTCTTCGAACAGGGGCAGCGACTTCGCCGCGACACCCTCGCCCCGTATGTCGGACAGAAGGTGCTGGTGCACTACAGTTACAGCAGTGTGCAAACGGCGCTCGCCGTCCTGAAGGAGGTGACCTCGAAGGGGGTGCGCCTCCAACCCGCGAAGGGCGCCATGCCCGGGGACGAGAGCGGCCTGCCCTACTCGTCCATCCACTGGATTGGCCCCGCCATACCGCTTGAAGAGCCCGGCATCAGGGGTTCACCGTAGGTCCGTGAATCAGGCGGCCTCCCCCATGTCACCGACCCTGCCCATCCTCTTCGACTCGCTCCAGCGGCGCCTGCGTCCCGAGGACGTCGCGGAGCTCATCCTCACCGAGCTCGACCTCGAGCTGAGCCGACGGGAGAAGACCCTCCTGCTGCAGGCGGCGAGTGGCTCGCTGAAGCGCGGCGTCCACCAGCTCACCTCCATGGCGCAGGACTTCCAGCGTCCCGTTCCGCCCCTCCGGCAGACACACAAGGCGCAGGAGCTGTTCCTCTCCGCGCCCCCGCTCTCGGACGAGGACGCCACCGACATCGAGAAGGTGCACGCCTTCGTGCTCCACCTCGGAGCCGAAATCCGGAAGGTCTTCGCGAAGAGCGACTTCATGGGGGACCGGCTCAATCGAAGCGCCCGGAAGGGAGCCGGGCTCGACATCTCCCGGCGGCGCTACAACAAGCTCTTTCGCTTCCTGGCGCGCTTCGAAGGCAAGCTGGAGTCGTTCCGCCTCGAGCAGCGGAAGTACGAGGCCACGCGCATCGCGAAGTCAGGCCTGGCGACGAGAATCACCTGGGCTGACTTCTCCGCGTCCCGTGACGCGGCGTGCTTCATCGCCTACTTCACCGCGAGGCGGAACCGGCGCAGCGTCTTCACCTACAGCAGCCAGGAGCGCGCGCTCGACGTCATCGCCGACATGCTCTTCGCGCGCTTCAAGCACCACCCCTGCCTTGAGGGCTGGCGCGCCATTGCCCATGTGATGCCGGACGTCGAGGTCGTCAGCCACCTTCGCGACACCGACAAGATGGAGCTCTTCGCCACCTGGCTCGCGGTCCTCCACGACCTCGCCGACCTGCTGCGCAGAACATGGGAGAAGAGTCACTTCAACCGCTCGACGATGGTCGTCGCGCGGGGCGACGACTCGAGCACCTGGAACGCGACGGCCGGGGCCTGGAACATGGCCCGTCAGGGCTGGCTCGGCCTCGTGCATGCGCTCGGAATGGAGGACACGCTCGACACGCTGTGCCTGGGCAAGGTCATGCGACTCATGGCCGCGGACGTCGTGGCCATGCATCGCTCCACCGGCGGCGTGCTCGAGCCCGACACACACGTCTGGGCCAGCCTCCCAGCGCCTTGGGAGGTGCTCACCGGCGCCGCGGCGTGCACACGCCGCGACATCGAACGGGCATGCCGTCAGCACGGCGTGGACTCCGAACAGAAGGGCTGGACGACCCCGCCCAGACAGCGTGGTGCGGTTGCGTTCTCGCCCACCCCCGAGCTCGTGCACGGCGTTGCCGTCTCCCACCCGCAGCTCGCGTCCGCGCTCAAGAAGGCGGGGTGGTTCTCGGGGAAACCCCTCATGGAGTAGGCCCGGGGAGGCAGTCTTCTCGATGCCCCAGATGAAACCGGGTGGCATTGACGGACCTGACCGCCTGCCACATCATGCGAATGCTCCGGAATAGTTCAGTGGTAGAACGGCCGGCTCTGACCCGGTTCGACGCAGGTTCGAGCCCTGCTTCCGGAATGTCTCTGCGTCGTGCCCCCGCGCATGCGTCCGCTTCCAAGCTTCCGGGGCGAACGGTCAGGCAGTGCGGCGGGCGCGGGCCAGCGCCAACCCGCCGAGGACCATCCCAGTCACCCCTACCACCAGGGCCACGAAGGCCCCGCCTCGCCCGTTGCCCGTACCGATACCACCGGTGGAGCGAGCCAGATGCAGCCCGCTGAGGGCGACGCCCAAAGCCCCCGCCACGAGGGCCGCCATCGCCCAGCCTCGGCCACTTCCGGCGTCAACACCACCGGCGGAGCGGACCAGCGCCTTCCTCCCGATGGCCACGCTGCTCAGCCCCACCATGGCGGCCATGAAGGACTCGAATCGCCCGGAACCGGTGCCGAGCGGTGAGGCCGCATGGCTCACGCCTGCTTCGAGCACGGCCACGATGAACAGCGCGACACGAAGACCCATCGACGTCCGAGACATGTCCATGAATTTGTTTCCTCCTCCCTTGGACGCTAGGGGCGAAGCCGGAAGCAGGATTGGACGAATGTTACCTGTCGCCGCCCGGCAGTGCGACGTGGTGCTCCTTCACATGCACACCCCGGTGGCGGAGGAACGCCGCTGGCGAGAAGCCTGAGAACTCCATGAAGTCGCGAATCATATGTGACTGATCGAAGTAACCGCTCTCGAGTGCCAGTTGGGACCACGCAGGCCCCCAGGGACGCTCCGCCATCGCCATTGCGCGCTGAAAACGTCGCACGCGGCCGAAGAGCTTGGGCGTCATGCCGACATCCGCGGTGAAGAGCTCGATGAACCGGCGGCGGCTGAGGCCCAGCTCCGCGGCGACATCGCCCACGCTCTTCCCGCCGCGCCCGAGGTGCTCGAGGGCGAAGTGCATCTCGCGCTGGCGAGCGGGCCTGCCACGAAGCGAGGAGAGCAGGGCCTCTTCGAGGATGCGAAAGCGCTCCTGGCGGGTGCGTGCCGAACACAGACGCTCCCGGAGCTGGCGTGCGCGACCTCTCCAGAGAGTCTCGAGGTCGATGTGTGTGTCCACGAGCTCTCCTGGCGGAAGGCCAAGGACCGCACGGGCACCGCCTGGGCGGAAATGAACGCCGACGATGGAGGCGTGTACCCGCGTGTCGATAACGAAGTAGCTGCGATAGGCCCCAGAGACGACAGCGCCCGAGAAGCGGCGGCAACGTGCCGGGTCGACCGGGTCATGGATGCGAATCTGGTCCTCGTCGAGGTTGACGACCAACTCGAGCGTCCCGCTGGGAACGATGCGCTCCCGCGTGTGGGCCGGCACGTCGCTGAGGGACCAGAAGTACTCCACAAAGTCCGCGAGCGGCACCATCGGGGTGTGGGAGGTGTAGAGCATGGAACGCAGGCACAAGGATTGGGCACGGTTGAAGCGCGTGCACGTGCATGTCGCATTGAAGCGCTTCGGTCTTGGTTCTTCCAGCGCCGACCGCGCGGGCGCCCTGGCTGAAGCCGGACAGTCTCCCCGCTCCCTCCCGTGCGCTGACACCCCACCTTGCCTTCACGCTCCACTCGGGCCGGGTGCGCGCACCGAACCGACGCGGGTTGCGAATCGGATGTACAGCATCGCTCCGGCCACCGCGGCTCCGGCCAAGAACATCGAGACCGTGACGGCGCGCGCTCTCTCGGAGAAGTTGCGGCCAGAGCGTGTTCGGGCCCTTCAGAGCTGAGTGCCGGCACAGGGGGGCCTCGGACCGCTCGCGGCCGAGCGCCCCTGGATGCTCCCTCCTCGATGACAGAGGTACGTCTGGCGGAAGTCGCGTCGGGCCCCGTCCAGGTGGTTGACAGCGGTGTGTCAAGCTTGCGCCCGCACGACGCCCGCACGCGGCATGAACGGGTCGGTCTCGGAATGATGGCCGATGCACACGTTGGCCGGGCATCCCCGACTCCCCCCGGCGGGTAGATGCCGAGCCTCCTGGGGAACTCCAACTTTGCGCCTCATCATCAAGGGAGGCAGGCGCATGAAACGAGGTGGAAGGTCTTGTGTCGCGGGACACTATGGGGCGGTGCTGCTTGGAGCCATGCTGGCCGGCTGCCAGGCAGCCCCGGCGGGCGAGGAAACGAACATGGAGGAAGGCGCGCCCATGGAGGCGACCCTCGCTTCCCTGAAGCCTGCTCATCCCGCGCCGCTGGCGCTGTCTGGCCCGGCGGTGGCGTATGGCGGAGGCAAGTTCCTCGCGGTCTGGAGCGACGAGCGCACCGGAGGCATCTTCGGCACCCGCATCCGCCAGGACGGCACCGTCCTGGACCCGAACATCCGCATCAACATCGGCGACGGGGCCCGTGGCAACAGCCGACCCGCCATTGCATTCAATGGCACATCCTTCTTCGTCGTCTGGAACAGCTTGGATGGCGTCGACGGCGTGCGCGTCAAGCCGGACGGGACCGTGGTGGGCCCGGTGTTCCACGTCATCCGGACGGATGAGTCCTTCAGTCCCGTGGGGGTCGCCTGCTCCCCGGACATCTGCCTGGTGACTTTCACCATCGCGGGAGACGCGGAGACAGTCATCTTCTTCGGCCGGGTGACGAAGAATGGCGTCGTCATCACCGACTCAGACCGGACGCTCAGCCCCTTCCCCAACTTCGCCCGCGATGCCGCCGTGACGTGGAACAACCAACGCAAGGAGTTCCTGGTCGTCTGGTCCGACGAGCGCGGGGCCGGCGCCGGCCACGAGGACATCTACGGCAACCGCGTGAAGGAGGACGGCACCATCCTGGATGATGACGGCTTCCCCATCTCCACGGCCCCCGGCGCCCAGCGGACTCCGGACGTGACGTGGACGGGCCGGCGCTACCACGTGGTCTGGTCCGACAACCGGGACGGAGACCCGGACATCTTCGGGGCCCGCGTGTACGGGAATGGCGCGGTGGAGGACCCCGACGGGATTCCCATCTCCACCGCCAGCGGCGACCAGACCGAGCCGCGCATCGCCCACCACAACGCCAAGTCCTTGGTTGTCTGGGACGACACGCGCACGGGGGCTCACCGCATCTTCGGCGCACGCTTCGGCGAGGATGGTCGCGTGTGGGACCCCACCGGCTTCGCCATCTCCCAGGGGGACGAGCCCCAGGAGTTCCTGCCCGATGTGGCGTATGGCGGCGGCCAGTTCTTCACAGCCTACGCGGGCGCGGACGCCTTCGAGCCCTTCGAGCCCCGCTTCATCCTGGGCACCCGCGTGAACCACCAGGCCGAGGTGACAGACATCCCTGCCCTGCTCCTCACGCGGGAGCCGTGAGCAGGTGGCGTGACCAAGAGTGGCGCCCCACGCGGCCTCTGGCTCCTGGCTGACCTCAATCCCGAAGAGGGCTGCCCTGACATGGTGGCCCAAGTGGCTTAGTAGCGCAGCCCCGCTCCCAGCCGCTTGTTGAGCGGGCCCAGCGCGTCGCGGTCGAACCCGATATCCAACAACTCCAAACGCCGCAGCTTCGGAAGCGCCTTGGCGGAGCGGAACGCGAGCGCGCCCTCCTCGCTCACCTCGGTGCGCGAGAGCTCCAGGCGCTCGAGGTTCGCGAATCCCTTGCTCTTCGCCAGCGCCTCGGCCGCCTCATCCCCAATCTCGTTGCGGTTGAGCGTCAACCATTGGAGCGAGCCGAGCCCCTTCGCCCCCGCGAGGACCACCACGCCCTCGTCCGTCAGTCCGGAGCCGGACAGGTACAGCCGCTCCCAGGGCAGCACGGCCTTCGCGAGCATCTCCGCGCTGGCATCCGTCAACTGGCAACTGGAGAGACTGACGGAGCGCAGGCGGGTCAGCGTCTGGCTCGACACCAGCTCGCGGACGGCGGCGTCTCCCGCGCCAGTGAGCACCAGGGACTCGAGCCGTCCAGCCCGCGTCGAGGAGGCCAGCACCCGCGTCGCCGCGTCGCCCCCCGGCCCCCTCAACCGCAACCAACGGACCTGGGAGAACCAGGGCTGCTCCAACGCGAGCGCAAGCCCCGTACCGTCCCGGGTGCCAACCGTCAGCCGGGAGATGGGCTCACGCTCGAAGAGCGCCGCCCCATGGCTGGCGAGCCTGTCTTCTGGCAGCGTCAGCTCCTCGATGAAGCCCCGGTGGAAGGAGGGCTCGCGCACGTTCGCGGCGAGCAGGGGCTTGAACCATCCTCGGCCGTGCGCGTCCATCAACGCCCGCTCGCGTCGCTGGAGCGCGAGCCGCCGTGCCGGGTCCATGCGGCCTCGCAGCGCGAGCTGCACCCGGATGAGTTCCGCGCGCGCCGGTTCGGTGGCCTGCAGTGCCTCCGCGCAGGCCAACCTCGCCGCGTCGCTCGCGGGGTCCTCGACCACCTTCGCGAGCAGTGCCTGGTAGTCGCTCATTTTCCCAGCAGCTCCTTCACCTCGCGCTGCCAGCGCTCCCCCAGCTCGGGGTGCACCATGCGCACGTAGGCGGCATAGCCCTCCAGCCACGCGGGGAAGTCCGCGCGGCCTCGCGCCTGGGTCTCCACGCCGTGCTTGCGGCAGTTGGCGAGGATGGCCTTGAAGCGGCGGCGCTCCTCACGGGGGATGGAGACCTGCTGGTTGACGGTGAGGCCCGTCACCCGCTGGCGACCGCCCCGCCGCATGACGCGGCGCTTGGCGCCGTTCTCCGCGAAGCCCTCCTGCTGGAGGATGGCGTTCACCCACCAGAGGAAGCGGCCCAGCCGCTCCGGGGGCTTCGCGAAGGAGAAGGACAGGTCATCCGCGTAGCGCGTGTAGCGAGCCCCCACCTTCTTCGCCAAGGCCTGCAGGCGCGCGTCCATGCGGCGGCAGACGAGGTTGGCGATGGCGGGCGACGTCGGCGCGCCCTGGGGGAGCACGCCCGGCCACGCCACGGTGCCATCCGGCAACCGGGGCCGCCAGGTCGTGAGTCCCGCGAGGGTGGACGACACCTCCTCCGTGTAGCCGTATGACGCGAAGAGGCCCTTCACGCGGC
The DNA here is from genome assembly GCF_037414475.1 of Myxococcus stipitatus. Next base: position 7,381,910 of record NZ_CP147913.1, on the reverse strand, counting down.
GGTAGTGCACGGAGGGGAAGAAGTCCTCCACGTCCACGCGCACCACGACGGTGCTGCCCACGTGGGCCTGGGCGTTCGTCACCGTGGAGCGGCCGGACACGAAGCCGTGCACGGCCTCGTGCGTGGGCAGGCGCGCGAGCAGCCCTTCGAGCAGGGCCCGCTGCGCGGCCTTGAGCTTCGCGCGCGGGGCGCAGATGCGGCGCACGCCACCGGAGCGCTTGGGGGCCTCGAACTCCACGTAGCCCGAGCCAGGGCCGGAGCCTGGGCGCATGAGTGCGTCGAGCTGCGAGGGCTCCACGCCCACCAGCCGCGCGACGTCCTCGCGATTACGCAGCTCCGGCAGCACCGGTGTGTCCGCGGGCTTGCGCTTCACGCGGGCTGCGCTCAGCGCGGGGGAGAGGCCGAAGTTCCAACCCGTAGGATTCCAGCCGCCCAGAGCCTGGGGACTCGGGTAGCGCGGAGACTCCAGGCGCGAGTCGGGGGGCGACACATCCGCGAGTCCCAGCTTCTTCACGGCGGCTCGCGCGGCGGAGGCCACGCGCCCGTCCGCGTCCTTCACCCGGCGACGGAGCTGGCCCGCGGCGGTGACTCGCGGGAAGAGCATGGGGATGAGGCGCACGGCATGGAGCCGCTCGCGAGGGTCCACGTTGCCGAGCCGCTTCGAGATGGCCTCGTTCCAGTGCCGGCTGACGTAGAAGCGGGCCACTTCATACTCGGCGAGGCCCTGGTGGCGCTCCAGCAGCTCCGTGATGCGGTGGAAGTGCGCCTCCGGGTCCTCCATCAAGGGCTTGAGCTCGAGGAGGAGTGAGACCAGGTCCATGCAGGTGCTCCAGGGCCACCACGATGAGGCGAACTGCGAGCTCCTGGGGACGCCGCCACCTGCACGGCAGAGGCGGACGAGGTCGGGGAAGCCCGCCAGGCGGACCTCGTACCGCGTCGTCCTTCAATGGGTGTCATCGGCAGCCGCGACGTGACATCGCGGACGGAAGGCTGGCTGCACGCGGCCCCAGGAGCGGAACGAAGCACACCACATGTTTCAGGATGAAGGAAGCGCGTCGAGCTCGGGGGGGCGTTCTTCTTCCAGCAGGGCGAGCAGGGCCTCGCGGGGGCCACCGGGCGCACGGCGCACCCAGGTGTCCAGCTGGCGGCCCTGCGCGCGCACTCGCTCACCGTGAGCGCGCATCACATCCAGGGCGTCCGGTTCCATCCAGGGGCGGGACAGCACATCCAGGTTGTGCAGGAGCTCGCGGCGGTTGCGCGGGGCGGTGAGGCTGGCGCTCACGCCGGGTTGGGACAGCGAATAGCGATAGCAGTCCACCGCGGAGGGGAGCGGCGCGTCGGGCGGAGTCCCGGGTACGGGTCTCAGGAGTCGGCCGTAGCAGGTCGTGGTGAAGGTGAGGACGCCAGTGCCCCGGCGCTGCGCCTCGGGGAAGAAGGCGGTCTCCGCGCCTGGGTGCGCGGCGCTGTGACGGGTCATCACGACGGGCCAGGGATGGCGCGTCAGTGCGTCGCGGGCGAGCTCTCGCAAGTGCGTGGAGAAGCCGAAGGCACGCAGCTTGCCCTCGGCGCGGAGGGCCTCGAGGGTGGCGAAGTCCTCGTCGGAGAGACGCTCGGGGGCGCGGACCCAGAAGAGGAGGAAGACGTCGAGCCAGGAGGTGCGCAGCCGGCGCAGCGCGGACTCCACATCGCGGCGCAGGGCCCCGGCGCCCGAGTGGTAGCTGCCCGCGACGATGACGGTCCGGTCGCGGAGGCCTCGGCCCGCGCGCAGGAACTGGGTCAACGCGGCGTAGCGAGGCTCCCAGAAGAACGTGTCGATGCCGGCCTCGTGTGCCTCGAAGAAGGGCTCGCGAGTCGTGAGGTGCGCGCCCGAGAGGACGAGGGGCGACACGTTGAGCCCCGTGTTGCCGAGGGGGCGCGAGGATGCACGCGGTGGAGGCAGAGGCCGCGTGGTGGGCCGCGCTTGCGGCCTTGCGGGGGTCGTGGGACGCAGGCTCGCGAGCTCGGGGTTGGTGGCGAAGAGTGCGTCGGGGAACGTGAGGGTCAGGGCCCGCAGGTGGGCGGCGACGCGGGGAGGTTCATCAGCGTCCCCCAGGCTGTTGCCGAGCCGAGCGAAGGCCGCGGCGTCAGCGTGACGCAGGCGCCAGGTCCACGCGGCGATGCGCAGGTCCTCGTCGCGCATGGAGAGGGGGGTACCTCGTGGAGGCACCAGTGCATCCAGTCGGGAGTCATGCGTATCGAGGGGCTCCGTCGGCGAGGCACCCGGGGTTCGAACGAGAGGAGCGCCATCACGCAACACACCGAGCAACGTATCGAGTCGGATGTCGAGCGAATCGCAGGACTCCAGCGGCGATGCCGCCGCCATGCGCACCATGGCCTCCGTGTCACGTGACAGGTGGAGCAAGGCACGCAGCTCCGCATCCCCCTGCTCGGGGTCGAGATGCTCCGCGGCACGAGCTCGCACCCAAGGGTCTGGCGAGTGGACGCAGGCCAATGCGATGGACGGGGCCTCGTCCTCGAGTCCGCGCTCATGCGAGAGCGCGAACTCCAGGGCAAGCCGCCGGATGCTCGGGTCGGAGTCCTCGACACACACGTGCGCGGCGCGGTCCTCGTCCAGGACCGCGGCACGCAGCCACGGGTCTTCGTCGGATTCAGCGTGCCGCCGCTCCGTGTCCGTGAGCAGGTCGAGTGAGGCAAGGGCGCGCAGAGCCACCGCGCGCACGGCGGAATCGCTGTCCCGTGCAGCGAGGAAGAGAACCTCGGGTACCTCCAGGAAAGCGGCGGCCATCGCGACGGCCCGGCGCTCCCGAACAGTGGACGCGCGAGGGGCGAATGCCACCAAGGCCGTAGCGAAGGCCTCGGCCGCGACCTGCGAGCGGGGACGGCGCTCCCAGGCCGCGATGACCTCGGCGCGCACCGTCTCATCGCTGTCACCGAGCGCCTTCAGGACAAGCTCCCGGCTGTTCGGGTCATGAACAAGCGCTCCGATGACAGCACGTCGAATGCCCGAGGAAGGATGGACCGCCAGGCCCCGCACCTGCTCGAGGAGTCGCGAGTGGTCGTGTTTCACCGCGATACGCGAAGCCCAGGCCAGCGCACCCGGCCGGGGCGGCGCCGCGAGGATTCGAACCGCGAGGTCGACCTCGTCCACATTGAGCCGCTCAAGCAACTCGTGAGCTTCATCCCGTGCATGAGGCACACGCGGCTCGTCGAGCCAATGCAGCGCGAGGCGCAACGCCTCCGGGTCCCTGCGCTCGCGCAGTCTCCTCCGCGCGAGAACACGCAACGGCTCGTGCGGGTCTCCCAGCCACTCCACCAACTCATGCGCCGAGAGGGACGCTGCGGGCCGAGCCTCCAGCCGCGCGGTGGTGACCGCGGGGTCCTCGCTGCCAATCGTGGCCCCCGACAGCGGCGCCGAGCCAGGAGTGATGAGCTCCCCGCGAACGGACATTCCCTCGCCGGGCCCCACATCCCCCGGCGGCGACACCTGCCTCGGCGCATGGCCGACCTCCCTCAGCGGCAACGGCTGCGTCGGGTCATGGCCGGCTTCGCTCTTCTCGGCAGCCCCCCACTCCGACTCCAGCCACGCGACCGCCGAGCGCATCGGGCCCCGCGCCTGCTCCGGCGCCGCTGCCGCCTCGCGGACCCGCCGCCGAAGCGCCTCGTTCCGCTCCCCCAGCCAGGCGAGCGCCTGCACCGCCGCATGGCGCACGCGCCAGAACGGGTCCTCCAGCGCCGTCAACAACACCTCCACCGCACCCGCCCCCACCACCGAGGCCGAGGCACGCACGGCCGCGCGCCTCACCCACCACACGGGCTCTTCCCGCACCGCACGTGAAGCCCGAGGCATCAACGACTCCGCCCCCAATCGCGCCAGCGCGCGCCACGCCCGCTCCCTCACCAAGGGCATCGAGTCATCGAGCGCCTCGAGCAGCGCGGGGACGAAGCGCGCATCCCGCGCGTCTCCCAGCCGCCGCGCCGCGATGGCTCGCACCTCCGCGTCCTCATCCGTGAGCAGCGCCTGTCTCAGCGCATGACGGCCAGCGAGCGCCACCAGGTCCACGGCTCCCGCAGCCTCGCGCCGCACCGTGACGTCCTCATCCAGCAGCCTCACGGTGGCCGGGTCCATGTCGAGCATCGCTGGAGATTCTACGCGCCCTGATACACTGCGCCCATGCCCGATATGCTGGCCATCATCAGCAAGGCCATTTTCGAGAAGGAGGCCCCGGGCCTCTCCCCCGGCCAGGTCCTTCCCACCGACCGGTACCGCAGCCAGAGCAAGCACCTGGCCCCGCTCGAGGACGGCGGACGGCTCTTCCTCGTCACCGTGCGGCCACCGAACGAGTCCCTCTGGCTCGTCGCGGTGCTGGAGGGCCTCTCCTCCGATGACGAGGGCTGGGTGGGCCGCCGCAACCGCGTCCCCATCGCGGACATCACCGCCGCCATCCCCCAGCTTCGCTTCGAGTCCGGCAAGGGGCTCCAGGCCGCCAAGGGGGCTTTGGGCATGTCCCTCCAGACGCCCCGGGTCCTCACCTCCGCGGACGCGGAGCTCCTGCTGTCGAGCGCCGGAAGCCGCCCCGTCAACTTCACCGCGCACCAGGACGCCTCCGCCCTGCCCTGCCTGTGCAAGCAGTGCCTGCCCCAAAGCGGTGAGCGCGCGGAGGCCCAGGGCATGCGCTTCGTCCGCGCCCAGATGGAGAGCGCGGGACGGCTGCTCTACTACTGGCTTCCCGAGGAGCTCCAGGGCGACGCGCGCGCCGTCAACGCAGCTGTCCGCACCGCTTTCGTGGGACGGCTCGGAACCTGACTCGCGCGGCGACGGCCTCTCACCGCAATCCCATACAATTCCGGTGGCCGAAGCCCTCTCCCAGTGACGCGCAATTTCTGCGCGTCATTTCCTCGCGCGATACCTCTTCCGCATCGCGCGGACGTTGATAGGTTTCGGCGCGTGTTCTCCGCCACCCGCACCTTCCTGGCAGTGGTCCTCGGGATTGCTCTCGGTGTGGCGGTGGGCCTTGGTGGCTTCACCTTCGTGTACGCCAAGGGCGCGTCGTACCTGCGGGACGACCCCGCCGCCTGCGCCAACTGCCACATCATGAATGAGCAGTACGACGGCTGGCGCAAGAGCAGCCACCACGCGGTGGCCACCTGCAATGACTGTCACACGCCGCCGGGGCTCCTGCCCAAGTACTACACGAAGGCCAGCAACGGCTTCTGGCACTCCTATTACTTCACCACGGGCACCTTCCCGGACCCCGTCCGCTTGCGCCCAGGCAACCGGCAGGTGACGGAGAGCGCGTGCCGCAAGTGCCACGCCTCCATCGTGGAGGCCATCGAGACGCCTCCCGCGGGCCATTCCCAGGTGACGCCCGGCGAGCAGCTCCAGTGCCTCACTTGCCACAACTCCGTGGGCCATCCCGAAGGCTCGGGCAATCCCGCGCTCATCCATCAGGAGATTTCACGATGACCGAGCCCGAAAAGGCTCCAGGGACCCGGCGGCGCTTCAGTGGCGCCCGGCTGGTGGTGGCCGTGGCCGTGGCGTCCGCGTTGGCCGCGGCCGGTGTCACCGCGCTCCTGGTCAACATCATGGAGCGCAAGCAGGAGGCGAAGAATCCCTTCTACCGGGTGGTGGAGCTCGACGACACCATCTCGGACCCGGCGGTGTGGGGGAAGAACTTCCCGCTGCAATATGACGGCTATCTGCGCACGGTGGACCAGCAGCGCACCCGCTATGGCGGCAGTGAAGCGGTGGCGCGCACGCCCACCCAGGCGGACCCGCGCTCGGTGGTGGCGCAGAGCCGACTGGAAGAGGACCCGCGCCTGGTCACCCTGTGGAGCGGCTACGCCTTCGCCACCGACTTCCGGGAGGAGCGCGGCCATGCGCACATGCTCGAGGACCAGGTCTTCACCGAGCGCCAGCACGTGACGCAGCAGCCGGGCACCTGCATCCACTGCCACGCCAGCGTGTACGTGCCCTACAAGAAGCTCGGCGACGGAGACCTCATCAAGGGCTTCGAGAAGATGAACCAGATGCCCTTCGCCGAGGCGCGCAAGAACGTAGAGCATCCGGTGTCCTGCATCGACTGCCATGACCCCACCACGATGCAGCTGCGTGTCACGCGCCCGGGCTTCATCGAAGGCATCGCCGCGCTCAAGGCCAGCCAGGGCGTGCCTGGCTACCGGGTGAATGAGCACGCCACGCGCCAGGAGATGCGCACGTATGTGTGCGGACAGTGCCACGTCGAGTACTACTTCAAGGGCAAGGAGAAGCGCCTGACCTACCCCTGGGCGAAGGGCATCAACATCGACCAGATCATGTCCTACTACGACGAGGACGGGCACACCGACTGGACCCACAAGCTCACGGGCGCCAAGGTGCTCAAGGCGCAGCATCCGGAGTTCGAGCTGTACAACCAGGGCATCCACGCTCGGAGCGGCGTGGCCTGCGCGGACTGCCACATGCCCTATCAACGCGTCGGCGCGATGAAGATCAGCGACCACCACGTGCGCAGCCCCTTGCTCAACATCAACCGCGCCTGCCAGACGTGCCACAAGTGGAGCGAGGCGGAGCTGCTCGAGCGCGCGGAGACCATCCAGACGCGCACGTTCCAGACGCGGAACCTGGCCATGGACGCGCTGGTGGACCTCATCCACGACCTCGAGCGCGCCCAGAAGACAGGGCGGCCCGACGCGTCGCTGGCCAAGGCGAGGGATTTCCAGAAGCGCGCCCAGTTCTACCTGGACTTCGTCGAGGCCGAGAACTCCATGGGTTTCCACGCGGACCAGGAGGCGATTCGCATCCTGAGCAACTCCATCAACTTCTCGCGCCTGGGTCAGAACGCGTTGCGACCCGAGGAGGCGCCTTCCACCTCGACTTCCGCCACGGAGGGCGCGCGGTAGAGAGCCCGTGATGAGCAGGGTGACGAGCGTGCGCCTGCGGCAACGCAGCGCACGCTCGGCCTCTTTGTCAGGGCTGAACGCCGCCCCCACGGGAGGGCCAGGCGACCAGCCGGACTCCCGCTCCCGGCGGCAGGCTCGAACGCCTGCCCTCCCCTGTGGAAAACCACACGTGGACACAATCCACTCCGAGAGCCGAAGTCTCGGGTGCGGTTAGGGGAGGCGGCTTCATCCACGAAGCACAGTTCTTCCCAGCACGAACCCTCGCGCAAGGCCTCTGGCCGCGCATCGGTGGGTGCTGTCTCAGGGCTCGTTCATTCGAGCGGAGTCTCGTTCTCGCGGGGGCACGCGGTCCTTCTCTCCGGCTGGCACAGAGAATGAATTGCGCCGCACGCTGAGCCATCAACGGCTCGAGCGAAGCCAGGTGAGGCACGATATGAAGTCGTGGGGACGTTTCTGGGGGCGGGTGGTGCTGTGCATCGGGTTCGGCTGCGCGAGTGCGGCCGGCGCCCATGACCTGACTTGCGAGAAGCGGGTCAACGGAGAGGCCATCGTGGTGGCCTCCACGTTTCCGTTCGTCGCGAACTACAGCTTCAAGGTCACCAACATCCACCCCACGCTGCCATCCATCCTCCAGTCGGCCACGGACAGCATCCTGACGAGCCAGGGCTTCACCTTCACCCCCGCTCCGCCCGTGAGCATCCCGTTGGGTGGCTCCCTCACTTCGTTCTTCCCGCTGACCATCGAGAGCTTCAGCGACTGCATGCTGCTGGCGGTTCTCGATGGGACGGATGACCTCAACATCGACAACGTCTTCACGGCGACCTTCGACGGCGGAGCGGCGATGTGCTCGGCGCGTGTCGTCTGCGAGCGGCCAACGCCGCCTCCCGGGTGCACCCAGGCGACGCGGACGCTGGGCTTCTACAAGGCCCATATCCCGGCGGTCGAGCAGTGCCTGGCGCTCGGCCCCATTTCCCTGGGGGCCATTGGCACCATCACCACGCTGCCTGGGGCGGAAGGCATCCTCTGGGGAGACCCGGCGAAGTATCCCGACAACACGCACCGCAGCCAGTTGGACCAGCTGCGCTTCCTGCTCGCGCGACAGACGCTGGTGGCCACGTGCAATCAGCGCCTCTTCGGCGCGACGCCCACGCCTCCCACGCTCATCACGGACGCCGTCACCGCGTTGAGTGGAACGAATTGCACCACCATCTCCTCGCTCATTCCTCAGGTGGACGGGTTCAACAACTCCTGCGACACCGCGGCGTTCCCGCCCGGGTTCCAGCCCGGGCCCGCCACGCCCCAGCTCGCCAAGAGCATCGCTGTCGACCCCACGTCGCCTTCCGGCGAGAGCTGCTCGCCGTGAGCCGCTCCGGGGGCCCTGAGACGAATTCGAACCACGTTTGAGAGGAGTTTCCGTCATGAAGAAGCACTGGATGCTGTCCCTCTTCGGGGCCTCGGCCCTGGCACTCTCCCTGACCGCCTGCGGTGATATCGACAAGCTGCGCGGCCCGGAGACGCCCGACGTCACACCCCTTCCTGGAACGAACTCCGACGAGCCGCCCACAGCGGAGCGCCGCTTCGAGCTGCGGGTTCGGGGCACGGGAACCGAGGGCTTCACCTCCCTGCGACTGCCCATCTCCCAGGTGAGCGTCACCACGCTGGAGGGCAAAGCCCTGCCGGTGTGGCAACGCGCGAACGTGTTGGAGCTGGCGACCGCGGGCCACTCGCCCCTGCTCGCGCACTTCGAGATCCCCGAAGGCATTGAGCGGGTCCGCATCACCCTTCACTTCACGGCCATGGGCGAGCTTGCTCGCAACGGCAATCACGAGATGCTCGATGCCCGCATCGCACCCGTGAGCTTCGAATCCCACGTCAGCGACCTCTCCCGCCACCACCGCGCGGTGTTCGCCTTGGACATGGCGCACTCGGTGGTCCCCTTCGGCCCCGGCACGGTGATGCTCCCCAGCGGGGTGCTGCAGTATTGAGTTCGACGCGCCCCACACGCCGCCCGGGGACACCCTCCCCGGACGGCGCGAGGGGTTGTGCGGTTACTCCACCCAGGCCACGTGGCCCAGGCCCGCGGCCACCATGTCACACACGTAGAAGATGTCGTCGTAGGGGTAGTCGTCGTAGACGCCCCGCGCGGGGATGCAGCGCGCGGTGCTCGGCGACGGCGCATTGAGCGACGCGGCGAGGCGGCGGCACGACTCATGGTCCGTCGGGCCACCGCACTCCTCGGTGCAGCTGTCCGCCCGAATCCAGTACGGGTTGTAGAGGGGATACGAATCCGCCTCGAGCCAACACAGGCCCGACGCGCACTCTGAATCCAGCTCACAACCCGCGCCCGTCGCCTGCAACCCTTGCGTCTGCTCCGCCGTCTCCGGCTCCTGCGCCTTCTCGGGCGCCGCGTTGCTGCAACCGAACAACGAGAGCGAAACAACAGAGACCATCACTGCGAGGAAGTTCTTCATTGCCGGGTACCTCTCCAGGAGAAGGGGGAACCCCGACCCAACCATTCCTCGCGAAGAGAACAAAGAAGATCTCCCTCTAATTCTGATTTTCCTGGACAAATCAGGTTCCGGCCCGGCGCGTCAGGGCAGCGCCTTCAACGCCGCGAGCCCCCACTGACGATGGCAATGAGAGACCTCCGTGGTCGCCGTGAGACCTCATGCGTCGTGCGCCTTCGCGTTTCGCCAGACTCACACAGTCGTCCACGAAAGCCCCCGTGTCACGCCCCCGTCGCATCGTGTCGGCCCCCATCGAAGCAATTCGTGACGGCCCCCCTGGAAAACACGACCTGTTCACAGCAGCATGAGGGCAGCACAAGAGGGGGAATGACATTGAGCACCATCAAGCGCGACGCACAGCCGCTACCGTTGCCACCACCGCCACCCAAGCCACAAGCGGCGGTGAAACCACCGCCACCAACACCAGCACCACCACCCGCGTCCAAGACACAGCGCGGTGGCTTCCTCGGCGGCGATACACTTTCACGAGCGCCCGAGGCGAGCACACCGAGACAGTCTCGCAGCCAGCTCCTCGCCATGGATGGTGTCGTGGCACCGTCCACCTCCGCGCCCGCCACCACGTTGCTGACCGAGAACACTCGCGACGGTCAGCGCAACTGCCTGGACGCGGTCGGCGACTGGCTCGCGCTCGCGACGCCTCAGCTTCGCGCACGAAGCGAGGTCCTCCTCCTCAAGGACACCCGCCCCGGCGCCGAAGGCACCACGGGCCACGCCGTCATCCGTCAGGGTGAGTCCATCTTCGACCCCTCCACTGGCCGCACGTATGCGAACTTCAAGGAGTTCAACGCCGCCGGCAACTACCAGCTCGTGCACACCACCAGCGGCGCGGCCATGAACCGCGTGCTGAGCGCACCCCCTGGCTCTCCCGAGCGTCAACAGGCCCTGGACGCCGCCCGCATCCCCGCCTCCATCCAGAACATGCTCCTGGCCGACACCTCCGAGGGCCGGCCCCTCACGGCCGACCAGCAAACCGCCCTCGACCAGGCCGTCCGCGCCCTGCCCCCCAACCCCACCGCGAAGGACATCGGCGCCATCATCGACGCTCAGGATGCGTTCTGGCTCGACTCCGGGGAGCAGAACCCCCAGGCCCTCGCCGCGCTCACCACCGCCATGGCCTCGCGCTACGCACCCCCACGAAGCGCCCAGGCCGACCTCCAGGGCTTCACCACCGCCATGGAACAGCTCTCCGTGGCCACCGGGGGCTTCACCCCGGAGATGTCCGCCGCGCTGGCCACCGCGGCGATGGACCCCACGCTCGCGACACGTGGACGCCACACAGGTGAAATCGCCGCCTGGGCCCTGCACTCCGCCACGACGCCCGACGCGGCCCAGGCCGTGCTCGACGCCATCGGACCAGACGGCATGGAGTCGTTCGTCGCGACGCTCGGACTCAATCCGACGGGCATGAGCGACCCCACGTTCATGAACAGCGGCAGCCGCATGCTCGCGCTCCGCGACTTCATGAACGTGGCCTCCACCCTGGCCACCACCACGAGCCCGCCCAATGGCGCGCAGGCCAGCTTCTTCCTCACCGTCGCCCGGCAAGCGGGCTCCATGCCCCTGGAGCAGGCGTCGTTCCGCGAGGCCCTGGGCAAGGGGCTCGGCGCCGTCTACGCGATGGGGAACCCGGCCCTGGCCAGCACCGAGTCGGCTCGCATGGGCGCCCTGCTCCGCAACGCACACGTCGGTGACCTGCTCCAAGGCGCCACGGCCGAGCAGCGCCAGGGATTGTTCGTCGCGTTCCTCGACAATCCCCAGCTCACCTCGGCGCTGGTGGACCACCACAACGGCAACCTCGCCACCGCCGTGGCGTTCATCCAACTCGAGTCCCTCACCGAGGGACTCACGGGCGGCTTTGGCCCCAACGGCGAGGTCCCCATCGGCGCCGATGGCCTGCCCCTCATTTCCCCCGAAGCCCAGATTCCGGCCCCGCCTCCGGACGTGTTGGCGCGCCACCCCGCCATCGCCGCGCTGGGCAACCCGTTGTCGGCGGGCACCGTGGCCCAGGCCATCCAGTCCGGAAAGCTCACACCGGACCAGGCCGCCAACTACCTCGACGACCTGGCCACCTCCTCGAGCGGCCTCGCCGACCCGGACCTCACACGCCACGGCGCGGATGGCCTCACCTCCGCCGCCATCCAGGTCCTCAACGGCGGCAATCCCATCGAGAACTCCCGGCTCGACGAATACGCCGCCCTCAACGCCAACAGCCTCTCCCTGCTCGCCGACCACGTCCGAGCCTCCGACGACCCGGCATACATCGCCCAGGCCATGACGGCCGGAAGCACGCAGGACGCCACCTTCCGCTCCAGCCTCCCTCGCTACGGCGACGCCATCGCCGCCATGGGCGAGAACGTCCAGGGACGGCGCCGCGCCATCATCGCCGGCGTGGGGTTGGTGGCGTCCATGGCGGCCCCCATCCTCGCCGCGGCGGCCATCCCGGCCGGCGCCACGCTCACGGTGGGCGGCGTCACGCTGGGCACCGCCATGCTCCAGGCCGGCACCGCGGGCCTCACCACCAGCGTGGTGAGCACCGCGCTCAACGCGGGCAACAACTACGACACCACGGGTCAACTCCACCTGGGTAACGCCGTGGCCGGCGGCGTGGTGGACGGACTGACCACGTACTTCGGCATGCGCCTGTCCATCGTCGCGGCGGCTCGGGGACAGAGCGCCCTGAGCACGGTGGTGCGCGGCGCCGCCATCGACGGCATGGGGGGAATCGGCGCCTACGCGCTGGGAACGCCCGGCGCGCTGGAGGGAATCCTCAACGGCGACCCGAAGTATCTGCAGACCGCCGCGCTGCAAGGTGGCGTGAGCTTCGGTTCGTCCTTCGTGCTCAGCAGCCTGATGGAGCTGCCGGGCGTGGACACGCAGTCGCGCCCGGACAACATCGTGGTGGATGGCCTGGGCGTGCTCGCCCCGATGCCTCGCTTCGGCGCCTCCGCCGCGGGCTCTCGTGTCCACGGCTACCGAGGCATCCGCGACATCGTCATCGACGACCTGGAGACCATCATCACCACGGGCCTCCACCCGCGCTCGGTGCGCTCCGGGCGGATGGAGGAAGGCGCCATCGAGAGCCTTCCGTTCTTCCAGCGCTTCTGGCTGTCGGTGCGTGAGTCCGCGGGGAACAACGTGGGCGAGAACGTGGTGATGCTCACCCGGAACCCGGGCCTCGCCGAGGCCTGGGCTCGCAACACGCCCGTGAACTCCGACGGCCAGGTGTCCTGGCTCAACTTCGGCAGCTTCGTGGCGGGGCTCCCCAAGCCCTCGCGCGCGGAGTACTTCACGCCGCAGCAGTTCGAGCTGCTCCGCGCCCAGCAGCTCGCCGCGGGCGGACCGACCCTGCTCGTCAAGGACTCCACCGGGACCACGGTGCAGATGACGTTGGACCAGGTGCGCCAGCTCATGGGCGACAAGCCCTTCGACATCACCGCCGAGGTGGCCGCCCCCGTCGAGAGCCAGCTGGGTCTCGCATCGTTCTACGGGAGCACGAAGCACCAGGAAGAGCCCATCGTCGGCTCCATCGGCCCCGACGGCATCATCACGCTCACCGTCCTGTACGACGGCAAGCTGCCGTAGCGCGAACCCTCAGGGGCTGCTTCATGACTTCGAAGCGCCCCTGGGCCTCCCGACGCGGACGCCGCGTCACTCGCGAGTCAGCGTGCGGAACACGGCGGGCAGCTCCTGCGCGCCCAGCCCCGCGCCGAGCGCTCGCCGATAGTTCTCGAGCAACTCCTGTGGGAACCGCGCGCTGATGCGCGCATCGCGGCTCAGCCGGACGATGTGCTCGATGGCGGCGACGTGGGTGTTCAGGCTGCACTGGTCACCCGCGAAGTCGTCGCGGGCGACCATGCCCTGCGCGGCATCGGTCGTGACGGATATCAGCCCGAGGAAGGAGTTCTTCTGCGCGAAGAACAGGTCCGGGTTCAGACCTTCCGCCTTGCACATCGCCGCCGCGTGGAGCATCGACAGACAGCCACCGTAGTAAGCCTCGAGAATCGCGCAGTCGAGGGTCGCCGCGGCGCCAATCCGCTCGTCGACGTACACGGAGTTCTTCGCAATCGCCTGGAGCGTCTGGAGGTGCCGGTCGAAGACGGCTCGCGAGCCGGCATAGAAGACGGTGGCGTAATCGGTGGCGACGAACCCCGGGTAGGCGAGAATCGCCGCGTCCAGGTAGTCCACGCCCTGGCGCTTCGCCCACTCCAGGCCGCTCCGCGCGTCCGCCGGTGAGCCGCTCGTGAGCTGGACCAGCGTGGTCCCCGCGAGCGCCGACGCGACCTCCGCCGAGGAGAACAGCTCGGCGCTGGCCGCGTAGTTCGACAGGGAGACGACGACCAGCTCGCGGCCGGAGACGGCCTCGCGCAGGTTCTCGAACGCGACCGTGCCACCGCCCACGGCCTTCGCCTTGGAATGAGTCCTGTTCCATACAGCGACCTCATGGCCCGCGGCCGCGAAGGCTCGCGACAGCGCGGTCCCCATGAGCCCACTTCCAATCACCGCGATTCTCGTCGGACGGCTGGATGGCATCTTCAATCCCCGGGTGTCTCGTTCAAGCACCACGGATGAACGCGGTGCTTCACGAGTAGAGCACGGGCCCGAGGACGAACGGTCAGCGCCCGGCCTGGGCCAGGAACTCCCCCGTGGAGACCACCTTGGCGTAGGCGAAGCCGAGCGCGGCGAGGAACGCGGCATGGACCTGGGGCGCGGGGACGGCCTGCCCGTTGAACTCCAATGCGCGGGCCGCGCACGCGTCGTGGAGCACCGTGACGGAGTAGCCCAGGTCCGCCGCCGCGCGCACCGTGGCATCCACACACATGAGCGTCATCATCCCCGACACCACCAGGTGCTTCACACCCGACGCGCGCAGCCGCTCCTGGAGGTCGGTTTCCCGGAAGCTGTTGGGGAAGTGCTTGAGCACCACCGCCTCCCCCGGACGAGGCGCGACCTGGGGATGAATCTCCGCGCCCGCGGTCTTCGGCAGGAAGAACGTCGCCCCGGGCTGAAGCGAGATGTGCTGCACGTGGATGACCGGCAGGTTCCGCTCGCGGAAGAAGTCCAGCGCCGCACGGGCCTGAGCCGCCGCGGCGTCGGAGCGGTCCAGTTCGAACCGCCCTCCCGGGAAATAGTCATTCTGGATGTCGATGAGCACCAGTGCCGTGTTCTCCAAGGTCTTCTCCATGAGGTCCTCCAGCTGGGGTGGGGATGCGCACGATGGAATATCCAGGCGGAGCACCGGGCGGGAGTGTCCGGATTGACAAAGTCCGGGCGGAAAACGACAAGCGGCCATGCCCTCGTCGACGCGCATCGCGGTGCTGGCCCTGGATGGATGTGTCGCCTCCAGCGTCACCGGGCCCCTGGATGTGTTCGCGATGGCGAACCTGCTGAATCAGGAGCAGGGAAAAGGAGCGCCGTTCGCCGCGGAGCTCGTGTCGCCGCGCCCAGGACCTGCTCGGAGCTTCCACGGCCTGATGCTCGCGGAGGCGCGTGTTCCGGACGCCTCGGAACACTTTGACGTCGTCCTTGTTCCGGCGGCCGTGGGGCACGTCGAGAGCATCGTGGCCGAGCACGCCGCGGCGAAATGGATGAGGCGCCAGCACGAGCAAGGCGCGAAGCTCGCGGCCGTGTGCGCCGGGGTCTTCCTGCTCGCGGAGACGGGGCTCCTGGAGGGACGGGAGGCCACCACTCACTGGGGCCTCGCCCAGCGCTTCGAGGGGCGCTATCCCCGCGTGTCGCTCAAGCCCGAATTGCTCCTGGTGGACCTGGGTGACGTGCTCACTGCGGGCGGCGTCACGGCCTACCTCGACCTCGCCCTGCATCTGGTGTCGAAGCTGGCCTCGCCGGAGCTGGCGGCGCTCTGCGCGAAGATGCTCCTGGTGGAGCCGGGCCGGAGGTTCCAGGCGCCGTACGCGGTGCATGCGGCGCCCAGGGACCATGGGGACGACGCCGTGCTGCGCGCACAGGCATGGCTGGAGGCGAACATGAAGGGGTCGGTGACCCTGGCCGGCGCGGCCAGCGCCGCAAGTCTGGGCGAGCGGACCCTCCTGCGCCGCTTCCGCAAGGCCACGGGAGACACGCCGCTCGACTACGTCCAGCGCCTGCGCATCGAGGCCGCGCGACGCCTGTTGGAGACCACACCCCGCACCGTGGAGGACATCTCGGTGGCCGTGGGCTACGCGGACACCACCGCGTTCCGCCGCCGGTTCAAGGCACGCACCGGACTGACACCCGACGCGTACCGCCGGCGCTTCGCGCTGCGCTGAAGCCGCGCATCAAGGGGCAAGGACTCCACGCCTGACATGCACGAGCCATGGCCCGCGCGTCATGTGGAGTGTCTGGACTCGTTGTCCTCCGGGGGCCAGCGCGGGCCGTCGCCTTCGAGCCGGCGATAGAGCACATAGGAATAGAAGATGGGGACTCCCGCGGCCACGGCGATGGACACGATGAGGGGAATCGGCCCCGCGTCGAAGAGCCCCGACGCGACGCAGACCAGGCCCGCGAGGACGAAGAGCCTTCCGCCCAGGCGGTGCGTGCGGAGCCAGACCTCATCGCTCGCGAGCGTCCAGGGCGTCCGGATGCCACAGAAGAAGTTCTTGGTGAACTTCCCCATGAAGTTGCCCAGGACCACGAAGAGCAGACCGATGGCGACCAAGACCACCCGAGGGACTGGAACGGAGACGCCGATGCCCGCGAGCAACATCAGTCCTGTCATCAGGAAGAGGAACGCGACAATCGCCGACTGCATGAGGTCATAGACGCCCTGGAAACGCGCGATGGCGTAGCCCTTGGGTGAAATCCGAGGGAGGACGAGCAGCAACAGGTAGATGCCCGCCGTCAGCAAGGGAGGACCGAAGGCTCCCCAGGGTTTGGGCATGTAGCCATCCACCTCTCCCTGGGCATTCCAATGCGTCGGGACCATCGCCGGGAGCCGGCTGTAGAGCGCTGCGGCCATCACGAACGACGCGACGACGAATCCCAGGCTCAACACATTCGCGCGACTGATTCTCATTGGGACTCCCCCTTGCGTTTGTCGACCTTGAAGAGGTCCAGGAGCAGGGCCGCCACGTCCTCGAACACCGTCGTGTTGAGGGAGTAGACGAGCTGCTGTCCACGCCGCTCGCAGCGCACCAGGTCGGCGGCCTTGAGGACATTGAAGTGATGCGAAAGCGACCCCTTCGTGATGTCAAACTCCTCCGCGAGCTCCCCCGCGGTCTTCGAGCCGCCCTGCAGCAGCTTGAGCACCTTGCGCCGGGTCGGGTCCGAAATGGCCTTGAAGACTTCCTGGGTACGCATCGCGACCTTTTGAGTGTTTGACGACATTCAAAATAATGACCGCGAGATTCCTGTCAAGGGCTTCCACGGAGGCGGTGCGGGGGACGTCAAGGCGAGGAGCTGGGGGGCCGGCTCCCCGGCACTCGCTCACTCCTGGAGTTGGACCTCCCACTCGCCAAGGTTGCCGTCGTCGTCGATGACATTGGCCCTGAGGGTCGCCATGCCCGGGAAGCGAGCCCTGAGCGCCTGCTTCCGCACGGTCACCGTCGGTGGAGGCTCGCCAAGGAACTCGTCATGACCCAGGACGTCGGAGTTCACGTTCCAGGAGATGTGCCGCACCCCCGCCATACTGGAGAGCACGACCTCGGTCGCCGTCTCGCTCAACGTCGGACTCATGTTGACCCTGTAGTTGACGGCGTCGGCGTCGAGCCAGCGGACGAATCGCAGCCGGACCGCGCCATTGCGACCCCAGCCGGGCTCATCCGTGGGCTTCACGGGGGCGAGCCCCGCTGACGTCTTGCTCGCGGGCTCCTGGACCATGAACGTGCGGTTGATGAAGTCGAACCCGCGCGACATCACGCTCATGTTGTCGGTCGGATGCGGCAGGCTGAGGCAGTGTCCGAGCTCGTGCATCGTCGCGCCCAGGCCCGTGGCGTAGTTCGCCCAGTGGGTTCCGCGAAACGCGCTGTCGTCGAGCAACACCTCCGTGTCGATGCGACGTTCGTCGAGGAACCGCGCGGCGACCTCATCGAGTGACTGGGCCCACGTGTGCAGCCCGCCGCTCCCGAAGAGCCCGAGCCTTCCCCCACCGAGGGCGGTATGCGCGAGCACCTTCTTCCGCACCGGGTCGAAGTGCGTCATCGACATGATGGCCACATCGATGGTTCCGTTGCGGTTGGGCATCGACTCGAGCTCTGAGTAGAAGTGCGACCAGAGCGCGTTGCCATCCATGGCGTGCGCCTGTGCCGTCGTCAGCCTGCTGCGGAAGGTCTGCACGATGGGAGCACCTGAGCCATCACGCGCGATGCGGAACGTGCGGCGGCCTGAGCCCTGCGCCTCGAGCGCCTCCGCCGTGAAGGTCTGGAGGAGCTCGGCCGCCGTGGCAATCCGGCGCAGGGCGCTCGCGAGGTCGTTCGGCTCTCCGGCAGGGGCATCGAAGCGCCCCTCCCCATCGGCGGGGAGCACATACACGAAGCGAACGGCGTACGGGGTCGTCATGGGCTTGTAGCCGAGGGCGAACCGGTGCAGCACCCCACCCGTCTCGAGGAGGACGTCGTTCTCGCCGGGCAGCAGCGGCACCAACGTCTTGAACCGGCCGCCGAACGCGGGCCAGGTACGCTTCGGCTCGTTGGGCAAGCCGGCGGACACCTGGGTGACCTCTCCAGGCACGGAGCCAGAGAGCAATGCCAGCGGGTAGCGCAGCCGCTCCCCGTCCTTGAGGTTCTCGACCTTGAGGAGGGGCTGGACGACCTCCACGACGCCGGGCGCCGTGCTGACGTGGGTGCCCGACGTGTCGACCCTGCGCGCGATGACGTGGTACCTGCCGAACGGCACGCCAGAGGTCTGCCAGTCGAACACGGTCGGCGCCGTGGCCGCGGCATTGCCCGACACGAGCGGGAGCTGATCCTCGGTCGTTTCCGGATCGCCATCCACATCGGCGAGCAGATCCACGGTGGCCGCCCCCACCCCCGTCGAGACCCACTCGATGGGCACCGGCACCCCGGGAGCGATTTTCAGGCTCTCGGCGGGACGGACGAGCGTGGTGAGTCCAGCGGCGTCATCTCCGCCGCCACAACCGGCGCAGACCACAACAACGAGCATGAGCCGGAGACCGTGCAGATAGAGAGGCATGCCGGCACGAATATCACCCGAGGCCGAAGGCCCGACTTCGGCCCGGAACTGGTTGCCATTTGAAGGCCATCGGCGAGGCGATCCGTGGCCCCTGGTATGGTCCAGACGATGGGTGCCGGGTCGCATCCATCGCCTCGAGACTGGCTCCATGTGGCGGTTCAGGCGAGTTGGACTCCCCCTCCTGCTGCGAAATGATGTGTGGCCGCATGACCGGGAGCTGAACGACTCCAGGGGACACTCGCACCATGACACGCCTCGCGGTCGGGTGGACGGAGGGGAACATCGTGCCGGCGAACAACCCGGTCCATTTCCACTTCCACACGCCACTCGCCCCCCAGACTGTTCGCCCGCGCGTCGAGACCTGGTCACCGGGCGTGGACGACATCCGGCGCTTCGAACGCGGCCTCGCGGCCCACTTGCGAACGAGCCTCGGTCCGCATCTTCAGCATGTGCGCACGCCATCCGAGGACACCATCCTCCGCGATTACCGCCGCCAGTACGTCGGCCTCATCGTCGAGGGCCGCAAGCTCCTGCATGTGGAGATCTACTCACCGTGGCTCGCAAACCATGTCCCCGACTGGCGCTCCTCGGAGTTCGACATGGACGACGTCGGCATGGACTGGCTTTGGTTCGACGTCGAAGTCACTCAAGATGAACTGATTCAAGTGGGGTACTCCGGCGACCCGTGAGTTCCATGGCGTGGCTGTGGATGTGACGACCCAATCACATATCAACCAACCCCACCCCGAACGCGCGCTCCCCAGGAGCGCCGTCCGGCATTGACGCGTCAGCCGCGGCATTGACACGTCAAGAGTCCCCTCTGACACGTCAATCCGTGTCTCGCTGCTTTTTCGCACACGCAGTCAGCCCTCCCGTGTATAGGAATGAGCACCCTTCCACAGGAGCACCATGACCAGACATCCGCGGCGGGAGCGTTTCGCTCCCAGACATCTCCTTTCACGTTCCTGGGTCTGCACCGCGTCACTCGCCTTCCTGGCTTCGTGCGCGACGACCGGTGGCTCGATTGCGAAGCCCCCCGACACCGACAAGACGATCTTCATCGGGAAGATCCTCACCATGGATGACCAGATGTCGGTCGCCGAGGCCGTCTCCGTGGATGAGCACGGCCGCATCCTGAAGGTGGGCACCGAGCAGGCGGTCCGAGACAGCCTCGGCGTGGGCGCCAAGGTCGTCCAGCTCGAAGCGGGCCAGGTGCTGATGCCGGGCTTCATCGACCCCCACCTGCACCTCTTGCCGACGCTCCTCCAGAGCGTCCTCGAGTCACACAACCTGGCGCCCTGCCTGCCCGGTCCCTACCGTGTCCCCACCGCCACGTCCTGCGAGTCCCGCGCGGACGTGTTGAGCACCCTCGCCTCCATCAAGCTGTCCCCCCAGGCCCCGAAGGACGAGTTCGTCCTGGGCATGAACCTGGACCCGTCGCGGCAGGTGTTCGACCCCCTCAAGTGCGGCATCACCGCCAAGGAGGCCGCGAGCGCCGGGGGCTTCATGGACAATCCGAAGTTCTACATCGAGCGCTGCGTGCGCACGGACCGCCCCGTGCTCATCCTCGACCAGTCCGGCCATCTGGCGTACGTGAACCAGAAGGCCATCGACGTCGTCTGCGCGGGCCAATCCCAGTGCCCTCCCGCGTCCGTCTCAGGCGGCGGTGGTGAATGGGGCCCGAACAACAAGGCCCCCTTCTCCGGTCTCCTCAAGGAGAGCTCGGGCTATGCGCCCTTCATGGCGGCCCTGCAGAAGAGCCTGCCCCTGGCGCAACTCAAGTCGGACCCCAAGGCGCTCCTGGAGGTCTACGAGAAGGAGCTCAAGCCCGGCATCCAGGCGATGCGCGACGCGGGGCTCACGACCATCGCCGACGGCGGCCTGGCGGGCATGTCCCAGGTCAACGCCGTGAAGGCGCTCGCGGAGCAGGAACACTTCCCGATGCGCGTCACCGGCGTCGTGACGTACGACACCGCGAAGGCCGAGGGCATCCAGCCGACGGGGCCCGCCTGTGACCCGCTCCAGGACGCGACCTGCAAGCTGCCCAAGTGGCTGGGCGCCGGCGGCCTCAAGCTCTGGGTGGATGGCTCCACCCAGGGCTGCACCGCCAAGCTCGCCACGCCGTACTCCTACGCGAAGACCGGCCACTGCGCGGACGCGGGAGAGGGCCGGGCCGACTTCGAGAACACGCAGGCCATCGTCAACGCGCTGAGCGCCCCATGGAAGACGAAGGGCTGGCGCGTCCAGCTCCACGCCAACGGCAACGACGCGAACCAGTGGGCCATCGACGCCTTCGCCCAGCTCCAGCAGACGGCGAAGAACCCGCACCGCGTGCTGTTCATCCACAACACCGTGGGCCAGGCGCAGCTCTCCAAGAACCTGGGCGACCTCATCAAGGGGACGTACATCGCGCCCAACGGCCAGAAGACGCCCGCCCTCGACGCGCGGGTGACGCACCTCATCGGCCACGTGGCGTACTGGGGCCACGCGTTCAGGGGCATGCTGGGTGAAGAGGCCGCGAACAACCTGGACCCCGTGGGCTTCGACCGCGACCAGGGCATCCCGTTCTCATTCCACAGCGACTCGATGGTGACCCCGCCTCGCCCGCTCTGGTTCGTCGAGCAGGCCGTCACCCGTCGCACCTGGGCCTATCCCCTGCTCCAGGAGAGCGGCACCCTCGGCCTCGAGAAGCACGCCGCGACCGTCGAGGAGGCCCTGCGCGCCATCACCATCGAGCCCGCCCGGCAACATGAGCTCGACGGGTGGCTGGGCAGCATCGAGCAGGGCAAGGTCGCCGACTTCGTCGTGCTGGGCGACAACCCCCTCGACTACGGCCCCCAGAAGAAGGACCCCACGCAGATTCACAAGATTCCCGTGGTGGAGACCTATCTGAGCGGCAAGCCCACCTCGAAGAACCCCTGATTCACCTTGGCCTCGGCGAGGGCAGGCCCCGGATGTCTGCCCTTGCCGAGGGATACACGCCTCAAACACACACAGACTCAACCAGTCACTCGACTGGGGAAAGCAGAGGGGGATTCATGTTCACACGGATGAAGACCGGTCTGGCCTTGGTGGCCATGGTCAGCGGCTTGATGACGGGGTGTCTGGAGGAGTCCTCTCCGGACACGAATCCAGAAGGGCCCATGGGCCCTATCGATGCGCGCGCGCAAGGCCTGAGCGGCGCGAGCAGCCGGGGCCGCGAGTTCTGGCTGGCCTTCCCAGGCAACTACCAACCCACTGCCGTGCTCACGTTGTTCATCGCCGGAGACACGTCGGCCACGGGGCAGGTTCGCGTTCCAGGACAGGGGTTCACCTTCGACTTCTCGGTGACACCGGGCCAGGTGACGTCCGTGGTGGTGCCCTCCTCGGTGGCGCAGGTGGCCGTGGACGGCGTGGAGCCCAAGGGCATCCAGGTCACCGCGAGCGCGGACATCTCCGTCTATGGACTCAACCGGCTGCCGGAGACGACGGACGCGTTCCTGGGATTGCCCACCGTCAGCCTGGGCACGGAGTACGTGGTGCAGGCCTTTCCCAACGTCAACGTCATCAATGGCTCGCAGTTCTCCGTCGTGGCCACGGAGGACGCCACGGCGGTGACCATCACCCCCGCCGGTCCCGTGGGCAGCCATGCCGCGGGCGTTCCCTTCCAGGTGTCGCTGAACAAGGGTGAGGCGTACCAGCTTCGCAGCACCCATCCCGCGCTCTCGGACGTCTCCGGCACGCTCGTCCAGGCCACGCGCCCGGTGGCGGTCTTCGGCGGGCATCAGTGCGCCAACATCCCGACGGGCAACATCTTCGCGTGTGACTACGTGGTGGAACAGCTGCCCCCCACCTCCACGTGGGGAAGGCGCTTCGTGACCGTGCCGCTGGCCGCGCGCCTCAACGGGGACACCTTCCGCTTCGCGGCCGCCAAGGATGGCACCCAGGTGAGCATCAACGGCGCGGTGGTGGCGCAGCTCCAGCGAGGCCAGGTGTTCCAGACGAACATCCAGGGCGCGGCGAGCATCACCGCCAATCAGCCCATCCTCGTGGCGCAGTACTCGAATGGCTCGAGCTTCGACGGCGTCCCGTCGGACCCGTTCATGATGTTGGTGCCGCCTTACGAGCAGTTCACCACCCAGTACACCGTCACCACGCCGAGCTCGGGCTTCACCCAGAACTTCACCAACCTCCTGGTCCCCAACGACATCGTGGCCCAGGTGACGATGGACGGGGTGCTCATCCCGGCGAGCCGGTTCCAGGCCATCGGCACCAGCGGCTTCTCGGGAGCCCAGCTCCCTATCGCGCTGGGGGCGCACCACCTGTCCGCGCCGCGCCCCTTCGGCGTCCTGCTCTACGGGTTCAACTCCTTCGACTCCTATGGCTATCCGGGAGGCATGGTCCTGGCGCCCATCGCCCAGGTGAGCACGCTCACGCTGACGCCCCGGCAGGGAACCTCCGTCGTGGGGAGCCTCTACTGCGTGACGGCGACGGTGCGGGACGACGCGAACCAGCCGCTCGGAGGCGTGCGCGTGGACTTCGCCGCGGCTGGGGTGAATTCGGCGTCGGGCTCCGTGAACACCGCGCCGGACGGGACCGCCGAGTTCTGCTTCACGGGCACCGCTCCCGGCGCGGATGCGGTGACCGCGAGCATCGGCTCGCTGACCGACCAGGTGCAGGTGACGTGGCTTCCGCCCAATACCCCGCCCATCGTGGACGCGGGCCCCGACCAGGAGGGTCTGGTCTCTCAACAGGTGACGCTGCACGGCTCAGCCTCGGACCCGGATGGTGACCCGCTCACCTATTCCTGGAGCTATGTCGCGCCGCCGGGCGTGCACTGCACCTTCGGGTCGCCTTCGGCCCCGGTGTCGACCCTCCAGTGTGACGCGGCCGCGACCGTCACCGTGTCGCTGACGGCGAATGACGGCACGACGACCACCACCGACACCGCGCAGGTGGTGCTCAACTGGGCGTCGGAGCTCACCATGTGCGGCATGCCCCGCTACACCAACCAGACCTCCATCAAGGCGTGCGGCTGGGGCACCGCGGGTCGCAGCAGCGCGGGCATCACCTCCGCGTTCTTCACCATTGATGGCGGAGCGCCCATCCCCATCACGCCCGACCTGGGCGGCGGCTACATCACCACCCAGCTCCAGCTCACGGAAGGCACGCACGTGGTCCGGCTGACCATCGTGGATGCCCTGGGCTACGTGACGTGGCGCGAGCAGACGGTGTCGGCGGACTACACGCCGCCTTCGCTCGTCATCCTGTCGCCCACCGAGGAGGAGACCCAACCCACCCCGCTCGTCACGATGGTCATCCAGGAGCAGGACGCCAGCCCCACCACCGTGGTGACCCAGTGGACCGTGACGGAGAACGTCCCCGCGGGCGCCCACGTGCTGCGGCACACGGTGGACCTGGTGAACCGCGGCGGGTCGCTCGTCCACGTCCGGGCCACGGACGCCGCGGGCAACACGAGCGAGCGGCTGGTGCGCGTGAACGTGGCGTACTGAGCGCCGCGCGGCCCTGGGCGAGTAGGTGACGCTCGCTCAGGGCCGTCGTCGTTGGCCTGACGGCTGGACAGGCCGTCGTCACCCGCTGCGCCGCTGGGACGAACCGTTGTGACACCACCCCAAGCGGGTGGTGTTCCTGGTGCATGACCCTTTCATCGCAACGCTCCAAAGTCAGTCAGGTTGATTCCCTCTCGAATGGCCTCTCACGTGTGTCGCCGACGCGCGCGCCCGCGAAGCGCCCTGACGGAGCCTCCCGCTCACGCCCGAAGCTCACCTCGCTGTCCCTCGTCCTGCTCCTGGGCCTCGCGGGAGCCCTCGGTGGCTGTGGAGACGACGACAACGACGACGCGTCCGCCGCGCTGCACGCCGACCTCCAAGCCCTCATCGATGACGCTGTCGCCAAGGGCATGACGCCCGGGGTCTCCATCGCCGTCACCTCGGACAAGGGCTCGACCTGGCAGGGCGCCGCGGGGGTCGCCGACATCGAGCGGAACCAGCCCATGACCCCACGGCACCACTTCCGCGCGGGCAGCATCCTCAAGACGCTCGTCGCCACCGCCGTGCTCCAGTCCGTCGAGCGGCGCACGCTCGCGCTGGATGACACCCTGACGAAGCGCTTGCCCGAGAGCGTGACGGACCGCATCGAGAACGCGCGGGACATCACCGTGGCCATGCTGCTCGGTCACCGCTCGGGCATTCCAGAGTGGACCACCCCCGAGACGGACAGGGTCATCCTGTCGAACCCGGACCACGTGTGGACGCTCGCGGAGATTCTCGACATCTCCAGGGCACAGCCCTCGGTGTTCCCACCCGGCACGAGCTACGGCTACTCGAACACGAACTTCGTGCTCCTGGGCGAAATCCTCTCGGCCGCCGAGGGACGCAGTTGGCGCGAGATTGTCCGCGAGCGGGTCATCGAACGGGCGGGCCTCTCCCAGTCATTCCTGCCCGAGCCCGGAGACTCGAGCTGCCCGGCGCCCTGCGCCCGCGGGTACGTCCCCTTCGATGAAGAGATGGTGGACCTCACCGCCGTCGACCCGTCGATGGCCGGAGCCTCGGGCGGGCATGCGCTCGTGACCACCGTCTCCGACCTCGGCACGTTCTGGAAGAAGCTCCGCGCCGGTGCGCTCTTCGAACGCAAGGAGACCCTCGACGCCATGCTCGCGTTCCAGCCCGCGCCCGAGCCCGAGTCGCGGCTGGTGGGCTACGGCCTCGGAGTGATGCGGCTCGAGTCCCGAGGCGTCATCGCCATCGGGCATCTGGGCACCACCGCGGGCTACCAGAGCTTCATGCTCCAGCTTCCCAAGACCGGCCGCACCCTCACGGGGAACATCAACGTCATGGGCGACCTGGCCGCGGTGCTCGAGCCCCTCATCGAGCGCACCGGTCAGCCCTGAGTCCCGCCCCTCGCGGCAACAGGAGCGGGCGGTCCATGACGGCTCACGCAGCGGGGCAAGCCCTCACCTCTCGGGCTTGAAGGCCAGCACCTGCACGGTGGTGCTGGGCCCCTGATGGAAGCGGCCCTCGGAGATGTCGCGTTCAGTCTCCACGCAGCGCTCGATGCGCAGCCCCGAGAGCTCTTCCCGCAGCTCTTCCGGCGTCATCAGCAACTCCACGGCCGATGGGCCGCCCTTGCCCGGCCGCGCCAACTGGCGCGGCGTGTAGGCCTCGAGCACGAAGGCCCCACCAGGCCGCAGCGCCCGCACACACGCCGCATGGAGGCGCGCACGGACCCGCGGCGGAACATGGGCCCAGATGGAGACAATGCCCGCCCAGCGGGCCTCTCCTGGGTCGAACTCCGCCAGGTCCGCCAGGACGGTGGTGAGCGGGACACCTCGCTCCGACGCGAGCCTCGCCGCGTTGGCCAGCCCCACCTCCGACAGGTCCACCGCGGTCACCGCATGCCCCCGGTGCGCCAGGAAGACCGCGTTGCGGCCCTCCCCTTCGGCCAGACACAACACCGGACCGTCTGGAATCCGCGCGGCGACCTCACGCAGGAAGTCGTTGGGCTCGGTGCCATACGAGGCAAAGGCATCCGCGTAGCGTTCATTCCACATGATTCACCTCTCCATCAGAGCGCGGCCCCTGGCTCGAAGCGCGCGAGGAAGACCTTGAACTGCAGCGACACGAAGAGCGTGCGCGGCGACACCAACCCTACCTGGGCGAACAGGGAGAACAGCGCGGCATCGGATTCGATAGGCCGCATCGTCGCCAGGTGGTGGCGCTTGCGCTCCAGCTCCTCCAGGGGAATGCCATGGGCCCTCCACCGCCGCAGCTCCACGTTCGACAGCTCGGGGTCCTTGCCCACGCGGCACCCGAGGACGAGCGGCGCACCCGGCTTGAGCCTCCGAGTCACCTCCCGCAGCAACGCGAGCCGCGCCGCGTCTCCTTCCACATGGTGCAGCACGCCCATCAACTGCGCCCCGTCGAACGGCGGCCCAGGAGGCAGCGTGTGCAGCTCGCCCAGATGCAGACGTGTCCGGGAGAGGAGGCCCTCCGCGGCCAGACGCTTCCGGGCGACGTCGAGCATCGGCTCGGAGGGCTCCACTCCCGTGAAGCACCAGCCCGGCACATCGAAGCGCAAGTAGGGCAGCAGCTCCGCGCCAGTGCCCAGCCCCACGAAGAGCAGAGAGGCCGTGTCCTGACCATCGAGCTGCGCGGTCAGCGCGCTGACGCCCAGCTCATACGCGGCGGGGAAGCCCGCGAGGCTGATGGCGGCCTGGGCATCATAGTGCGCGGCGCGGTCGGCACCGAAGGCGTGCACGGGAGGGTGGGCGGCGGGGGTGGAATGGTCATGGGCCACGAGGTGTCCTCCAGCGGCTCGCCCAAGACGGGCGACCCGACCGGAAGATAAAAAGCGGCCTCACGCCAGGGGAGAGCGGGGATTCATGCTGAATCGGCGGAACGAAGGGTTTTGCCAGCACGAACAGGCCCGCCTGCCCCTCATACCCGCGGCTACTCGAAGAGGGAGAGCTGCGCCAGGGAGCGCAAGTCACTCGTCGCGTCCCGAGGAACGGCGCGGATGCGGACCTGCGACACCGCTGTCGTGCCCGTGAGGTCCACTTCCATGAAGGCCTGCGCTCCCGCCCCCGCCAGCAGGTTGGCCAGGGATGCCCACTGGGTTCCGTCCGCGCTCCCCTCCAGCACCAGCTCGCTCATCGAGCCGTTCAAGACGAAGTTGCGCAGCACGGCCTTGCGGGGCACCACGGCGCGAGGGAGCCGGAAGGAGACCTCTCGAACCCCCGACTGGAAGTTGACGACGTTCCCGAGGTCGCCGTTGGTGAGCCGGCAGGGCAACTCCGCGCCGACATAGGTGCACGTCGCGCCACGGCTCACCGGGACCCGCGTGCGGCGGGGCAACGCAACCGTGTCACTGCTGTAGGACAGGTCGACCGTGACATCTCCCACCTTCGCGTCCCGCTCGGCGCTGGCGACAGCCTTGAGGTTCGCCGCGTCCTCGAGAGCGTAATCACTCAGCGACACGGGCGGGGTGACCTTGTAGGCCGCCCAGATGGGGAAGACGTTCGGGCCACGAACGGCGAGCGTGTATTCATCCTCTCCCGCGCCATGGGTCGCGGACAGCGGCCTGAAGTTCACGCTCACGCCCTGCGCCGCCGCCGTGGCTGTCAGAGTGCCCGTCCACTCCTGGAGGGTGGGCAGTGCCACCTCCGACGCCTGGACGAGGAAGGAGGCGGAGACACCCCGCCCCTCGGCCCTCGTGGGCGAAGCGATGATGAAACACCGCGCGAAACTCCCACTTCGCGTATCCGCCCCCAACAGGTCGAGCTCGAAGGTGCCGTCGGTTCGGGTCTTCACCGACCTCCAAGTCGACGAGAAGATCGCGAGCGAACAGGCGGAGTTATCGCCCCGGTGGATTTTCAGGAGCGTTTCCGACAGCGGCGCCCCCGACTCGTCAATGGCCTTCCCCTTGATGAGGATGTCCTGGTCCTCGTCCACCTTGCTCTCGGTGCAGCCACCCCACATCACCAGCCCCCCCAAAGTCAACGTGCGCATCCATCGCATGAAAACCTCCTTCAACAGTGAGCGCGGGGGGCAGTGCAAATCCAGTGCAGGGCTCCGCTCACTCGGAGGACCTGTTTTCAGGCTCACCGGTTCGTGACAGCGTCGTCATGGAGAACCGTCTACGCAGCAGGTGCCACTGCCGCTTCGCGATCCCAGCGCCGGACAATCGCGGCCGCTCGCCCACATCTCGCCCCGACACGCCTGTCATCGCCCCGCGCGTCTTGACTCCTCCCGCGTTCAGGGGTCATGAACCGCGTCCCAGCACCCCCTGCCGGACGAGCGTCCGGAAGAATCGCGCGGCCGGGTCGACATGAGTGCGCTCGTGCCAGCACAGCGCGAGCTTGACGGTGTGCGAGGGAAAGGGCGCGTCGAGCTCGCGTACACCCAGACGCGTGCCCGCGCCTTCCGCCAGTGACGCGGGCAACGTCGTGACGAGGTCACACTCCGCGACGACCGCGATGGCGGCCGTGAAGGTGGGGACCGTCATGACGACGTCGCGGCGAACACCCGCGCGTGCATAGGCGGCGCCGACGACGTCTCGGAAGCTCTTGCCCGGCACCATCTCCACGCCGACATGCTGGAGCTCCCCCAGCGCACGCGCCGACAGGCGACGGCCGCGAAGTGGATGGGCTCGACGCGCCACCAGGACGGTGCGCTCCTCCAGCAACGGCTCGACATGCAGGCCCGGCCCTCGTCCCGCGAGGCCGATGTGCAGGTCAACCTCCCCCGAGGACAGGTCCCCGAGCGAGACGAGCGAGTCGATTCCCACCACGCGCAGCCGCGCGTTCGGCAGCTCCGAGGCCATCCTCGCGGCGATGCGAGGCCCCCACGTGAGTTGTCCCGCATCGGCGACGGCCAGGGTGAACGTCCGCGCGCAGCTCGGCGGGTCGAAGGGCAGCGCATCCAGCGCGAGCTCCATCTCCCGGAGGCTGCGCGCCAGGGCCGGAGCCAGCGCGAGCGCGCGGGGCGTCGGGACGATGCCGCGCCCCTTACGCGTCACCAGCGGGTCCCCGAGCAAGGTGCGCAGCCTCGCGAGCCCATTGCTGATGGCGGACGCGGTGACATGGAGCCGCTCGGACGCGCGCACCACGCTCCGCTCGGTGAGCACCGTGTGGAGGACCAGGAGGAGGTTCAGGTCGATGGACGCCAACTGAATGCTCATGCTCCGTGAGGTTACTCCTCACGAACCATCACAGCCAGCGAGGCATCCTCTGCCGCATATTGGCGCCATGAACAGACTGCTTGGCGGCCTCATCGCTGGCGCGCTGGTCGCGTGCCACTCCTCTCACCCACTCCCCACGAAGCCCACGGCCATGACCACCACACACCAGGTCTCCGTCCTCGACTCGTTCATCTCCTATCGCGAGGAGGGCACCGGGTCCCCCATCGTCTTCCTGCACGGCAACCCCACGTCCTCCTATGTGTGGCGGAACGTGATGCCCCAGTTCGCCGACCATGGACGCCGCCTGGCACCCGACCTCATCGGCATGGGGAGCTCGGGCAAGCCCGACATCGCCTACCGCTTCGCGGACCATGCGCGGTACCTCGACGCCTGGTTCGACGCGCTGGCCCTGCGGGACGTGGTGCTCGTCGGCTACGACTGGGGCGGCGTCCTCGCCCTGGACTGGGCGACCCGTCACCCGGACCGCGTGCGCGGGGTCGTGGTCTTCGAGACGTTCTTGCGGCCGATGCAGTGGAGCAACTGGCCGTCGGAAGGTGAGCAACTGTTCCGCGCCCTGCGCACGCCGGGCGTCGGCGAGAAGATGGTGCTCGAGCAGAACGGGTTCCTCGCGCGCTCGCTCGAGCACGGCGTCAAGAGCGGGCTGAGCGAGGGCGCTCGCGCGGCCTACTACGCCCCCTTCCCCGATGCCGCGTCCCGGCGCCCCATGCTCCAGTGGCCGCGTGAGATTCCCATCGACGGAGCCCCCGCGGATGGCGCCGCCGTCATCGAGCGGTACGACGCGTGGCTCGCCAGTCCCGCCGCGAAGCCCGCGCTCCTCCTGACGTTCGGGGACACGGGGCTCAGCGCCCCGCCGGTCATCGAATGGGCGAAGGCCACCCTGCCCGGACTCGAAATCGTTCCGCTCCGCCCCGCCGGACACCACGCGCCGGAGGACGCGCCCGACGACATCGCTCGGGCCATCCGCGACTGGCTCGTCCGCAACGGGTGGTGAGCCCCAGGGCGGAGGTCTCCTCGCCTTTGCCAGGGCTCAGGCTGGCTTCCTGGCTTCGATGAGGAAGCGCGTCGTGTGCGCGAGGAATGGCCCATCCCGCTGGATGCGCTCATGCAGGGCGCGGAGCTGGGGCCGGTACTGGTCCACCGTGAAGCCTGGGACCATCCAGATGACCTTGCGCAGGAAGTAGATGACCGCGCCGATGTCGCAGAACTCGGTGCGCAGCCGCTCCAGGCGCAGGTCCACGACCTCGAGCCCCGCCGCCTCGGCCTCGGCGCGTGCGTCATCGGGGTGCCGCTTGCGGTGAATCTCCTCGGGCAGCGGGCCGAGGAAATACTCCACGAGTTCGAAGACACTCGCGGGCCCGACCTGCTGGGAGAAATACGTCCCGCCCGGCTGGAGGACCCGAGCAATCTCCTTCCACCACGTCGTCACCGGATGACGGCTGACCACCAGGTCGAACGCCTCGTCGGCGAAAGGGAGTGGGGGCTCGTCCGAATCGGCCACCACCACGACGCCCCGCGGATGGAGCAAGCGCGTGGCCTTCGCGACGTTGGGTGGCCAGGACTCCGTGGCCACGATGAGGCGAGGTAGCACGGGCACCCCCGCGAGCACCTCACCGCCGCCGGTCTGGATGTCGAGCGCCGCGGAGGCCCGGGCCATCCGCTCCCCCATCTGACGCTGGTATCCCCAGGAGGGACGCTGCTCGGTGGCGCGTCCGTCCAACCACGAGAAGTCCCAACCCTCCACCGACACGCTCGCGGCATCTGCCTCCAGGTCCTCGTAGCTTCGTGACATGGAGGGCATCTCTACCGCGCTCGAGCGCTCCACGCGAGAGGGCCCAGGCGCGGCTCGCCGCTCCTCAGCACGCGCAACCGGGTCCTTTGCGGCACGTCTTGCTGCACGAGATGCAGGAGTCTCCACAGGGGCAGCCCGTCGTGCAGACCTTGCAGCAGCTCCGTGCGGGCGGCGGCGAGGGCTCGAACGCGGGGACGGTGGAGGGGGCGGTCCGCTGGGAGTCCAAGGATGCGGGCACCGTCTTCCATCGCAGCGGCGCGAAGGACGCCGCGTCCGCGGACTTCTCGCCCACGAGGACGCCGGAGCAGACCTTCGCGACAACGCCCCCTGTCTCCGAGACCTCGCGTGTCACGCTGGAGGCCGTGTTCAGCGACGTGTTGATGGAGACGAGGCTCCCCGCATCATCGCGCAGTTCGAAGGTCAGGACCGGTGGCGCGTCCTTGACCACGGTGTACTCGGCCTCCCTGACCTCGTCGCCCTCCTGATGTCGGCACAACACCCGCGCGCCCTCGCGCCGGCACAACCGGGCATGCGCCGGTGGCTGTGCGAGCAGGAGCGGCACGGAGGGAGGCCGGACACCGAGCGATTTGCAGACCTGATAGGTGATGCGCAGTTCTTTCGGCCCGTCGGCCGCATTCCCAGACACCGAGAAAAAGACAACAGCCGCGAGGACGAAGACACGGTTCCAATTCATGGAGCCCTCCGATGCGCAGGCTCCTCCAACGCGGGTGGCGCGGCCATCCCCCCCAGGGGGGAGGCGAATCCCGGGAGCGCCCGCCGCGAATCCCAAGCAGCCGGCGGACGTGGGCTTTCGAACAATCTCAAATCAACCCGGGAAAAGGACCGCTGCGTAAGCAAGAGGCGACCGGACACGCGTCCGGCGCAGCACCCTCACTGGAGACCACGATGAAGAGTCGTTCCCGATTCCTGCTTCTGGGTTTGTCGTTGCTCGCCACGCTCCCGCTCCAAGCCTCCGCGCAGACGCAGGACGGCCCGTTCTACAGCCGTCAACACCTGCAGGCGTATTGGCAGAACGTCAATACCAACAGCGCGACGGAGATCTCCCTCAACGCGTACCTCGTCTTCACGAAGACGGGCTTCGGCCCCGCACAGCGCGTGATGTACTTCAGCTGCCTGGATGGGCTCATCCGGCAGCACTGCAATCAGGTGCAGGGGCCGTTCGTCCAGCAGTGGGAGCTCACGGACTACCTTGATGCGTCCCCCGGTGGCGGCAGCATCGTGGCGTATGTGGATGGGAAGCGCGTCCTGAACGGCTTCGGTCCCTTGTTCGGCACGTACTACTACCGCACGTGCTCGGGCGACACGAGCCCGTTCGGCTACGGCCGGCTGAAGTACATCACGCTCCAGTCCGCCGACACCATCTACGGCCCCATCGCTGGCCAGAACTGCCTGCCAGCGCTGTAGTGTGACGCAACACCGGAGCGGAGAGGGGCTCCGCTCCGGTGGCCGCGCGGCGGCGTTTCCTGGCGCCGGGTGAACACGCCCAACGTGTCCCAGTTCCACGCGGGGAGCGCCAGCGAGATGTCGCCAGAGCGCTTTCGCCCCTGAGCCTCCCCGGGTTTTGTGGACACCCGAGATGAGGTGACCGAAGGATGTCCACGACGATGCCGAAACGAGTGCGCAGGAATTACACGCCGGAGTTCAAAACCCGAGCGGTCAAGTTGGTGCTGGAGGAGGACAAGTCCCGAGCGCAAGTGGCCAAGGACTCGACCACCTACTTTGGCATCAACCTGGGGAAAGTGACGTCCTGGTTCCTTCGGGCCTTCACCCATGGGAAGAAGAAGTCCCTCGTCACCCGATTGCCCACCGAACAAGCAGCGATGCTCGCGCCTGGTTTCGGGTGCTGGTCGCATACGAGGAGGAGGCCAAGAGGCAGAGCAGTGGTTCAGCGGATGGCGGCGCATCCTCCGAGAACACATCCACGGCCTGAACAAGCGCTCCTGCGTCACTTCGACTCAGCGTAGAGAGGGCCTCGGGAGCAGTGCTCACCCGAGGCCCCTGGGGACATCAGCCCCTTGGACTCAGCGCGACCTCACGGACCGTCCACGGTGAAGTCGTCGATGGCCAGACCACAGCTCACTCCACCCGACGTGCTCTCCAACTTGATGAGCGTGCTCGACGTGGTCGCGGTGAAGGCGAACGTCCGCACCGTCCAGCCCGGCAACGAATTGGAGACACTCGCCACGGAGGGACCTCCAGCGTCTCGGGGCCGCCACACGCCGACAACATGAGCGCCGGCCCCGCGAAGGCTCCCCCTCGAATCCACTCCACGAGAGCCATTGAGCCCGTTGACCCGGGACAAGAGACACCCAGGCGGCGGTTATCCTGGCCATGAATGACTGCGCTCATGAGCCTCGGGCTGGCTCAAGGGAGCACGACCCACTGGGGGCGGACGTCCACCGTCACGACACCTACGCTGGAGATGTCCACCACTCCGCGGTGCATCACATTCTTGTGCGTTCTTCGGTCAGACCCCAGCAAGAAGTATGTGTATCGCCCCAATGGGAGGTCCGGGATGGTCAACCGGTCCTCGACGGTGTCTGTCCCCTCGCGGGACGTGTCCCACGTGGGCCGCGAAGGCACCGCCATGGTGTTCGTGGCCCAGCGCCACTGCTTGATGGAGGTGATGGGCGGGGGCTCCATGGGGAAGACATCGGACGAGTTAATCTGGACATCAGCCAATGGCTCTTGCGGGTCCTCCGAGGCCCCCACCAGGCGCAGTTTGAGCGTGGACTGCCCCACCTGCTCCTTGAAGTGGAGAGTCCGGCTCTCGCCATCCCCGAGGCGCACCCATTGGGGGATGAATCGAATGGAGTCACCTCCAGGATGAACCGTCGAATCAACGGAGACCGAATAGTCCCCCGGCCGGAGGCCCGTGATGCGGAAGGCCCCACGGACGGGCGGGTCGTCGCTGTGCTTCCCGTGCTCCGAGTGTGACAGGGGAGTCGCCCACACGGTGGCCAGGACAGGTCGTCCGTCGCGGTCGACCAGGGTGCCATCGACTCGAGGCGCCCTCATGAGGCGCACGTCCAACGAGGCGTCCCCCGACGCGAGCAGCTCCTCATGAGGCAGGTATTGCGGATGATGGACCTTCATCTGGAGCGGCCCATGCTCCACGGGCGGCAATTCGAAGAGTCCCCCGGGGCCCGTCGTTGTCATCGCCAACCGCTCTCCGAGCTCCTGAGAACCTGGAGCCGATGACGACGCAGGAGGAGGAGTGACCACGACTTCGACACCGATCAATGGCTCGGACGTCCTCGCATCCAGCACCCGGCCGCGCACCCATTGTCCCTGCTTGAGGACCACCTCTCCCAGATCGACATCCTCGCCAGGACGCACCTGGACCTCGCGCACCATTCGGGTCAGGCCCGGGACTTCGAACATCAGCCGGGTCGGACCGGGCTTGACCTGGGTAAGGTGAAAGGTGCCGAGGGGACTCCGATATTCCTTCCCGTTGATCTCGAAGGTGAGGCGGGGCGCACGGTCCTCGCCCACCACGCGCCCCCGAATGCTCTCTCGGTGTTTCACCTCCATGACCAGCTTGACCTGGGTGTCTCCGCCCCGCGCGAGGACTCCAGGCTCCGACCGGTCCTGGCGGGTATCCCCTCGCAGGATGTACCCCTGCGCCACGGCGGTGAGCCTGCAATCCCCCCGAGGCATGTGGAGGAGCGTGAAGCGGCCGTGTTGATTGGTGACGGTGCGGCGGCGCATCTCGATGATTCCGGGCGCGGCTCCAGCGAGTTCCTCGGGGGCCGCGCCAACAACCACGACGTCAGGCATCGGCGCCCCATTCTCATCCACGACCTGGCCCGACACGCGGGGCCCTACCTTCATTTGAATCGTCACCTCCTGTGTCTCGGAGCCCCGAACCACCACGGGGAGAGCGCGCAAGACCTCGAAGGACTTCCCCAGGGGATGCTCGGCCTGGAGCGCATATCGCCCCGGAAGCACCATCTCGAAGAGAAACCTCCCCTGCGGGCTTGTCTGTGCTGAAACCGAAGAGGAGTCCTCCTCCCCCTCCTGCTGCAGGGTGAGAAAGACCTCCGCGACGGGCTCGCCCGAGGTGTCCACCACCACGCCTCGCACCCTCGCGGCGGCTCGCATCACCACTTTGACAGCCGAGGAGGGGGCGGTCGCCCCCATGTGCGTCCCAAAAAAGCCCTTCGCCTGGGCCGTGATGAGATAGAGCCCCGCCTCGGGCAAGTCGAACGCGAAGCGGCCCTGTTCGTCGGCCGTCGCCTGATGGACCGAGCCATCGGCGAACGGCTCTTGGGGAGGCTCCAGTGGAATGTGCTCGCGCAGCCATCTCATGGCGGTGAGCCGCCCGTCTGGTATGGGTTCGCCTGCGGTGTTGGTGAGGACGCCTTCCATGACAGAAGCCCGCTTCATGACGAGCTCCACGGGGGCCGTATCGACGGTCACATCCCGATAGACACGCTCGGACTCCAGGTAACCATCGACCTGGCTGGCCACGAAGCTCACAGGCCCGGGGTTCACGTACTCATACACGAAGCGCCCATCCTCATGGGTCCAGATGGTCCCTCCCATGATGGGATCCCGCTGCGAGGTCAGGTGGACGATTGCGTCGGGAATGGGTTGCCCCTCGTCATCACGCACCGTGCCGACAACCTGGAAGAGCGTGCCCAACCGCACCGTCACTTCTGCCTGGGTCTGCTCCTCACGCAGAAGAACGCCCGCCTCTCCTCGATGGGGGCCATGCCGCGCGGAGAACAGGTACCCCCCCGGAGCGACGCCCTCGAGAAGGAAGCGACCCTGTTCATCCGTCTCGAGCGGAGACATGGAGGCGTAGGTGTCGACGAGAGCACCCGCGACCGGGCGGTCGTCCAGAAGCACCTGGCCGGCGATGCTCCGGACGCCGTGCATCACGATGTCCTTCGCCGCGAGCTCATCCAGGAACTGGTCGTTTCGCACGAGCGGAACCAGCCCGGGACTTGAGAGGGTGAGCCCATAGCGCCACCGTGAATCCTCTCCTCCGTTGGAGGCCGGAGCGTTGGCCGAGCGTCTCGAGTCCCAATGTGGCAACCGCCCCAGGGCGAAGCGGCCCTCCGCGTCGGTGACTGTCTGAAAGTAACGCGAGTGTTCGGCGAGGAAGAGCGTCACGCGGACATTCGCCACCGGAACCAGGTGCTCGTCGACGACACGTCCCACCCCAGGCAAGCCGGGGGCGAGGACGAGCGTCACATCCTGCTGTCCTGTCGCCACGTCGAGCTTCAGCGCCACCCCTTCGGATGAGAGGACCCACAGCGCGACCGAGCCCTCCGGAAGCCCCTCCAGGAAGAACGTTCCATCCGTGGACGTGATGGCGCGACTCAACACAGGGGCCGCGCCCAGGCCGCCCTCAATCAGCTCATGAATCATCCGGGCTCGCGGCGTCTGGCCACAATGCAAAGAGGTCAACCCGAGGGCGGTGCCCGTGCCACAGGAACGCGCGGACAGGGACTCCTCGGGAAACTCCCAGGTCGCGGAGACCTCCGCACCCGACATGGGGCGCTGGTCTTCGCGCAGCACCCGTCCCCGAAGGGTCGACGTGCCTCGTGGAGGTGGCGTGGGTTGTTGGGGCGCGGCGAGCGTGCCGCTCCTCCCACGTCCGGGGGCGATGGAGCGGTGAGGGCCAGGGGCGCGGCCTCGAAGTGAGACCCCAGCGACGAGGGCGCCCAGGACCACACATCCAAGCACGAGGACGACGAGGGAAGACCTGCGCATGCGCTCTCCAGGAGGAGAGACGCTAGCAGAGCTCACCCCGGCCTGTTCCCACGCCGAGACATGACGCGGCGCTCCGCGGCGGCCCTCACGGATGACGTGTCAGCCGAGCAGGTTGACGCGTCAAGTTCGACAGGTGGCGCACGTGGGCAATGACTGTCCTCCTCGGCATCTCTCCCGTCACGGTCATGGCATCTGGCTTGCTGAGTCGTGAGCCGACCAGGGCACCCCCTCTTGTCCTGGCGTCGCCTTCGATATCCCCCATGAACAAGACGCTCCTCACCTCATGCATCGTGGCACTGGTTCTGGGCTCACCCGCCGTGGCCGCCGAACCCAAGGCTTCGTTTGAGAGCATGGCGACGGAGCACTGCCAGAAGACCCTGGCGATTCCCGCGTGCACCCAGGTGAAGCCCCCCGGCCCTTTCATCAAACGGTGTGTCGAGGACGCCGTATTGACCGGGAGTTATGAGTTCGTGGAGGCCGCCAAGAAGGACTATCTGCGCGCGTGCCAGAAGATGAAGGACAGCAAGGGGACCTCGGCGCCGAAGCCGACGTCGCCCAAGTCCTGACGTACGTTACTCACGCCACAGCGGCTGGGTAGAGCAGCGGAACGCACCGCCGAAGGCCCGGGAGATGGTGAAGTCGACGTACTCGACCTTCACGCCATGCCGGGCGATGGCGTCACCGATGCGATGGAACACGGGGTCGGTGACATAGACGTCCGGAGAAATCGGCAGGCCATTGGTCCCGAGCCGTGTGGCCTCGTCCTCGGAGACCTCGATGCATTCCCAGTCCCGAAGGACCGAAGGGAGGCCATCCAGGAGCGCTTCACGGCACGCGACCAGGAGCCCCTGGCGCACCAGGCCCAGCGCACAGTCGAGGTGGAGGAAGTTCGACTTGAGCCGCACGGACTCGACGACGTAGCCCCGAGGCGCCAGCAGCTTGCGCAGGAAGGCCACTCCCGCCTCCGACGAGGCCTGCCCTGAGTTGCCCACGAACACGTGCTTGCCCAGCACCAAGGTGTCGCCCCCTTCCAGGAACGGGCCGACGTGGGCGCCCTTCGCGTCGATGGGCGCGGCATCCGGCTGAGGCACGGACACGTAGGCGCATTCCGCCGGAGAGACCTCCTGCTCGAACAGGGGCCGGCATGGGAGCACTTCACGCCGGCGGTGCAAGCTCCGCAGGCTGGCCTCGACGACGACATCCCCCACCGTGAACCACGGGTCTCTCACGAAGCAGTTGCTGTAGCCGTACTGGCCCCCGGCCTCCTTCTGGGCCTGCGTCAGCAGCGACGGAAGCAGCACCCGCACGCCGTGCTTCTCCAGGACGGCCTGGAGCGCGAGCCGCTCGCCCTCCCACGCCTTCTGACGCTCGGGCATGGCCTCGGCGTGGTCGCGCCCCATCAAACGGCGGGCGAGCTCACGCTCGGACTCCGGCAGGATGGCCAGCCTCGCCTCGCTCTGCGCCTCGGACATGACACCCGCGTCCGACAGGCGAACCTGGCTGCGGGCGACGACGACGGTGCGCAGGGGCGCGAACTCGCTGGCAACGAAGACTCGTTTCGTCATTCGAGAATCCCCTCCTCGTCACGACTTATTCGCCCGCCTTGACGTACTCGTAGACCACGGCGTTGTTGAACCGCTGCTTCTCGTACTGCTTGCCGAAGTTCTCGAGGAACTTGCCGATATCCGAATCCGCCTCGATGCGGGTCCCAGGCGTCCGTGGGAATTTGAACTCACCGAAGTTGGGATCCATGAAATGCAATTCCGAATCAGTCTGGCGCATGGCCATGGCATGAGGGAGAGGGACGTCGATGACCTTCTTGGTCTCCTTGCCCTCTTCGTCCTTCATGGTGGTTTCGACCTTGCCCATGCCGTTGATCCCCACGAGGAACGCACCTTCTTTGCTGCATGCGTCGTTGTTGAGGATGCCGGTCATCATGTTCGCGAACGTCTTCATTTTGTCGCCCTGCCATTGGGCGCTGTAGACGCACGCCTCGGGCTTGATGCCGTCGAGTTTCTGCGTCTTCAGTTGCTCGGCGGACAGGCCTCCCGTCTTGCCTTGAGCCGCCTGCGTCTCCAGATGTTCCTTGAAGTTCGCGAACGTGTTGCGCTCCAGGGCCGAAAGGTCGGCCCTCGTGAATCCGGGGCCGGAGGTCTTGCTCTCACTGATTTTCTGATGCTCCTTCCTGGCCACCGTCGTCCATTCCTTGTTCATCACATCGTAGCGCTGGTACTTCCTCTCCATGCGCTGATGCGAAAGGAGTCCCGGCCTGGTCGCGGTGTCACGGTCCGTCTTCTTCTCCTCGGGGGTCTGCTGCTTCGCGGCCTCGGCTGCCTCGGCCATGGGCCCCGCGTGCTTGGGTCCCACGTCGGCAATCGAGACCTTGTCCTTGACGAGTCCCCTGCGGAGCCAGTCCATCGAGGCCGCGCGGCACGCTCCGAGATTGTCCTTGGGGAGGACCGAGCCCTGCTGGAAATTGAAGGTCACCTCCCCTTGGCCTCCGTCCGTGGTCTTGGCGGTCTTGGCGGTGCTCAAGCCATAGGTCAACCTCTGTCCAATCCTGGCCTTGCTGTTGAATGGCATCTCCGCCTTGAGGAAGTTCCTTTCCTGGCTCGTGGTTGAAACCGACGTGTAGTTGTCCGTCACCGGCACGCCTTGACTGCTCGTGCCCGGCTGCGCCGGAGGGTTCGTGGCAGCGGCCGTGGGG
Source organism: Myxococcus stipitatus (assembly GCF_037414475.1). The sequence continues at coordinate 7,342,423 of NZ_CP147913.1, read as the reverse complement.
GGGCTGGCCGTCTGCGTCGAAGAACTCTCATCCGTCGCCTGGGTGGAGGACGTTTCCTGCTGGGCCGGGAGGTGGGTGGGCCGGAGGCGCGGGCTGCCGATGGGGCTGGTCATGATGGCTCCACGCTCCCATGGACAGGCGAGCACCACCAAGCTGAACCGCCCGAAGGACAAGCCCCCTTGCCCACTCCAATCAGCCTGGCTGATTGGACAGGCGCTTGGCTCAAGGACAGATGTTCATACAGACACCCGCCCCGTTCGCGCGACAATCCGCGGTGCTCGAACAGCCCGAGCAGTCATAGGAGCAGTAGCCCCGAATCCCCAGGGGCTCCTCGGAGAACAGCGCGGGCGTCACCTCCAGGGACAATCCGGAGCGAGCCCTCGACAGGAGCACCTTCTGGCGATCCGCGTCACACGCGCGGCTCGTGGGTGAGACGTCCCGAGGCTGCTCGTCGCGAGGCATGGAGAGGAAGACCATTCCCACCATGACGGCCAGCGCCAGCATGAATCCCAAGACAGGTTTCAGCAGCATGCACGACTCCTGGATGGAGGACTCCGGAGATGATGCCGCCGGGGGCAGTCTCGCCCGCATGCGTCAGCACCTGGCGCTGTGTGGTGCTGAACACGCGAGGGCCTACGGCGCCGTCTTCGCCCCGCGCCGGGCAGCCTGGCGTTGCTGGATGCCTCGACGCAGCTTGGCGATGAGCACCTCGGGACTGGACGAGCGGACCATGACGTCGTCGGCGCCCGCATCGAGGGCCGCGGTGAAGGCGGCGGGGTCCTCCTTGTCGACGATGAGGTAGACAGGGAGGTCCTCGGTGGAGGGGGCCTTGCGCATCGCCTGGAGCAACGCGTGGAGGTCTCCATCCGGCAGCGGGTCGGCGAGGATGGCCGCCTGCGCTCCGGCGGCCAGCGCCTTCTCCACCTCGGCGCGAGTCTTGGCGCGCACGGTGCTCAGGCCCTCCGCCATGAGACGAATCTGGAGCGTCATCGCGTTGGCGCCATCCGTCTCCGCCACCACCACCCGGGGCGCCGCCTTGTCGGCCTGCGTGCTCGACTCCAGCTCCGTGGTGAGCGCCTCCATCGCGGCCACCGGCAGGCGCGGGTCCTGTCGCAGCGTCTGGAGCGCCTGGGCCGCCTTGGCCGCCGGAGGCTGCGCGCTCTGGACCTCCTGGACGAAGCGCGCCGCACACAGCAAGGCGCCGGCCGCGCGGCCCGAGGGCGGTGTGCGGTCCTCGCCTTCGGGCAACACGGCCATGAGGACCTCGTTCACCTCGGGCATGCCACTCCCCACGAGGCCCAGCGCCCGGGCGCGTGTGGGGAGGATGAAGCGCCGTGGCTCCTCCAGCCTCGCGGCCAGGGCCAAGGCGCTGGCCGAGGCACCGAGCAGCGCCTCCTCCACGCGCCCTGCCCCCATCCGCGACACGAGCCGTCGCGCCAGCTTGGTGAGGAATGGCGCCAGGGCCGCGCTGCCGGCGAGCATCGACATCATTCCATCCAACAGGCGCGCCTGGAGCTCGGCGAGCTTCGACAGCGGCCCACCCTCGCCCAGCAGCGCCGCGCTGTAGGAGGGCAACAGGCGCACCTCGACCTGGGGATGCGCCGTCCTCAGCTTCTGCGCCAGCCCCGCCGCGTCCGTCAGCGCGTCCTCGAGCACCAGCACCAACTCGTAGCCCCCGAGCGCGAGCGCACGCGGCGCGTCGGCCGCGGGGCTGGTCGCCGCCGCGAGCCCTTGCGACAGGAGGAGCTTCACCGCGGCCTCACGTGGCTCGGAGGGCTCCGCCACCAACAAGACCATGCGAGCACGCACGTCCCCCCGCACGGGGGTGACCCGGGCCACGGGCTCGGGGGCGGCGGGCTTGGGCTCCGCGAAGGCGCTCTCGTCGAGCACCCGGCGCCCGGTGAAGTGCTCGGAGAACTGCGACATCATCCGGGTGTCGCGGGCCTTGTCCTCGGGTGAGGGCTCCAGGGGAATGGGGTCATGCGCCCGGACGTAGGGCGCGGGGGACTCGTCCGCCGGAGGATAGAAGCGCTGGATGGTCTTCCGGATGCCCTGCTCGGAGGCGAAGAGCCCCTGCACCGCGACGGCGCGCGTGGAGAACTTCAGCGCATCGGTGACCTGGACATCGCGCGGGTCCAGCACCGCGCAGACGAGCTCCCGTCCACGCAGGGCGAGGGGGACCGCGCAGAGCCGCTCACACAGCTCTCGGGGAATCTGCTTGAGCAGCTCCTCGGGGATGGGGACGGATTGGAGCTTGTCCTCGGTGATGTGGGGCAGTCCGCTCTGCTCGGACAGGGCGCGCACCAGGTTGTCGGGCTCCAGCCACTTCTCATGCACCAGCACCTGCCCCAACCTCCCTCCCTTCGTCTTCTGGAGCGTCAGGGCCTGGTTCAGCATGTGGGGCGTGAGCATCCCGCGCGTCAGGAGGATGGTTCCCAGTTGCTGTCTTGCCCGGGAGGGGCGCGGGCCGAGTCCCGAGGCGACGACGGGCGCCACGGACGTGGGGGGCTCGATTCCCAGGACCGGCTTGGGAGGGATGGGACGGGGCGCGGCGGCCTCCACCGGGGGCGGGGGCGGCGTCACCGGACGCAGCATGGGGGGCGGCGGTGGAGTGGTGGTGTGGCGCCGCACGTCCCGAGGCGGCGTCGAGCGAGCGCGCGCCACGTCCTCGTCCTCCAGACGAATCTCCTCCCCGGGCGCGCCCGCCAGGTCGGCCAGGGGCGAGCGCCACTCGGGATTCGCGCGGCCGAAGAGGCTGGCGATATCGGCGGAGCCCACGCGGAGGCGGTGGTCGAAGAGGAAGTTCTGGATGGACTCGGAGAACTCGCGGGCGGCGGGACAGCGGGCATCCGGGTTGGCCGCCAGCGCGCGCGTCAGCAGCTCCCAGAGGGGCGTGGGCACTCCCGGGAGGGGCTCCAGGGTTCGCTCGTTGAAGCTGCCCAGCGCGTGGATGATTTGAGGCGTGGAGCCCTCGAAGAGCCGCTTCCCGGCGAGCATCTCGTAGAGCAGCAATCCCAACAAGAAGATGTCGCTGCGCTGGTCCACGGGGCGGCCGTGGACCTGCTCCGGGGACAGGTAGTTGATCTTCCCCTTGAGGACACCGGCCTGGGTCTCCTGTCGTCCCTCGTCGGCCACCTTGGCGATGCCAAAGTCAGCCAGCTTCACGCCTCCGTTGGAGGCGACCATGACGTTGGCGGGGTTGACGTCGCGGTGGACGATGTTGAGCGGCGCGCCCGTGGGGTCCGTGCGGCCATGGGCATAGGAGAGTCCTTCGGCGACCTGTTGGGCGATGAAGCATATCTCCCGAAGGCCCAGCGGAACCTGGCGGCGGCGCGCCGTCTTGAGGAGCGAGGCCAGGTTCTCCCCGTCCACGAACTCCATCACCATGTAGTACTGGCCGGCGTTGGTGCCCAAATCCAGCACTTGCAAGACATTGCTGTGCTGGAGCGTGACGGAGAGCTTGGCTTCACGGAGGAACAACTCCACGAAGGAGGCGTCCTGCACGAATGACGGCAGGATTCGCTTCACCGCGACAGGCTTTTCAAAGCCTTCCGCGCCAACGACCTTGCCCAGGAAGACCTCGGCCATACCGCCCGCGGCCAGCTTCTTCACGATGCGGTAGGTCCCCACGATGTCTCCGGAGCCGCCATGGAATCGCAAACGTTCCGGAGAGAGGAAAGGTCACAATCGAGGGGGCTGATCCAGGGCGCGGCGGAAAAGCAGTGAGAGTGTTTGCCGCTCAACGCCTTGGCGGGCACGGAGTGTTCACTACTGGAGGGCGGTCCGGACGGCGGGTGCCAGGAAGCCACCAGGGTGCTTCCTGAGCGCCGCCGCCGCTGACAACCGTCAGAAGTTCGGATTCAGAGGCGCCTGTCCCGCGTTCCACAGGTTCATGCTGAGGGCTCCGTTCGGATGGTTCCTCCAGGCCCACGGGTCGAAGCCCTGGGGGGCGGCCCACCCGTAGGGCTCGATGTTGCTTGTCATGAGGGGAGGGTCCGTGCTCGGGATGGAATAGGCCCGGCGGTACTCCGACGCGGTGTTCGTCAGGCGCGTCACGGCCAGGTGCAGGTGGGGGCCGCTCGAGCATCCCGTCGTGCCCGCATACCCGATGACCTGCCCCTTCGTGACGCTCTGTCCGGTCGTGACGATATGGGGCCGCGCTCGAGGATGGGTTCCACCCCAGCGCCCAGCCGTTGCTGAGCCAGGCCATGCTGCAATAGCGCCCCACTCCCGGCGGAACACTGATGCCCTGGCTCACCTCGGCAAGAGGCATCTCTTGTCTCGAGATGCCTTCACCGCCACAGGCCATGAGGACCGCCGCGACGAACACCACGCTGATTCGGAGTCTCGACCGGGTTGGGTTCATGGGGCGAACACCATTCGCTGGAATCACCTCGATTGCCAACCCGGGCGGGAGGCGGCTCTATTGGGACGCCGGGCCGCGCTCCATCAGCGCCGAGCGGCGTTGGTGACGCAGGGCCACCAGGACCATGCTGGCGAACGTCACCACCAGCACGGCGACCTCTTCCAGACTGTCCAGCGGGGCTTCGTTCTCGTTGATGAGCGCGAGGCTCAAGAGGCACAGCACCAGGTGGACGCTGAAGACAGGCAGCGACGCGCTGCCCAGCAGCACGAGCATGCGCGGACGCAGCCAACGATAGGCATGGGGCGCCCCCTTGTCCGCCAGCAGCGCCAGAACCAGGAAGTTCACCAACCGCAGCGGCCCGAGCGTCCACTTGTCGAGCAGCGCGGGATGACTCGTCGGGAGATTGAAGAGAGGCAGCTCATACCGCGCCAACAGGAACACGAGCGCCAGTGCCCAGGCGCCCCCCAGCAACACGCGAGACCCCCTCCCCCGCATGACATGCCCCCGCGCGCGCAGGCTTCCACGCCAGACCCCCAGCACCCATAGGAATTGCCAGGCGAAGAAGTCGAACGCCCCGGAGTGCCCCATCTTCACGGGGACCCACCCGACCTCCTCCAGCCCCGAGTAAAGCGTCTGCTTGAGCCCCAGCTGGGCCCAGAGCCAGACCAGGCCGCTGAGGCACACCACCTTCGCCCAGCCCGCCTCCCTCGCCGCGAGCAGCAACAAGGGCGTCAGGACCAGCAGCACGACGTACAGCGGCAGGATGTCGAGCAGCGGCGGGCAATAGAGCAAGGCCAGACTGCTCCACAGCGCCGTGAGAGGCTCCTGGTGGTAGAAGTCGAGCAGGTTGAGCACCGCGGGGCGGTGAGCAACCCAACCCACGGTGCCGATGACCGTGAATGCGAAGAGCAGCAGCCCCACGTGGTGTGTGTAGACCTTGAGCGCCCGGCCGCGCAGGCTCCGCCACAGACGCCCCGGCGCATCCCAGGCCTTCGCGTGCGCGCCTCCCACCAGGAACGCCGACAGGAAGACGAAGCCCTCGGCGGCCGAGACGAAGCCGAAGGGCTGGCTGCTGTATGCATTCAGCCGGGTGGGCAGGTGCGTCAGCGTCATCAAGACGAGAAGCACCCCGCGCAGGGCATCCAGCTCCGGCCGGCGCGGCCATGATGCCGCGGGAGGACCGGACTCGGAGGCGGGCGCGGGGACGACGTCGCCCCCGCTCCTCACGGGGAGCCCAGCTCCTCTTCGAGGTGCCGGCGCATCGCCGCGGGCCGCCGCAGCACGGCGTCGCGCAATCGCTCGACCTCCCACCGCCACGTCGCCTCCGACTCAGGATACCGCCACCGCACGATGTGCTCGGCCATCTCCGGGGCCAGCCGCGCCGCCGCGGCGTCCACCGTCGCGAGCACGCGCTCCGGCACGAACGTGTTGTCCAGGTGCCAGTGGAACCGCGCGATGAACCGCGCGCGGAACTCCGGCGACTTCATGAGGCCGCGGAACAGCACGACGAAGGGCTCGCCCAATTGCTCATCATGCAGCAGCCGCCCCAGGGAGTTGGCCTCCGGTCCTTCCGCGAACGCGAAGTCCAAATCATACAACAGCCACCTCCAACGCCCGTCGCCTCCGCCCGTGGCCGCCGTGTTCTCTCCTCCGCGATAGCGCCAGAACTTGAGGTTGTTCTGAGGCCAGTCATCGTTCCCGAAGTAGATCTGCGCGATGTGGTAGTCGATGAAGTCATCCACGTCGATGCGCGCCTCGACGTGCGCGAAGTGCTCGGGCACGGAGAGGTCGTGTCCCCGGACATAAGCCAGCAGCTCCAGATAGGGGACGACGTCCTCGGGCTCTCCCGTGTCGAGGAGGCCATACGCCTCCAGGATGACGACGTTCTTGCGGTTCAGCCCATGGTGGCTCGCCAGCGAGTACTCGTCATACCGCTCCCGCATCTCGTGCAGCCCCCAGTACTCGCCGTTGAGGAACATCACCGTGGGGCGGCAGACCTGGAGCGCCAGCTTCGTCTCGCGCAAGAGCTCCGGGAGGACACAATCCTTGAGCCGGGAGGCCACCTGGTCCTGGCCCCCCGCGCGGACCAACAGCCGCTTGCTGCCCCGGAACGGGTGGCCGGGGAAGACATTCGCGGGGAACCACTCCGGGCCGTAGTCCTCTTTCGCATACAGCCGCAGGGCCTTCTGCGACAACATCGCGCTGCCAGAGCCGTGGATGCGAACCCCCGCGTTCTGCGCGAACACAGGCGTCCCCGCTTCCTCGAACCACTCGACGTGGACCGGCCGCTCCCACGCCTTCCCATCCTGGTTGTAATTGCCGGGCCCCGAGTGGTCTGGCAACTGGGGCCCCTCCTCGTAGGTGCGGCCCGGGACGTAGATGCCCTGGTCATAGCCGAAGAAGTTCTCCGCGTCCGTCACCAGCGAGAGGACCGGCAGCGAATAGGCGGGCTGTCCGATGAGAAAGGTCCGCGCCTCTCCCGGGCCCACGGGAGTCTCTTCCGCGAACCGCTGAATCCGAACCACCGTCGCGAGCACGGGCGGAAGGATGGGCGGCTGCCAGCGCCACCAATACGGCGCGTCCTCCGGAGTGGTCGGGATGAAGCTCAGCGGCGTGGGTTGGCCTCGCCGGTTCAGCAACACCAGGGGCTCGGTGTAGATGGGCGACGAAGGCCCCGGAGCGGTGCCATCCAGCGTGTAGCGCGTGGTGGTGTCCGGCGCCGTGGGCAGCGTCAGGAGCGCCTCGGAGACATACAGCCCTTCAGGCGCGGTGAAGCTCACGTGTCGGAAGTCGACCCGGGTGCGCAGCTCCGTCCCCGTCGACAGATACGCGACAGCCTCCAGCGACTCACTCCCAGGTCCCGGGCGCCAGGGAATGCTCCACCGGCCCTCCTCCAGCAAGGCCTCCCCGAGCAACACGGAGCCCTCATAGAGCTCCACCCGGACCACCCCGGAGTCCACCGGGAAGCCTCCCCGGAGGACATGTTGCTCGTTGTCCATCGCGTCGATGGTGACGACGGCCTTCGCGGCCTCGGCCTCGACTTCCGGCGCGGAGACTTCGGGGGACTGGGCGCAGGCGGCGACCACCACCACGAGCACCCCGAACAGCCCGCGGCGTGCCCCTTGTGTCGCCCAGGAGAAGAGCCCCTGTCTGGACACTCCGGCGCGGCGCCCCAGCGCTTCGGACGCGAACCGGTGATTCATGGCGAAGACTCTGAGACGAGGACGGAAGAGAACACGGGCATCGCGGCGCGTCGCCAGCAATACTCGTGCCTCAAACTATCTCCCTGAATTAAGGGAGTAGCCCCAGAAATTCGTGGCAATGTGCCACGGCGGGGGTGGCGGATTGCCATGGCGGAAAGCAGGCGGGTGACAGGCCCCCACGCGCCGAATCTCACTCCGGGAATGGGGAGAGGTCCCCGTTCCGTGTCTCCTGCTCCGCCCGCGGACAACTTCTGGATGATTCGGGGGGTCCCCATGAGGTCTCCGGACTCGCCATGGGATTGGCAGCGCACCGGAGCGATGCAAGGTCACGCTCGCGAGTCGAGGCTCGAGAGGTGCGTTGAGAGACATGACGAGTGTTCAGCTGATGGCTCGGCACGTCCTCGCGAATCCGAGCATCACCCAGACATCACGGAGCCCCACTGCAAGGCCCGCCATGCAACACGGGCCGCCACGCATTCAATGCCTGTCACGGCGCGAGGCTCCCGTCACGGAGGCGAGACGGGAGCGGCGGCCATCACCCCACCTTCTTCTCGGTGGCGCGGACGATGCGGTCGAAGTCGAAGTTCTCCGACGGGTCCTTCTTCTGGGGATTGGTCTCCTTGTGGCCCACGACGTTGCCAGCCGGGACGTCGTAGCGCTTGGCCAGGTAGGGCACGAGCTGCTCGAGCGCCTTGTATTGCTCGTCCGTGTAGCCGTCCTTGCCATCCCCCTCGTTGACGATCTCGATGCCGATGGAACGGTCGTTCACGTCCTTGCCATCACCGCGCAGCGAGCCGTCACCGGCGTGCCAGGCGCGCTTCTCGTCACCGACGAGCTGGTAGATGGTGCCGTCCTTGCCAATCATGTAGTGGGCGCTGACCTTGCCGTTCTTCTTGTCCTTCAACCACTGCTCGCCCTTCTTGAAGATGCCCTGCCCGTCCGTGTCGCCGGTGAGCGTCGTGAGGCTGTTGCGGTCGGAGCCGTCCGCGGTGTGGTGGAGGACGATGGTGTCGATGTCCGCGCCAGCGGGACGGTCGTTGTAGCGGTCCGACTTCGAGGGACGGACCTCCATCGGCGGCGTCGGGTTGGACGGGTCGGTGGACGGCGGCGTCAGCGGCGCGGGGGGCGCGGCGGGCGTCCCCGTGCCGTATCCCGGAGGCGCCTTGCCTGGACTCGGAGAAGGCGTGGGCGACGGCTTGGAGGGCTCGAAGCTGTCCGGACGCGGCGAGGGAGAAGCACCCGGGGTGGGCGTGGGCCGAGGCTGCTCCGCATCCTTCAGCGGGCGCATGACGGGGGTGTTCGCGAAGCGCTTGATGGGGCTGAACATGGGGGAACCTGAGAGGGTCGAGGTATGGAACCAAGTGCGACGTACCTCTCGATTATCGCCCCCCGAAAACATGGGTTGCGTCTTCCCAGAAAGAAAGAAAGAAACGGACTGAGCCCCGGAGTGAGAGTCCCTCCCTTGCTCACGTCTTCCGTCGAGTCCTTCGTGCCTGAAGACGGTCGTGGACCTCATCCAACATCATGTCCACGCGAGTGCTCAGCCATTGCTCGAAACGTGCGAGCCGCGGTGCGCCAGCGCGCCCCAACTCCGCCAGCTCTCGCGGGTCGGGACCGTGATGCAGCTCCGGCTCATCGTGGTACCCAAGGTAGAGCGGCGCCTCGCGTGCGGCATCCCTGAAGTGACAGATGTAGAACCAGTCGTCGCCGTTGTGGTGGTCACAGACGCGCAGCAGGCGCGGCGCCTCCATGCCCTGGAACAGAACACTGTCCCGCCAGGGGAAGCCATTGTTCCGGTCCATGAGGGTGCGAGCGCTGGCCACCAGACGCTCAGGCTGCGTGGTCGCGTCCCACCATGAGTTCAGGAACGACACGCTTCCGACTTGCAACAGGAAGTCCCGGTAGGAAGGTGGGAACTCGAAGCCAAGCTCGGCCTCGGCGCGAGCGAGCAGCGAAGGCTCGACAGGAGCGCCCTGCTCCACCGCCCGGGCGCAGTCACCGAACTCCGCCTCCAGCACGGCTCCATGCCCCGCCGCCTTCAACTCCGCGAGCCAGGTGTTTCCACGCGAGATGGCCTCGGAGAACGTCTCGTGGCCATGCTCCTGGAAGTGCTCCCGGAGCGAGCCGAGAGACGAAGGCCGCATTCGAGGCGCATCGGGGTCTTGAGGGCGCTGGACGTACACGTACCCCTCCGCGAGCCGGGACGCGACGAGGGCTCGTGCCTGCACGAGCGCCGCGCGGTGGGTGCCACAGGAGAAGGTCTCCTCGGTGCGGAGGGTGCTGACACTGACGCGGTCTCCCACCACATCCACGCCATAGCGTTCCTTGCCTCGATGGAGTCGGTAGCGAGTCGTCATTCAAGGGCAGTTATCCAAACGGGCCGAATCGGGTCAACACGCCCGACGCACACCTGCGGCATGCGGCCCCCCCATGTGCATCCACAGGCCGCTAGCCCCCCTGCGCCGTCGCTGGTAATGCAGTGGGTCCACCATGGAGCATCTCACCCACATTTCGAACGCCGACCGCCAGCGCCTCGTGGAAGTCTGGGAAGCCGCCGTGCGCGCCACCCATCACTTCCTCAGCGAAGAAGACATCGCGTTCTTCAAGCCGCTGGTACGCGACACATACCTCGACTCCGTGAGGCTCACCTGTCTGCGCGACCCCGAGGGTCGCATCTCCGGCTTCATCGGCATTGCGGATGACAAGGTGGAGATGCTGTTCGTCGACCCGGCCCAGCATGGCCAGGGCATCGGCCGCGCGCTGCTCGAGGACGCCGTGGCTCGAGGCGCACGCGCCGTCGACGTCAACGAGCAGAACCCACGGGCGGTGGGCTTCTATCTCCGGATGGGATTCGTCCAACAAGGCCGCTCCGAACTCGACGCTTCCGGAAAGCCCTTCCCCATCCTGCACCTGGTCAAGAAGTAGCCGCCCCAGGATTCGCGAGGCGAGCACCTCGCGGTTCGAGTCACGAGAACGGGCAATCGCCCGGAGCGCTATCGCATGGGCGCCTGCCCGGGGTTCCACAAGTGGATGCTCAGGGCGCCGCGCGGATAGTTCCTCCAGGCCCAGGGGTCGAAGCCCCGCGGCGCGGCCCAGCCATAGGGCTCGATGTTGCTATCCATGGGTGGATGGTCCTTGCTCGGAATGACATAGGGACGGCGGTACTCCGATGCGGTGTTCGTCAGGCGCGTCACCGCCAGATGCAAGTGGGGGCCGCCCGAGCATCCCGTGTTGCCCGACAAGCCGATGACCTGTCCCTTCCTCACGCGCTGACCCGCCACGACCGAGTACGAATCAACGTGGGCGTAGTAGCTCACGAACCGCTCCTCGTATTCACCCGAGCCCACCACGTGCTCGATGTAGACCTCCTTCTGGATGGGAGAGTCACAAGAAACCTCCCGGTCCCTGGCGAGCAGGACGACGCCGTTCGCCACGGCGAGGACGGGCGTGCCCGTGGGCATTCCCCAATCATGGCCGTCGTGGTTGTTGACGGCGCCCTTGTTCGACATGTCGCGGCCCTGATTGTCCACGATGTGCGCATTCGCCAGACCCTGCTGTCCGAGGTCGCCGACGTTGAGAGTGATTCCCTGCGCGAAGTCGAAGCCACCGGGGACATGGCCCACGTCCGGCGTATCCGCCGCGAAGGGCGCATCGAAGATGGGCAACGCATCGGGCGCCACGGTGAAGACACACTCCTTTCGCCCATTCGCCATGGCATCATCGACGGCGCTCTGCAGAGGCACAGCCCCCATCCCTTTCCACAGGGTGATGGCCTCTCCGCACCGCATGACCACGTTGTTCAGGCCCTTGCTGGAGTAGAGACCCGCGCGCGCGACGCGGCCCTCGGCCGTCATGGCCCGGAGCTCTCCACAAGGGTCCGACGCCGAGGACGCATCCCACTCCAGCGCCCAGCGGCTGCCGCGCCAGAGCATGCTGCAGTAATGCCCCATCCCCGGAGGCACGCTGATGTCCGGGTTCGCATCCTCGAGGGGCTCACTCTGGCGTACGACGCGCGCTCCCCCACAGGCCAACAGGGCCATCGTGAAGAGCATCCAAGGGGTTCGGAGAGTCAACAAGGTCGAGTTCATGCCGCGGACACCTTCGTGGGTTTCATCCAGCCTGCCATCTCCCGCCACGAGCACGGCCCCATCATTGCGTCGCGAGGGGCATCCCGCGCGTCGGGAATAAAGTGAACCACGCCCGAGGCCACGGCGGGCGCCTGTGGGGAGCGCCCCCCTTCTGAAGACTCACACCTGGAAGCGCCACAATCCTTTCAACACCCCGGGGGCCACCTCCGACGGGGTGACCGGTTACGGCGGCGCGGCGGGATGGACGTTCTGGGACGAGAAGGCGGGGCGCTACCTGTTCAGCCCCACGGACGCCTGCTGGAAGTGGGAAGTCGTCCCCCCGCCTGGCCCTTCGCCCAGATGGCCCGCGTCGGCCGCACGAGAGAACCTGTGTGTCTTCAGCCCCCCTGAGCACGGGGACATCCCTGTACCGTCTCACCGCTGCCCGTCGCCAGACCGGGTCACGAACATCCCCCCTCGGCCATCCTTTTTCGAATGTCATACCGGAGAGAGATATTCGTCAAAGGGCACCTTGCCCGTGTCCATGTCGACACACGAGAGCCTTCACCAGTGAGTGCCGCTGGAGGGTCTCGAAACACCGTAGAAACAGAGGGGATAGGCAGCAATGGGGAAACGAAGCAGCAGTCTATGGGTGTGTCTTGTCGCGATGTCCCTGTCGGGAATGGCCATCGCCGATGTGGTGATTCTCAACCCAGGGGAGATGAAGGGCCTGGTCAACCTCGGCCCATTCGGCCTCAAGAAGTTCAACCTGGAAGCCACGTCCACGACAGGACTCACCGCGTCCAAACAATTCACGACGAGCCCGTACTCGTTGACCGTGGAGAGCGGCCACGCCTATCGCGCCACGCTCACGGCGGAGCTCGACAATTCATTCCGCGCGCAGTCGACCCTTGAGGTCAAACGGTTCGTGCACACCCTGGTCGACAACCAGGTGGGCCCCACCACGGTGGACTTCAACTACCCGGCCGCGAGCCAGGTCAACGCCACCGTCACGGTGACGGGCGGGACCATCACGCAGATGGAGTTCTACGCGTTCTCGAGTGCCCCGTCGGAGCAATACAGCGGGAAGAGCGCCATCTATCCAGCGGCCTCGCCAACGACCGCCTCGGGCTGGGTTGCCGCCATCCCGCAGACGGCGGTCCGCGTCGTCGGTTCGGTCCAGGTTCAGACCAGCGCCGGCACCCTGGTGCAGCGTTCCCTCCCCGAGCAGACCCTCAACATGCTCCAGGGACAGACGAACGTCAGCTGGACGCTCGACCTCACCGCCCGAGGCAATCTCGCGGGGACCGTCACCATGCCCCCGAGCGCCTCCATCAAGCTCCACCATCTCGTCTTCGACGGCATCCACGACACGGACACCAGCGGCATCAGTGGTCTGGTGGAAGTCGCGGCGAGGTCCTCCTACAACCTCGCGCTTCCGCCGGGTCAGTATGACGTCCTCCTGCGCACGTACTTCCGGCCGGAGAGCCATTTCTCGGAGTCGGTGCCGTACCGGGTCACCGTCACCGCCGGGGCGACGACGACGCTGAACTTCGCCGAGCCCCATGGCGTCGCGCAGGCTCCGGTGCTCGTGACAGGCTTCCTCTCCAACGCGGACCTCAGCCGGACCCAGATGTGGCTCGAGCGGCCGATGCCTCCCGGGGTCCTCTTCCCCAAGGCGGTGGACCAGTCCCTGGAGAACGGGCGCTTCGACTTCACGCTCCCCTTCGGCAACTGGCGGAAGGAGAGCATCGGCTTGACGTTCAGCAGCAACGACGACCCGGAGAACCCAACCCGTCCGGAGAGCTACCTGGATGCCAAGGTGTATCGCATCTACCGGGGGAACACCGGTCCCGGGCTCACGGTTCCAGCGGACACCACGGTGAGCTTCGGCACCGAGCTGATGCCGCTCGTCAAGACGACCCTCTACTTCGACGTGCGGGAGCCGAGCCCCTCGTCCCCGGAGATCCCCCTCACGTATCCCTCCGCGTTGCTGACGCGCGCCCCCACTCCCGGGGGCAACCCGAGCATGGAGCTCCAAGCCATCTCCTATGGCGCCAACGTCAGCAAGAGCATCGCCGCGTTGACGGTCATCGCGGAGCCCGGCACGTATCAACTGAACGCGAACGCCGTCGTCAATGGCAGCACCACGCAGTTCGCCAACCAGACGCTCACCATCGCGGAGCCCGCGCTGACGCCCTTCGGCACGAATGTGTCCATCACCCCCGCCAACACCCAGGACCTCCGGGTGAGTGTGACGTTCCCCACGGTGACGAGCACGGGTGTCACCTCCGTGGTCGAGTCGCCGCTGGGCCCGGAGACGCCCCAGGGACTGAAGTCGTTCTGCTCGGACGGCGCCAGCGCGGAGGGCATCGACTGCAGCCCCCTCTTCTACGACATCAACAGCACCGCGCAGTTCACCGAGGCCACGGTGTGTGTCCGCAGGAAGTTCCGGGCGGGCAACGGGCTGTCGCAGTTCTTGCGCCTGTATCACTTCAACAAGGACGCGCCGCCCTCGGGGCAGTGGGAAGAGTTGCCTCCGCCTCCCGGCATGGCGGAGCCGGCGGTGGATTGCAGCGCGGACCTGGCGGCCTGTGACTGCGCCAGCGAGGAGAGCTGCGGCTTCGACTACTCCGTGGACCCGCCCGTCAATGTCATCATGGTTTGTGGTGTCACCACGAGCTTCTCGCCCTTCGCCATCTTCGAGGTTCCGCACGCCTTCACCAACACGGTGAATGGCGTGGAGTACACGGGGCCCAACGGGCCGCCGTCGCCGCAGACGTGGACGGTGCCCAAGAGTGGCGCGTACCGAATCACCGCCACGGGCGCGAGTGGCGCGAGCGCGGTGGCGGGCCTCGCCGGTGGCTGCGGCGCGAAGCTCGAGGGCGTCTTCACCCTCCAGAAGAACAACGTGCTGGAGCTGCGCGTGGGGCAGAAGGGGACCGCGACGACGTACAGCGCGGGTGGCGGCGGAGGCTCCTTCGTCACGTTGAATGGCAGCGCACTGCTCATCGCGGGTGGCGGTGGCGGCCTTCGCGCGGGGGCCCTGGTCCCCGGGCGGAACGCCAGCACGGACACCGCAGGGACGGCGGGGTCGACCGGTGCCAGCTACACGACCGGATTCGTCGCGGGTGGGGCGAACGGTCAGGGCGGGGCTCGCGCCGCGAGCTACGGCGCGGGCGGTGGTGGTTGGCTCAGCGCTGGCGCCTCGGATGGAAACTACGGTGAGGGGGGCTTTGCCCTCTCCGCGGGTGGCAAGGGCGGGTCCGGCAAGTCATGCGGTGGCCTTGCGCATGGTGGATACGGCGGTGGCGGCGCCGGTAATGGCTGCTACGGCGGTGGTGGTGGCGGTGGCTACTCCGGCGGCGGCGGTGGCCGTGTCGGAGGTGGCGGTGGCTCCCTGAACACGGGGACCCAGCAGGTCGCCACCGAGGCCGCGTGCACCAGCAACGGCCACGGCATCATCACCATCACTTCCGTTTCACAGTAGCGGCACCTGAAAGCCGTCCCTTCGGTCGACACCCGGCCGAGGGGACGGTCTTCATCGCCGCGCCCACGGGCGACCGCGCTCCGCCTCGGTCATCCGGGCACGAGAGCAGCGCAGCCGCTCCAACGCGTCCGGCAGCGTCGTCACGCCCGTCCGATTCAGGTTGAGGGATTCGAGCGACGAGAGTTCTCCCAGCTCCGGGGGACCTGCTTGATGCCCGTGGCGCGGACCCACAGGGACTCGAGCTCGGTGAACTCTCCAAGGGACGAGGGCAGCTCCCCCGGCTCCCGGCCATTGAACACCAGTTCCCGCGAGTCCCTGGGGAACCAGTCGAACAAGGCCGCCGCGGGCTTCGCCTTGGCCGCGGGAAGAGGGGCGCCGTCGAGGTCCGGCGGCGCCACGGGGTGGCTCCATCCTTCACGCCCGCGAGCACCTCCCCCCGCTCCTCCAGTTCCTGGGTCAGCCACGCCGGGAACGGTCCCAGCTCATCCGCGGGGAGCCTGTCCTGGGAATGCCCGGCCCCTTCGCCCATGATGCCGCGCTACTTCCGGAGTCCGTGTGTCAACTCGAGTGATGAAACATTCCCTGGTCTCATGCTGGATGGTCGTGGGCTTGTTCCTCGCGGGCCCGGCACAGGCAGTCCCGACGCGCACGGAGCACCGCGTCCCCGGCGTGCCTGGAATCGAGCTCTCCGTCCGCGAGGTCCGCGACAAGGGGAGCTCCACCTCCGGACTTCCGCCCGTCATCCTGTTGCACGGCGCACGTGTTCCCGGCCGCGCGTCGTTCGACCTGCCTGTCGAGGGGGGCTCGCTGGCGGCGGACCTCGCTCGCGCGGGGCACGCGGTCTACGTCATGGATGCGCGCGGATACGGTGGCTCCACCCGTCCCCCGGCGATGAGCGCCCCCGCCACGGGGCGCCCGCTCGTGAGCTCCCACGAAGTCGTCCAGGACGTACACGCGGTGGTGACCTGGGTGAAGAAGCGCACGCGGCAGCCTCGCGTGGCCATGCTGGGCTGGGCCACCGGCGGACACTGGCTGGGCATGTACGCGAGCCTCCACCCCGAGGAGGTCAGCCACCTGATCATCCTCAACGCGCTCTACGCCGGAGGCCATCAGCACGCGATGCTGGGGCGCGGGACGACCTTCGAGGATCCGAAGCGGCCGGGCCAGTTCAACGCCGAGGGAATGGAGGCCTGGCGCTGGAACACCGCGGCCTCGCTCCTTGGCGTCTGGGACCGCTCCATCCCGCTCGAGGACAAGTCGCAGTGGCGCTCACCCGAGGTCGCGGAGGCGCTACAACGCGAGGCGCTCGCGAGTGACACGATGTCGGCCTCGCGCACTCCGCCCGCCTTCCGCGCGCCGTCGGGAGCACTGGAGGACAGCTTCTACCTCGCCACCGGCAGGCAGCTCTGGGACGCGGCCTCCATCACCGCCCGCGTCCTCATCCTGCGCTCCGAGAAGGACTTCTGGAGCCGGCCCGAGGACGTCACGGTGCTGCAAGAGCACCTGGTCCACGCCGCGTCCGTGAAGGCCGTCGTGATTCCCGAAGCCACCCACTTCGTGCACCTGGACCGCCCGGCGCGAGGCCGGGACCTCTTCCTCCAAGAGGTCCTCGGCTTCTTCTCCCAGCCGCAGACGCCCGTGGCCCCACGAGCGGGACACTGACTCGCACCCGCCCAGGTCCTGTCGCGGCCTAGGGCGCTCCCTGCTGAGCTGCTTCCGCGGGCGGGGAAGCGAACCTGCGGAAGAAGCTGCTGTCCTTCCATTGAGGGCGCTCGGGGGTGTTGGCCACGACGAGCGAGAGGTCCGAGAGCAGTTGGACGAACTTCGCGGCCGCCTCCCGGTCCATGGGCTGACGCACGTCATCCGCTGGCGCGTGGTAGTACTTGGGGTACCACTCCTTGAGCGTGCGCTCCTGCGCGGAGCCCGGCACGGGGCTGAACTTGAAGAACAGGGCGGGCACGCCCTTGCGGACGAAGGCGTACTGGTCGCTGCGGATGAACAGCATGCGGTCCGGCTCCGGGTCCGGGACCAGCGTCACGCCGTGGCCGGTGGCCACCTTCTGGAGGGGCGCCTCCAGGGTGGACTCCTCCTGGCCGTAGACCACCATGTGGGTCAGCGGGAACAGCGGCATGAACATGTCCATGTTCAGATTGGCGACGATGGAGGACAGCGGCACCGTCGGCTTCGCGGCGAAGTAGCGAGCCCCCAGCAGCCCCTTCTCCTCCGCCGTCACCAGCAAGAAGATGACCGAGCGCTTCGGCTTCGCCACCTGGAGCGCCCGAGCCACCTCCAGCACCGCCGCCACGCCCGTCGCGTTGTCCATGGCGCCATTGCAGATGCCGTCCCCCTTCACCGGGACACACTTGCCGACGTGGTCCAGGTGCGCGGTGAGCACGACGTACTCCTTCGCGAGCGAGGCATCACTCCCCGGGAGCACGCCCACGACGTTCTGCGACTTCACCGGCGCGGACGTCCGCTCGGCCCGAGCCTCCAGCCGGGTGGGCATCACGAAGTGGGGCAGCGGCTTGTTCGCATCCGCCAGCGCCAGCACGTTCTTGAAGGTGTGGGGCGAGCCCGCGAACAGCATCTCGGCATGGCGCGAGTTGAAGAGGACGCTGATCTGCATCCCCCGAGTCTCGACCAGTGACGGGTCCGCGAAGTCCATGGACTGCTCGAAGCGCGATGAGGCCATGCGCGACCAGGGCATCTCATCGGTCTTCGGATTGAACAACACCACGACCCCCACCACGCCCGCCTTGCGCAGCGCCTTCACCCGCTCCTCGAGCGAGCTGTGGTGTGCACGCAGGGCTCCGGGAACATGGGCGGGGCCGCCATAAAGGAACACGGCCACCTTGCCCTTGAGGTCCATTCCCGCGAAGTCGTCATGCCCCGCGTCGGGAATCGAGAGGCCATATCCCACGAACGCCAGGTCGGCCTCCACCTGTCCGGATTCGCCCAGGTGCTGAGAGATGAACGCCTCGCGGCCAAGCGTCAGCGGGATGCGCTTTCCGCCCCGCACGAGGGCAAGCTTCGCGGTGGGGTGCACCAGCCGCTTCGAGACGAGCTCCACGTCCTGGAAGTAGCTGTCCCCCACCCCCGGCTTGATGCCCATCGCCGCGAGCTGCTCGGCGACATAGTTCGCGGCCTTCTGGTAGCCCTCGCTGCCCGTCTCCCGCCCCTCCATCGAGTCGTCCGCGAGCACACGGACATGACTCCACCAGCGCTCCGCCGCGGGGGAGGCCGTCGCGAACGCGAGGGACGGCGCGAGAAGCAACAGGGCGAGCGGGAGCGTACGGAGTGGGGACATGTGGGGGACTCCTTGGGCGCGGAGCTACGACAACCCAACGAGCCAGCGGCCCCACCATTTCCCTCGAATTACGCTCGCGGGAGGCTGAGGCTCCCCACGCAAGTCCACTGGGTGGGGTCGCTCTTGAGCAGGTGCTCCAACATCCGGGGGCTGCTGTGCGTCCGTCCCGCGATGGGGACGATGGGCTCTTGCCCAGGCACTTTCATCGCCCCCGCTTCGCCGTAGCTCCGGATGACGAGCTGCGAGCAGAAGAAGTCCTTCTTGTCCTGCTCGCGGTAGGACTTCTCATCGCCGTTCCAGTACTTGTCGGGGTTGGGCTTTCCCTTCGAGTTGAAGACGGAGAACGCGGCGCCCGCCGTCGCGTATTCACCGTAGCCCTCCACCACGCCATCCGTGCGCATGGCGGTGTGGTGCTCGGCCATGTTCGCCGCGTTCTGGGCGACCGTCGCGTTGTTGAAGCGGTAGATGTGGTAGGTGCAGCCGGTCTCCACGGGGGCCTTCGCCAGACCCACGCCCGTCGCCTCCAGGAGGTGCCCATCTTTCTGGTAGATGGCGGCGTGCACCGTCTCACTGCTCCCCTGCGAAGCGCTCAGTCCTTGAATCGACTGCCCCTTCTTGATGACTCCTTGAACGCTGTTCTGCACGCCCACCTTGAGCAGCACGTCACCGGGCCGCAGGTCCGCGAGCGTCAAGGCAGGACGGCTGGTGGAGACCTCCGACACGTTCGCGGCGGCACCGACAGTGGCCCGCTGGGCGTAGACCGGCGAACCTGGCCGAGGGGAAATCGGCACGTGCGGCCCGGTGGCGGTCTGAAGAGACGGCGGCGTGGTGGAGGAGAACGCGGAGGTCTGGTTCGGAGCCGCCGATACCACCTCCTGCACCTGCGTCGTGGCCTGCACCTGCGTCGTCCCCTGCGCCTGGGTGTTCGAAGCCGGGCCCTGTGGTGACGTCACGTTGACCGGCGGCGGCCTGGGGGCGCCACCGCGAACTCGAAACTCATTAGCCATGCGACATCTCCCGGACGGGCGTGGGGCGTCATCCCCGGGGCGATGTGTCAGACGCAGGTGTCGACACCCCAGGGGCCTGAAACAAATATCAGCGGCTTCAGAACCTAGGGCAGGAGACTCGTCGCGAGCAAGGGTTGCACCCGGCGCGTTTCATCCATCCTCACGGGATACAGCGGCCGTGCTCAGCGCTTCAGCGGATCTCCATGCTTCTCGTTGAGCGCCACGGCCTCGCGCACCAGCCCCGCGAGTCCGGTGGGGGGCTGTTGGCCCGACGGGATTCGCACGTACTTCATCCCGGTGCCCTCTCCCTCCAGGAGGTTCTCCGCATCGCGCATCTGCCCGCCCCGCCAGAAGCCGACCGTCACATGCGCCTTGGCCGGCTTCACCAACACGAAGGGACCGGCCTGGTCCCAGAGCGGATGCCCCCACTTCACATAGGCGGAGGCCTTGGGTGCCTCCGCCGCGATGAGCGAGGCGAGGGCCCGCACGAGGTCTTGTTGCGACGACTCGAGCTTCGCGATGAACGCCTCCACCGCCGCGTCCTGGGGCGCGGCCTCCTTGGCGGAGGTGGACGCAGGCGCGGGCTTCGCGCGCTTCGCCTTGGGTGACGAGGTCCCCGCCTTGGAAACCGTCTTCTTCGCCGCCGTCTTCCGGGTTGCGGTCTTCTTCGCGGTCGCCATGGGTCAGGTGCTCTCTCTCGTTGAAATCCGTTCGAGTTTTCAGCCCGGCGACGAATAGCGCAGGGGAGGATCGACACGCCGCCCGATTTTTCGCGCGGGCACAGCCAAGCCCCTGAAACTCTTGCGTCGGCGTCCGCGCTCACGGGCAGTGAAGCCCGCCTCAACCCGGTTGGGACGCGGGGACGCTGACGCTCATCCCCGGCAAGCCGCTGGTCAACACCTTCCCCGGCATCGTCATCGCGCCCAACGGGCCTCGCATCGGGCAGCCGCTGGACACCTGGTGGCACACGGCCAACGTGCATGCCCTGGTGCTGGACGCCATCGCGCTCCATGGCGCGGACCCGGACCGCGTGACGATGACGGGCCTGTCCTCCGGGGCCGGCGAAGTGAACGACCAGATTGCCCTGTACCGCTCCGCCTACGCGGGCGCGATGCCTCAGGCGTACTTCCCGCCCGTCACCTCACCCACCTGCCTGATGGAGGCCTTCCCCATCTGGGGCGCGGGCAACGCGGACGACGGCACGTTCGACGCGTGGAAGTGGACCCATCAACGGGACGGGCTCCAGACGCGCGTGCGCCAGTGCCCGGGCTACACCGGCGAGCTCCAGGTCACCGTCAATCCCACGGGCGGCCACGGTGGTTGGGACACCTTCTGGTCGCGGTCCGACGCCCAGTCCTGGCTCGTCAGCCAGGTGCGCAAGGCGCCCTGACCTCCCCGTGACGGGGGTGACGTGTGCGCCGTCCCCCCCGAGCGGTTGCCTTGGAACGGACAGCAGACTCAGAACGAGGGCTCGACGGCGCGGGTGAGGCCCAGGGTGTCCGCGTAGCTGTGCAGGCCCCGGATGTGATTGCCACCGTCGACGGCGAGCGTATCCCCCGTCACCCAGGACGCCAGGTCACTGCAGAGGAACGACACGACCTTGGCCACGTCCTCCGGCTCACCACACGGCTTTCCCAGCGGCGTGTGGGCCAGGAACTCGCGCCCCATGGGCCCGGTGAGGAGCCCGGCCCCTTCCGCCAGCGGCGTGCGGATGGCGCCCGGCGCCACGACATTCACCCGGATGTTGTAGCGCCCCAGCTCCGAGGCGGTGACCTTCGAGAAGTTCGCGAGCGCCGCCTTGGACGCGCAGTAGTGCGCGAGCCCATCCGTGACGGCGATCTGGTTCAGCGAGGAGATGTTGACGATGGAGCCCGGCTGCTTCGCGGCGACCAGCGCCTTCGCCAACGCCTGGGTGAAGAGGAAGGGCCCCTTGAGGTTGATGGCCAGGACCTGGTCGAACTCCTCCACGGGCATCTCGAGGACTGGACGCAAGGTCGCCGTGCCGGCGTTGTTCACGAGGATGCCCGGGAGGCCGAACTCGCGCGTCGCGAGGTCGATGGCGCGAGTCACATCCTCCACCCGGACCACGTCGCCCGCGAAGGGCACGGCCCGCGTGCGCCCCTCCGCCGACGTGTTGAGCTCCGCGGCGGCCGCCTCCACCTTCTCCCGCGTCCGGCCAAACAGCAGCACGTTGGCGCCGTCCCGCATGAGCCGCGAGGCGATGCCCAGCCCGATTCCCTGTCCCGCTCCCGTCACGATGGCACTGCTCGAGACCAGCTTCATGATGACTCCTGTGTCAGAAGAGATGAGGCGCAACCCTGGCGGCGGCAGCCTGCCGGGCGCGGAGCCTAAAGACAATCTCCATCGAGAAAGGTCAGCAAACCCGCTCAACCCTCCCTAGAGTGCGAGCCCATTTTTTGAGAAGGGTCCTTTCATGACATGGAGAATCTCACTCGGTGCGCTGGTCCTCGCGCTGGCGGCGTGCTCGGAGTCGCCCGAGCCGGCGCCCAAGGCGCCTCGGCCCATGCGGGCTGTTCTTTTCCCATACATCCCGGACACGGTGGGTGACGGCTTCGCGAGCCTCAAGACACGGCTCGAGGCAGACTTCGAGCGGGAGCACTCGGACATCGACCTGGACATCGTGTTCGATGCCAACCTGGATGTGTATGACCTGGCGGATGACGGTGTCCTGAGTCAGCTCCTCGGCGCGGGCCCCGCGGCGGCACAGGTGGTGGAGGTGGACACGCTCATCCTGGGCTCGCTGGCGGAGAAAGGCTGGATTCAGCCCGTGGCCACCGAGCCGGGCACCTTCCACCCCGCAGCCGAGGAAGCCGTCCGCATCTCCGGCACGGGCTACGGCATGCCCACGTACCTGTGCACCTACGTCGTCTACTCGCGCACCACGAACATCCGCTCCGCCACCAACGGCGCGTCGCTCGTGGACATCCTGCGGGCCAGCGCGCCGGGCAAGAAGCCCTTGGCCGCGAACTTCAGCGGAAGCTGGACGCTGCCCTCCTCGTACCTGGATGCCTGGGGAGACACACACCCGGCGAGCCCGATTCCCCAGGCGCTCACCCTGCCGCTGGACTCGCCGGCGCTGGCGTCATTCGGGGTGGTCGTCGACAGCTGCGAGAGCGAGCCGGGCGTCAACCCGTGCCTCGACGGCGCGTACGCGGACAACACGGCGGCCGAGGAGGCCTTCGCCCAGGAACAGGCGAACGGGTTCATCGGGTACACCGAGCGCCTGGTGCCCATCCTGAAGGCCCGGCCGGGGATGGCGCTGCCGGAGGTCATCTCAGCGCCGCTGGGTGAGGGCTCGGCGCCCAACGTCTTCGTGGATGCCCTGGTGGTCAACTCGAGCTGCACCGGCCAGTGCGCGGAGGACGCGCGAGCGTTCACCACGTTCCTGGGCAGCCCCGACGTGCGAAGCCTCATCGCCTTCAGCGGCGACGGCCCCCAGGGCACCCTGCCCCGCTATCTGCTCCAGGCCCACCGCGCCTTCTATCAACGCGAGCCCGCGCGCTCGGACGTGATGTACCGCAAGTTCGAGCCCCTCCTGAACGGCGCGCGCCCCTTCCCCAGCCAGGGCTTCCCCGAGAAGCGCAAGGCGCTCCAGGGCGCGCTGATGGAGGCGCTGCGGTAACCCCGTTCGCGGGATGGCCATCGCGGAGGACTCAGGACGGCCCCGGGGGCGTATTGCCACCGCGAAGTCCCTCGTCAGGCAGGCAGGGACTTCAGGAACCGCAGGAGCGCGGCGTTCACCTCGTCTGGGCGCTCCTGCTGAATCCAGTGCCCCGCGCCCGGGATGACGAGCATCTCCTGGAGATGAGGCACCAACGGCTTCATGAGGTCCACGGGAGCGAATGCGCGGCCCGGGTCCTTCTCTCCCACGACGAAGAGCGCGGGCTGTTCAATCTTGACCGTCGCCAGCTCTGGGAGCTCATGCCAGTCGCGGTCCATGTTGCGGTAGCGGTTGAGACCTCCCCGGAAGCCGCTGTGCGCGAACTCCTTCGAGAAGAAGGCGAGGTCCTCCTCGGTGAGCCACGCGGGCAGCCGCGCGGGGGGCTCGACGCCCGTGAGGAATCCATCCCCGGGCTTGCGTGAACGCACGGCCTCCGCCGTCACGTCGAAGCCCGGGGTGCCCGCGAAGATGGTGCGGATCGTCCTCGGGATGTCCGCCTCCAACTCCGCCTCCGCCACGCCGGGCTCCTGGAAGTAGAGCACGTAGAACCAACGGTCCTTGAAGAGGGTATTGAAGAGCGCGATGGGCGGCTGAGGGGAGCGCCCCAGGTGGGGGACACTCAGCCCCACCACGGCCCGGAAGCGGTCCGGGTGGAGCGCGGCACAGGTCCACGCCATCGCCGCGCCCCAATCGTGCCCGATGACCACCGCCGTGCGTTCCCCCAGCGCATTGAGCAGGCCCACGAAGTCCGCGACCAGCTCCTTCATCCGATACGCCTCGACCTCCGGCGGCGCGGAGCTGCCTCCGTATCCACGCACGTCCGGTGCCACCACGTGGAAGCCCGCGGCGGCGAGCGCGGGAATCTGGTGCCGCCACGAGTACCAGGACTCTGGCCAGCCATGGAGCAGCAGGACCAGCGGCCCCTCTCCGGCCTCCGCGACATGGAGGTGGATACCGTTCGTCTCGAGGACTCGATGCGTGATTCCAGGCATGCGGACACTCCCAGCTCGTCGGTTCGCGCCGGGAGCATAGGAGAGTTGCGAATGGCGTGAGGTGGGAATCGTTCAGCGTCACGCAGATGGCGTTTGGGAGGTCCGGGGACCTGCGCCCAGGAGAATCGAGCACATGGACCTCTGGGGTCCTGTCACATCCAGACGACCCTTGAGGGTGATTCGACCGGCTGCTATGCCGCGCGCTCCTCGCCGATGTCCTGGCGACAGGCCCTGGGGGGCTCCATGAAAGTGATTGTGGTCGCCGTGCTGTTGCTGCTTGGGAGCGGGTGTGCGTCGACTCGCGTCGTCCATCTCGATACGGGACGAGGCGAACCCATCGCGTACACACCCATTGAGTCCGACCCCGTCGAGATTGGAGAGGACGCCTTCAAGCGCGCGGTCTCGCGGCTCGTCCTCGACATGAAATTGGATGTGGCGCTCCGGGAGACAGAGCAGCGGGATGACCGTCGCGCACTGCTTGCCTCCTCCTGGGGAATCGTCGATGGGGCGCAAGGCCGCCCCGTGCCTCCGGCCTATGAGCGCATCTGCATGCGTCAGGAGGAGCCTCACAGCTGCCTTGGCATGCTCGCGGGTGGGCTGACGCTGGGCCCCGCGGAACGGCGGATGATGGCGCTCTACTTCGCGCTCGACACGGTGTGGGAGGGCGTCGAGGAGGCGATGGGGGACATGGTGAATGGCGCGGCCTTGCGCGCCATGGTGACGACCTTGATTGGAACGGCGCTCGTCATGGTCGTCGCTCCCGAGCCCGTCACGAAGTTGATCGCCGTCGCGCTGACGGCGTCGCTCATCGCCTACCTGGGCACAGGCCCGGTGTGGAATCTCGGGCAAAGGTTCCTGCGGCTCATGGATGAGTCCCGAGACGCGGTGAACATCGAGGAGCTCTCGCGCGCCGGGCATCGCTTCGGCGAGGTGCTGGGAAGCAACGGCGCGAGGGTCCTCGTGGTTGTCGCGCTGTCCGCGCTCGGAGGGAGAAGCGCCATGGCCTCACAGGGCCCGCGGATGCCGGGGTTCGCGCAGGCCTCGATTCGGGCCCAGACAGAGGGCGGATTCCTGCTCGCGGGAGCACTCGCTGGAGAGGTCCGGGCGATAGCGGTTTCTTCGTCAGGGGTGCTGAACGTGACGCTGGCGCCCACGGCCGTCGCCGCGGTCGCGATGGGCCCCGGAGAGGGCACCGTTGGAGGCATCCAGGGTGACGCCGACGGCAACGTGCACCACATCTGCACCGACAAGAACCTGGTCTCCGATACGAACGGCGGACCGTGGACGCCGCTCTTCGAGAGGATCTTCGAGCGGGCTGGTATGCGGCTGAGCGACTCCGCGAACCTCGTCCGCATCCGGGGACATCAAGGGCCTCACCCTCGGGAGTACCACGAGATGGTCTACGCCCGAATCAACCGTGCCACCCGGCAGTGCCGAGGCGTTTCGCAGTGCAAAGCGGCACTCACGAGGGAACTTGCCAGGATTGCGCAAGACCTCGTAAGGGAAGGAACGGATATGAGGAAGCTCATCATGAACGGTGCCGGGGGGTAATCCGTGGAACGACGGTTCTTTGCTCTCAATGCAGACAGGTACGTGAAGGGCCGCTGGTACCTCTCGGACCCCACGGATGCGGATGGGAAAGAGATCGACGAACTCTGGCGGTTCTCTGAAGGGCGCACCGTGGAGCTACGAGAGACCCTGAGGATTCCCATCTACCGCCCGGGTGAGCCGCTGGACTTCGAGCTTGCGGGCAACACACCGATTGTCAGTGAACGGGTCGCAGCCATCTTCCGCGAGCTGGCACCCGACGATGTGCAACTCTTCCCCGTGACGGTTGATGGCCACCCAGGCCCCTTCTTCCTTCTCAACATCACTCGCCTGATTCCCTGCATTGACGATGCGGCATGCAGAGAGGTGCAGTACTTCTCCGCGGACGAGGAACTCGATGCAGCGCAGGCAGGCGAGTATCGCTCTGTCGCGGGGCTTCGGATTGATAAGTCGAGGGTAGGCAAAACCAGAGCCTTCCGGCTGTGGGGCTGGTACATGCCCATCATCGTCGATGAGGACCTCAAGGACGCACTCGAGGCGAACGGCATCTTCGGAGGAAAGTTCGAAGAGGTGTGAGCCCCAGCTCTCGGCTCGAAGGACCGGGGCGCCACCGTCCAACCTCGGAAACTTCGACCCGCCCATCGCGGTCCGCTGGACACCGGCCGCGTCCCCCTCCGTCGCATAGCCCGCAGTCCCCTCCAGCTTCTCGTGGTGCCCCGCCAGCACGTGGGCATGCTCCATCCCGGAGGGGGCATGAACCACCAAGGAGTCAGCACGGAGGATGCCGTCAGGAACACCGTGGAGCCCTGCCTGAGAAACCGGCGAGGCGCCGTGGAGGTCTCACTGACCAACCACCTGGCGGACCTCCACGTCGTCAGATGGGGACCGCTGCGCCTCAACGAACGGGAGGTTCCTCCGGAGGACATCCTCCTGCTCCCCGAGGAGGGTGTCGTCACACGCTCCGAGCACGTCTCCCCCCAGCGCCCGTTCCCCTTCGGACACCAGCGGACCGTGCGCATCCGCATCCGCGTTCCACCGCTCGATTCCGGAGCGCATCGGCTCGAAGTGGAGCTCGAGTGCCGCCGGCATGGTGTCCTCAGCCTGGACGTGACGGAGGTCATCGACGCGCCCCTCTCCCGAGCCGATGGCCGGATTCCCCGTGATGATGAGGACGACTACTCCGAGGCCATCGTTCGAGCGCGGCGAGTCCACGCGGAAGCCTGGGCCGGCACACGCTTGAGCCATGTGACGCAGCCCTCCTTCGCCCCACATCGCGCGCGGAACGCGTGCGAGCTCTTCACGGGGGTGGCGCAAGTCCCCCTGGGAATCGCGGGGCCACTCGTCATGAACGGAGAGCACGCCTGCGGCCCGTACCTCATCCCCCTGGCCACCACCGAAGGGGCGATGGTCGCCAGCTACAACCGAGGCATCAAGCTCATCAACGCGTGCGGCGGCGCGCGAAGCACGGTGCAGGAGGACTCGATGCAGCGCTCCCCCGCCTTCGTCTTCGACGACGCCAGGCAGGCCCGGGACTTCGTCGCGTGGGTCCAGGAACAACACCAGGCCCTCACCGTGCAGGCCGAGTCCACGAGCCACGTCGCCCGGCTTCAGCGCATCGAGCCCTACCAGGTCCACCGCTTCGCCTTCCTGCGCTTCAACTTCGCGACCGGGGACGCGGCCGGACAGAACATGGTGAACAAGGCCACGTTCGCGGCGCTGCAATGGATTCGCGACCGCTACCCGGGAATCCGCGCGAGCTTCCTGGATGGGAACATCTCCACCGACAAGAAGTCCTCGCGTTTGAACATCCTCCAGACCCGAGGCAAACGCGTGACGGCCGAGGTGGTGGTTCCCCAAGAGCTGCTGCGCGCCTCGATGCGCACGCGAGTCTCCCAGGTCATCCTGTTCCAGCGAATCTGCGCGGAAGGCGCCAGCATGGCGGGCTCACACAACTCGGGCGCTCAGTTCGCCAATGCGCTCGCGGCGCTGTTCATCGCCACCGGCCAGGACGTGGCGGCCCTGGCGGAGTCCTCGGCCGGCACCTTGTTCATGGAGGAGACCCAGGAAGGCGACCTCTACGCCTCCGTCACCCTCCCCTCCCTGGTCCTCGCCACCCACGGCGGAGGAACCAGCCTCCCCACCCAGCGGGAGTGCCTGGAGCTGATGGACTGCCATGGACGCGGAAAGGTGCGCAGGCTCGCGGAGATTGTCGCGGGAGTCGTCCTCGCGGGAGAGCTGTCCCTCGCGTGCGCCGTGGCCTCCGAGCGGGACTCCGAGGAGTGGGTGTCGAGCCACGAGCGGCTGGGCCGGCACCCCTGAACGCTCGAGGCCCGACAGGGAAGCGCGAACGCTCCGCCTCCCTGGAGAGTCAACGCTCAGTCCATGCCGTTGTAGGCATGAATGACGATGTAGCCACTCGGGGTCCAGATGATGGCCACGGCCCGCATCAGGAGGCGACGCAGGCTGCCAGCGCTGAGGTCACCGCGCACCGCGACTCGCGCCGGAATGGACGCCCCGGGGTCCGGATTCGTCACGGAGATGGTCTC
This sequence comes from Myxococcus stipitatus, assembly GCF_037414475.1. Next base: position 7,314,215 of record NZ_CP147913.1, on the reverse strand, counting down.
GAAGGTGGCGGAGCTCCGCGCCACCTCGACTCCCGCCGTGTTGAAGAACCCCACGCTCCCCGAATACGTGCCCACCTTGATGTCACTCGCCTTCGCGGAGGCCCTCAGGAGGTAGTAGCCCGCGGGGATGTTGGAGTCGGGCGAGTCCAGATACACGAAGGCCACGTCGACGCCGTGGGCATACTGCGTCGCGGGGACGCGCTCGAGGCCCTCGACGGTCGCCGCCGAGAAGACCAGCAGGTCGGACGTCGTCGTCGAAGCCTGCGCCGCGTTGATGGGAATCCCCGCCTCCTGGGCTGCCGCCGCCAGCGCTCCGGACAAGTCCGTACAGGCCAGGGACGTCTGGGTTTGAGCAGGCGCCGAGCCCCCTCCCCGCTCCGCCGCCCAGGAGGAACCGGAAACAAGGAACACGACGGCCGCAAGCGCTGCCCGCTTGAGTGACTGCTGATTCATGTGTGCATTCCAGGTGCGATGACTGCGTTGACCACCCCGGTCGCGTTCCTTCAGCCCCCGTGCGCTCGCACAAAGACAATCGCCCCCGAAGCTGTCTGGATTGACCAGACAGCCCCAGGGCCTGAAGACCCGCTCCACTTCGTCTCGGGAGGGTGAACACAAATATACGACTCAAATCGTACACTGTCAACGCGGCCCGTGCGGCACCGGCCTCACTCCCGGTTCAGGGCACGGTGACAGTCACGGCGTTGCTGCGCTGGCTATTGCCCACGCGGTCATACGCGACGGCGACAATCACATGGGTGCCGGACTTGCCCGTGGTGTCCCAGGTCCGGGTGAACGGCGCCGAGGAGATGAAGGGTGTCTGGAGGACCCCATCAATCTCGAACGCGACGTATTGGAGCAGCTGGCTGTCACTGGCGTTGGCGGAGAGCGTCACGACACCCGACACCACGGAGCCATTGGCCGGAGCGGTGAGGACCGACGAGGGCGGCGAGTTGTCGACAATCCACGTGCCCGTGTGGGTCTGGACATTGCCCGCGTTGTCGGTCGCCCGGAGCGTCAGGGTATAGGGGCGATTGCCCAGCCTGCGCGTGTCCCACGAGAAGCGGTAGGTGAGATCCGAATGCCCCGGCTGGGTGCCCATGAGCAACCCATCCTCGAAGAACTCCGTGAGGGCGATGCCGGAGAGTCCCTGGTCCGTCACGGTCCAACTGGCGGTGAGGAGACCCCGGACGTAGTTCAACGACTGGGGATTGTACCGGGGGGAGCTGCCCAAGATGATGGGGACGAAGTTGTCCACCAGGACCCCCACGGGGGCGGACGTCCCCGAGTTGCCATCCGCATCGAACGCCTGCGCCGTCAGCGACGTCGTGCCGGAGGGACCCGTCGTCGTGTCCCAGTTCACGATGAAGGGCGGCTGGGTGTCGGAAGCGATGAGCGTGGTCCCCGAGAAGAAGTCCACACGCGTCACGCCCACGTCGTCGAAGGCGCTCGCCGTCACGGAGACCGTGCCGCGCAGGAAGCTGCCGTCGGCAGGAGAGAGGAGTGTCACACCCGGCGCCGAACTGTCCATGCACAGCACCGAGCCCAGGTTCGTGGCGACGCGCTGAGTGTCCGTGGAGTCCTTGGCCCCTGGAACAAGCGCCCGGCCCGCAGACGCGGTGAAGTGGTCCGTGAGGGACTGGAGCGCGGCGTTGAAGTCCTCCGAGCCCGGCTTCAGCGCGGTGACGTCATGCCACTGCCGGGCCCATTGGAGCGCCTCCCTCCGCGTCGACGTGGGCAGCACGTATGCGAGGGCGACCGTGAGGTTCAGGGGCTTTCCGTTCGCATCGACGCCGCCGAAGACCAGGTGGCCCTCTCCCACGCCCAGGTGATTGACGATGGCCTTCAGGCGCAGCGGAGCCTTCGTCAGGTCCAATGAGCCGTCCTCGAGCCTGGGCCAGGCCGCGAGGAGCTGGGGCACGAGCGCGCGAGTGGCGTCATCCCAGCCCGCACCACGCTCGAACCAGTCGCGGACGAACCGGGCGGCGGGCACCTCGCCACTCATCTCCGCCATGCGCCGGCCGAAGCTCCAGGCGCCATCCGCGGCCGCGTGCTCCCGGGGCAACGTTCCGGACCAGGCCGTGCGCACCGGGTCCTTGAGCACCGCGCCGTCCTGGATGAGCCACTCACGCTCGGGCTGAAGGGAGGAGAGGCAATCCACTGGAGCACGGGCCTGCTGGACCTCCGTCTGGGTATTCTCCCCGACGCCCGGGACCTCGCCACACCCCATGGACGCCAAGGCCGCCATGCCGAAAAGCGTGGCAAGGCCACGGGCCCCTCTCGAAACGATGCGCATGTAGACTCCCCCGCTGCGGGTGAGGCGCTCGCAAGAATTGGGAGCGCCAGGGCATGACCCTATCAGACAGGCATTGGGGGTGTGTGCGACCCAGGCGCCCAATGAATGCCATACAAACCACAAGGAATGCATCCGTCCACCTCGCGATGCCGCAGAAGCAGCGCGTCATGACCATCCGGATGCGTCCAGCCCACACGGAATGCACCCACCCGCGCCCTCCTCAGACCGATGCTGATTCCATGCCTCGTGGCCCCTGTCCGCCAGATTCGGCCTTCATCTCGCGGACAAGGCCGCGCTGCCCATGCCACTGCCGCGAGCCTTCGAGCTCGGCCAGCCCCTCTCTCTTTCACGTGCCACTGCACGCGCCATCGCCGTGGGCGCGTGATTCACAACCCAGCCCCGCAGCGTGTCCCTCCGCGAACTGTCAAATACCCGATGAAGGTGGATTCGAGCGCGGCACCGGCCTGGACGGCGTGTCTGACATTCTGGAACAGCCATCCACTGTCCCGCGAACAGGCATTCCTGTCGCAGGAGGTCGACACATGTCCGTGCAATTCGACACCATCGGGAGCAAGTACGAGGAGTTCAAGACGACCACCCCGCTCCCCATTCCGGAGCGCCACACCTTCCAGCGCCTCGTCGGAAACCTCGCCGGAAAGCGCGTCCTGGACCTAGCCTGCGGCAGCGGACACTACTCGCGATTCCTGAACACGCTCGGCGCCGAGCAGGTGGAGGGCGTGGACATCTCCGCCGAGATGATTCAGCTCGCCCGGGAGTTCGAAGAGAAGCACCCGGTGGGCCTGCGCTACCACGTGATGGATGCGCGAGCGCTCTCCCTTCCGGGGGACTACGACCTCGTCACCGCCGTGTACCTGCTGAACTATGCGCAGACCCGCGAGGAGCTGCGGGACATGTGCCTGGGCGCGTTCAACCACCTCAAGCCCGGCGGACGCTTTGTCGCCATCACCGCCAACCCCGCCTTCGACCTGCGCCGCTCGAACTTCACCCCGTACGGCGTCGAAATCCTGAGCGAGCAGTTCGAGCAAGGCCGCCACCACTGCCGCGCGCGCTTCCTGACCGAGCCCCCCACGCCCTTCGAGTACTTCCGCTGGTCCGCCGACGTGTACGAGTCCGCCTTCGCGGCGGCGGGCTTCCGCGACGTCGCCTGGCACCCCTTCGAGTTTCCCCAGGAGGCCATCACCCGGTTCGGCGAGGACTTCTGGCGGGAGTACCGGGAGAACTCCCTCGTCATCGGCGTGAGCGGACAGAAGGACGCCGGGGCCACGCGTCCCCTCAAGGCAGCGCCTCGATGAGTCCCTTCATGCAGCGGATGCAGGCCCCCACCTCCGCGGCATGGCGCGTCCAATCGACGTCGCGTTCACCCAGATAGGCAGCCCTCGCCGCCTCGAGCATCGGACGGTGTTCGGGCGGCAACCGCTCCAGCGCCCACGCCGCGGCGAGGTCCTTGGGAAAGAACCCACCTTGCGTGCGCGTCATCCAGATGCGCGCGAGGGCGAGCAGGATGTTCTTCTCCTCCCCCTTCCAGGTGTCCTCCCCCGTCCACTGCGCCACCGTCTCCGCGAGCGCCCGGCCGACCTCCGCCGCGGGTATCGGGTCGAAGACCTCCGTCGCGGGCGGGCCCAGCAGCGCGACGCCGTGCTGTCGCACCATGGTGAGCAGGAGCGTGAGGTCCGGGTCGACGACGGGCGGCTCGATCCGCTTCGCCACGAAGTCGTCATGCAACCACTCACCGAACTGGAGGTCCCGCTTCGCCGGATGCCGCCACGGTTTGACGTCGTCCATGACGACCACCGTCAACTCGAGCGGCCGACCGGGCACACCCCGCCTCGGGTCGACCGAGATTCCCAACAGCCGCTCGACCAGCGCCTCCCTCCGGGCCCCCACCAGGGGCCTCGAGACGGCGAGCAGCAGGTCCACATCACTCCTCGGCCGCAGCCCCCCATTCAGGGCCGAGCCGTAGAGGTACAACCCCACGAGGTCATCCCCCACCAACTGGGGCAGCATGTCGACGACCTGGGAGACCTGTGCCCGTGACGCCGGATCCAAAGGGAGGCTCATGCGTCACCATCTTGTGTCCCGGGGCCCGCGTCTGCACGGCTTTCACCGGATTCCCCTCAGGTCAGGAGCCGAGAACCTCCCATTCTGCCTGAACATGGGAAGTCTACGGACTCCCGTGATTCACCGAGGGCGTTCGGAGCACCACGAGATTCCCCTGACACCGGTTTCCCTCGGCCTCTGCTATGGAGCGTGGAATGTCTACCGCATTCCAGTCCCCCTCCTCGAGCCCGCTCGCGCTCGGCCGTTTCGGTCAGAAGCGCTACACGATTCGCCGCAAGTTCTTCAAGCTGTTCGGCGGCGCGTTCCACATCTACGACGAGGCGGGCACGCTCGCCTTCTACTCGAAGATGAAGGCCTTCAAGTTGAAGGAGGACCTGCGCGTCTACAGCGACGAGGACATGCGCGAGGAGCTCATCACCATCAAGGCGCGCGGCATCATCGACCTCGGAATGACCTACGACGTCGTGGACGCCGTCACGGGCAAGCCCCTGGGCGCGCTGCGCCGCAAGGGACTGCGCTCCATCCTGCGCGACCAGTGGCTGGTGCTGGACGTCAACGACCAGGAGGTGGGGAAGATTGAAGAGGACAGCATGGCGCTCGCGCTCGTGCGCCGCTTCCTGACCAACCTCATCCCGCAGTCCTTCTCGGGGGCGCTGGGCACGAACCAGGTCCTGGCCTTCCACCAGCGCTTCAACCCGTTCATCCAGAAGATCGACCTCGACTTCTCCATGGATGAGCGTGGCCTGCTCGACCGCCGCCTCGGCATCGCCGCCGCGGTGCTCCTGTGCGCCATCGAGGGTCGCCAGCAGTAGTGCCTCGCGCGCCGTCCTCCCAGGGGCATGCGTCTCGGGAGGACGGCGTCGGTTTCACGGCGGCCCGCGCGCGAGCCGCTCCCGTCACCACTACCGCTGGACGTTCCCTGACTGGCTTGGGGCCCGGCGGCTCGCATCGAGGAGCCAGCGGCGGACCTCGTCCAGGTACTCCCGGGGGAGGGCATGCCCGCTCTCGAAGGTCTTGTGTGTCTTGCTCCGCGACGGAGCGGCCTCGAAGAGCGCGCGGCTGTCCGCGACGGGCGCGAAGTCATCCTGGTTGGCGGTCAGAAGCAGCCAGTCCTGCTGAATGCTCTTCATGTACCGCGAGGGGGCAACCTCCTCCATCGAAGGGTCGATGTGTGGAGGGACCATCGTGACGAGCTGGGTGACACGAGGCTCACGCGCGGCCAGCAGGAGTCCCACCTGGGCCCCCATGCTGTACCCCACGACGAGCACTCGCGGCGGCTTGTTCTTCGCCAGCACGGCGTTGAGCAGCGAGTGAGCGTCCCGGACGGTGTCGGAGATCATCGCGATATACCGCCCGGGCTCTCCCTTGTGCGCCAGCCTGGCGAGCGTCCCGGGCCGCGCATCGGGCGTCGCACGCTCACCGTGCCGCCGGGCATCGAGGAGATAGACGCGATAGCCCGCGCGCAGCAGTTCGTCCTTCAGCACGCCTCCGTGTGTCGGCCCCTCCTCCGACAGCCAGTCCTCCTTGCGGCGCGTGAGGCCATGCAGGAGCACCGCGACGGGTGGATTCTTCGCGCCGCCCTCTGGCTCCAGCACACGCGTGGGGATTGGCTCTCCATCCTCACCGCGGACGTCCAGCGACGGCTCCGGAGCGGAGGCTCGAGCCACGGAGGCGGACAGCAACAACAGGCACAACGAAAGCAGTCGGGTCATCGAGGCATTCCTTGAAGTGAGCTGCCCCACCACCCTGCCGGCCTCCACGTCAGCCCCGCGTCAACCCGGGGTTGACCTTCAGCTGACGAAGTGGCTGGTAACCTGTCTCCGCTTTTGTTCCATCGAGGTCCCCTGCTCCCCATGCGAGTGCTCGTCGTCGAAGACAACCGCGACCTCCAGGCCAACATCGCGCGGTTCCTGGGGACGGACTTCCAACTGGACTTCGCCGCCACCGGGCCGCAGGGCCTCACGCTCGCGTTGGGCCACGAGTACGACGTCATCGTGCTGGACCTGATGTTGCCGGGCCTGAGCGGCATCGAGCTGTGTCAGCGCTACCGGCAGCTCGCTCCCCGCCTGGTGCCCATCCTCATGCTGACCGCGCGGGACACGCTCGAGGACAAGGAGGAGGGCTTCCGCGCGGGCGCGGATGACTACCTCGTCAAGCCGTTCTCGCTGAGGGAGCTGCGGATGCGCCTCGAGGCCCTGGCCCGGCGGCCCGTTCCTCCGAGTGGACGAAGGCTGACGGTGGGGCCGCTCACGCTGGAGCCCGACACGGGCCATGCGCGGAGGGGTGAGCAGGTCGTCCGCCTCAACAGGACCGAGGCCCTCATCCTGAAGCTGCTGATGGAGTCCGCGCCCGAGCCCGTGTCGACGGCCACGCTGGCCCATCACCTCTGGGGAGACGAGGCACCGGAGTCCAGTGCCCTGCGCACCCACGTCTATGCCTTGCGCGGCGCGCTCGCCGAGCTGGGACTGAGCGCCTGCATCACCACCCGCCGCAACGAGGGATACAGCCTGGATGCGCGCTAGGACCCGGTCGGTGCGAGGTCTCCTCTTGGGCGCCATGGCGTTGTCCGCGGCGCTGGCGCTCCTCTTGATGGGGGCGTTCTTCACGCTCTTCAGCTACGACCTCGAGGACGTCATCCTCGGGCGGATGGTGGCCACCGAGGCGAACCGCCATGACGGTGGCGCCACCGGGAAGAGCGTGCCCCTGGGGATGACCACCTACGTGGGCCATGAGAACCTTCCTCCGTGGCTCGCGTCGGCGTTGCCGGTGGATACACCTCGACGCGAACGCGAGGTCCGCGCTCCGGGGCATGGCCTCTTTCATATCGCCGTGCGGCCCGATGCATCGGGGGGGCCCACGCGCTACGTGGTCTTCGACACGACGGAGCTGGCGAGCACCACCCGCCACCTGCGGCGGACCGCCGGGCTGCTGCTGGCCAGCGCCCTGTTGGCCCTGCTGGGGGCCGCGGTGCTCTCACACGTCGTCGCCAGGCGGCTCAGCCGTCCCCTCGAAGAGCTGGTGGCCCAAGTCCAGTCGGACACGCCGCCTCGAACCGAAGGACTCGGGGTCACCGAGGTGCGCGCGCTGGCCGATGCCCTGAGTGCCCGGGATGCGCGCATCCGGGAGCTGCTCGAGCGGGAGCGCGCCTTCAACCGGGACGCGAGTCACGAGCTGCGAACGCCCCTCGCCGTGGCACGCGGCGCGGTGGAGATTCTGGAGCTGGACCCGCCGAAGGACGCGGAGACCTTCGGCCGTCTGCGAAATGCCGTGCACCACATGGTCCTGCTGACGGAGGGCATCTTGTGGCTCGCGAGGACCGGCCCCTCCGAGGAGTCCTGCGAGCTGGTGGGCATCTCGCGCGAGATGGTCGCGCTGTATGGAGCCCCCCTCTCGCAGGGCGGCGTGGTGGTGCTCATCGATGCGGATGAGGAGGTCCTCGCGCCCCTTCCCGGCTCCGTGGCGCGGGTGATGCTCGGCAACCTCCTCAAGAACGCGCTCGCCTATACGAGCCAGGGGCGCATCGTCATCCACGTCACCCCCGAGGCATGGAGCATCTCCGACACCGGCGTGGGCTTCGGGCAGGTGGAGCCGGAGCGCACGGGCTTCGGCATCGGCCTGTCGCTCGTGGAGCGGCTGGCGAAGCGCTTCTCCTGCGAGATGTCCATCACCGCGATGGAGCCGCACGGAACGAAGGCGCGGCTCACCTGGAGCGCGGCCTCATCCACGCGGAGCACGCAGCACATCACATGAAGTTGAAGGGCGTGGACACGGCCAGGGTGTGGATGAGCTGGTCGGTCTGCGCGGACGGCCTGCGAACGTAGACGTTGAGGTAGCCGACCTCCACGGAGGAGTGCGCGCCCAGCTTCCAGCCCGCGCCGACGAATGCGCGGTTCATGTCGAAGCCGCGATGGGGCCCGGCGTCCACGGTGTTGAGGTGGAAGAAGGCCTCGTCCCAGACAATCAGGGACAGCCGAGGCTCCGCCGCCAGCGGGTACGCGCCCCGCAGCATCAGTCGCGCCCGGTGCGAGACCTCCGTGGTCCCCGGAAGGAAGCGCTGCTCCAGGCGCGCGCGGACGGTGGTCTTCAGCTCTCCGAGCTTGGGCGTGAAGAGCGCCTGCTGGAACAACCGGCTCTCGCCCTGGCGCAGGGCGGGACCTTCCTCCCAGTTCCAGATGGGAATCCAGGCATAGCCCAGCCAGAACGAGAGGTCCTGAAGCGCGCGGACACCTCCCGCCGCGCGGAAGATGACGCGACCGTCATGTTCGCTGACGCGCGGCTGAGCCTCCAGGTAGTACAGGAACGGCTCGGAGATGGCCCCTTGAGCCGACACCGTGTACCAGAGCTGCGCCTCCGAACTGACCGGCCGCGCCTCCACGACGCCAGCGGGAAGAACGAGCAACCATCCAATGAGAGCAAGCAGGGTCCGCGAACGCATGATGCCCCTGCCTAGAACATGACCTGCGCCCTTGCACCAGCGGCGCGGAGCAAGCCCGGTTCCCACAGGCCCCCCTCTCGCTCAAGGCTTCTCGGCGGACGTGGCTTCCCAGGTGAAGGAGACGGTGGGCGCCTGGACCTTCTTGACGTCCTTCATCAGGAAGCCCTCCTCCCGGCGGTCCGCCTTCTCCAGCGCGGGCCGCAGGGCCGGAGGGATGGGGAGCAGAATCCCCACCACGAACTTCTGGCCACGACACATCTCGCTGGCGTAGCCAAAGGCGATTCGGACGGCGACCTTGCCACGCTCCAGGTGATGGAACGCCACGGAGCGCTTCACCGCATCCAGTCCGTATTCGAAGCCCACGCAGTCCTCGCCGGCCACCAGGCTCTCCAGCAGGGCCTCCACCGTGGAGGCCTTCTTGAAGACAGCCTCGTCACCGATGTGCTTGCGCACGAAGGCGTCCGCCTTGAGCGCCTTCACGACCTCCTTCTCCCCGAACACCTCCAACAGGGAGAAGTCTTCCTCGCCCTTCGTCACGTCCCGAGTGACATAGGTCATCCTCGCGTAGGGGTGAGCCCCTCCCGTGTAACCACCATCCGACTGCTCGTAGCTGACCCAAGGACCCACCACGGACAGCGTCTCGAACGACTGGGTGCCATCCCACTCGGACGTGTCCTGCCCCTCCTCCGGCTTGAAGATGGAGAGGAACGCCTCCTTGCGCGACTGGAAGCCGAAAATCTCCTGGCCCTTGCGCAGACCGCGCAGGTCCTTGGACGTCATCTCGAAGGTCACATCCGTCCCGGACACCTTCCAGGTCTGAGGTCCAGCCGGAGCCGCGAACAGCACCCACGTCACCACGAAGCTCGTGAACATGGCGCCATCTTGCATCAAATGCGTCCGCTCCGCGTCCTCGAGTGAGGGGACGCGGAGCGACGCCGAGCGCGCGGTGCCCGTTCGAGGGCGCCGGCTACTTCACTTCACGCGAGAGCTTCGAGTCCCACGGGCACCAGTGGCCACCCGGCAGGAAGGCGCCTCCTGCCTCGTCGAGATGGTCCTCGACGTACACCATGTTCGCGTCGCAGACCTCAATGGCCATCTCGAAGAACCGGATGGTCGTCGGGTCCAGATGAAACGAGAACCTCGGATTGTATGGCTTGGTCTGCTTGATGATTCGCCCATGCACGTGAACTTCGTTCTTCTCCTCTCCAGACAGGATCCTCCGCGCATGGGCGATGGTGTTCTCATCCGTCAATTCGATGATGAACTCGACACCCGGGGAGCTTGGCTGCGTGAATGCAAAACGGGTAGCCGTCGCCATGACGCAACTCCTATGAGAGAGAGGGAGTCACGGTGTATCGGACGCTCACCACGCCTTCAATACGCCTTCACTTCGCCTGTGGAAAAGCAGGCAATGCCATATCCAGGACAGTCTCCACGTACACACCCGCGTCTCTTGATGAAACACCTCATGGACCGCCGAGCCCGGTCTCTCCGGCTCAATCACTCGCACCCGTCCACGAAGGACCTGTGCCCGAGCCGTCCTCCCGTATGGCCCCAGACAGGGCCCCAGGAAGGCAAGGTTCATCCGGGTCCCCACACTATTCAGGATGTCACTGGATATCCGTGCGACATTTCGTTTCCGAATGCCCCACTTGGGGGTTACAGGTGGCGTGAGGAGGAGAAAGACATGTCACTGACGAACCTCTGGGCGGCCTTCGCCGCGATGGTCGTGATGGGCTGCGGAGCCGCGGCCGTCGCTGGGAATACCGACTCCAAGGACCCCAAGAGCGCCGAGCAACTCTTGCAGGCCGCGTCGAAGGGCGACGCCGCGAAGGTCTCCGCGCTGCTGAAACAGGGCGTGCCCGTGGACGTGCGCGACGCGTCGGACAGCACACCGCTGCTACTGGCGACCGCGGGCGGACACGTGGAGGCGGCCCGCGTCCTCGTCGAGGCCGGGGCCGATGTGAATCTCCAGAACCGCCAACTCGACAGCGCATACCTGTTGGCCGGCGCGCGGGGCGAGCTGGAAATCCTGCGCATGACGCTCAAGGCCGGCGCCGACTTGAAGAGCACCAACCGCTTTGGCGGCACGGCGCTGATTCCCGCGTGTGAGCGAGGCCACGTGGAGGTCGTGAAGACGCTGTTGCAGGCCGGGGTCGACCCCAATCACATCAACCGCCTGGGATGGACGGGCCTGCTCGAGGCCATCATCCTGAGCGACGGAGGGCCGCCGCATCAGGCCATCGTGCGGCTCTTGTTGGATGGCGGCGCCAACGTCAACCTGGCGGACCGCGACGGCGTCACGCCACTCCAACATGCACGCGCGCGCAAGCAGACCGCCATCGCCAACATGCTGACCGCCGCGGGAGGACGCTGATGCAATCCCCTTCTCCAGCCGAAGCCCCCATGCGAGAGGCCATCGCCCTGGCCCGCGCCAACATCCAGGCGGGAGGACGTCCCTTCGGAGCCGTGCTCGTGCGCGACGGGCAGGTGATTGCCCGCGCCGTCAACGAAATCAACCAGACACAGGACCCCACGGCACACGCGGAGCTGCTCGCCATCCGCCGGGCGAGCCAGCACCTGGGCAGCGCGCGCCTCGATGGGTGTGTCATCTACGCGAGTGGACACCCCTGTCCCATGTGCCTGGCCGCCATGCACCTGTGCGGAGTCCAGGCCGTCTACTTCGCCTACTCCAACGAGGACGGCGAACCTCACGGCCTCTCCACGGCCCGCGTCCAGGCGGAGATGGCCCGCCCCCCGCAGGCGCAATCCCTCCCAATCCGACCCCTTCGCCCCGCAGGCAGGGCACCCGTACGATAGGTCTATGAAATGACGAGAGTGAGAAGGTGGGTGCGGTAGGCATCGTCATGCCCTGCCTGACGGACGCGCCTGGGCAGGCTGGCCTTGTATGTGGTGTCAGTCTTCAGCACTGCAAGGGCAGCTCGGCGTACTACCGCGAGGTTCTGTGCGCCGGGGCCATTGTGGATACGAGTGGCATCCTCATGCAGCACAACGTCCAGGCGCTGATGCAACCCATTCTCCACTTCCCAGTGCGCACGCACGAAGGTCGCCATGGCTTCGGCCTTGGTGGGATTGAGGGTGCTGACGAAGAAATGTGGCTCGATGCTTGTCTTTGAGCCGTTTGGGGTGACCGCAGTACGCTCTCGAACGAGCGCCAACACACTCCTTGCGTGTGGAAGGTAGCTCCACACTCTGGGGAAGTGCTTCACGTCAAACGCCCAACCACGCCGCCGCTCTTCTCGCCCATGGCCAGCCTCCTCCCCTCCGTCCGTGCGCGAGTCGCACAAGGACTCCGCGCGCTCTTCATTCAACACCTCTTTGTTGCCAGCGATGCACAGCGCCTCGCGCACCGTCCCGTGCGAGGGCCCACGGTTGCCCTTAAGGGACAGGACATATTCTCCCCCTGCGGCCACGATGCTGTCGGCCAGTGCGCCCGTCAGGAGGTTGGCATCCCCTGTTACCACGGTGTCAGTGAGTTCCAGCAGGCTCAGCAGGTCTGCGGCGACCGCCGCCTCGGCCGAGGCGCCACCTGGTGCGGGCGCAAGCCCCACCAGCAGGCTGTCGCGTCCCTCCACCAGAAACGTGTGAACAAGGTGCATGGGCACGCTCGGTGCGCCCGGTGTCCGTGCGCCCTGCAGACTCTTGCCGTCTACTGCCACCTGCTGCACCCCGTTCACGGGCAACGCTCGTCGTGCCGCCACATCCCGCATCCAGGCAGAGAAGCCCTCTGCGAAGAGGTCCACGTCCAGCATCCCCATGACGCGCTCCAGGGTGTCGGCGGACGGCGTCCCCTCCCCATCCCAAGGGCACAGCGTTCGCAACCATGCTTCCTTCAGTCGCGCGAAGTCCGCAGCCCCCTGCCAGCCTGGCATGTCACTCAGCGCCGCTCCGAAGACGATGAGCAGTAGCAACTCAAGCGGAAAGACCACTTTGTGCGCATGCCTCCGCGGGTCCTCCACGGCGGCAAAGCGCGCAAAGAGTAGCAGGGACATCTCTTCATTCGAGGGCATCTCTTTCGTCCGGGTCATGGCAACAGTGCACCCAACCCTACCTGCGATCTGATGCCCACCCTCGCCCGCGACTTCCTAACAATTCCGATCATCTATCGTGCGGGTACCCTGGCCCCGCAGGGGAGCAGGGCCTGTATGACGAATGGCGGAGCAGACAGGCCTGACGCCACGGGGACCGGCGGGAATGACAGCCACAGAACACTCTCTCGGGCCTGGGAAAGACATCACCAGCCGCATCCCAGCGCACTGATTTACTGGCCAGACCCTCTCAAATCCCTGAGCGGATTCCACACGGGGGAATGGCTCCATGCCGGCCCGACACTCCTTCTCACCCTGCCTGTTGTGGGTGGGGCTTCTCCTCTTGAAGGGAAGCTCCGCCTCCGCCGAGCCCCTTCACTCCGAGCGGGGTGGCCTCCAGGCCACCTCCCTGGCACATCGTCCGTCCATCACCGCGGCGACGTTGGACCCCCTGCGCTCGCTCGCCATCACGGACTACTCCATCGTCTCCACCATCACCCCGAGGATGGTGTTCGACCAGCTCGTCGCCCAGGCGGGCAACACGGGCTTCACGTCGGAGCAGCTCTTCCGCCAGCTCTGGGACACGCAGAACGCCGCCCCAGGCCAACCGGACCTCCCCGGCGGCCCGCACTGCTCCGACCATGGCAACACCCTCAACGGCGCGCCGTACTTCTGCAGGCCCACCGAAGGCACGGACGCGGGCTCCGGAGCCCCCCCGTCGATTGACAGGTACATCCTGGTGGGCCTCTTCAACCGCTTCGACCTGGCCCCGGTGGACGGCTCCCACTGCGGCGAATACCGGATGTCCTTCGCCAAGTTCGTTCCGTCCCCGCAGACCCGCTCGAAGAACCGCTTCATCTTCGAGGGAGTCCTCCCCAATCCCACGCCCGAGCTCGGACTGGAGGGGTGCCGCCCGGTCGCGCAGGCGTGGGCGCACCTGTCCACCGTCGATGACCCCATCCAGCGCGGCCTCCTCGTGAAGTCGCTCTTCTTCGAGGGCGTGGGCCCCAGCCGCAACCCGGTCATCCACATCGGCAACTATGGAGACAACCCTTCCGGCGCGGGACAGCTCCGGACCAATCAGTTCATCCAGATGGGCGTCGGGTCTCCCGAGCCCTGGATGCTTCGCGAGTTCAAGCTCAAGCATCAATGTGACATCACGGGCTGCACCCTGCGCTTCATCCCCGTCACCACGAAGGCCACCCCTCGGGGAGACTTCTTCAACACCCAGAACACCAGCCCCCTCGCGGTGAGCTTCCGAGACTACTTCATCACCCAGGTCGCGAGCCTCGCGGTCGATGACTTCCATCGCTTCAACTACGTCGTCCCCGACCTCTACAACGCCGCCCAGTCCAGCCCCCAGCTCATGCGCGACGGCGTGGATGACTTCATCGCGCAGGTCAACAAAGGCCCCATCCCCAACCCGTTCCTCGACGCCATCCAGACGGAGCTCCAGCGCATCGGCAGCCCCCTGACGCCCCATCACATCGTGGCGCGCGCGGAGTCACTCTCCTGTGGCGGGTGCCACGACCGCAGCAAGGGGCGAGACCTGGGTGGAAGCACGGGGGCCTTCCCCAACGGCTCCCTGCGCTTCGTGCAGAGCAACGACCTGCTGTTCCCACAGCCGCAGCCCGGAGACCCCAGGCTCTACGGTGTCTCCTCCACCCATACCTCCACGTTCCTTCCCTTCCGGCAGCAGATTCTCGGCGCCTTCCTGGACACCCCACCCCTGGACGCGAGCTTCGCGCCCCCCACCTCGGCGGTGGCTTCCGTCCAGGCCGGACAGTCCTTCAGCGGCACCGTGGTGGTGACCAACACCGGCACCACGTCCTGGAGCGCCGCCCAAGACATCCAAGCCCTGTCACTTGATGGGACCGAGGACCTGAGGCTGGCCTCCGGTGAGGCCATCCACCTTGGACAGGCGAAGACGTTCTCCTTCACCCACACCGCGCCCTCCACCGTCGGCCTTGTGACCTACCGGTGGCGGATGCAACGCGATGGCACCGCGTTCGGACCCGAGCTGTCCTTCACCCTCAACGTGTTGCCCGCTTCGAGCGCCGCGCCCCGGCCGTAGCCGTGGTGCCCGGCGACACAAGGGACTCGACGACGCGGCGCAGGTGGTTGGCTCGCGCCTCCGCGCCGCGCGCCGTCACGATGTCCAACATGAGCGCGTATCGCCGCGTCCTGCCCAGCGACTCGAAGGCACTCGCCGCCTGGGGATTCGCGGCCAGCGCGGCGGCCAGGTCTTCGGGGACCGTGGCGTTCCGCTGGGACTCGTAGGCCGCCGCCCAGCGGCCATCCGCCTTCGCGGCGTCGACCTCGGCCAGCCCCGAGGGCCTCATCCTCCCCTCGGCCTGCAGCACCTCCACCTTGCGGACATTCACGCAGGACCACCGACTGCGCGGCCTGCGAGGCACGTACTTCTGGAGATAGAAGCGCTCATCGAGCGACTTCCGCTGACTGGAAATCCATCCGAAACACAGCCCCACGTCGACCGCCTCGTCATCCGTCAGCGAGGCAATCCCCGTCCCCTTCTTCGCGAGCTTCAACCAGACCCCCGCGTGGGCGCCGCCGTTCTCACCCAGCCACGCCTCGAACTCCGCCGCGCCCCGGAACGTCCGTGTCGGGGCCACGTCCGCCGCCCCTCGCTCAGCGCGCGGCATCGCGGGCCCCGAGGATGGACAGGTAGTGCCGGTTGAACATGATGCCCAGCACGTTGCCGAACGGGTCGATGACCGACGCCGTGACGAAGCCAGGGCCCCGCTCCTTGAGGCCCTCGAGCACCTTGGCGCCCCGCTCCACCAGCCGGGAGAGCGCCGCGGCGACGTCATCCACGTGCCAGTAGACCACCACGCCGCCCGGCTCCCCGCCCAGCCCGGGAGGGGCGAACTTGCGGTCGATGATGCCCAACTCGTGCTGGTAGTCGCCGAGGCGGTACTCGACGTAACCCGGCCCCAGGCCCACGGCCTCGCTGCTGAAGTAGGGCTCCACGCCCAGCAACTCCGAGTACCAACGGGTCGCCGCCGGAAGGTCGTTCGCCCAGAGGCTGATGGTGCTCATTCCGCGCAAGAAGGTCATGGCTGTCTCTCGTGTTCTGGCCGCGTTCGTTCGCGACCCGGAGACACTCTCTCGAAAAGGTGACAAAATGAGTCACCTTTGAAACGCGAACCCGTCACCGACCGGCTGGACCGGGTCCTGGGCCTGCTCGCCTCGCGTCCTTCGTGGACCGCGCCCGAATTGGCGGAGGAGCTGGGCGTCTGCCTGCGGACCGTCCGCAGGGACCTGGCCCGGCTCGAGGCACGGGGCGTCCCCATCGAGTCCGACGCGGGGCGAGGAGGCGGCGTGCGTGTGCCGCCGAGGACGGGGCTGGGCCGCGTCCAGCTCGACGCCCACGAGCTCCTCGACCTGCTGCTCGCGCTGGCGCTCGCGGAGCAGCTCCACTCCCCGCTGCTGCTGTCGACCGTCAAGACGTTGAGACAGAAGCTGTCCGCATCGTTCCCGCCCGAGGAACGCGCCCGGGTGAACGGCCTGCGCCGGAGGATTCTCGTCGGCCCGGGCTCGAGGAACGTCGCGGCGAGCTGGATGTCTCCGGCCGCCACGGTGCTCCGCCCCATCCAGGAGGCGTTCTTCGAGCAGCGCGCGCTGGAGCTGACCTACCGCACGAATGACGTCAGCACGGTGCGCGTCGTGGAGCCGCACTACCTGCTGCTCAGCTGGCCCGCCTGGTTCCTGCTCGTCTGGGACCACCTGCGAGGCGCGGTGCGCATGCTGCGCGTCGACCGCATCGAATCCGCGCACATCACCGACGCGACGTTCCGGCTGCGGAACTCAGAGGCGATGCTCGCCACGCTCGGCGACGTCTTCTCCGCGCTCTGAGTCACGACCGCGTCACGGAGGCACGGCCAGAGCCGCCGTGCCCCGGAACCCGAACTACTGGATGGTGATAGGGATGTTGTAGAGGAAGCACACCGGGACCTTCTGCGGCTTGTACTCCCAGCCTGCCTTGAGTCCCTGGATGATGTCGTCATCCGCGCCGGGCACCGACTTCACCGGCGTCACCTCGTACACGCTGCCGTTGGTGGCGACACACACCTTGTAGATGCCCTGGAGCGTCTGGCCGCGGTGGGACTGCTTGAACACCTCGGACAGCTTCGGCGGCGACTGCCGCACCACGTCACGCTGGATGACGAAGGGCGGCACGTTCTTGGGCTTCACGGGCTCCGACACCGTCCCACCCACCACCCCACCCACGACGCCTCCCACCACTCCGCCCACCACACCCCCGGCCACGCCGCCCTCCACGCCTCCCTCGACTCCCCCCTCCACGGGGGCCTCGGGCTCCGGCGCCTCGGGCTCCGGTTCCGGCTCGAGCGGCTTCTGCTCGACCACCGGTTTGACCTCCACCGGCTGACGCAGCTCCGTCTTGGGCTTCTTCTCCACCGTCCGGGGCGTCGTCTTGCGCGCCGCGGGAGGAGGCGGGGGCGGAGGAGGCGGGGGCGGCGCCTTCACGAGGCTGAGCACCACGTCGATGGGCACCTCCGCCTCGACGACCATGGGTTTGAGAATCCACCCCAGCGCCGCCGCGACTCCAACGTGAACGGCAATGGAGAAGGCGGCGAAGCCTAGGATGCGAGAGGGAGGGTCGGTGTGCTGCTGCGCGAACATGCCGAGCCACGCCATAGCACAAGCCGGAAAAGAATGACCCCTGGGTGTAATTCTACTGCATAAGCAGAACGATTGGGGTGTCACATAG
Source organism: Myxococcus stipitatus (assembly GCF_037414475.1). The sequence goes on along the minus strand of NZ_CP147913.1, from coordinate 7,296,606 downwards.
AAGACACCCAAGCAATACCAGTGGACAGGATAGTCGTGGTAGAGGGCCGCCACCTCGTCCCCTACCCAGAGGTATTTCCGTGCAGACAAAGATGAAGTGCGCACTCGGGCTCGCCGCCGCCCTGAGTGTTGTTGCGTGTGGTGAGTCGACCGACGAGGTCGGCGACAAGTACCAGGGTGTCATCGACGCCTCGAATCTGGACGCGAAGTTCCGGCCGACCAGCGGCAACTACCGTCCCGCGACGGCCCGGGTGAAGGGCACCAACGTGCCCTTCTACAACCTGGGTCAGGTCCCCACCGAGCGGAAGGATGACAAGGGCAACATCACCAACTCGGGCGTCCCCGTGGACGAGGCCGGCCGGCCGTTCCTGCCCGCCAGCCGCGTGGTGGCGAACACGTACGACTTCGAGGGCTGCAAGACGGGCAAGCCTGTCTTCGACTTCCGCAACGACAGCTACCCGGAGACCGAGCAGTGGCCGCTCTTCAGCGCGCTGCCGCTGCCCGTCACGGGCAACACCACGCCGCACGTCCTGCCCCTGATGAAGGTGACGCGCTGGGCGGGCACGGGTGGTCAGCAGTGCAACGCCATCAAGGACCTCGCCTCGCTCAACAAGGGCGCCTTCGGTGGCGCCGCCGAGGAAGGCACCACGATTGCCATGCGCGCAATCATTGATGTCTCCGCGAACCTCAACCCGCTGCGCGCCGACTCCGCCTTCACCTCCAAGGGCGGCTGGTACCGCGGCCTGCAGCTGGCCTACCTGGACGGTGGCCCGGTGCCCGTGGACGCCACCGGCAACGTGAAGGTGATGGACGGCGTGCTGGTGAGCCCGCCGACGGGCGCGCCCGCCACGGAGACGCCCGTCTACCTGTTCGCCGCCACCCCGGGCGACGAGGCCTGGTCGCCGGTGGTGCGCCTGCGCACGTTCACCGCGACCGCCGCGAAGCCCGCCTCCAGCTACACGGGCCTGTGCGTCGACGCGTGCGCGTCGACCGAGCTCGACCTCGCCACCGTCAATCGCTACGCCGGCGTGCTCTTCGTCGTGGGGAGCCCCCTGTGAGCGCCACCCATTCCCCTGCCCAAAGCCCTTCCATGAAGACTCCCTTCGTCCGTGGCGGCGGCGCGTTCGCGCTGCTGCTGGTCGCGCTCGTCGCGGCCCTCCCCGTCACCGCGCTCGCCGCCGGTCAGAACTACGGCCGCATGGCCGGTTACGTCTATGACCCGACGGGCGCCGCGCTCGCCGAAGTGCCCCTCACCGTGAGCGGCCCGGCGCTGCAGCAGCCCCTGTCGCGCACCAGCGGCGAGGACGGCCGCTTCGAGTTCGACACCCTGCCCCCGGGCGAGGGCTATGTCCTCGAGGTCAACGTCCCCGGCTTCACCCCCATCAAGAAGACGGGCATCACCGTCCTGCTGGGCCAGGCCACGCAGGTGGACGTGAAGCTCGAGGTGTTCACCGAGACGCAGGCGGTGGCCACCTACGAGATTGTCGAGAAGGTCAACCCCATCATCAACCCGGACTCGGCGCAGACGGGCGCGGTGATGACGGCGGAGAAGGCGGCCACCTCGCCTGTCTTCACCCAGGTGCAGGCCATGCCGCAGCTGGTCGCGGGCGTGGGCCAGGGCAACGCCCCCAGCCTCCGCGCCGGCCTGTCGCGCTACGGCAAGTTCTACATCGACGGCATGGACACGTCCGACGTGGTGGACGGCAGCATCAGCTCGCCGATGAGCTTCTACGCGGTGGAGAACTTCGAGGTCATCACGGGTGGCCTGGATGCCCAGTACAACTCGCTGGGTCTCATCGAGAACGTCGTCAGCAAGAGCGGCTCCAACAAGTTCACCTACGACGTGACGATGATTCTGTCGCCGGCGTGGGCCAACGCGAAGTACCGGGGCGCGGCCAACCAGAGCCCCAACGTGGCCAACTACACGCAGAACGAGGTGCCGCTGTCCGAGACGGCCTTCTACAGCCCGCTGGTCGGCGTGGGCGGCCCCATCATCAAGGACAAGCTGTGGTTCTACTTCTCCGGTCAGTGGAACTTCTCCAAGCGCGAGACGCCGCTGGGCGAGGAGAACCGCCCGTCCAACACCGAGACGCGCCTGGCCCGCCTGAAGCTCACCTGGCAGCCCACGCCGAAGGACCGCGTGTCCCTGGCGTTCAACTACGACAACAACACCATCACCAACCAGGTCTCCTCGACGTTCGCCTCCCGCGAGGCGGAGACGCAGATTGACCGCGGTGGCTTCTTCACCATCGTCAACTACGACCGCAGCTTCACCGAGAACGTCCTGTTCCAGCTCCAGACCGGTATCACCTACAAGGACATCTGGAACGGTCCGATGAACGAGGACTCGCAGGACATCGCCCACATCTACAACAGCACGACGTACCGGAACGCCGGCGCGCTGCGCAACGAAGTGGGCAACCTGGTGACGGAAGAGCGCATGCGCTTCCAGTTCGACCCCACGCTGCTCTTCAAGGTGAAGAACCACCAGATGAAGGCGGGCGTGCAGGTGAGCTACCTGAGCGGCGACAAGACGGCGCAGGTGATTGGCAACCGCCGCTTCAACGACCGCAACGGCGAGTGCAACCCGGATGACCCGGCGACGTTCCAGTACTGCAACGAGCGCATCGACTTCTACAACAGCGACGGCGTCCAGGCGCCGCTGAGCACCGAGGCCTCGGTGCTGACCACCGGCGCTTTCATCCAGGACCGCTGGAACGTCAACCGCTACCTGACGCTGGTCGCGGGTCTGCGCGCGGACGTGGGCCGGCTGTACGGCGACAACAACCAGTTCATCACCAACCTGGTGGGCATTGGCCCCCGCGTGTCGGCGACGTACGACATCTTCGGCAACCGCAGCACGCTGGTGAAGGCGCACTACGGCCGCTCCAACGAGGTCGGCGACGTCTTCATCGCGCAGCACGCCAACCCGGAGCTGCTCCAGGTGCGCTCCACCTTCGCGGGCGGCGCGTTCGCGGACTGTACGCCGGACACGGTGGGCAACGCGCAGTGCAGCATCTCCGGTGGTGCGTCTGGCCGCTTCTTCGACAAGAGCAGCCACACGCCGCCGAGCGTGGATGAGCTGTCGTTCGGCCTGCACCACGCCATCAGCGAGGGGGCCGTCATCGGCACCGACCTGACCTACCGCAAGTACAACAACATGTGGGTGGACGAGGAGATCAACCGCATCTGGGACCCGTCCGGTCAGCGCGTGATTGGCTACGTGGACAACGTGCCGCACACGGTGGTGAAGATTCACAACCCGGACTCCGCCTGGCGTGACTACAAGGGCGTGGACCTGTGGGCGCAGGGCCGCACGGGCCCGTGGGACCTGCTGGCCAGCTACACCCTGGGCTTCAGCAACGGCACGGTGGGCGACTACTTCGACGGCTACGGCGCCAACCCGCGCTTCAAGCGCTTCTTCGAGGGCCCGTCCCCCGAGGACATCCGCCACACCATCAAGGGCGCCGTCGGCTACACCACGACGTTCGGCCTCGATTTCGGCGTGCGCTTCAACTACCGCACGGGCGCGCCCATGTGGATGTTCCAGGAGGGCGCGGTGGACCGGCAGCGCGTGGTTCGCTCGCCGCGCGGCACCGGCCACGCCTACAACACGGGCAACGGCCTGCCGGACTTCAACGACCCGTCTGCTGTCTCCGAGCTGCGCCAGCCCAGCCAGTTCCTGTTCGATGTCCAGGCCCGCTACGACCTGAACCGCATCGTGAAGACGCAGGAGACGAAGATGGAGCTCACGCTCATCCTCTTCAACGTCCTGAACAACAGCGACGTCACGTTCGTGCAGGAGCAGTGGCGCGCCACCAACAACCGCTTCGGCACGGCGACCAGCCGCCGCAGCCCGATGCAGGCTGAGTTGCTGCTGCGCGTGCGCAACTAGCCACATTGCCTCACGTGGCCCTCGCTTCCGGTCCGCTGAGCGCCGGAAGCGAGGGCCCTTGAATCCAGCGGCGACACCGTTCTAGACGGGCGTGTGCCTTCCTCCACGCGTCCTCTCCGTTTCGGGTTGTTGTCCGCCCTCCTCGCCGCCTGTGCCTCCGCGCCGCCCGCGCCCGAGGCCGCTCCCCAGGTGCCGCCGGCCGCGAGCGCCGCGCCCGCCGCGCCGGAGCCCCTTCGCATCACGGTGGTGGGGACCAATGATTTGCACGGCTGGGTGATGTCCTCCCGCGCCACGCTGCCCAACGGCGCGGCGGTGGAGCAAGGCGGACTGGCCGCGTTCGCGGGCTACCTGAGCATCCTGCGGGCGGAGAACCCCGACGGCGTGCTGCTCCTCGACGGAGGAGACATGTTCCAGGGCACGCTCGCCTCCAACCTCACCGAGGGGGCGGTGGTCATCGACGCGATGAACACCCTGGGCTACGTGGCCACCGCGCTGGGCAATCACGAGTTCGACTTCGGGCCGGTGGGGCCGCGCTCGGTGGGGCTCGACGGGGACGACCCGTTCGGCGCGCTCAAGGCCCGCATCGCGCAGGCGCGCTTCCCGGTGATGGGCGTCAACGTCTCCGACAGCCAGACGGGCGTGGTGCCCACGTGGCTGGGCAATGACGGCACGCTCCTGGTGGAGCGGCGCGGGGTGCGCATCGGCATCCTTGGGCTGGCCACGCCCCACACGCCGCAGGTGACCAACCCCGTGAATGTGGAGAGCCTGCGCTTCGCGCCCATGGCGCCGGTGGCGCTCGCCGCGGCGAAGGGCCTGCGCGCGCGAGGGGCCGAGGTGGTGGTCGCGGTGGCGCATGCCGGAGCGGTGTGCAAGCGGCACGACAACCCGCGCGATGCGTCCTCGTGCGACCGCGGGGACAGCGAGATGGTGGAGCTCTTGGAGGCGCTTCCCGAGGGGACGCTGGATGCGGTGGTGGCCGGGCACACGCATCAACCCGTGGGCCACTTCATCCACGGCACACCGGTCATCGAGACGTCGGGCAAGGGCCGCGCCTTCGGGTTGGTGGAGCTCTACGTGGACCCGGTGACGCGCAAGGTGCTGCCCGAGCGGACCCGGCTGGAGGGCTCCATCCCGGTGTGCGCGCGCGTGGACGCCGCGGTGGGCACGTGTGACGAGCGCAAGCTGAAGGACACCAAGCAGGTCGAGCTGGTGCCGGCCACCTTCCGGGGCCAGCCCGTGGTCGTCGACGCGGCGATGGATGCGCAGCTCACCCAGGCGCTCGCCCAGGTGGAGGAGATGCAGCGCCGGCCGTTGGGCGTGCGGGTTCCGGCGGCGCTGACGCGCAACTACGAGGCGGAGAGCCCGCTGGGGAGCGTGCTGTCGGACGCGCTGCGTGAGCTCACGAAGGCGGACATCGCCCTGCTCAACAGCGGAGGCCTGCGCGCGGAGCTGCCCGCGGGTGAGCTCACCTACGGCACGCTCTTCGAGGTGCTGCCCTTCGACAACACCATCGCCGTGCTCACCGTGTCGAAGGACGAGCTGCGGCGGCTGCTGGAGTCGGCCTATGCACGCAAGGGCATCTACCAGGTGTCCGGGCTGAAGGTGCGCGTCGAGACGTGCAATGGCGTGTCGCGGCTCGCCTCCGTCACGCTGGCGAATGGGAAGCCGCTTCCGGCCAACAAGCGCTTCCGGGTGGCCATGCCGGACTTCCTGGCGCGGGGCGGTGGCGGACTGGACGAGGTGCTCAAGACGCTGGCCCCCGAGAGCATCGACCTGGGTGAGCGGCAGACGCTCACGCTGCGCGACGGGCTCATCGAGCACTGGAAGGCGCGCGGCAAGCCGCTGGTGGCGCCCGTGCCCGGCCGGCTCGTGCGCACGGCTGGGGCGGCCAACTGCGCTCCGCCTCCGGTGGATGGCGCGGGCGACGCGGCCAAGGCCTCGAGCAAGTAGTTCGCGGTGACGGCCGTGATTCGGGCTGCTCCTGGGAGTTGCTTGTCCTGAGGCTGGAAACAGTGGAGCCTCCGCCGCCAGGTCCTCATCCAGGAGCAGCTCGTTGAGACGTATCGGCATCGCCGCGGTCCTCTCCCTGACGGTTCTCGGGGCGTGCTCGAAAGCCAGCGGGCCCGAAGAGCCTTCCGAGCCCCCCGTGTCGAGCGCCGCCCCGTTCCGGCCCTGCGGCGCCATCGGGGCCGGAGCCCTGGCCGAGTCCGCGTTGTCTCCTGACGGCACCGTGCTGGCCGCGGCCACACTGTCCGGCCAGCTCGTCCTCTACCGGTACGCGGATGGAACGCGGCTGAACACCCTCTGGGACCTGCCAGGCCAGCAGGTGGGCGTGGCGTTCTCCAAGGATGGCCGCCTCCTCGTCGCGGCCAACCGCACGGAGGCGCGCGTGTGGAGCTTCCCGGACCTGACGCCGGTCCGCACCTTCAAGCATCCGCATTCGGACCGGACGACGGCGCTGGCTATCTCGCCCGATGGCGCGCTGCTCGCCACGGGTGGGTTTGACGCGGCGAACAAGGACGTTGCCATCGTGCGCATCTGGAGCATGACGGACGGAAGCCTCCAGGGGACGTGGAGCCAGTCGTACGAACAGATTGTCCAGTCACTGGCCTTCGCTCCGGATGGAACCTCCCTGGCCGTCGCCCTGACCCATGGCGTGAGGCTCGTCCGCGCTCCAGACGCCTCCGAGCAGCGACGCCTGTCTCTCTCCGGCCGGCAGCTTTCCTGGTCCTCGGATGGAAGACTTCTGGCTTCCGGAGGACAGGTGGTGGACGTGGCCACCACCTCGGTGGTCAAGCCCATGGAGACCTCCCTGATTCTGGGGACGAGCACCTTCTCCGCGGATGGCAGCCTCTACGCGGAAGGAGCGGAGGCGGGAGTCACGGTCTACCGCACCTCGGACTGGACGAAGCTGCACGTCTTTCCCCGGCGAGCAACCTCTCCGAGCCGTCTCGCGTTCAGCCAGGACAACACGGAGCTTCTGGCCGACATGGGGGTGAGCCACTTCGGCTGCAATGGCACGGGGCAGCTCTGCGTCGACGGAGGGAACCAGGTCCTCATCCACTCCCTCCTGGCCCCGGAAACGACGCGGACCCTCTCACTGGGGCCGAGCATGACCGGGGATGTGACGTTCTCCCCGGACGGTTCACTTCTCGCGACCACCGCGGACAACGTCCTGAGCATCTGGAAGACCTCGGACCTGAGTCCCGTCGCGGCGCCCCCCATCCAGTATCCCTGGCACGTCCAGTTCAGCCCGGACCTGGGACGGATTCGCGTGGACTCGTCCATCCTTGACCTGGCCACCGGACAGGAGCTCCAGCAACTCAATGGCGGTGCCCTCTCGCCAGACTTCAAGATGTCCGCGCGGCTCCAGCTTGGGGAAGACAAGGTCCTGTTGCACGACGTCGCGACAGGCAAGCTCCTCAAGGAGGTCGTCATCAAGGATGGGCTCTTCGTTTCCGGGTTCTCTCCGGACGGACGACTCCTCACCGTCACCGGGCTCTCCGTAGGCGTTGACCTTCACGTCGTGGATGTGGCGAACGGCAAGGTTCGCCATTTCTTCGAGCTGGAACACCCCCAGGGCGGCACGTTCACCCGGGTCTCTCCAAACGGACGGTGGCTCGCCAGCACGGGGCAGCAAGGCTTCTCGCCGCTCATGGTCCTCGGTCTCGAGGACGAACGTCGCACGTCGCTCGAGAACGGCTTCACCGCGGCCTTCTCACCTGACAGCACCGTGCTGGCGGCGGGCAATGCCAAGGCCGAGGTGCTGCTGTGGAGGACCTCCGACTTCCTGGTCCGTGAGCGATTGCTCGGGCATGGAATCTCCGCGCAACGCGAGCAGTACCCCCAATCCGTCATCGGCGTGGCCTTCGCGCGCACGGGGCAGCTCGCGACGCTGGGTTCGGACCGGACGGTCCGCCTCTGGTGCTCTCAATAGCGGGAGGAGAGACGCCCGCCCGCCCGGCCGCCCCCGGGCTCGAAGGGCACCGACGTCCCGGGGCGGGGCGGGTAGACTCCCCCACTCCCCATGAGCAACCCGCCGCCCCCTGACTCCGACGACGCGCGTGCCCGACTGATGCGCCGGGCGAAATGGCTGCCGCTGCTCCTCGTGGCGCTCGCCTACGCCAACGCAGTGCGCGGCACGTTCGTCTGGGACGACCACTCGCTCATCGAGGAGCAGTCGCTGGTGCGCGAGCTGGCGCCGCTGCCGGACTACTTCACGCGCATGTTCTGGAGCGACTCGCTGAGCGTCTCGCGCGGCTACTACCGGCCGCTCGTGACGCTGGGATACGCGGTGGAGTACGCGCTCTGGGGCGGCGCCGCCGAGGGCTTCCACCTGACGAACCTGCTGTTCCACCTCGTCGTCGTGGCCTGGGTGTTCCTGCTGTGCCGTCGCGCGGGTGCCTCCCCCTGGGGCGCGGCCGTGGGCGCGGCGGCCTTCGGAGTCTTTCCCCGGCTGACCGAGTCGGTGGCGTGGATCTCCGGCCGCACCGATGTCCTCGCCGCGCTCTTCATGCTGGCCTCGTTGCTCGTGTACCGCCCGAGCCAGTCCTCCCGTCGCTGGCTGTCGGGAGCACTCCTGCTCTTGGGCCTCCTCTGCAAGGAGGTCGCGGTGGCAGGGCTCGTCGGATTCACGGTCCTGGAGCTGCGCGCCGTGCGTGCCCGGGAGCGCGGTTGGAGTCAGGCCGCACGCAACCTGTTGCCCATGGCGGTGGCGCTCGTGGCCTATGGCGTGCTCCGGCTGAACGCCCTGCGCGCGGACGTGCGAGAGCTGGATGGAGGCGCGAGCACGGGCCTGTCCCTGGCCGAGCGCGCGCTCACCGCGCTCGCGGCGATGGGCCACTACGCGGTGATGCTCGTGGACGCACTGCGGCCCCGGCTCCAGATGGGCGTCGTGGGAGAAGCCCCCCTCCCGTGGGTCCTGCTCGGCGCGGGGGTCCTCGCCGCGGGAATCATCCTGGCGTGGCGGCGGGGTGGCCGCCTGTCACCCTTGTCTCAAGCCGCGCTCGCGGCCGGCGCCGTCGCGCTGACGCTGGTCCTGCATCTGATTCCCCTCGGAATCCATACGCTCGCCTCCGACCGCTTCCTCTACGTCCCCATGGCCATGCTCGCGGTGGCGTTCACCGCCCCCATCGAGCACGCCGTGCGAGCCCGTCCCAAGCAGGCCTTGGCCGTCTCATGCGGGGTGCTCCTCGCCTTCGCCACGGCCACACACCTGCGCAACCGGGACTGGATGGACGAGATGCGGCTGTGGCGCGTGGCCGAGCGTGTCTCCGGCCCGGATGACGCCTTCGTCCAGCAACAGCTCGGCGGGCTCTACATGAACGTGCACCGGTACGAGGACGCCCTCGTCCACCTCCAGAACTCGGTGCGAACCCGGAGCCGGCTGACCGGTGCCAAGGGCTACAACAACCTGGCGCTGTGCTTGACGAAGCTCGGCCGCCACGATGAGGCCATCACGTTGTTCGAGGACATGGTGAAGCAGCAGCCCGGTTACCACCGGGGACACCTCAACCTCGCCATGACACTCGCGAGAGCGGGCCGCTTCGACGCGGCCCTCCTCCGGCTCCAGAAGCTGGAGGCACTCGCCCCCGGAGACACCGTCATCCCTGAGCTGCGCGCGCTGTTCGAGCGCTCACGCGACACCCTGGCGAAGCTGCCCGCCCACCCGCCTGGTGCCACGCCCTCCGCGGCGGTGGCGGAGACACGCGCGAGAACGTTCCAGGAGCTGGGCGCCCCCCACGAGGCGGCGGCGAACTGGGAGCAGGTGCTCGGGGCTCCCGACGCGACGGCCGAGCAGCGGCTTCAAGCGGTGGGCTTCCTCGTGTTCGAGGGGAACCCGGGCCGCGCACGGAACGCGCTGGAAGGCTTGAGTCGCGCACAGCCTGGAGACGAGCGCCTGCTCCTGCTGGAGGAAGCCCTCGCCTCGCGGGTGGCGCTGGACGCGTCGCCGTAGAGACTACGTCGTCTCCCCCTTCGAGAAGACCTCGCCCGGAGTCGAGCCCAGGAAGACCTCCTTCGGCAGCTTGGCCTCCGGGCGGAACATGGCCCGCAGCAGCGCCTGCGCCATCTCGGGGGTCACCTCCTGGACCCCGGTGTTCTTCCCCTTGGAGCTGGAGCTGAAGATCTTCGAGATGTTGGACTTCTTCTGCTCCAACGCACCCGGCACCCCCAGCTTGTCGGAGTAGCTCGGGTCGTTGATGCGCTTGAGCTCGGCAATCACGGACAGCGCCACGCCCTTGGTGATGTCGGGGCCGAAGAAGACCTGGCGCTGCGTGTGGTGGTCGATGTGCAGCTTGAACGCCTTGGGGTCGGTCGTCTCGCCATCCGGGTTCTGGCGGTACAAACGCACCGTCTTGTTGAGCGAAGGCTTCTCCGCGAGCGGGTTGAACGGGTCGGCGTGGAAGACCTCGTTCTTCGGGTCCGGCTGCGTGGAGGTCTTTCGCAGCACGTTGCTGTCCTCTCCACGCATCGGCTCGAGGACCTTGGGCGTGAGCTGGTCCTCCATGGTGATCCATCCGCGCTGGAACAACTGCGTATCCTTCGCATTGAAGCGGAAGGTCTCATCACCGTAGCGGCTGTTGGCGTCCGAGGCCCCCGCGGCCTCGAAGCGGAAGAACACGAAGTCGTTGTTGCGCAGGAGCTTCTCGTCCGCGGCGGGCGTGTTGTTGTGGACCGGCTCGGAGCCCGTGGAGAGGTTCTCGATGCGGACCTTGGACAACATCTTCCCCGACCCCTCGATGGCCGCGCGGCCTTCCACCGTCGTGCTGTGCGACATGATGAAGTCGCAGGAGGAGAAGGCCCGGAGGATCTCCTTGTCCTGAGCGGTCATCCCGCCCCGGCTCTTGATCTCCTGCTCCAGCCGCTTGATGTTCTCCTGCGACAGCGTCTGGACGAAGCCCATCCCCGAGGTGGAATCCACGGAGGACTTCTTGGAGCCCGCCACGTCCTTCTTCACGGCGGAATGGCTCCAGAGCACGTTCGGGTGGGGCGTCTGATTGGCGAAGGCCTGCATGTCCGCCTTCGAGAGCGCCTCCGACTTGCCCCCATTCACCATGAGCTCATAGGAGCCCTTCGCCGACTGGTCGCGGAGGCCATTGGCCAGGACGATGCTGGCGCCATTCAGGTGATTCACCGGGTTGGCCTTCTGGTCCTCAAGCCGCGTCATCGTCTTGTCGACGAGCTTGAGCATCTTGTCCAAACGCTCCGAGGACGTGCCTCCGGGGCCCGCGCTGGCCTTCTCCTTCCCCAGACCGGACTTGGCCTTCTCGAGGATGGCCTTCGTCTGCTGGGCCATGGCCATGGCCTCGTCGAGGTTGGCGGGGGGACTCTTGGCGAGCTTGTCCAGGTCAGACAGCGCGTTCTTGAGGGCCGTGCGCTCCTTGGTCGGCAGCCCCGAGCCCAGCTGGCTCAAGGCCTCCTTCGTCATGATGGCGAGCCCCGCGGGCCCCGTGGACCCTTCCGCGTAGCGCTTCGCCTGGAACGGCTCGTAGCCCGGAGACTTCTGGAGCGTCTCCTTCAGCTGCTCGGTGACCGCAGTCTTCTTCTCCTCCGTGTCGATGCGCTCGTACTTCGGTCCTGTCCCGGGAGGCGGCGTGCTACCGACATTGATGCGCATGTGAAGGCTCCAGACATGAGGGCGGAAGGGGCTTCCACCAGGACAGAGCAATGCGACATCCATGTCTTACGAGCTTTCCCTTGCCACCGCCAACACCCCTCCCAGGCAGCTCCATCTCCCTATCAAGAAGATTGAGTGATATCGGGCACTTCCCATCCCTCACCGCAGGGCCACGGCGTGGACCGTGAGCCGCTCCGTGAGGCGCCCCCGCTCTCGGACCCGGGCTGCGTCCATGACCATCTGTCCCGCCCAGCGGTAGACATTGAACTCGCTGACGACGGCGCGCATCGCCCGCATGCGGACGCGCTGTTCCTCCTCCGACATGGCCAGCCCCGTCGCCAGCGCGCGGCTCGCCTCCTCGAAGTCGAACGGATTGACAATCAATCCCTCCGACAACTCCCGGGCCGCGCCGGTGAACTGACTGAGCACCAGGACGCCCTGCTCGTCCTCGCGCGCCGCGACGAACTCCTTCGCCACCAGGTTCATCCCGTCATGCAGGCTGCTGACGTAGCAGACGTCCGCCGCGCGGTAGTACCGGAAGACGTCCGGCGGCTCATGGTGTGCACGCATCAGGATGATGGGCTGGTACGTCGCCGTCCCGAAGCGGCGATTGATTCGAGCAGCCAGTGACTCGACGCTGTCGTTGAGCTGGCGGTAGCGCTCGATGGTCGTCCGGCTCGGCGCCGCGAGCTGCGCGAAGGAGAAGCGCCCCCGGAACTCGGGGGAGTGCTCGAGCAGCCGCTCCACCGCCAACAGGCGCTCCTCGATGCCCTTGGTGTAGTCGAGCCGGTCCACACCGATGCCCAGCAACGCGTCCGGCGCCAGGCCCAGCTCCTTCCAGACGCTCGCGCGGCACTCCTCGGGGGTGAGCGCGTCCTTCACCCAGCGGTTGGGCCACTCCACGGAGATGGGATACGGCCGGATGAGGGTCGTCCGCTCCTGGTGGACCACCGCCGTCTGTTCCCGGTCGATGCGCGACTCCAGGAAGCGTCCGGCGGCCTCCGCGAAGTTGTTGCAGTGCAGTTGCGTATGAAACCCGATGATGCTGCTGCCCAACAGCCCTTGCAGCAGCTCGTTGCGCCAGGGGCAGACGCCGAAGGCCTCCGCGTTGGGCCAGGGGATGTGCCAGAAGGTGATGACGGTCGCCTTGGGCAGCCGCTCGCGAATCATCCGGGGCACGAGCGCGAAGTGGTAGTCCTGCACCAGGATGACGGGGGCCTCCGAATCCACCTCCTCGCACACCGCGTCCACGAACTTCTGGTTCACGGCCTGGTAGTGCTTCCAGTCTTCCAGCCTGAACGTGGGCCGCGCATAGGCCATGTGGCACAGCGGCCAGAGTCCTTCGTTCGCGAAGCCCGCGTAGTAGCCCTGCTCTTCCTCTCGCGAGAGCCAGACGCGCCGGAGCAGATAGGACTCCTCTCCGGGGGGCACCCGCACCCTGCCCTTCGCGTCCGCCGTCTCACGGTCCGCGGAGCCACTCCCATGCGCGACCCAGACGCCCGAGCACGCGCGCATCACGGGCTCCAGCGCCGTCACCAGACCGCTCGCGGGATGTGACACCTTGAGGCCTCCATCGGCGCCGCGCTCGTGGATGTACGGCTCACGATTGGCGACGACGACGACGTGCTCCCCCTCCAGGGATTGCCGCAACGTCTGCTTCAGTCGCTGAGGGGTCCACCGCCCCAGGTCCCCCTCCTCTTTCTCCACCCGGGGCCGGTCCACGAGCGGCTTGGCGTCCTGCAAGACGGGCCGGTGCTCGGGACCGGGGACGCCTCCTCGGGGTGGCTCGCGAAGCGCCTGACTCCATTGGCGCCACGGCCTTCGCCTCAACAACAGGGTGGCCGCCGAGGCGCACAACGCCAGCCCTCCGAAGGCCAACACCACCGACTGCCGGACCAGGGTCTCCCGCTGCGCCACCAGGTCGAGGCGCGGCGGACGCCACTCCTCCGTTCGCGGTGGGAACCGCTGTTGCGCGGGCTCGGCGAACCAGGAGCGGCGGGTGCTCGAGACCAGCTCCAGCACTCCCCACGAGAGAATCCCAAGGCCTGTGAACAAGACCAGGACGATGCGGACCGTGTGAGACATGACTCATCCAGGACATGGGTTGAAGTTGCATGGGAATCGAGGCGCTCGAAGGACGAACGCCGGCTCATCTCGCGACAACCGCCGCCGGGCCTTTCACCTCGGACTTCGTCCCGACCGACCTGCCGCTGGACTCCAGGTAGCGATAGAAGTCCGAGTCCGCGCGAATCATGAGCGTCGTGTTGGCGCCCATGGTCTCGCGATAGGTCTCCAGCGTCTTGAGGAAGGCGAAGAACTCCGCGTTCTGGCCATACGCCTGACCATAGAGGCGCGTCACCTGTGCATCGGCCTCACCGCGGACCTCCTCCGCCTTGCGCGAGGCCTCGGAGCGGATGGCCTGGAGCTCCCGCTCCAGTTCGCCCCGGATCTCCTCGCTGCGGCCCCGGCCTTCCGAGCGGAACTTCTCGGCGATGCTCTGCCGCTCGGAAATCATGCGGTTCTCCACCTGCTCCCGCACGCTGGCGATGTAGTTGACCCGCTGGATGCGGACATCCGTCAGCGCCATGCCGTACTTGGATATCTGCGGCCGGGCGGCTTCGAGAATCGCCTGCTCGAGCGCCTCGGCGCGGATGAGCTCTTCAATCCGCGCGCCGGAGACCTGGTTGCGCACGACGGAATGGAGGATGTCATCGAGCCGGCTCCGCGCCCCCTGTTCGTCGTGCACGCTCTCCAGGAACAAGCGCGGGTTCTCGATGCGCACGTGGGCGCTGCTCTTGACCAGGATGAACTCCCGCCCCAGCGTGGGAATCTGCTCGGCGTCCGCCTCCCAGGTCCACAGGCGCTCATCGAACCGGCGCACCTCGTCGAGGAACGGCCATTTCCAGTGGAGTCCGGGCGCGGTGAGAGGGGCCCTCTTGATTTCACCGAACCGGACGATGAGGGCCTGCTCGGCCTCGCCCAGGACGAAGGCCGAGGAATAGCCGGTGGTCAGCAAGACGACGAAGAGGACACTCAGGCCTGCGATTCTGGCTTTCACTTCTGCGAGCCTCCCTGCTCGTTCAAATGAAGGAAGGACTGCGGGCGGCTCTCCCCTTCCTGGACGACGATGATCTTCCCCGCCTTGGGCACCACCTCCCGGATGACCTCCAGATAGAGCCGCTTGCGAGTCACCTCCGGGGCCCGGACGTACTCCTTGAGGATGGATTGGAACCGGACCACGTCCCCTTCCGCGCGGCGGGTGCGTTCGAAAGCGTAGGCCTCGGCTTCGGCCACCGTGCGCTTCGCTTCACCTATCGCCTGGGGGATGGCCTGGTTCTTCTGCTTGATGGCCTCGTTGATCATCCGCTCACGCTCCTGGCGCGCTTCGTTGACCTCGTTGAAGGACGCCTGCACCCGCTGGGGAGGCACCACCGCCTGCAGCTCCACGGCGGTGATGCGGATGCCGGAGTGGTAGCCATCCATCGCCACCTGGAGCTCATCGCGCGCCCGGAGGGAGATATCCGCCCGGGCCGTGGTCAACACCTCGCTCGCCGGGCTGCCGCCCACCAGCCGCCGCATGACCGCCTCCGAGCTGTCCCTCAATGTCTGCTCGGGGTCTCTCAGCTCGTGGAGGTATTGGATGGGGTCTTGAATCTGGTACTGCACCACCCACGACACATCAATCACGTTGAGGTCCCCCGTGAGCATCTCCCGCTCGTGTTGGTACCCCTCGGTGAGGACGCGGCCAGGGGCGCCCTCCTCGCCCGGTTGGACGCGGAACCCGAAGTCCTGCTTGAGCACGCGCTCGGTGGCCACCTTGTGGACTTCGTCGATGCCGAACGGCAGCTTGAAGTGAAGGCCCGGCCCCGCCAGCCCGATGACCGCGCCGAAGCGCTTGATGACCACGCGCTCCTCCGGCTGCGCGGTGTAGAACAGGTTCTGGGCCGCCATGCCGCCCACGATGAGCACCACGACCAGGACGTTGATGGCCAGGATGCTGGCCTCCGGTGGCTGGGCGTCGTTCTTCGCCATTACGGATTCATCGATCACGAGTAAGTCCTTCCGTCGAAGAAGGAAGACCGCTGTGGAGAGGCAGGGGCAGCAGGGCCGCGTCGACCAGGGACTGCGCGCCCACGGGCGCCACGTCGCGCACGGGGACAGGCTCCTTCGCGCCCAGGAGCTCCGCCGGGCTCGGATAGAGCTCCCTCGCCACCGGGTACGTGTCCCAGACGTGGCGAAGGAATCCCGCGGCCTCTTCACGCCGCAGACGCCGCCTGCGTCCGAAGCGCGCGGAGAACTCCCGCCGCAGCTCCCAGTCCAGCAGCAGACGGCGGAGGGCGTCGCGAGGTGAGCGCTCGACGACGAGCCGGTGGAGCGCCGCGCCCGACACGCCGAAGCTGAACTCGAACCGGGCCGAGCCCTCCTCGGGTTCGTCCACGTCCTCCCGCCGCTCGTCACGAGCCGCGGCCTGGGGCACCCGGACGGACCGCTGCGTGCGCAGATGGAACGACAGGAACGACAGCACCGCCACCAGCAGCACGACCATGGCCCAGGAGACGTAGCGATAGGACTCCGCGAGGGAGGACTGGTCGGCCAGCAGTCCAATGACATAGGAGATGCTCTTCGCGCCCAGCGTTCCCGCCATGAGGCCAATCCCCGACAACATGGCGCTCTTCGTGGGAGCCCGCTCCATCGACAGTCCGAGCAGCAGCGGGAAGAGCGCGCCCAGGCCGAAGCCGAACATGAAGTTCAGGATGCACAGGGCGTGGAAGCTCCGGTAGTCCAGCAGGGAGATGGCGGCGACCGTCGCGCTGGAGATCAGCAGCGCCATCAAGGTCGATGACTTGAGGTTCCAGATGAGCCAACTGCCGAGCAGCCGCGAAGCAGCCATCCCCATCAGGAAGAAGCTGAAGGCCTCTCGAGCCTGCGCGGGAGCAAGCCCCACCACCTCGCTCGCATACGTGACGAACCAGACACCGTGGCCCCACTCGGTGGCGTGCAGGAACAGGCTCGCCAGCATGAAGCACAGGAAGAGCGGGTCGGAGAGCAACGACAGATATCCCGCGCCGGAGCGCTCGGCGGTCTTCTCCGACGCGGGCTCCGAGCGCGCCGACAGCCGCGTGGCCAGCGCCGTGGCGACCACCAGGAGTCCCGCGGCCACCAGGAAGACGAGCCTCCAGCCGCTGCCCGTCCAGCGCCCCGGGGCCGTGAAGGCGTTCACGAGCAAGGGGGTCGACACGCTCCCCAGGCTGAAGAGGAAGTCCATGAAGCTGAGAATGGACACCTTGTTGTCGTGCCCCACTCTGGCGGCCGTCGCATGGCCCACGGTGAAGAACAGGCTCCCCGACAGGGAGAGGGTGAAGATGAGCAGCTTGTAGAAGTGAAACTCCCGCTCCCGATAGAGCAGCACCAGGCAGACCATGGAGGCGAGCGAGGTGGCGATGAACAACGTCCTCGCCCGGGCCAGGTAGAAGACCTTCCCGCCGATGAAGGCGCCGACCAGCACGCCGACCGACCAGTAGACGAAGACCACGCCAGCGCTTTCGTTGGTGACTCCAAACTCCTGTTTGATGTTGGGAAGCGTGACACCGGTGACGGTGCCCAACAGGCCAAAGACAAAGAACCCGATGCACAGGATGAAGAGACCGGTCCTGCGCTCCGGTTCCTCCATCACGGGAGCATGTGACGACGTCATGGCGTTTCCTTCGTGGCGAGCCCCTGGGGCAGCGCAACTGCATGGCGAATCATCCGGAGGAAGGAGGCACGCGGACGCGACACGGCCTCGGCGTCTGGCCAGGCCCCCCGCGCGTCTCTCTTCAGACAGGAGGTGCTGGAGTCAGTCCTGGCCCGGGTTGGTGACTTGAAGGCGATAGACGGCGGGCCCTTCAAAGTCACTCTTCCCGAGCGGGACCCCCTCGGCTCTCAGCAGCGCGTACACCACGGTGACATGAAAATAGAGATTGGGGAGCACATAGGCGAGCACGAAGGAACGCGTCTCGAAGTGGCGCACCTCTCCGCGCTTGGCGACGGAGATGGACGCGGGGCCGGCCTCGACTTCTTCCGGGGAGATGGAGCGCACCTGGACCAGGGCTTCTTCCACCAGCCGCTGGAGCTGTTCGAAAGACGTGGGGAAAGGGCCGAAGGATGGCTCATCACCTCGGTTGAAGACCGCGAGCTCCCCGGAGGTGTCACCCGGAGGCAGCCGCCCCGACAGCCGGGCCACGCACCCCTTCGCTCCGGACACCACGATCTCCACCTGACGCGCGAGTGGAAACATGTCCGGGGCCAGGCGCTTCTCGAGCAAGGTCTCCGGACGGAGTCCCTGCTGGCGTGCGTGGGCGGCGCCCTTCTGGAGGATGTGGCCCAGGCTCCGCAGCGTGCGGCTCAAGGCGGGCACGCTGGCTTCATAGACCGAGACGCTCATGATGATGGGACCTTGTTCACGCAGGCGGCTCAGTACTTGCTGCTCGCGGGCACGGGGGGCGTATAGGACGCGGGACCAAACACAATCGCGGGCCAGCACCGGAGGCGGTTGTTGCGCAGCTCCTCGAACATCCGGACGTAGGGCTGGAAGATGAAGCGCAGCGGGTTGCGACAGTAGTCCGCGTCGTCCCCGAACAGGCCCGCGTCCGGGATGTAGGGAGGGGGTTCGACATAGGTTCCAAAGAGCCGGTCCCAGAGCGTCAGCCGTGCCCCGAAGTTGCTCCCATCCGAGATGTTGTGGGCCTGCTCTCGCGAGTGGTGCGTGAAGTGGACGGCCGGAGTCACGAGGACGGAGCGGAACAGCCGCAACACCTTGAACCGCGTCTCCGCGTGGTAGAGGACCACCGAATGTGACGGGTTGGTCCAGGCGTCGAGGATCAACAGGACCACGAACATCCACCCAGCGCCCCGGATGTCGAGCGAGAAGAGCTTCGTCACGATGGGGAGCAGGAGCATCACGAAGGCGCGCCCGCCGGCCACATCCAGGATGGAGGTCTGCGGGTCGACCACCTGGGTGAGCTGCGACAGGTTGCGCGAGCGGTGATGGTTGATGTGCCCCAGGTTCCAGAAGAACCGGACCTTGTGAGCCCACCGATGGGACCAGTAGTAGCAGAAGTCAGCCATGAAGCACGCGACGACCAGCGCGAGGGCGCCGTTCAGGTTCACCAGCGTGGGGATGGACTGCACCAGACTCACGTACTGCCGCAGCAAGCCCTGGACCGCGGGGTTCATGAAGGTGAACAGCCCCGTGGTGAGGAACACGAGGTTGACCACGGCGCTGTTGATCATCGACTCCCAGTCGAACGGCCGGCCGGTGATTCGCTGGTAGAACACCAGGTCTGCGACCCCGACGAGCATCCCGAAGACAATTCGGAAGATGGCCGCGGCGACCACCCAGAAGGCCAGTGACGAGCCCACGCTGGAGAGGACCAGCTCCTCCACGTTGTAGAAGACCACCACCCGCTCGGCCCGCCAGGCATCCAGCAATCCAAGACCATTGTGGTGATAGGACAACTCCGCGGCCAGCGCGACAGCGGAGAGCAGGAAGAGCGCAATCGCTTGCGGACCCGACCGCTTCAACGAGATGTCGTTGTCCCACAGTTTGTCCTTCAACCACTGAAGCCACTGAGACCCGCTGTTCGTCACATCCACGGGGTGAACGACGGTTCTGATTTCCATGTCGAGCCATCTGCTCCCCGACGCCGAGGTCGGAACCCGATGCATCCCAAACACCGCTCAATTCCTTAACAAGCCCGAATTCCCCGTTCCATCCAAATAAACATCACCCAATCAGATTCCACATGCGCGCCATGAAATGACTGTTCGTTCACCCGCCATTGAAACCATCCAGCGGCGTCGCACGTGCTCGCCACCCATCCGTCACGCCCGCCACCCGATGGACTCCGGGGTGTCTCCCTCATCTCCAGAGTTCACGACGCTGTGTCAGGGCTTCACTCTCCCTGGGGAGAGAACACCCGACCTACGTATTTTCCGCGAGCAACAGCCGTCTCACTTCACCCACGTTCAATTCCTACAGTCTTTGCGACCCGCGCGAAGTGGAGGCGTGATTGTTCGCATGAAGAGAGGAATGTGAACCCAGCCACGCCGAACGCCCGGCCGTGTGAACTGGTATTGCTTCAACTCCGCGGAGCCACGTGTCACCACGCGGGACTGGTCTCAAGAAAAACCCCGCCATGGGCGTAGGCTCCGGAGGGAGACGGGGTGCCCATGGCGGAGGGACCGGAGAGACAGGAGGAGACCGACGTCAGATGACCGGCTTGGCGATGTCGAACTCCCTCTTGTCGAAGGGGTCGAACATCTTGTTCATGCCCCAGGCCGCCAGGGCGACCGTCACCCCCACCGCGGCGCCCGCGGGTCCCCCCCCAGGCGCCGGCCGCCGCGCCGGACAACAGGTAGCCGCTCAACGCCGCGGTCGCCTTCGTCACACCGCTGGCCTTCTGCCAGGGGCTGTCGTCCTGGACGCCTTCGTGGAACCGCGAACCACCGCACAACACTCCCAGTCCCGCGGAGACCTTCCCGAGCTTGTCCAGGCCACTGGCCACGTCCTTCGGAGCAATCCGCCCGCCCAGGATGATGAGCTTGCCATCCAGCGTGCGCCCCGCGCCGCCGTCAGCGTGAATCCTGGAATGGGGAGCGGGTGTTTCCCTTGGGATATGCGGGCCACGGCGCCGCGGTTACATCGCCCCGTCGATTCTTCGGCGCGGGACCTCAATCCAGGGACGAATGGGCAGGAGCAAGCTCACCCAGCACGGGCCTCCTGCGCAATGGCCGGTGCCGGGGCGTCACCTTGTCGTGTGATTGCAAGCACGGCGCGGACACTTTGTCCCGAGAGCCAGACTCCGCGTCACGCCTCTCCGTCTGGGAAGGGCGTGTGCACAGCGATTGCGCAAGGCGCAAGGCGCATGGGGCCCCTGACGACGTGGGCCCTGACACACCTTGAGGGGGAGCTCCCGACATGAAGCGAATCCAGAACGTCTCTCTGGCCGTGCTGTTGCTGTGTACCTCGGTTGCTGGCGCGAACACCCTCGGCGACACCTCGGGACATGACACCGTGGTGAGCCTCGCCGTCGCCCCCGATGAAATGGGAATCTTGATGCTCGAGGGGCAACGGGCGGTGAGCCCTCGAGTGACCCTGGGACTGGGGTTGCTGGCGGGGTTCCGCCAGACGAGCAGTTCCATCAACCGGGTGGATGCCGCAGGCCAGAGGCTGGAAACGAACCCAGAAGGACTCTGGCTCTCCCCCGGACTGGAGGTCACCCATTCGTGGGGAAGCCAGCAGGGGGACATCTACTTCATGACGCCTGACAGCGACGTGAAGCAGCGAACCTGGACACTCGATGACAGATTGACGCTGTCCATGGGCTGGGCCTTTTGAGCACCAGCCCAGCCGCCACTACTGGCTGTCGGATTGAGACGCTGTCTCGCCTCCGAAAGTCAGCAAGCGCTTGACGACCCCTTCCAGGCGGAGATTCGTCACACGGTCCTGGAGCAGCAGCTGGTCCCGAACCCAGAAGTCGGAGACCTTCGCGCCGAGGGCTGGGAACCCATCGCAGTTCGACATGTGCGCCTGGAATTCTCCCAGATAGACGACCTCCCCCGGCTCGACAAGGAAGGAGGCTCGCAGGCTCTGTGAAGCGCTTCTGCCAAAGACGACATCCACGCTCATCAGGTCGTAGAGCCCAGCCTCGAGCCGCCGCACGATGAAATTGCCATTCTGCGCCTGGAGCACCGACCCCTGAATGGCGGAAAGAGGAAAACTCGCGGACATCAGCCCGTTGTTGCTCCGGAACCAGAAATCCGCGCTCGGTGACTCTCCTTGATGACAATCCGTCGAGAAGCGCGTGGAGAGGACCACCACCCCATCCTCCGGGTACTTCGCGTGCTGGTACTCCCCCCGAACGGCCCTGCTCTCAGGAGGGCCTACGACACGACAGGACATGCCCAACAATCCAAGCCAGACATATGCGAATCGGGTTCGGCTCATGACGTTGCTCCTTTGGGCACCGGCGACCAGCCTATGCGTGACGGGGAGGACTCTACCCTGGACCGGACGACAGGGATTGGATTCCACCAACGCTTCGGAGGACCTCCTGTTGCCTGGAAGTCGCGGGCGCAGCGAACCGCTCGGACTCCTCCTGCCCTCCGCCGGGATTGTCTTCTCCAGGACTCCCGTCAACCCCAGACGCATGAGGTTGTTTGACTGGTGAGCACATTCCATCACCTCGCGAGGTTTCTTGGCGGAGGTGAGCCGTTTTCCGGAGACCGTGTCCTGGAGCGATGTGAGCCCTGGAGCCCAAGACATGGCCCCCCTGATGGCGCATCAAGGATTGTCACTCTATTGCCCTATCCCTCCCACGATTCATCCCCGCGCGGACGCCGTGGAGGCCATGACCCAGGAATGGACGGCCCGCCAACGCCTCTACGTCGACAAGCGTGGACTGATGAGACTCTCCCGGCTGCGAGCCGGAGAGTTCGTCTCACGCATCATGCCGTCCGGCCCCGAGGCCGCGCTTCAAGTCGCCGTCGACTTCTTCGTCTGGCTCTTCGCGTTCGATGACGCCTTCTGTGATGAAGACGCCTTCGGGCAACCCCCGCACGACCTGGCCGTCTATGTGGGTTTGCTGGGGCATCTGCTGGACTCCCCCCACACGCGAATCCTTTCCGAGGATCCCTTTGCCCAGAGCCTGCGGAGCCTCCAACAGCGGCTCTCGAGGCATGCGAGCCCCGTGCAGATGCACCGTTGGGCCGACGGCGTCCGAGGCTATCTGCACGCCCAGGTCTGGGAGGCCGCCAACCGGGATGCGCGACGTGTCTGTGATATCGACACCTATGTCGCGCTCCGTCTCTACAGCGGCGCGGTGCTGGCGTGCCCCACGCTCATCGACGTGGTCAACGGACATGAACTGTCCACCGCGGAGCTGACACGTCCCCTGGTTCGCGCGGCGAGCGAGGTCGCGGCGACCCTCGTCATCTGGGACAACGACCTCATCTCCCACCAGAAAGAGCTGCGGACCCGCGGCGAGCTCCACAATCTCCTCACGGTGTTGATGCACAGCCAGAGGTGCTCGGTGGCCGAAGCCCGACAGGAAGCCTTGAAGATGCGCGACGTGTTGATGTCATTGCTCCTGCGCCTCCTGGCCCAGGGACACGTGGGCGCAAGCCCCGCGCTGTCGCTCTACCTGCGGGGGCTGGGACACTTCGTGCGCGCGAACATCGACTGGAGCAATGTCTCCGGCCGCTACTTCGACCAGGAAGTCCGCGCGCCCACGGACAGCGTCATGGCCTTCGAAGCCCCCAACACGGAAGTCTCCGCGTTGGAGCCCCTGCCCATCCCCTCGGTTCAGTGGTGGTGGGGATGTCTGTCGGCTGAGAAGTGAGCGCGGGGAGAAGAACCTTCAAGGCCCCGCCTATTCAGTTCAGCGTCCCGCACGCGGCGATGCGCTGGACCCGCAGCGCGGCGAGCCGCTCCAAGGGCTCCGCCACCTCCCGCCCCTCCAGCGCCTCCACCGCGCGTGCGACGGCATCCAGCGTGGACATCCCGGACGGATGGGAGGGCTCACGGAGCCGGAGCAGCCCCGGCTCGGGCGGAGGGAGCACCAACCGGGGCAAGGTCCGCAACACGGGCAGCCGCTGCGTCATCCTCCGCGCCTGCGACCAGCTCGCGTCCAACACCACGAGCTGTCGCGGCGGCGGCGCATCCGGGGGCGCCGAGGGACCGTCGGGATAGAGCAGCCACGTCCCCGGCTCCGAGAGCAGCTCCAGGTCCGTCCCAATGGGTGCGCCGTGGATGATGACCTGCGAGTTCGGCATCGCCAGCGCCGCCACCCGGCCGGTGTTGCTCTTCTTCGCGATCTCCATCACATGCTGAAGCAGGAGTATCCGCGTCCGCGTCGGCACCTGGGGAATCTCGGCACACAGGCACAGGTGACGAGACAGGTTGCAGCGGGCACACCGCGGGCGGCTGGCAAGACGAGAAGACATCCCCCGACATCATCGTCCGCCCGACGGTGGAACAGAAGCGCTCAGTGCCATCCCCGGCCCTGGGCCGCCCACCAGGGGGCCTCGCTTCCGGGTATCCAGTAAAGGCCCCGATACCCAGCGCGGCGCCCTGGGGAGCTCCCTTGCTCGAGGGTCAGGCGGCCCCAGCCACCACACTTCGGAACCACCGGCCTGGCTCGCGGGGCGTTGAGTGTCGCATCACAGCGTGCAGCGGCATGCATAGGTGCCACCCATGGCCGTGTCACTCCTTGCTCAGTCGGATTCAACCCGCCGCGCGCTTGGAGCATCCTTGGAGCTGGCATCGGCCGGGCACGGATGACTCGCCGAGCCTTGGGCAGCGGCTGGGACGAGTGACGCCATGCCGAGCTGGGCCGGTTGATGACCCTGGCCGTCGAGCATCCGCGCCTCCGGGCCGAGGCTCTGCTCAAGCCGTCGAGTCTCGTTGAGCAGTGGCCACCCCGCACCTTCGCGTGTTGACTGCTCCACTGGGTGCCTCAAGAGTCGAAAGCGAACACGCCGAGCCGAATGTCTCTCTATTGGACGTATCACGCCCCACCCATCATTGTTGCGCCTGACAGCCCTTTCTAAGGTACCGCCTGTCGAACAGGCGTCCCCCGTGTGGAGGGGCTGTCATGATGTTTTCAAGCAACAGAAATGGCTTGCCGTGGCTGTTCACAACGTCGTTCATCACGGTGCTTGGAGGGGACTGTGTCAACTCCCCGATAACGTCTCATGAATCTCCAAGCCAGACAGGAATATCCGCTCACGAAGCCCAGGCCCTCTCTGGGTCGACCGAAGTGTCGCAATGGACACCGGACCTCACGCCGCCCTCACACATCGCGGCGGATGGATATGGCGACCTCGGGGCGCGGTTCGCGGATGTGAACGGAGACGGCAAGCAGGACTTCCTCTTCCACCGGTGGGTCAACGCCTCCACCGTGCAGAAAGGCGCCTACCTGAGCACAGGCGGCGGCTGGCAGTGGGCTCCCGACTTCACGCCCCCGTTCCACATCGCGGCGGATGGGTACGGCGACCTCGGCGCGCGCTTCGCCGACGTCAACGGAGATGGCAAGCAGGACTTCCTCTTCCACCGGTGGGTCAACGCCTCCACCGTGCAGAAAGGTGCCTACCTGAGCACAGGCAGTGGTTGGCAATGGGCGCCTGAGTTCACACCTCCGTTCCACATCGCCGCCGATGGCTACGGCGACCTCGGCGCGCGCTTCGTCGACGTGAATGGGGATGGCCTGCAGGACTTCCTCTTCCACCGGTGGATCAACGCCTCCACCGTGCAGAAAGGGGCCTACCTGAGCACGAGCAGCGGCTGGCAATGGGCGCCTGACTTCACGCCCCCGTTCCACATCGCCGCCGATGGTTACGGCGACCTCGGCACTCGCTTCGCGGACGTGAACGGAGACGGCAAGCAGGACTTCCTCTTCCACCGGAGGGTCAACGCCTCCACCGTGCAGAAGGGCGCGTACTTGAGCACGGGGCTCGCGTGGAAGTGGGCTCCGGAGTACACGCCCCCGTTCCACATCGCCGCCGATGGCCACGGCGACCTTGGTGCCCGCTTCGTGGACCTCCATGGAGATGGGAAGCAGGACATCGCCTATCACCGGTGGTTCAACGGCTCCACGGTGCAGCGCGGCGCCGACCTCGCTCCGTAGTCGCTGCGACTGAAATCCCGGCGGCCCGCGCTCAACGCAGGGGTGGGCCGTCCTGGCTCAGGCTTCGGGCTTGATGGCCCATATCCCCACGACCTTCACGGCGCCTCGCCCTCACTGACCGGCGAGTTGCTGGCGCAGCACGCCCTCCTCGACGAGCCCCCAACGCTCCAGCAACTGCCCCTCTGAGGAGAAGCGCAGGATGTCGAGGACACAGTAGGAGACCACTCGCCCCGTCGCGGGGAAGCCCAGGAACGGGCCTCGATGCGTGGCGCGCGTGGTGATGCGGCACGCCACCTTGTCGCCTTCGGCCACCAGGTCCTCGACCACGAAGCGCACGTCGGAGAACGCGAGGCACATCCCCGCGAAGGCCTCCTTGATGCCTGCACGCCCAGGCTTCATCCCAGGGTCCGGCTGGTGGTCCACGGCATCGAGCGCGGTGACCTCGTCGAGGACATCGACGTCTCCCGTCCGGAGGGCTTCCTCCAGTCGAGCGTAGAAGCGGCGCGCGGCGTCTTTCGGGGGCAGTGTCATCGAACCATCCTCGCAGAAGGGTGTGAGCTCGACGTCTCACGCCTCTCCCCCCACGTCTTGAACAATTCGGACAGCCGCCCTCGCGCCAGAGGTCAGGGCGCTCTCACATCGAAGAACGACACGCGTCCGTCGGGGATGAGCCCCATGGACAGGAGGTAGGTCCCCTCCCCCACGCGCACCTGGTACTGGTAGAGCCGGTCGTCCCCGCGCACCTCGCGATTCACCAGCACCAGCGGACCCGGCGCGCCCAGCTTGCGCAACAGCTCCCGGTAAAGGGGGAACCGCTCGCGCAGCAGCCCCTTGGGGACATACGCGAACCGGGCCGGGTCCACCGTGCCGTCACGAACCTGCTCCATCAGCTTCACGACCTGCGCGGCGACCTCCGGCTCCGTGTCCGGAATCGGGGCGAGGGACGGCATGGCCAGCGCGGGATTGACGAGGGCGGCGATTCCCTCGACGAAGCGTGACGTCGAGGCCTGCGCGGTGTTCGCGAGCACGATGATGGAGAGACGCTCTCCGATGAACCGGGCATAAGCGGAACGAAAACCCTGCCATGCCCCCGAGTGCCTGTGCAGCGGCTGCCCCGCGCGCGTCAACACCTCCCACCCAAAGCCATAGGGCTGCAGGCTTCCGCTGTTGAGCTTCACGGGGCTTAGAATCTCCCGCCAGCTCTCCTCGCGAAGCAGCGCACGGCGCTCCACCGCCGCGTCCCAGGCCACCATGTCCTTCACCGAGAAGTAGAGCGAGCCATCCCCCGTGGTGTTCAGCGAGGGCGAGACCCAGGCCTGATGCTTCACCACATCACCCTCGCGCCGATATCCCGACGAACGATGGGGGACGATGTCGTCCTCGCTGATGCCTCTCGCCGTCTTCATCCCCGCGGGCCGGAAGACCTGTTCCGCGAGGACCTCGCCGTAGAACTTCCCCGCGACACGGTTCACCAGGATGCCCAGCAGCACGTAGCCCGAGTTGCTGTAGTTCCATCGCTCGCCCGGCGTGAACTCCAGGGGCAGCGCGGCGATGTAGCGCACGAAGTCCTCGTCCGTGTAGTCCTTGCGCTCGTCAATCTCCCCCTCCAGGTCCGGGATGCCGGAGGTGTGGGTCAGCAGGTGCCGCACCGTGATGGGCGCCCAGCCCGCCGGAGCCCCCGGGAAGAACTTCGTGATGCTGTCGGACAACGACAACCGCCCCGCCTCCACCTGGGCCATCACCGCCATCGCCGTGAACTGCTTCCCGACCGAACCGGACTGGAAGAGGGTGTCCGCCGTCACCGGCACGTTGTGCTCCAGGTTCGCCGAGCCATAGCCCTTCGCCAGGACCACCTTCCCCTTGTGCACGACGCCCACGGCAAGGCCCACCACGCCCTGCCGCTGCTGCTCCGCGCGGATGAAGGCTTCAATCCGAGCCACCAGGGTGTCCTTCGCTGACGCGGCCCCCGCGGCGAGCAGCCCCATCCACAAGACGACGGACCGAAGGAATGAACTCGAGCGACCGTACATGCACGACTCCAAGGGACAACGACACCCGGAACCTGACCTGAAACGCGAGGCGCGTCACACCATACTGGACGAGTCCATCGAGGGCCGCCGTGGACGCAGCGCCTCCGGAAGCCCCGTCACCACGAGCCGGTCCACCGCGCGGGTCATCGCCACGTAGAGCAGCCGCGCCTCCTCCTTGGCGTCCACCTCCCGCTTCGTGGAACGCCCGACACCGGGAATGGCGATGGCCGGGAACTCCAGCCCCTTGCTGGAATGGAAGGTGAGCACCTTGACGGTGTCCTCCTTCATGTCCAACGGCGTCTGCTGCGTGTACTTCCCCACCCATTGGTAAGGCAGACACGCCTTGTGCATCGCTCGGACCACCGCAGCGCCAATGCCGACGCTCCGGTAGAGCACCGCCATCTCGTTCCAGTGCAGGCCCTCCTCGTGGAACTGCCGCAGCCGGCCCGAGATGTACTGCAGCTCCCCCTCCAGCGATTTCGACCCCCATGTCTGCGGCGGAGGTCCGCGCCGCCCCGCGCTCTTGGGCAGGATGAGCGGCACGCCGTCCTCGTCCGCGTCCTCCGGCGTGAGGACATGCTTCGCGTGGTTGTATGCGAACTCGAGAATCTCCGCCGTGTTCCGGTAGTTGAGGTGGAGAATCGTCGTCCGCCCCTGAGCATGGATGCCCACGCTCTTGAAGCTGAAGCGCTGGCGCCGGTAGATGGACTGGGCATCGTCGTACAGCAGCAGCAACGAGTTGGTCTCCGGCGCCACCATCTGCGCGATGAGCTTGAGCCACTCGGGCTCGAAGTCGTGTCCTTCGTCGATGAGCACCGCGCCGTACTGCGCGCGCGGGATGAGCCCCTTGTCGGTGGCGGCGATGACGCGCTGGACGAGCTGCTCGGCGTACTCGTCCGACGAGAGCCCCTGCGGAGGGAGCCCCGCGTGGTAGGCGACGAGCTGCTCACGGCACCACTCGTGGAAGCGGCGGACATGCACCTGTCCGGAGACACCGCGTGACAGCAGGTGCTGCTCCAGCCAGCTCGCCAGCGAGCGGTTGAAGCACAGCACCAGGATGGGCTGGTGGAGCACCTTCGCGAGCTGCACGCAGCGGTACCCCAGAATCATCGTCTTGCCCGAGCCCGCCACGCCGTGGATGACCCGGTGCCCCTCGCCCAGGCTCCGCGCGAGCTGCTCCTGCTGAAGGTCCATCACCCGGATGAGGTCCGGAAGGGAGGTCTCCAGGTGAGGCTGCTCGAACATGTCGAGCTGCGCTCCGCTGATGCGAATCTCCGGGAAGATGTGCCAACGGACCCGGTCGAGCTGAGGCAGCGACAACGGCTTCGCGGGCACCCACGGGAACATGTTCCACAGCCGCTGCTGGAACTTCTCCGGGTCCACGTCCTCGGCCATCTCGTCCTTGCAGATGACTCGGTCCGGCGGAAGGACGTCCCCGAGCCGCGCCTCGTCGAAGTGGGCCCGCGTGATGTTCGTCAGGACCACGCCGTGGCTCCACGGGAGCATCAGCTTGCCGCGGCGCTCTCCCTCCGTGTGGCGAAGGACCGGGTCCTTCTCGAGCAGCGAGGCGATGTCCTGCGCATAGCCTCGCGACTGCTCGAAGGGATTCACCACCTCCTTCAAACCTGACTCCGTCAGGAGGGTCGCCCGCGCCTTATCGATGTCACGCAGGGCATCCCGCTTCCAATCCTTCACCTCCAGGACGAGGATGCCCCGGCGTGGATGCAAGACAATGAAGTCTGGATGATGTCCCGTCCTGCCAATGGGCACATCGTACCAGAGCAGATAGTCATCCTCGAGCTTCTCCTCGAGCCGGCGCGCCAACCGCTTCTCTCCCGCCTGCATCCGAGGGAGGCATTGATTGAGGGCTGGGATGAGCGTCGCCATGGCGGCATGCTAGCAATTCCTGGAATGACATGAGCAAAGGGGAGTCCATGGGCAACCTCACGGCGCGCATCGAAGCCTTCTATGGTTTTCTGTGGCCATTCCTGGCGGAGGAGTCGACACGGTATGCGTACCTCGACGATGCCCCTGGCGGGCGGCCCATGTCGGAGCTGCTCAACGCGATTCCGGCGCGGCGCGGCATGAAGACGGGCTCACGCCTCGTCGATGTCGGCTGCGGGAAGGGACGGCAGCTGGTGGAGCTCGCCCGAGGACTGGAGGGTGAGTTCGTCGGGGTGGACCCGCTGGAGCAGAACCTGGAGCTCGCCTCCACGCGTGTCCGCCAGGAAGGGCTCGGCGGACGTGTGTCGTTCCTCAAGGGAGGCCTCGAGCGGCTTCCCCTGGAGACAGCCTCCGTGGACTTCGTCTGGTGTCTGGACATGCTCAACCATGTCGAGGACCTCGACTGTGCCATGCGGGAGTGCGCCCGCGTGCTTCGCCCGGGGGGCTCGATCATGAACTGCAGCGCGCTGGCCACGGACCTGCTGGAGCCACGCGAGGCGGAGCGCGTCACGTCACGACTGGGACTCAATCCCGTGACGCTTTCGCCCGAGCACATGCGGGCCGCGCACGAGAAGGCCGGACTGCGCGTCGTCGAGTACGGCACCACCACGGATGAAGGCTCGCCCTTCTTGGAGGAGTTCGACGAGGGCCTCGCGCGCCATGCGCTGCGGACCGGCAAGCTGCTGCGTGCCCGCTCGCGGGTGGAGGCCAGGCTGGGCCCCGAGGCCTTCGAGCTGCTCGGCGCCTATGACGCGTGGAACATCTTCCTGCTGCTCGGGAAGGTGACGTACGGCGTCTGGGTCCTCGAGCATGCGAGCGGAGGGAGTGCCTCGACCAGGCCGCGTCCGTGACATATGTCCCGGTCTCGACCGCGATGACTGCTCCGACGCCCCCCGTGAGTGCCGCCACCCTCGAAGAGGGGCCCTTGAGGGGGCCCGGCTTCTTCCTCGACCGGACCGCGCTCCGCGCACTCGCGCTCGCACATCGAGCCACGTACGCGGCCTCCCGCCCCTATCCCCATGTCGCCATCGACGGCTTCCTGGGAACACCGCTCGCCTCCGGCCTCGCCGGCCTCTTCCCGGGTGCGACCGAGGCCTCGTGGAAGCGGAGGGACCACGTGGAGCAGGCCGCGCGCCTGGGCCAGCTCCAGCGCAAGGCCTTCGAGGACGTCCCGGGGGCCCTCCGTCACCTGCTCTCGGAGTTCTCCAGCATGTCGTTCATCGACTTCCTGGAGTCACTGACGGGAGTGCAGGGGCTCATCGCGGACCCGCACTTCCGAGGCGCGGGGTTGCACCTCACCTTGCGCGGGGGCCACCTGGCGCTGCACGCCGACTTCAATCGAGACCGGTTCCGCGCGCTCACACGCCGCCTCACCGTCCTCTACTACCTGAACCCCGACTGGGAACCCGCCTGGGGCGGAGACCTCGAGTTGTGGAGCGCCGACCTCTCGCGGTGCGAGACACGAATCGCGCCCATCCTCGACCGGCTCGTCGTGATGGCGCATGGCGACGACTACTGGCACGGCCACCCCACTCCCCTGGCCTGTCCCGAGGGACGCGGACGGGCCGCAGTCGCCGCCTACTTCTACACCGCGGAGAACTCTCCGGACGCCCCCGAGCCCCACAGCGCCATCTGGGCCCCCACCTCATCCAAATCCAACACACCGCGGACGTGAGCGTCCCCGGGAACCCCACCTGTCGTCGGAGGGAAGCCGCATGAGCATGAGACGAGTCACCCTGCCCGGCCTGCTGCTCGCCACGCTGTCCGCCTGCGCCACGCCCACGCGCGAACCGGCGGCCTCGGAGTCCGCGCCCAAGGCCATGGCCTGTCCAACGCAGAAGCTCTCGTTCACGCAGGAGACCGGGTGCCGGAACGACGGCTCCGTGGAGCTCTGCCTTCCCACCGGTGATGCCGCGCTGCTGGCCCGCGTGAAGGCCATCGCGCCCACGCTCCAGGAGGCGGGTGCCTCGCGAGGCCGCGCCGGGTGCAACGTCCCCGAGGAGACGCTCTACTTCCTCCCCACCGGCGAAGCCGAGTGCGTCGCGCGGCACGGCGCCCTCACCCCCGCCGCGTGGGACACCGTCTGCCGCCTCGCCGAGCTCCCAGAGGTCCACCGGCTCGTGCCGACGTGGTTCGAGTAGACACGTCGAGCCCTCGCGTCCTTCGGCCATGCCGGGAGAGGCTCACGCCTTCGCGGGCTTCTGCGCGCGAGCGTTCTCGTCGCGGCCATGCACGGCGGCCGGAGGGCTGGTCGCCTCCACGGCGGAGAACGTCTCGAGAATCTTGTAGGTGTGACTGGAGCCGCGCGGCACGAGCCACGAGTCCCCGGGGTTGAGCAGGATGACCTGCCCCTCCAGATGCAGCTCCGCGCGGCCCTTCAGCACGAAGCCCACCGTCTCGTAGTCCCTCGGGGCGGCGGGCCGGGCCTCTCCTGGCGGCTCGTCCTCCCACAGTCGCATGGACACTCGCACGCCGGAGGCCAGGTACTTCTGCCCCATCTCCCCCTTGGGCGAGCGCCGGCTCTCCACCTTCTTCACGCTGGTATCCCCCATGCCTCGTCTCCTTCGCTGTCGGGCACCGCGCGACGGACGCGCCACGCTCACCCCTGGAAGGTAAGGAAGGAGACACCGCGCGACGCCCCCCGCCTGCGCGTCCGCCTGGTCGGAGGGAGGGAGCCCGCAAAGACGAAGGCCCAGCCTTTCCTCTGGAAAGACCGGGCCTCGGGCTCACTCAAGGGTGGCCGGGATGTTCGCTAGCCGTTGAACGCGCGAACGTTCTGCGCCTGCAGCCCCTTGGGGCCACGGGTCACCTCGAACTCCACACGCTGCCCTTCCTGAAGGGTGCGGAAGCCATCCATGTTGATGGCCGTGTGGTGGCAGAACACGTCCTCACCGCCCTCCTGAGCGATGAAGCCGAAACCCTTGGCGTCGTTGAACCACTTCACAGTACCGATTGCCATGTGACCTTCTTCTTTCTGCTAGACGGCGACCCGGGACCAGCCGGACCACCAGTGCGGGGCGGACATCGCTCCGACACTGCCGCGACAATCTACCTTGTGGCCTGCTTTGTCCACCTGCTCCCCGCCCACTGGGCAGGCAGCCGTCGACCAGAAGACATTCCGCGAGGCAGAGAGTCGCTCGGGAGGTCAACAGAGCACATTCGCTTCTTCATCCCGAGTCCTCGTGGGGCCCCTTCACGTTTCTTCATGAGGCTCCGGCGCGCCCTTCATACCCACCCTCTACCTTCCTGCCCGTCATCCCGGCGCGCCCGCTTCCTGGGCCGCCCAACGAAGGAGCAGGACACATGTTTGGATTCTTGTTCGGCGGCGCATGTCTCGCGGGCCTCGTCTACACGGTGCGGGGTGGGCGCCGGTGGCATCATCACCACCGGCATGGGGGCGGCCGGTGGGGTTGGCGCATGAGGCTGCGCTGGTTGTTCGAGCGGCTGGAGACCTCACCGGGCCAGGAGAAGGTCATCATCAAGGCCGCCGAGGACCTCATGGAGTCCCTGGGCGGCATGCGCGAGGAGCTCGGGGGCACCCGCACCAGCCTGGCCCAGGCGCTGCGAGGCGAACACTTCGACAGCGGCGTGCTGCGCGAGCGCTTCGCCCAGCACGACGTGAAGATGGAGCACCTCCGCGCCACGGTGCTGGGGGCCCTCTCGCAGGTGCACGAGGCGCTGGACCCTCGCCAGCGGCGTGAGCTGGCGGACATCATCGAGAACGGGTGGAGGATGGGGCACCGCGGCTGGCACCGGCATGCGTGTGGCCGGCACCACGAGTGGCGGGGTGAGCCGCCTCGCGGCGACGACCCTCGGATGATGTGAGTCCATGCGCGCCGCCCGTCACGAGGACAGCCATCATGCGCCGCCGCCTGCTCATCGTCCTGCTCGGCTTGGGAACCGTCGGAGGCTTCGCGTCCGGCTTCGCCAGCCTCGCCCACCGTCACCACGGCTGCCCCATGGGCGGCTGGGCGGGGCGCTGGCGGACGCACGCTCCCTGGGCCGAGTCACACCCGGCCAGCTCCATGTCGTCCGAGCCAGTGAGCTCCCTGTCTCCATCCCCCGCCCCGAGCCCACGCGAGTAGACTCCGCGCCATCCATGTCCACGCGAGTCCTGCTCATCGACGACGATACCCGCCTGTACGAACTGCTCGCCCAGTACCTGGGACAGAACGGCGTCAGCGTCGCGCACGCGCCCGATGGTGGGCGAGGGTTGGCGGCGCTGGAGGCCAGCGCGTACGACGCGGTGCTGTTGGATGTGATGATGCCGGGCATGGATGGGCTGGAGGTCTGCAAGCGCATCCGCTCCAAGAGCCGCATCCCGGTGGTCATGCTCACGGCCAAGGGCGATGAGACGGACCGCGTGGTGGGGCTGGAATTGGGCGCGGACGACTACCTGCCCAAGCCCTTCAGTCCCCGGGAGCTGCTCGCCCGGCTGCGCGCGGTGTTGCGCCGCTCGCAGCCCGCGGCGGTGGCGGACCGGTTGGAAGCGGGCGGGTTGTCCATCGACGTGGCCGGCCGCGAGGTGCGCAGCGAGGGACGGCTGGTGGACCTCACCGGCCTGGAGTTCGACCTGCTCGTGGCCCTGGTGCGCAGGGCCGGACGTGTCATCCCCCGGGATGCGCTGCTCGGTGAAGCGGGGCGCAGCGACACGGTGGTGGGCGAGCGCACCGTGGACGTGCACATCTCGCATCTGCGGCAGAAGCTGGGCGACGTGGGGACCCGTCTCATCAAGACGGTCCGCGGCGTGGGCTACGTCTTCGCCAAAGAGGGGATGTGATGCGCCGGCACGACAAGCGCCGCGGGCCCGGCTCCAAGCGGGACGAATGCGAGGTCTGCGGCCCCGACTGCGAGGACAGCCCCGAGGGCCTCGCGCGGTGCCTGTGCGAGGCGGAGGAGGACGCGCACAAGGTCGAGTGGCACTGGGCCAGCGGCTCGGGGGACCAGTCGTACTCCCACAAGGAGCGGCGAGGGCCCGGCGGCAGGCGCGAGGTCGAGTGGCACTGGGCCAGTGGCTCGGGGGACGAGTCGTACTCCTACAAGGAGCGGCGCCAGGAGGCCGACAAGATACGGCGTCAGGCGTGGGAAGCCGCCCATGCGCACCTGCGCGAGCACTGGAAGCACCACCGGCACAGGAACTGGAGACAGCACTGGCGCATGAGCCAGTTGGGGCACTTCGTGCGTGCCCGGCTGCACCGGCGGCTCTTCCTGTGGTTCGGCCTGAGCATCTTCATGACCTGTGTGGTCGTGGCGACGGTGTTCAACCTCGTGGGTGGAACGACGTGGAAGCAAGAGATGGAGCGGATGCGGAACTTCGCGGGCCATCGCTTCGAGGAGGTCTGGGACCAGCCCGCGAGGCGGGATGCCCTGGCGCAGTCCATCGCCAAGGACCTGGACGTCGACGTCGAAATCAAGGACGCGAGCGACAAGGTGCTCGTGCTGGCTGGAGGACTCTGCACGAGCACGGAGCTCACCATTCCCGTGGTGCGCGGGGAGACGACGCTGGGACAGGCGCGCCTCTGCTACGGCAGCAAGCGCGGCAAGGACCCGCTGAAAATCATGCTGCCGATGCTCGCGGCATGCCTCGTCCTCTGGATGGCGTCCGGGAAGATGGCGCGAAGGCTGGCCAAGCCCGTGGACGTGCTGGTGCAGGCCACCGAGGCCCTGGGCTCCGGGCGGTTGAACGCACGCGCCGAGGTGCATCCTCACGCGACGGGCGAGTTCGCGGTGCTGGGAGTGGCCTTCAACGACATGGCCCGGCGCATCGAGAAGCAGGTGGCGGACCAGCGTGAGCTGCTCGCGGCGGTGTCCCATGAGCTGCGCACACCGCTGGCGCGGCTGCGTGTGCTGACGGAGCTCCTTCGCGACGGTGGAGGCAATCCCAAGACGCTGGACCAGGTGGACCGGGAAGTGGTGGAGCTGGATGCGCTCGTGGGCGAGCTGCTCGCGAGCTCGCGGCTGGACTTCGGTCAGATTACGCCGCGGGTGCTGGATGGACGGACGTTGGCGACGCAGGCGTTGGAGCGCGCGGGGCTCGCGCTCGAGTTGCTGGACGTGGACGCGCCGGACGCCGGACTGGTGGGGGATGCCACGTTGTTGGGCCGGGCCTTGGCGAACCTGTTGGACAACGCGCGAAGGCACGGCGGCGGCGCGAAGGCCCTGCGCATCCAGCAACAGGGCGAGCACCTGGCCTTCTGCGTGGAGGACTCGGGCCCGGGCTTCCAGGAAGGCGAGGAGACTCGAATCTTCCAGCCCTTCTACCGCAAGGACCAGAGCGCGGAGGCGCGCGAGGCGGGCTCACTGGGACTGGGGCTGGCGCTCATCGAGCGCATCGCGCAGGCCCACGATGGGACCACGTTCGCGGAGAATCGCGAAGGCGGCGGCGCACGCGTGGGCTTCACGGTGCGCAAGGCGGGTCCCGTGCGGGAGGAGAAGGCAGCGGCGGCGTAGCGGGCTCGGCGCACCTTGGGTGGCGGGACGCGCCCATCGGACCGCCCGCGCGGCTTCCTGAAGACGCGCCCCCGCACCGCGGGCTCGCCTCGTGCGGCGGAGCACCCACGCCGAACAGACCGGGCGACTTGAAGAGAAAGGCCGAGCCCCATCCCCTCGGGCTCGGCTCACCTCCCACCGAGAACCACCCGCCTGCGCTACTTCTTGGCGGAGGCGTCCGTGGCGGCGAACGCGAAGGACACGTCGGCCGGAGCGTCGTCCTTCACGGTGACCTCGGCCGTCTTCGTGCCGAACGTCTCGTGCCAGGCCTCCACGGTGTACTTCCCCGCGGGCAGCCCCTCGAGGGTGAACGCGCCATCCGCTCCCGTGGTGGCGAAGTACGGGTTGGCGTTGCTCACCACGTACGCGGTCATCCACGGATGGATGTCGCACTTGAGCTTCAGCACTTCATCGGACGGAACGGGCTTGTTCACCGACGCGGCCATCGGCGGCTGCGCGACGTTGAAGGCCGCCTTCGTCCCCACCAGTCCGCGCACGTTGTGCAGCGTGCCGTCGCTGTTCTTGAAGGCGACCGACTGCCCCACCATCGCGCCCTGGACACGCGGCACGTAGGTGCACTTCGACTGGTCCACCACCACGGGCGTGGACGGGGCAGGTGCTCCCGCGACAGCTCCGCGCACGCGCACCAGCACGTTCGCCAACTTCCCGTCCTTCACCAGCACCGACTCGTCCTTCGCGCCGCGTCCCTCACAAGCAGGGTCGCTGCTCGCGGGCAGGTCTTCGGCGGGCGGCGGCGTGCCCGTGAAGCTCACCGTGCCCTTCACCACACCCTTGCCGGCGGGCGCCTGAATCGGCGACGCCGCGTGGACCTTCTCGGCTTCCGGCGCGCGGGCCGCGCTCGGTGCCTCGGGGGTGGAAGGAGGCGCGGCCGCGGCCTCCTCCTTCTTGCAGGCGGACAGGGACAGGAGCCCCGCGGCTCCCAACATCGTCAGGCCGAGCGTGCGCAGCTTCATCGTGCAATCTCCTCGGAGAACTCGAACTTCGTCCGCCTCCCCTCGTAGCGAATGGAGGCGGGGCTGTCCAACGGCGCCCGGCGCGCTACTCGCGGCGGCTGACGCTCACCGCGGCCAGGCCCACGAACACCGTCGCGAAGGCCAGCAGCACCGGCACCTCCAGCCCCGCTCCGGACATGGACGTGCCCACCGCCAGCGACGCCTCCGCGCCGTACAGCGCGCGCCGCACACCCTCCACGGAGAAGCGCATGGGGTTGAGCGTCATCACCCACGACAGCCACGTGCCCGCGCCCTTCAGGGGGAACATCGCGCCGGAGAGCACCCACATGGGGAGCAGCACGATGCTCATCACCGCGTGATAGCCCGCGCTGGAGCGCACCCACCACGCCAGCGACATGCCCATGCCCGTCAGCGCCAGCGCGGACAGCACCATCACCCCGGCGAGCAGCGGCAGGTTGACGGTGGACGCGCTCACCCCCGCCAGGGGCGCGAGGAGCAGGAACAACGACGCCTGCATCAACGCGATGGCGGACGAGCCCAGCGACTTGCCCAACACCACCGCCAGCC
Organism: Myxococcus stipitatus; assembly: GCF_037414475.1. The sequence continues at coordinate 7,259,423 of NZ_CP147913.1, read as the reverse complement.
GGGACCCCGGCCCCGCGAGCACGGCCTGGAGGAAGCCCTCGCGCCGGTCCTCGATGACGGTAATCGTGGCGAAGATGGCGCTGAAGAGCAGCACCATCGTGACGACGCCCGGGAAGAAGAACTGCTGGTAGCCCAGCCCCTGCGCCCCCTCCACGCGGAAGGAGCCGGCGAAGCCCGAGCCGATGACGAACCAGAACAGGATGGGCTGCGCGAGCGCGCCGACGACGCGGCTGGGCTGACGGAAGAAGCGCACCACGTCCCGCGCCATCAGCACCCGAACAGTCGCCCACTGCAACGCGAGTGTCCCCGGCACGGCTGGAGCGGGAGAAGTGGCCGCCACGGGGGCCTGCGCGGTGGAAACCTCGGCGTTCATCGGCGTCTCCTCGGCGCGGGCTCCGCGGCCGGCACATCGGCGCCCAGCGCGCGCCCCGTCAGCTGGAGGAACACATCCGCCAGCGTGGGCCGGCGCAGCGACACGGACGACAACCGGCCGGCCGGAAACGACTCCACCAGCCGAGGCACCAGCGAGTGCCCCTGCCGGGCCTCCACCTGCACCTTCCCGTCCACCACCTTCGCGTCCACGCCCAACTTCTCGCGCACCTCGCGCGCCAGCACCTCGGGCTCGGACGCCTCCACCGTGAGGATGTCCCCGCCCATGCGCGAGGCCAGCGCCGCCGGCGTGTCACACGCCACCAGCTTCCCCGCGTCCAACACCGCCAGCCGGTCACACACCTCGGCCTCGTCGGCCCGGTGCGTGGTGAGCAGCACGGTGATTCCCTCCGCGTCGCGCAGCCGCTTCAGGTGCGCCCAGAAGGTGCGGAAGGCTCCTTCGTCCAAGCCCTGCGTGGGCTCGTCCATCAGCACCACGCGCGGCTGGTGCACCAGCGCTCGCGCCAGCTCCAGCCTGCGGCGCATGCCACCGGACCACGTGCCCACCCGCTCGTCGCCCCGGTCCGCCAGCCCGATGAGGCCCAGCATCGCCTCCACCCGCTCACGCGCGCGCTCGCCCGTCAGCCCATACAGCCGGGCCCCGAGCATCAGGTTCTCCCGCGCGGTCAGCAGGTCATCCAGGCTGCTGCGCTGGAAGATGATGCCCATCTGCCGGCGCAACGCCGGGTCGCTGAGCGACAGCTCCCGCCCCGCGAAGCGAACCTGGCCCGCGTCGGGCGCCAACAGGCCCGCCAGAATCTGGAAGGTGGTGGACTTGCCCGCGCCGTTGGGGCCCAGCAGGCCCAGGATTTCACCGGGCCGCACCGACAACGTCAGCCCGTCCACCGCGACACGGCCCTTGAAACGGCGGGTCAGCCCCTCGAGGTGGAGCAACGGGACGGGAGGGGTGGAGAGCGAGCTATCAAGCATGGGCGGTGTCCCGCCGGCTGCCCCGCGCTAGCCGCGGGGAACGCGGTCCAGACACAGCGCCGCGAACAATCCGGTGAGGTAGATGAGCGAAAAGAAGAACGTCTGGCGCGCCCAGGGCTTCCCGAGCCGCTTGAAGAACCCCCACGCTCCCAGGCCCAGGAAGCTCAGCCCCAGCACCGCGGCGGCCGCCAGGTACCAGGAGCCGGCGATGTGGAGCTGGAAGGGCAGCATCGTCATGGGCACCAGCGCCACCAGGTAGAGGACGACCTGCGCGCGGGCGGAGTCATCGCCGCGCTCCAGCGGCACGGACTTGAGCCCCGCGGCCGCGTACTCCTCCTTGCGGAACAGCGCGATGGCGATGAAGTGCGGCATCTGCCAGAGGAACAGGATGGCGAAGAGCGCGAAGCCGCCCGCGTCCACCTGGTTCGTCACGGCCGTCCAGCCCATCAGCGGGGGCAGCGCGCCGGGCACCGCGCCCACGATCATGGCCGCGGCGGTGCGCGCCTTGGCCGGCGTGTACGCGAACACGTAGCTCAGGAGCGCGAGCAGCCCCAGCGCCGCCGTCAGCAGGTTGGCCCCCAGGGCCAACGCGGGGAGCGACACCAGCGCCAGGGAGATGCCGAACCACAGCGCCACCGCGGGCTCCATCCGCCCGGACGGCAGCGGCCGGTTGCGCGTGCGCTCCATGAACTGGTCGCTATGGCGCTCCCAGTAGCAGTTGAGCGTGTTGGCGGCGCCCACCGTGCCGGCCGTGGCCAGCAGCGTCACCAGGGCGTGGCCCGTGGCCAGGGGGCCCGGCGCCAGGAACATGCCTCCCGCGGTGGTGATGAGCACCAGGCTGGAGAGCCGGGGCTTCATCAAGGAGAGCAGGTCGGACGCGGTCGTCGACACGGCTTCGGCACGCGCGCTCAAGCGGACTCCAGGGGACGGCGCGACAGGAACCCTGCCGACGCGGGGAGGGCCCTCCCATACAGGCACCACCGGGGGGTGGGCAAGGACACGTCACCCGCACGCGGCGGCCGTGAACGGTCGCCCGCCTGGCACCGCGACGCGGCCCAGGAGGATGCCCAGGTGTCGTGACAATCGTGGGAAGGCAAACACCAGGGGCATAGCCCGCGGGGAGGGGGCCATCAACCCGGCGGGCCGGGGCCGATGCGCGGCGTGCTGGCCGTTCGCATCAGCCCCGCTTGTCCGACCCCGGCTCGTCAGCCGCCGGAGAGCGAGCGGGCCGCGCTGGCGTGTTCGCCGCTCGGCTCGCGCTTGAGGTACTCCTGCGCCAGCATCTTCGCCTTGGCGCCCTGCTTGGAGTCCTTCGCGAGCAGCGTGGCGTAGTAGTAGTACGCGGCGCCGAAGCCCTCGTCGGCGTTGAGGGCGCGCTGGTACGTCTCGTCCGCCTTCGCGGCGTCGCCCTTGCCCTGGTAGACGCGCGCCAGCTCCGTGAGCGCCATCGCCGAGCGCTCCGGCTGACCCACGAACTCCTGGCTCGCCTTCTCGAGCTGCTCCTGCGCCTTGGCCCAGTCCGAGCGCTCCCGGTAGATGGCGCCCATGGCGAGTCGCGCCTCGGGGTTCTTCGCCTTCGGGTCCTTCACCGCGCGCTGGTACTGCGTGAGCGCCTCGTCCAGCTTGCCCTGGCGGCGGTAGGCGTTGCCCAGCATCACCACCAGCTTGGGGCTGTCGCCCATCGTCTTGAGCGCCGTCTCGAGCGCACCGGCGGCTTCCTTCTCGCCACCCTGCTTGCCCATGAGGGCCTTGGCCAGCTCGACGTGGAACTGCGCGCGCGAGCCGTCCACGCGGATGGCCTTGCGAATCTCCTCGGCGGCCAGGTCGAAGTTGCCCTCCGACAGGAGGCGGCGGCCCTTGATGAGGTGCAGCTCCGGGTTCTGCTTGTCGAGCGTGAAGCCGGTCTCCTCGCTCTTCTGCATCTCCGCGCGCGCCTTGTCCTTGTCCAGCGGGACGGCGGTGGCCTCGGAGAGCTTCTGCTGCACGTCCGGCTTCAGGTTCGGCATCGCCGCCGACACGCGGCTGACGAGCAGCGAGCGCGCCAGGTGCGCGGCGGCCAGCTGCCGGGGCGACGGAGGCGGCTCCGACTCCAGCAGCTTCTTGAGCATGGTGTGGACCAGCCCGTAGTTGGGCTCGTCCTGCTCCAGCATCAGGAGCGAGCGGCCCAGCAGGGACTCGGGGTGGTCCTTCTCATAGCGCAGCGCCAGGTCGTAGTTCTTCCACGCGGAGCTGTCCTGTCCCAGGCGGCGGTACACCGCGCCCAGACCGGAGTAGACGCGCGGGTCGTCCGGCGCCAGCACCTGCGCGCGCTCGAGCGTGTCCCGGGCGCGGTCCAGGTCTCCCGCGTTCATCTGGATGAGGCCGAGCGTGAGGTACAAGAGCGAGCTGGAGCGGCCCTGGGCATCCAGGCCCTTCACCGTCTCCTCCAGAGCCCCCAACGCGTCCTTGCCCTTTCCACCGTAGGTCTGGGCCAGCGCCTCCGCCGCGATGAGGTGCGAGCTGACGTCGCCCGACTTCTTGCCCGCGGCCAGGTGCTCCTCGGCGCGGCGGCGCGCATCGTCACCACCGCCGTGCTCGCCCCAGCGAATCGCGTAGGCGTACGCCAGGTAGCCATGCGCCTGGCCGGAGTCGGAGTTCACCTCGATGGCCTTGTCCGCCTCTTCACACGCCTTCTTGTAGCTGTCGAAGGAGTCGCGCTTGAGCAGCTCCGCGGAGGCCTCCAGGTGCTTCTTCAGCTCGCGGGAGATCTTCCGGGTGTGCGCCGTGTACCAACCGTAGCCGCCGATGAACAACGGGATGGCCACCAGCAGGGCCACCGTCACCAGCTTGCCCTTGCCTCCACCCTGAGGACGGCCACCGCGCCGGCGGGGCTGGTCGTCATCGTCGTCGTCATCCACCTCTTCCACCACCGGCTGCGGCCGGCGGGGCTGCGGCGAGGGACGAGGGGACTCGGCGCGCGCGGGCTCGGAAGCCGCCGGGACCGGACGGGGCGCGGGCTTCGGCGCCGCCGTGGGCTCCGGGCTCGCGGTGGTCGCGGCCCCCTGGGAGAGCGACGCCGCCGACTGCTGCACGGCGGTGGGCGCGGGCGCGGCGACCACTGGCGCGGGAGCGGGCGTGGGCGCGGCCGGACGCGGCGGCTCAATCTTGTGCTGCTGGAGCAGCGTGACGGTGTCCGGGTCTCCCGGGTCCGCGCTGAAGGCCTTGAGCAGGTTGGCCTTGCCGGGCTCGGTCTCGCCCGTCTTGAGCTGGAGCGCCCCGGCCAGCCGCAGAGCGGCCTTGTCCTCGGGCTGGACCTGGAGCGCGCCGAGCGCTTCTTCCAGGGCCTTCTTGTCCTTGCCCTGCTCGGCATACACCCGAGCGAGAAGAAGGCGCGGGTCGGCCGCGTTGGGATGCGCCTTCACCCCCTTCTTGCAGACGACCATCGCCTCCATGAAGCGCCCCATGCTCAGGTACGCTTCAGCCAGGGGCTTATAGGCGGCCGATGACGGGTCGGAGGCGAACGCGTGTTCGAGCTTCGCGAGCTCGGCCGGGCTCAACGTCTTTGAAGGGGAGGTAGACATTACCGGGGGGGACAGCACCAGGCGGGAAGGGTACGCCGGAGAAGAAGGTTTTTTATGGCATCCGCTGCGCGGCACGTCAATCGCACGGATGAGTTGTGAAGGCTTGCGCTTGACACCTGCGTGGGGGTCCGGTACTAGCCCGTTCACCTCGGCGGCCCCAAACCGCCGGGCGCAGCACGCAGGGCCCGTTGTGGGGGTGTAGCTCAGTTGGGAGAGCGTCGCGTTCGCAATGCGAAGGTCGTCGGTTCGATCCCGTCCACCTCCACCATGCAGAAAACAGAGGGCCTCACGGGAAACCGTGAGGCCCTTTGCATTTGGGGCATTTCGAGCAACTGCCGAATTGCAAAGCAGGCGGGCTTTGTTATCCGGAGCCGATGACTGACCCGTCCGCCTCCCTGTCGTTCTTCGCGCGCGTCTGGCTCGCCTGGCTCTGCTTCTGGCGGTGTCTGGTATCCGGCGACTTCGCCCGCGCGGTGCTCCCCGCCAGCCAGGCTTATGACTCCGGGAAGCTCGCGCAGCTTCCGTCCGGCCAGTCCACGGCCGCCCCGGCGGCGGTGAAGCCCCCCGAGCCCGCCCCCGCCCCTCCTCCCGAGCGTGAGCACGCCAGCGCCCTGGCGCTCCTCTCCATGCTCCAACGAGAGGGCCGGCTGGTGGACTTCCTCCAGGAGAACGTGGCCGCCTTCTCGGACGCAGAGGTGGGAGCAGCCTGCCGCATCGTCCATGAGGGGTGCCGCAAGGTGGTGGGCCAGTACCTCACGCTCCAGCCGGTGCTGCCCCAGTCGGAGGGAGACCGCGTCACGGTGCCCGCGGGCTTCGACGCGCAGCGCATCCGCCTGAGCGGCAACGTGACGGGCCAGCCGCCCCACACCGGGACGCTGCGCCACCATGGATGGGTGGTGTCGGAGGTGAAGTTCCCCACCGTGAGCCCCGCCATGGACCCCCGAGTGCTCGCTCCCGCGGACGTCGAGCTCGCCTGAGCCCGCCGCGGCGCACTCGCAGACCGGACAAAAACGGAGCCTTCAAGGAGTTCAAGCCCGATATGGCCCGCTATTCCATCGGCATCGACCTTGGCACCACCCACTCCGCGGTGTCGTACTTCAACCTGGAGGACGGAAAGTCCCGGGGCCGCGCGCAGTCCATGCTGCCCATCCCCCAGCTCACCGCGCCCGGCACGGTGGAGGCGAGGCCGCTGTTGCCCTCCTTCCTCTATCTGCCCGCCGCGCAGGAGTTCCCCAAGGGGAGCCTCGCGCTGCCGTGGAACCCCGAGGCCACCTCCATCATCGGAGAGCTGGCGCGCTCACACGGGGCCAAGGTGCCCACGCGGCTGGTGTCCTCGCCCAAGAGCTGGCTGTCCCATCCCGGCGTGGACCGGCGCTCGGCGCTCTTGCCGTGGCAGGCCCCAGAAGATGTGCAGCGCGTGTCCCCACTGGATGCGTCCGCGCGCTTCCTGCGCCACCTCAAGGAGGCGTGGGACACCACCTTCGCCAAGGACCGCGAGAGCTCCGGCAACGCGCTGGCCGAGCAGGACGTCATCGTCACCGTGCCCGCCTCGTTCGACGCGGCGGCCCGCGAGCTGACGCTGGAGGCGGCCAAGGCGGCGGGCATCGAGCACGTCACGCTGTTGGAGGAGCCGCAGGCCGCGCTGTACGCGTGGCTGGAGGCGATGGGTGAGTCCTTCCGCCAGCAGGTGCAGCCCGGCGAGGTCATCCTCGTGGTGGACGTGGGCGGCGGCACCACGGACTTCTCCGTCATTACCGTGCGGGACAGGGACGGCGAGGTGGAGCTCCTGCGCGTGGCCGTGGGCGACCACATCCTCTTGGGTGGCGACAACATGGACCTGGCGCTGGCGCACACGCTCAACCAGCGCCTGGTCGCCGAGGGAAAGAAGCTGGACCCGTGGCAGTTCAACGCCCTCACCCACGGATGCCGGCAGGCCAAGGAGACGCTGTACGCGGACACGTCCCTGGACAAGGTGTCCATCTCCGTCCCCAGCCGGGGCTCGTCGCTCATCGGCGGAACGCTGCGCACGGAGCTGACGCGCGAGGAGCTGGAGCGAGTCCTCACCGATGGCTTCTTCCCGGTGACGCCGCTGGCGGAGCTGCCTCGCACGGCGCGGCGCACGGGCCTGGCGCAGATGGCGCTGCCCTACGCGCAGGACGCGGGCGTGTCGCGGCACCTGGCGGCCTTCCTCACGCGGCAGGCGCAGGCGCTCGCGAGCAGCCATGACGCACCGGTCGCCATCGGCGACAAGTCGTTCCTCCATCCGACGGCGGTGCTCTTCAACGGCGGCGTCTTCAAGGCGGGCCCGCTCAAGGCGCGCGTCATGGAGGTGCTCAACCTGTGGCTGAAGGCGGACGGAGGCCAGCCCGCCAAGGAGCTGGAGGGCGCGGACCTGGACCTCTCGGTGGCGAGAGGCGCCGCGTACTACGGCTGGGTGAAGCAGGGGCACGGGCTGCGCATCCGCGGCGGCACGGCGCGCGCGTACTACGTGGGCGTGGAGTCGGCGATGCCCGCGGTGCCCGGCTTCGAGCCTCCCGTGAAGGCGCTGTGCGTGGCGCCGTTCGGCATGGAGGAAGGCACGCAGGCGGATGTGCCACCGCAGGAGTTCGGCCTCGTCACGGGCGAGCCCACCAGCTTCCGCTTCTTCTCCTCCTCCGTGCGGCGCGACGACTCGGTCGGCGTCATGGTGGATGACGTGGCGGACGAGCTGGCGAAGGGCGAGATGGAGGAGCTGGCGCCCATCGAGACCACGATGCCCGGACAGCCGTCGGCCTTCGGCGACCTGACGCCCGTCAACCTGCAGGCCGCGGTGACGGAGGTGGGGACGCTGGAGCTGCGCTGCCTGGAGAAAGGTGGCCCCGGGCGCTGGAAGCTTGAGCTCAACGTCCGCATGAAGGAGTAGAACGCCGACCGGCAACCGGAGGTGTATGCGAATCGTCGGCATCGACCTGGGCACCACCCACTGCGCGGTGGCGTCCGTGGACCCTTCCCGGGGCGCGAGCGCGCCCGTGGAGGACTTCCCCGTCCCGCAGCTCGTCCGCCAGGGAGAGGTGGCGCCGCGCGCGCTGTTGCCCTCCACCGTGTATGTGCCGGCGGGCCACGAGCTGAGCGCCGATTCGCTGCGCCTCCCCTGGGGCGATGATGGGGGCCCGTGGGTGGTGGGTGAGCTGGCGCGCTGGCAGGGCGCGCGGGTGCCGGGCCGGCTGATTGCCAGCGCCAAGAGCTGGCTGTGTCACCCGGGCGTGGACCGGTCCGCGCCCATCCTCCCGTGGGGTGCGCCGGCCGACATCCAGAAGCTGTCCCCCGTCGACGCCAGCGCGCTCTTGCTGACGCACATGGCGCGAGCGTGGGACTTCGCGCACCCGGACGCGCCCTTGTCGAAGCAGGAGGTGGTCATCACCGTCCCCGCTTCGTTCGACGAGGCCGCGCGCGCCCTCACGGTGAGCGCCGCGCGCAAGGCGGGGCTGGAGAAGTTCACCCTGCTGGAGGAGCCGCAGGCGGCCTTCTACGACTACACGGCCCGCCACCGCTCGGACCTGGAGCAGACGCTCTCGAACGTCCGCCTCGTGCTGGTCGTCGACGTGGGCGGCGGCACCACGGACTTCACGCTGGTCCACGCGGGCGTGTCCCCCGAGGGCCCCATGCTCCGGCGGCTCGCGGTGGGCGACCACCTCATGCTGGGCGGCGACAACATGGACGCCGCGCTGGCGCGCCGGGTAGAGGAGAAGCTGCTCCCGGACGGGCGCCGTCTGTCCGCGACGCAGTGGACGCAGGCGATTCAAGCCGCGCGCACCGCCAAGGAAGCCCTGCTCGGCAAGGCGCCGCCCGAGAAGTACGGCGTGTCGCTCGCGGGCGAGGGCAGCCGGCTGTTGGGCGGAACGTTGTCCTCCGAGCTCACGCGCGACGAGGCGCATGCGCTGGTGCTCGATGGGTTCTTCCCCCGCACCGCGCCCACCGAGCGGCCCCGGCGCGCCGCGCGCATGGCGCTCCAGGAGTTGGGCCTGCCGTACGTGCAGGACGCGGCGGTGACTCGCCACCTGGCCGCGTTCCTCGCGCAGCACGCGGCGGCGGGCTTCGCGGCGCTGGGCGAGGCACCTCCCTTCGAGGGCGCCCTGCCCCGCCCCGACGCCATCCTCCTCAACGGCGGCGTGTTCAACTCGCCCTGGATTTCGGAGCGGCTGGTGGAGGCTGTCTCCGCGTGGTGGCCCCAGGCGCCGAAAGTCGCCCTGCTGCGGCACGAGTCGCTGGAGCTCGCCGTCGCTCGCGGCGCGGCGTACTACGGGTTGGTGCGGCGCGGGCACGGGCTGCGCATCGGCGGCGGCGCGGCGCGTGCGTACTACGTGGGCCTGCAGCGCGCGGCGGACAGCGAGGAGCAGCCGGCGCTCTGTCTCATCCCCCGAGGCTTCGAGGAGGGACAGAAGGTCGACCTGGGCACGCGGCCCTTCACGCTCACCCTGGGCCGTCCGGTGCAGTTCCAGCTCTACTCGACGACGAGCGACCGAATCGACAAGCCCGGGGACCTGGTGCCGCTGGCGGAGGACCTCAAGCCGCTGCCGCCCATCCACACGCTGCTCAAGGGCGCGGCGGGGAAGGTCGCGGATGTGCCCGTGCACCTCCAGGCCGTGCTGACGGAGATTGGGACGCTGGAGCTCTATTGCGTCTCCAACGTCGCGGACGAGCGGTGGCGGCTCGAGTTCGAGCTGCGCGGCACGGGCGGCTCACATGAGCTGACCGTCACCGAGTCCATGCCCGCGCGCTTCGCCGAGGCGAAGGAGAACATCGAGCGCGTCTACGGCAACAAGCCCCTGCCCCTGGGCCCCAAGGACGTGAAGCAGTTGGGCAAGACGCTGGAGAAGGCGTTGGGGCCTCGCGAGACGTGGCGCGTGCCGGTGTTGCGCGAGATGTGGAGCACGCTCTACGCGGGCGCCAGCAAGCGGCGGCGCACCGAGGACCACGAGCGCGTCTTCTACAGCCTCGCGGGCTTCACCTTGCGCCCGGGCTTCGGCTATCCGCTGGACGGCTGGCGCGCGGAGCAGACCTTCAGCCTCTTCGAGGCGCTGGTGCAGCACCACCAGGACAAGGCCGTGTGGACCGAGTTCTGGGTGATGTGGCGCCGCATCGCCGGCGGTCTGACGGAGGCGCAGCAGCAGAAGCTCTACGCGTACCTGCAACCGCACCTGGCCCGGAAGGTTCCGCCCAACGCACCCGCGGCCGGCAAGCTCAAGGGAATCCAACCCGAGGGGTTGGAGGAGATGGTGCGCACGGCGGCCTCGCTGGAGCACCTGGCCCCCAGCGACAAGGCGGAGGTGGGGCGCTGGATTGCCGAGCGGCTGAAGGCGGAGGCCCGCTCCGGTGGCCCCTGGGCCTGGTCCCTGGGACGACTGGGCGCGCGCGTGCCCCTCTACGGCAGCAGCCACAAGGTGGTGGACGTGGAGACCGCGGAGGCGTGGCTCACGCTGCTGCTGGAGCTCGACTTGCGGAAGATTGACGGCGCGCCCTTCGCCGCCGCGCAGCTGGCGCGGCTCACTGGAGATCGCACGCGCGACGTGGACCCCGCCTTGCGCGAGCGCGCGGCCCAGGCCCTGGTCGCGGCCAAGGCCTCGGAGACGTGGGTTCGCATGGTGCGCGAGGTGGTCGCGCTCGAAGCCGCGGACGAAGCGCGCGCGCTGGGCGACACGCTCCCCGCGGGCCTGCGGTTGTCGTAACCGCCGGACCGCGGCCTTCAGCCCCGGGTGGCCGGAGTCGGCGCCTGGGGCGCGGAGGCGGGGGACTTGGAAGCGGGAGCCTCGGTCTCGACGACCTGGAGCACCGGCGCGGCCTCGGCGGGCGCGGCGGCCTCGCCCTTTCCGGCCTTCGGCTTCTTGGTCCCCGCACCCGAGCGGCACGTGCGGCACCACGGCTGATTCCGGATGGCGCCATCCGCCATCTTCCGCAGACCGAACTGGGCCAGCGGCTTCAGCGTGCGGCACTTGATACACATCAGCGAGATGAGCACCTCGTGACCATCAGCGTCGTAGACCGCGGACTTGCGCCGCTTTCTCGGCTGAGGCTGCCCCGGCTCACGCGGCTTCGCCTTCTCCGGCGGCGGCGTCATCATCGGGGTCACTTTGTAGAGCATGTCGGTCCCTCCCGCTCTCGAGCACCCACGCACGCAGTCCCTGATGGGGCCACCTCGGCGCGAATCCCCGCGAGCCCTAGAGTAAGGACTCTTGCCTCCGTTGAAAACTGATCCCAGGCCGAAAATTCGGCCCGGGAGCGTTTTCTCTGATGTTTCCAAGGGTTGGCCGGGCGGTTCACCCTCAGCGGATCAGGTCCCGGCCGAATTTTCAGCCCCGGCTCCCTCAGCGCGCCGCGGTGGGACAGGTGTCCGCGACACCGCTGTAGCGCACGCGTCCCAGCGCCGGTTTGGGGAGTACCCCCCCGTGAGTCTTGCCGTAGGAGATCAGCGCTTCACGCAGATCCATGCCCCGGAACGGCGCCAGTTCGGCGCGCTCGGGAGGCAGGGGCTTCGTCACCCCGTCCAGGCCATCCCCTCCCCGGGCGAGGAAGTCCGGCACGGCCAACCGGTAGGTGCGCTCGGGCACCACGGGCTTTCCCCCCGTCAGGGTGACGGACTGGAGGCGGCCGGGCCCCGGGCAGCGGGCCAGCGTCAGCTCCAACCCGGACACGGCGAACACCGCGCCCTTGTCCACGCCATGCGCCAGTTCCAGCAGCCGCTTCAACTCCGTGCCCGTGAGGGTGAGCACCGCCACGGTGTTGTCGAAGGGCAGCGCCTGGTAGACGTGGCCGAAGGACAGCGCCCCACCTGGCAGGTCGGCCCGGATGCCGCCCGGGTTCATCAGCGCGGCATCCGCGCCCGCAGCCTCGCGCAGCGCGTCCGCCATGAGGTTCCCCAGCGCGCTCTCCTCCGTGAAGCCGCGCGACAGCGCCGAGGCACAAGACACGCCCGAGGCCTGCCACTGCGCCGCCTCCACCTCCGCGAGCGTGGGCGCCAAGAGCCGCGTCACCGCCGCGTCCGGCGGCACGGGGCCGCCCAGGAACGTCGCGGGCGCGAGCTTCACGCCGGAGCGCGCACGCAGGCTTCGCCCGTCACAGTCCCCATGGACCGCGTCCACCTGGGCGCACAAGGGAATGGCCGCCTGGATTCGCGTGAGCGTGGGCTGCACCTGGCGACTGATTGGGTCCACGAACAACTCCACCACCCCCAACGAGCGCCCCAGCCCGTTCGTCTCGATGACGGGCACTCCGTCGAAGAAGTGGCCCATCGTCTGGTGCGTGTGCCCGGCGACCACGGCGTCCACCGTCCCGGGAGGCACCGCCCCCAGCATGTCGAGAATCTCCGCGGCGCTTCGCTCGCAGCTCGACGTGTCCCGAGGGTTGGACAGGTCCGAGCACTTGCCCCCCGCATGCGCCACCACCACCACCACGTCCGCGCCGCGCTGACGCAGCGAGCGCGAGGCCTCCAGCGCGGAGGACGCCAGCGGCGCGAAGCGCAAGGTGTCCACGTTGGCGGGGTTGGTGACGAGCGGCGTCTCCTCGGTGGTGAGCCCCACGAGGCCCACGCGGATGCCCTTCACGGTGACCAGGTGCGTGCCGTCATTGCCCAACCACGCGGGAATCTTGCCGGTGGCGGCATCCCGCAGGTTGGCGGACAACATGGGGAAGCGCGCCTGCTTCACGCGCGCCTTGAGCGCACCGAGCGGGTCGTCTCCGGAGCCCGAGGCCATGGGCGCGGGGCCCACCGGGCCGTAGTCGAACTCGTGGTTGCCCAGGGCCGCTGCGGTGACCTCCACGTGGTTGTACACATCCACCACGATGGCGCCCTCGGTGAGGTTGGACGCGAGCGTGCCCTGGAACATGTCGCCTCCATCCAGGACGAGGACCCCTCCCGGGTTGTCCTCGCGCAACCGGGCGACGTACGAGGACAACATCGCGGCGCCGCCGAACTCCACCACCTGCCCGTCGCCGAGCTTGTTGAGGTGGGGCTCGACGTGGCCGTGGAAGTCGTTGAGGCCCACCAGTGTGATTCGCACGGGGGCCGGAGGGGGAGTGGAGGAAGTCGCGGCGGGAGGAGTGCTCGCACAAGCGGCGGCACAGGCGGCGAGCGCGATGAGGAAGGGACGCGGTGAACGCATGAGCGTCCGCACTTCACCGCGCCCCGCGCCTCGAGGCAACGCGCATCAACGCTCGCGGCGGCGACGGAGCCTCGACAGCCCCAGGGCCAGCAGGCCGAAGAGCACACTGCCAGGCACGGACGCGGAGGCACAGGAGCACCCGGAGCCCTCGCTCTCGGGGGGAAGGTGACCGCCTGGGGTGGGCGGAGGACCGACGCCTCCCCCACCCCCTCCGTCCGAGCCCGCGTCCACGCCAGCATCCACGCCGCCGTCGACCCCTCCAGCCGGCCGGGTGTCGATGCGCAGCGGCGGATTGAAGGCCAGCGCCACCGCGTCCCACCGTACGAGCTTCAGGTCATCCGTGCCCGTGGTGGAAGAGTTCTGCGCGACGAACAAGCCATCCGGAAACGCCCCCACGGGGCCCGACGTCACCGCCAGCGCGCGAGGCGCCGTGGCCCCACCCACGCCATGGGTTCCAGGCACCACGACGAACGACCCGAGGAAGGCATACGAGCGGCGGTCCAGCACGGCGAAGGAGCCCGCCTGGGTGTCCGCGGCCAGCAGATAGCCCTCACCGTTGGCCGCGCGGTACAGCGCCAGCCGGTTGACGTTCTTGGACAGCTTGCTGTCCGCCGCCGTCAGATCGACCACCGGGACAGAAGTGCTACCCCCCGTGGGCTCCGCGTCGAAGCGCCAGATGGCCCTGCCCGCCTGGACCACGTACAGGGCACGATTCTCGTCGTCGGCGACCATGCCCGTGATGGGTCCACTCACGGTGATGGCCCGGTTGACCAGGGTGGCGGACAGTCCACCATCTTCTCCCGACATCTCGAACTGCGAGAGCGCGCCCGCGTCGTTGCTGGCGAAGATGAAGAGGCGGCCGGAGCCGGGGCTGCGGTAGAACGCCACGGTGGTGAAGGCCGCGTTGGTGAGGAAGAAGGGTCCGGGACCAATCCGTTGCACGCGGTCCAGCGTCCGCTGTCCATCCACGGAGTAGGCCAGCAGGCCGACGCCCGGGTTGCTCGTCACCGCCAGCGAGAGCGTGTTCGCGCCCAATCGAAAACCCTCGCGAATCGCGACGCTGACCACCGGTCCGTCCAGCTGTTCATTCTCGAGCTGTTGACCATCCAACCCAAACGTGGCGAGTCCTGCGTTTTGATTGTTGTACGCCGTCAGGAGCAAGCCACTGGGGCCCGCGTCCGAGCCAGCATCAGCGCTTGGTGGCCCGACCCAGATGGCGACGTCTCGGATGGAGCCGCCGATGGTGCTGGGGCCAGGTGTCGTCTGGCTGAAAGCGGGAACCTGCAAGGGTTGAGCGGATGCAACCGCGCCAGACAGCGATGCCGCCAGGATGAAGACAATGGGGTGACGCATGACCGGGCTCCAGGCAGGTGGGTCCGACGTAACTTCGCACGCGTCTCGTCGCTTTCAAGTCCGAAGCCATCGGGAACGGTTGGCTCCGGGTAACCGCGTCAGGTACAAAGTGCGTCTTCCAGCCAACAGCGAAAAAGGCCATGGCGACCAAGCGCGCACTCATTACAGGCATCACGGGGCAAGACGGCAGCTACCTCGCGGAGCTGCTGCTTTCGAAGGGCTACGAAGTCCACGGCATGGTGCGGCGCTCGTCGGAAGAGAAGTTCGAGCGCATCCAACACCTGCACGGCAAGATTCAGCTGCACCAGGGCGACCTGTTGGACCAGTTCTCGCTCGCGGCGCTGCTGAACCTGGTCAAGCCCGACGAGGTGTACAACCTGGCGGCGCAGTCCTTCGTCCCCACCAGCTGGAACCAGCCGGTGCTCACCGGTGAGTTCACCGCGCTGGGCGTGACGAAGATGCTGGAGGCCATCCGCCACACGCGTCCGCAGGCGCGCTTCTACCAGGCGTCCTCCAGCGAGATGTTCGGCAAGGTGCTGGAAGTCCCCCAGACGGAGGACACGCCCTTCTATCCGCGCAGCCCCTACGGCGTGGCCAAGGCCTACGGCCACCACATCACCGTGAACTACCGCGAGTCGTTCGGTCTGTTCGCGGTGAGCGGCATCCTCTTCAACCACGAGTCGCCGCGCCGGGGCCTCGAGTTCGTCACGCGCAAAGTCACCTACAACGTCGCGCGCATCAAGATGGGCCTCCAGGAGAAGCTGCCCATGGGCAACCTGGACGCCAAGCGCGACTGGGGTTTCGCGGGCGACTACGTGGACGCCATGTGGCGGATGCTCCAGCAGCCGGAGGCGGAGGACTACGTGGTGGCCACCAACGAGACGCACACCGTGCGCGAGCTGGTGGAGATTGCCTTTGGCCGCGTGGGCCTGGACTGGCAGAAGCACGTCGTCATCGACCCGGCCTTCGTGCGCCCGGCCGAGGTGGACCTGCTCATCGGCGACCCGGCCAAGGCCAAGCAGAAGCTGGGCTGGGAGCCGAAGGTGCGCTTCAAGCAGCTGGTGGAGATGATGGTGGACGCGGACCTGGAGCGTGTGAAGGCGGGGCAGCGGTAGATGCGCATTCTCGTCACGGGAGCGGATGGGTTCGTCGGCAGGCATCTGTGCGCGCTCCTGCGCGCCGCCGGTGACGAGGTCGTCGAAGCACACGGGCCACGAGGAGAAGGGGTCAGCAGCAGCGCCCTGCACTTCGACGTGGCGAACGAGGCCGCGGTGAAGGCGGCCGTGGCCGAGGCGAAGCCCGACGGTGTCATCCACCTCGCGGGCTTCAGCTCGGTGGCCAAGAGCCACCACAACCCCTCGCGCGTGTTCGCGGTGAACACCATGGGGGTGGTGCATCTGTTGACGGCGCTGCGTGAGAACGCGCCCAAGACGCGCGTCGTCCTGGTGGGCTCGGGAGAGGTCTATGGCCCGGTGCCCGCGGGGATTCGCGCGACCGAGGACACGCCGGCGGTTCCGCTGAGCCCCTACGCGGCCTCCAAGTCCGCGGCGGAGCTCGCGGGCGTCCAGTTCCACCGCAGCTACGGGCTGGAGGTCATGATGGCCCGGCCCTTCAACCACCTGGGCGCGGGACAGGACCCCACCTTCGTCGTGCCGTCCTTCGCCTCGCAGATTCGCGCCATCGGACTGGGCACGGTGGACCCGGTGCTCCGCACGGGCAACCTGGATGCCGTGCGCGACTTCTCCCACGTGCGCGACGTGGTGGAGGCGTACCGGCTGCTGCTCGTGAAGGGCGAGCCCGGTCAGGCGTACAACATCTGCAGCGGCGAGGGCCGCACCATCCGCGAGCTGCTGGAGGAGATGCTCAGGCTCGCGGGCGTGAATGCGCGCATCGAGCTGGACCCCGCGCGGCTGCGCCCCTCCGACATCCCCAGCCTCATCGGCGCCCCGGACAAGCTCCGCGCGCTGGGCTGGACTCCCAAGTTGACGGTGACGGACGCCCTGCGCGACGTGCTGGGCCCCAAGGTCCCCGGCGCCGCCCGGACGCAGGGCTGAGCCCCCTGCCCGGCCGTCCATCCGAGCACCCGACTCGATGGACGGCCCCGTCAGGAAGCCGTGCCCCAAGCGTTGGTGTACAATCAACACCAACCTGGAGATTCAAGATGGCGGGCACGCAACGGCAGGACCGGTTCACCTTCTTCTGGAAGGAGCAGTCCCCCTTCTCCCAGTTCCATCGCGTGGCCTTCGTGGTGGACGGCGTCCGCTACAACTGCGCCGAGCAGTTCATGATGGCGGGCAAGGCGCGCCTCTTCGGTGACGCGGAAGTCCTGAACGAAATCCTCGCGGCCAAGACGCCTCCCGCGCAGAAGGCGCTGGGTCGGAAGGTCCGCGGCTTCGACGTGGCGACGTGGGAGCGGGAGCGCGAGCGAATCGTCTACGCGGGCAATCGCGCGAAATTCACCCAGCACGCGGCGCTCCTCGAAGTGCTGCTCGCCACTCAGGGCACGGAGCTGGTGGAGGCCAGTCCCATGGACCGCATCTGGGGCGTGGGCCTGAAGATGGAGGACCCGCGCATCCAGGACCCTTCGAAGTGGAGGGGCTTGAATCTGCTGGGCAAGGTGCTGACGCGGCTGCGGGAGGACCTGCTCGCGGAAGGAATCACCGCGCCGCTGACTGTCGCGCCATGAATTCCCAGGCCTCCAGCCTGCGGTCCAGCGCGGTGAGGTTCCACAAGTCCGACGGATTGTCGGGCCGCACCGCCGCGAGGGCTTGCCGCAAGGGAGCCCTCGCGCGGACCTCGCCCCACTCGGACAACACGCGAAGCGCCATCAGCGAGGGGTGACGCGACAGCAGGCCCAGCAAAGCCTCCACGACACGCGGACTTCGTTCGTCCGCCAGACGCTGCACCGCCTCGTGGCGCTCCTCCGGTGTCGAGTCCGTGTCCGCCAACCGCTCCGTCAGCGCGCCAAAGCGCGCCTCGGCCAACAGCGGTCGCGGGCCCGGCGTGTCCCAGTGCTCCACCGTGACGCTCGTGCGCGCGAAGGCGACACACTCACGCCGCACACCATCATCACCGAACAACCCCATGAGGCGTTCGGGGGCGCTCTGGCCACCCACCAGCAACCTGCCCGCGCGCTCCGACAATTCCGAAGAAGCCCCGAGCACGTGGACACGCACCACCGTGGCCTCCGCGTCCGCGCGGGCTTCGGGGCGGACTCGCTCCGACTTGAGGAACACCTCCGCCATGCCTCGACCGGACACATACCAGCGGTACTCGAGCCACACCGCGCTGGGGCGCAGACCGAAGCGCGCGTCCTCCGCTTCGACGAGGCGGGGAGCCCCCTCCTCCACACCACCGAAGCTACGCTCCAGCAGCGCCAGCGCCTCCGAGAGCTTCATGTCGCGTCCAGGTCCATGAGCCCTCGGCGGGCGGCTCCGTCAGAAGGTATAGCGAACGGGCGAGGCCAGCCCCTGCACGACAAGTTCGACCGAGCCGGCGCGCTTGCCGGACTTCGCGGCGAACGCCTGGGAGAGCGCGCGCAGGTCGAAGCGGGGCTCCGCGAACATGATGGCCTTGCAGCGGTCTCCGTTGGCGTTGTGAACCACCACCAGGTTCGCCACCGTCTCTGACGCCGCGTTCGCCTGGAACGTCCCGTCCCACGCCAGCGCGTAGGTGTGCTCCGCGCAGCCGCCTCCGTGGGAGACGTTCAGCACCAGCGTGTTCCCCTCGACGCGGCCACTCTCGATGCGGATGGGGTCCTGCGGTTGGGGGTTCGCCTGCACCAGGAGCGCCTGCCCATCCGACGGCTTCTGCTCGGCGGCGGTCCCCATGTCCGCTGAAGGCTCTGCGGGCTCATCCTTCGCGGGGGCATGCGTACACGCCGCGAACAGACCACTCACCACCAGGGCACTCCACATGAGGCTTCGCATCACACACCTCCACTCGTGCGTCGTCGGCGGCCAGCCCCGCCGAGCTCGGTCCACTGCTCAGCGTCGGAGCGCGGCTTCGTAGACCGCCAGCGTTTGTTCCGCCGTCCGTTCCCAGGTGAACCGTGCGGCGCGAGCCTGGCCCTTCTCCGCCAGCGCCTCACGCTCACGAGGCGAGCTCAACAGCCGATGGATGGCCTCCGCGAGCCCCTGCGCATCATCCGGCCGCACCGCGAGGGCCGCATCGCCGCAGACCTCCGGGAGCGAGCCCGCCGTCGACACGATGCTCGGGGTGCCCAGCCGCATCGCCTCCAGCGGAGGAAGTCCGAAGCCCTCGTAACGCGAGGGGAAGACGAACACGGCCGCGCGCCGCATCAGCTCGTAGAACACGGGCTCCGCCTGATAGCCCAACGGACGGATGTCATGTCCCTCCGCGCGCAGCCGGGCGATGCGCGACTCCACGCGCCCCGAGCCGAACCAGCTCTGCCCCGCCAGCACGAGCGACGCGGGCCGCCCCTGGGCCCGCAGGCGCTCCATGGCATCCAGCACCAGGTCCACGTTCTTGCGGACATCGAGCGAGCCCGCGTAGAGGACGTAGTCCTTGGGCAGCGACAGGGCGCGCAGGAAGTCCACGCTCGTCGCGTCCAGCACGGGCGCGTGGACATGGTCCACGCCGATGGGCACGACCACCGCGCGAGGCTCGGCCGCCGGGAAGCGCGCCAGCAGGTCCTGCCGCGTGCGCTCGCTGATGCACACCACCCGGTCCGCCAGCAGAAGACTGCGCGACAGCCACAGCCGGAACTGCCACCGGAACTTCGCGGAGACGGTGTCCGGCATGATGAGCGGAATCAGGTCCAGCACGGTGAGGACGTAGGCCGTGCCGGGCACCCGGGTCAGCGGGAGGTTGAAGTTGCCCAGCGCGTGGTACAGCGGCGGGCGTGAGCGCTCGAGCACGCGGGGTAGCCGGGCGAGCGTCCAGGCGGTGCGGCTTCCGCTCCCCCGAGGGTGGTCGCCGGAGTCGCGCGCGCCCAGCTTCTCGAGCCGCACGCCTCGGGCCTCCAGGGCCCCCGCGAGACAGCGCGTATAGAGGCCGATGCCAGTGGTGGGCTCATCCCAGAGTGTCGCGTCGAAAGCGATGGGGCCGGTGGACACGGTGCGCCTCATAGCACGCCCGTGTGATAGGCAGGGCGCGCATGGCGATTCACCAGTTGATAGCGAGCTTCGTGCCCGGCGACGCCAGCGGACAGGCCGCGCTGCACCTGCAGCTCCTCCTGCGCCGCCTGGGCGTATGGGGAGGCCTGTACGCCGATGAAGTAGGCGAGGGCCTGGAGGGCCTGGCGAGCCCCGCTTCGGAGCTGAAGCCCGAGCCCGGAGACCTGGTGCTGTATCACCACGGCATCGCCTCGCCGCTGAGCAGCCGGCTCATGCACCTGGACTGCCGGCGCGGCCTCGTCTTCCACAACATCAGCCCCACGCGCTTCTACACGGGCACGACGTTGGAGAACGCGCTGGTGGCGGGCCGCGCGCAGCTCGCCGCCATGGCGCCGTTCGTGGACGTGGCCATCGGCGTGTCGGACTACAACGCCGGGGAGCTGCGAGTCGCCGGCTATCGCAACGTCCACACCGTGCCGCTGCTCATCGAGCCGGAGCGCTTCGGACGCGACCGCGCCGACGCGAAGATGCTGCGCAGGTTGTCGGGCCCCGGCCCCGTGTTGCTCGGCGTCAGCCGGGTGATGCCGCACAAGCGCTTCGAGGACCTCCTCGCGCTGCACCGCGAGCTCTTGCGGCTGCGCCCGCAAGCGCGGCTGCTGATGGTGGGCGGGTATGAGCCGGGCAGCCGCTACTTCCGCGCGCTCAAGCGGGAGGCGCGTGGCCTGAGCGGGGTGAACTTCCTGGGCAGGCTGAGCCACGCGGAGCTCGTGGCCGCGTACCGCTCCGCCTCCGTGTTCGTGTCGATGAGCGAGCACGAGGGCTTCGGTGTCCCGCTCATCGAGGCGATGGCCTCCGACGTGCCCGTGCTCGCATATGGCGCCGCGGCGGTGCCGGAGACGCTGGGCGGCGCGGGCGTCGCGTTCGACCAGAAGCGCTTCGCCTTCCTCGCCGAGCTGGCGGTGGACCTGAGCGAGGACCTGTCCCTGCGCGAGCCCCTCATCGCGGGCCAGCGGCGCCGCCTGGAGCACTTCTCCGCCACGTCCGTGCAGGGAGCCCTGTCACGCGCCTTGGAGGGCTTCCTGCCCGCACCTCGGCCCCGGCGCGCGCCCCCCAAGCGGCCTCGGGTCGCGGTGGTGGTGCAACGCTACGGCGAGGTGACGGGCGGCTCGGAGATGCTGGCCGCGCAGGTGTCCGAGCGCCTCTCGCCGCACTGGGACATCACGGTGCTGACCACGTGCGCGAAGGACCACCTCTCCTGGGACAACGTCTTCCCGGAAGGCCCGGACCGGATTCGCGGAGTGAACGTGCTGCGCTTCCCGACGACGCGCAGGCGCAACATCCAGGGCTTCAACGGGTTGTCGCGCCGGGTCTTCGACAAGAGCAATGAGCGGCTGCGCGAGGAGCAGTGGGTCGCCGAGCAAGGCCCCATGTCACCGGCGCTCTTGCGTCACCTCGCCTCCACGCAGCACGAGTACGACGGCTACCTGTTCTTCACGTACCTGTATGCGCCGACGGTCTGGGGCCTGCCCCTGGTGGCGAGCCGGGCGATGCTCGTGCCCACCACCCATGACGAAGCCCCCATCCGCTTCGATGCCTACCGGGATGTGTTCGAGCTCCCCCGCGCGCTGCTCTGCCTCACGCCGGAGGAGTTGACCATCATCGAGAAGTACTTCCCCGGACACGCGAGGACCCGCGTGGTGGGCGTGGGCGTGGAGCGGCCCGCCGCCGATGGGGCTCGCTTCCGCAAGAAGCACGGCCTGCACCGCGACTACCTGCTCTACGTGGGCCGGCAGGAGGCCGGCAAGGGCGTACCCGAGTTGCTCCAGTATCACCAGGCCCTGAAGCAGAAGTACGCGGACGCGCCGGACCTGGTGCTCGCGGGCGACGCCAGCATGCCGCTGGAAGGAGAAGGCGTGCGCTACCTCGGCCGGATTCCGGAGCAGGACAAGCACGATGCGCTGGCCG
Organism: Myxococcus stipitatus; assembly: GCF_037414475.1. Next base: position 7,237,973 of record NZ_CP147913.1, on the reverse strand, counting down.
GGGCGCTGGCGGTGGTGGTGCCCTCCCGCTATGAGAGCCTGTCCCTGCTCACGCTGGAGTCCTTCGCGCAGGGCACGCCGGTGTTGGTGAATGGCCGCTCCGACGTGCTGGTGGGCCAGGTGACACGCAGCGGAGCGGGACGGGCGTTCACGGACCTGGGCTCGTTCATCCAGGGCTTGCGCGAAGTGGGCGAGGCCCGAGGCCCCATGGGCGCCAAGGGCTTGTCGTACGTGAAGAAGCAGGGGTGGCCCCAGGTGGTCGCCGCCTATCAGGAAGAGCTGCAACGCATCCTCGAGGAGAAGCACCGATGAAGCTGCTGGGACGCGACATTCCGGCGCGGGAGTTGATGGCCCGCATCGAGGAGCGCCTGCGAACACGTGGCCTGCCCACCTCCGAGCCCGTGGACGTTCCCACCGAGGGCGTGGAGCCACGCGTGGAGCCGCTGACCTTCAACCTGCACGCGCTGGAAGACAACGCCGACGCCACACGCGCGCTGCCACTCCAGACGCACCGGGGCGGCGTGGGCCAGCTCGTGGTGGTGGCCAAGTGGGCCTTCCGCAAGTCGTGCCAGGTCTTCATCAACGAGGCGCTCGGCCGGCAGCGCGTCTTCAACGGCCACGTGCGCGACTCCTACGCCCAGCTCTCCGCCGAGGTCATCCGGCTGCGGCGCGAGGTGGAGCAGCTTCGCGCCCGGCAGGCGAGCCTCCCGGCCGAGGTCGAAGCTCCCACCGGACAAATCCCCGAGGCGGCGCCCCCCACGAAGGCCAGCGCTCCGGACGCGGAGGAGGTCCTCCCCAAGCCCCGCCCCTCCGCTGCGCCCAAGCGCACCACCCCGCCTCCGGGCAACACCAAGCCGCGCCGCCCCAAGGGCCGATAGTCCCCCCGCACCGCCCCAGGAACGAGTCCTCGCGGGGGGAGGGCATGGGTGACGCCCCTGGGTCAGGGACAGGGACCTGCTCGACGAAGTGGCGCCTCGCCTCGGACACTCGAGGGAGCGGCGGGCCCCACCCCACCTGCCGGGCACCCCACGGCCTGGGAGATGCCCCACCTCATGGTGCGGCGCATCATGGATGTGGAGAATGGGCTTCGGTCCTGGGACTGGAGCCATTCGTTCCCATTTCCTTGGCTCACGGGATGTCCGTGAGGCCGCTTGCATTCCAGCCGACTCGCCGCGAAATAGGCCCCTTTCGCGAGCCGTTGCCCCAGGTTCCTCCTACATCCATTGCTTCACTCCTATGCGCGCCTTGACCAACCTGCCCTCTGACCCTGGCCCTTCCCTCCAACTGGGCATGCCGGGATTCACCTTCGAGGACCTGTACCGCCCGCGCGGCTTGCGCCGGCTGGCCCAGGGCTTCGACGCGCGTCTCGCCGAGGATGACCCCCAGCTGTTCAAGGCCTTCGACGCCTACCGCCAGGCTGGAGGCAAGGGCCTCACCGCGCCCGCCGAATCGGACCTCCTGGTGCGCGTGGCCCGGCACGTGTCGCGCTTCGTCGCCCGGCTCTTCCGCATCGAGCAGGAGCAGGAGCAGTTGATGGGCCACCTGAAGGGGGAACTGCCCCTCTTCAACTTCAAGCGCGAGTTCATCACCCGCCGCGTCTTCAAGAAGGGCGCGGCCGACCGGCCCACGCTCGCCGAGTTCCCCTCGCTGGATGCCCGCATGCGGCTGATGCTCCAGCTGGGCTTCCCCGAGGCCCTCTCCGCGGGAGACTTCGAGCGGGGCCTCGCCGAGTCGGTGCTGAGCCTCATGGAGCTGGAGCGCCTGTTCTCCGGCAACCTGCCCGCGGAGGAACAGCCGAAGGCGGACGCCCTGCGCGCCCGGTGGACCGCGCTGCGCGCCGCGCTGGTGGCGACGCCCGAGGGACGTGACGCGTTCGGCTCGAGCCTGGTCACCCAAGGCGACGACGCCGCGGAGCTCCAAGCCGTCCGCGCGCTGCTGTCGCTGGCGGACCGCTGGACGTACGCGCGCGCGCTGCACCCGGAGACCAAGGACCAGTTCCACGCCTGGCCCACGCACCGCGTGCCCAAGCCCCTGGTGTTCGACCAGCTGGTGCAGCTGCAGCGCCCGGACGCGGAGCTCCCCGAGGCCACCGAGGGCCTGGAGCACCACCTGCGCCACCGCGACGGCTTCAAGCTCACCGACCGCCGGGGCACCCCGCGCGACGTGATGAACGAGGTGGACTACTGCGTGCTCTGCCACGAGCGCGAGAAGGACTCCTGCTCCAAGGGCTTCCCCGCCAAGGACAAGGTGGCCGAGGGCCACAGCTACAAGAAGAACCCGCTGGGCATCCCCCTCACGGGCTGCCCGCTCGACGAGCGCATCTCCGAGGCGCACCTGCTCAAGCGCGAGGGCAACTCGCTGGCGTCGCTCGTCATGGTGACGCTGGACAACCCCATGTGCCCGGGCACCGGCCACCGCATCTGCAACGACTGCATGAAGGCCTGCATCTTCCAGAAGCAGGAGCCGGTGAACATCCCGCTGGCGGAGACGGCCGCGCTGACGGACGTGCTGGACCTGCCCTGGGGCTTTGAAATCTACGGGCTGCTCACACGCTGGAACCCGCTCAACATCCGCCGCCCGTACGCGCTGCCCTACGTGGGCCGCAACGTGCTGGTGGTCGGGCTGGGCCCCGCCGGCTACACGCTGTCGCACTACCTGCTCAACGAGGGCTTTGGCGTCACCGGCATGGACGGCTTGAAAATCGAGCCGTTCGCCGACGAGCTGGTGGGCCGCAACGGCCATGCGCTCAAGCCCATCCACAACTGGCGCGCGCTGACGCGCGAGCTGGACGAGCGCGTGCTGGAGGGCTTCGGCGGTGTGTCCGAGTACGGAATCACCGTGCGCTGGGACAAGAACTTCCTCACCCTCATCCACCTGACGCTGGCGCGGCGTGACGGCTTCCGCATCCACGGCGGCGTGCGCTTCGGTGGAACGCTCACCATCGACGACGCGTGGGAGCTGGGCTTCGACCACATCGCCATCGCCGCTGGCGCCGGGCGCCCCACCATCATCGGGATGAAGAACAACCTCATCCGGGGCATCCGCAAGGCCAGCGACTTCCTCATGGCGCTGCAGCTCACCGGCGCCTTCAAGAAGGACTCGCTCGCCAACCTCCAGGTGCAGCTGCCCGCCATCGTCATCGGCGGAGGCCTCACCGGCGTCGACACCGCCACGGAGCTGATGGCCTACTACCCGGTGCAGGTGGAGAAGGCCATCGAGCGCCATGAGCGGCTCTGCGCGGAGGTGGGCGAGGACGCCATCCTCGCGAAGCTGGACGCCGAGGAGCGCGCCACCTACCAGACGTTCCTGGAGCACGGCCGCGCCGTTCGCGCCGAGCGCGCGCGGGCCCAGGCGGAAGGCCGCGCGCCGGACTTCATCAAGCTGGTGCGCGCGTGGGGCGGCGTGAGCCTGGCCTACCGCCGCGGCCTCACCGAGTCCCCCGCCTACCGCCTCAACCACGAGGAGGTCTCCAAGGCGCTGGAGGAAGGCATCCGCTTCATCGAGCGGATGAGCCCGGTGGAGGCCCTGCCGGACGCGTCGGGCGCGGTGCGCGCCTTGCGCTTCGAGCGAATGGTGACGGTGGACGGCAAGCTCAAGGGCAGCGGCCAGTTCTTCGAGCTGCCCGCGCGCACGGTGTGCGTGGCCGCGGGCACCTCGCCCAACGTCACCTACGAGCGCGAGTACCCGGGCACCTTCAAGCTCGACGAGGGCGGCGACTATTTCCAGGGCCACGCGCTGGTGGAGTCCGAGGGCGGCTTCCAGCTCGAGCCCGTGGAGGCCAGCGAGGACCTGGACGCCAAGGTCGGCTTCTTCACGTCCTACGCGAAGGACGGGCGCTTCATCTCCTTCTACGGAGACAACCACCCCACCTACGCGGGCAACGTGGTGAAGGCCATGGCCAGCGCGAAGGACGGCTACTCGGAGGTGTCGCGGCTGTACGCGCGAGAAGTGGCCGCGCTCGACTTCGACGACGAGGTCGCCCAGGCCCGCCGCGAGGAGAAGCGCGCCGCGCACTTCGCGAAGCTGGACGCCGCGTTCAACGCCACGGTGGTGTCCGTCAAGCGCCTCACTCCGACGATTGTCGAGGTGGTGGTGAAGGCGCCCTTCGCGGCCAGCCACTTCCAGCCCGGCCAGTTCTACCGGCTCCAGAACTTCGAGCGGAACGCGCCCGTCGTCGACGGCGTGCGCCTGACGATGGAGGGCCTGGCCCTCACGGGCGCGTGGGTGGACAAGGAGCAGGGGCTGATGGGCACCATCGTCCTGGAGATGGGCTCCTCGTCGCGCCTGTGCTCGGCGCTGAAGCCGGGTGAGAGCGTGGTGTTGATGGGCCCCACGGGTGCGCCCACGGAGATTGGCCACAACGAGACGGTGGCGCTCGTGGGTGGAGGCCTGGGCAACGCGGTGCTGTTCTCCATCGCGCGCTCGCTCAAGGCCGCCGGCTGCCGCGTCGTGTACTTCGCCGGCTACCGCCTCAAGTCGGACTCCTTCAAGCAGGACGAAATCGAGGCCGGCACGGACCAGATTGTCTGGTCGGTGGACTCCGGTGACACCATCGAGCCCCGGCGCCCGCAGGACTCCGCCTTCCGGGGCAACGTGGTGCAGGCCATGCTGTCCTACGCCGAGGGCAAGCTGGGCGCCGCGCCGCTCATCAAGCTGTCGGAGGTGGACCGCATCATCGCCATCGGCTCGGACCGGATGATGCGCGCGGTGGCCGAGGCCCGGCACGGCGTGCTCCAGCCACACCTGAAGCCGGAACACGAGGCCATCGGCTCCATCAACTCGCCCATGCAGTGCATGATGAAGGAGATCTGCGCCCAGTGCCTCCAGCGGCACGTGGACCCGCGCACGGGCAAGGAGACGTGGGTCTTCTCCTGCTACAACCAGGACCAGCGGTTGGACCAGGTGGACTTCGTCAACCTCAACCAGCGCCTGCGCGGCAACACCGTCATGGAGAAGGTCGCCGACCTCTTCCTGGCGCAGCTGCTCAAGAAGGCGCCCCACCTCAAGCGCGTCTGAGGTGGCCCTCCCCGCGTGTCTTCACCGGCGCGTGCCGGTGAAGACGCGAATCATCTCCTGGTAGTTCTTCATGAGGTCCTCCTCGCGAGTGAGGACCACGTCCACGCTGGCATCGCCGAACTGCTGGCGCACGTCCGTGAGCTTCTGGAACGACTCCGCCTGCGCGCGCATGGAGGCCACCTGCGCCGCCAGCTCCGGGCGCTGCTCCGGGGGCAGCTTCTCCTGGAGCTGCTCCAGCTTGCGCAGCTCCTCCTCGTACTGGAGCGTGCGCCCCAGCTGCCGCTGGCCGATGACGGCCGTGACGACCTCCGCGAGGCCGTTGACGTCCGCCACGCTCAGCCCCGCCTCCACGCGCGCCTCCGCCTCCGCCTTGGCCTTCGCCTCCACCACCTTCAGGCCCGCGCGCAGCTCCGCCATCGCCTCCGGAGTGCCCGCGTCCACCAGCGCCCCCAGCCCCTGCAGCCCCTTCACCTGCGAGCCGTACACCTCCAGCATCTTCCGCTGGTACGCCACGTATGCCGTGAGCTTCTCCGGCGTCACGACGTAGGGCCCCGCCCCGGCCGCCTCCTCGGCCGCCAGGGCGGCGGAACCGGCGTCCTCCACCCCGGGTGCCTCGCTACCCGTGGCCCCACCCTTCTTACAGCCCGAGAAGGCCAACAGCCCCGCCAGGACCCAGAGCGCCTTGCGCATTTCGACTCCTTCCAGAGAGAGACGGCCCGTCAGTCCCCGCGTATATGCTGCGCGGACGCGTGGGGAGGAGGGCGGTCCGCATCCTGTCTGTCACGCCGCGGCTGTTCAGGCCACTGAACAATCGCCGCATTACCTTTGACCGACCCGGCTGCGGTCGTGTACGAACCGCGGTCCTGTCGCACTGGTGGAGGGACTTTGAGGATTTTCCTGGTTAGGCATGGCGACGCGGACGCGGAGATCCCGGAGGGTCTTGGCGACGAGGCGCGCGCGCTCACGGCGAAAGCTCGGGCAAACATGGCCGCGCATTTCGCAGCGCTTTCCGAGCGTATGGGCCCCCTCGGCCTCATCCTGACCAGCCCGCTGGTTCGCACGGTGCAGACAGCGCAGCTGCTGTCCTTCGTGGCGAAGCATGAGGGCCTGCTCCGCGCGCACCGCAGCCTGTTGCCGGACGTGCCCGTCGGCACGGTGGACTCGGTGCTGAGCGAGCACGCGGATGAGAACCTGGTCCTGGTCGGCCACCAGCCCACCATGGGCGCCCTGGCCGCGCACCTGCTCGGGATGCAGTCCTTCCCCAAGCCGGTGAACCCGGGCACCGTCATCGCCCTGGAGCGCACCGAGGGCGAGACGCCGCACTACAAGTTCCTGTTCTACGCGGCCCCGAACCAGCAGGTGCTTGACGTCATCCAGTGAGGCCCGAGCGGCCATGATGGACGAAGCCCGCTACAACCAGCTCGTCGCCGCCGTCTTCAAGCGGATGCTCGCCGCGGCCGACGCCATCGACCCGGACATCCTGGAGGCGGAGAGCACGGGTGACATGCTCACCCTCACCTCCCGCTCCCGGGAGAAGTGCATCGTCAACACCCAGCGCGCCGTGAAGCAGATCTGGGTGGCCGGCCGAGGCCAGGGCATCCACTTCAGCTACGACGACGCCAGCGGCACCTGGCTGGACGACAAGGGGCGGGGCCTGGAGCTCTTCCGCTTCGTCGCAGGCGTGGTCCACGACATCAGCGACGTGGACTTCATCTACCCGTCCTAGCCGGCCGGCCGGCGTCGCTGGCCACTTCCACCCAATCACCGCCCGCCGCCTGCGCGCGCCGCAGCGCATCTCCCGCGTCCTTGAGCAGGCCGCCGAAGCTGACCGCCTGCCCCGGGGCTCCAGGCGCCGCGTCCTTCCGCGCTGCCGCAGGCTCCGACACGGCGACACCCACGGAGGCCGTCCCTGAGGGCAGCCCCGCCACGGACTTGAGCTTCTCGCGCAGGCGCTCCGCTACGATACGGGCCCCCGAGCGCGGCGTATGCGGCAGGAAGACGACGAAGCGGCTGTCCGCGAAGGGCACCGCCACGTCGATGTCACGCACGCCCTCCACCAGGACACCCAGCACCTCCGCCAGCGCGCCCTTGCGCGCGGCCGGCACCAGGCCCGCGGACCGCTCCGGGAAGCGGTCCAGTTCCACCATCAACAACGCGATGGGGTAGCGGTACCGGCGGCTGCGCTTCACCTCCATCAGCATCAGCCGCTTGAGGAACTCGAAGTCCGACGACGTGCTCGACGACGCGGGCTCCGGCCGGGCCACGGGCACGGGCGTCTGGGGCTGCGTGGACGCTCTCGGCGCTGGGGCGGCGGCGCGCCGGGCCTCCTCGCGCTGGACGAGCAGCGAGACACACGTAAGGACGGTGGCGCGCTTGAGTGGCCCCACCAGCCCTCCGTCCGCGCCCGCCTGGGCGGCACGCTCCTCCGCGTGCTCCTCGTCGGGCGAGTACATCAACAGCGCCGGCACCTGGAGCCCTTGTGCACGCAGGCTCCGGCACAGCGCCTCTCCATCCAGCGCTCCTGTCCCGGCGGCCAGCACCACGGCGGGGGGACGCTCACGCGTGGCGCGCAGCGCCTCTTCGGCGCTGGCGACCCACGTCACATCATGGCCGGCCCCTTCCAGGTACCGGCGCAGCACGCCCGCCACGGAAGCGGCGGGCTCGGCCAGGAGCACGAAGGCCATCAGACCGACATGACCTCTTTCTCCTTCGCGACAATGACCTTGTCGACCTCGGCGACGCCCGCGTCCGTCTCCTTCTGGACCTTCTCGGAGATGCGCTTCTCGTCGTCCTCGGTGATCTTCTTGTCCTTCAGCTGCGCCTTGACCGACTCGTTGGCGTCGCGGCGGATGTTGCGGATGGCGACCTTGTGCTCCTCGCCCTTCGCCTTCACCTGTTTGACGATGTCCTTGCGGCGCTCCTCGGTGAGCGGCGGGAAGGGCAGGCGAATCATCTCCCCGTCATTCATCGGGTTGATGCCGAGGTTGGCCTCGCGCAGCGCCTTCTCGATTTCCTTCAGGACGCTCTTCTCCCACGGCTTGATGGTGATGAGCCGGGGCTCGGGCGCATTGACGCTGGCCACACCCGACAGCGGCGTGGGCGTGCCGTAATAGTCCACTCGGATGTTGTCGAGGATGGCCGTGCTGGCGCGGCCAGTGCGCACCTTGCTCAGCTCCCGCTTGAGGTCATCGATGGTCTTCGTGATGCGGCCCTTCAGTTCAACGACGACATCTCCGCTCATAGTCGAGTTCTCCTTGAACGCGAGTCCGGGTGTATTCGCGAGGTCAGGCCCACGCCGTCTCGCTGCCACCCACGACGGTACCAATCTCGCCATTGCCCAACACCGCGCGCCGGATGTTCCCGTGCACCGTGAGGTCGAAGACGATGATGGGCAGCTTGTTGTCCATGCACAGTGAGATGGCCGTGGAGTCCATCACATTGAGGTTCTGCTTCAACACGTCCATGTACGTCAGCGAGCGGTAACGGCGCGCGGACGGGTCCTTCTTCGGGTCCGCGTTGTAGATGCCGTCCACCTTCGTCGCCTTGAGGATGACCTCGGCATTGATTTCCATGGCGCGCAGCGACGCGGCCGTGTCGGTGGTGAAGTACGGGTTGCCCGTGCCCGCGGCGAAAATCACCACGCGGCCCTTCTCCAGGTGGCGCACCGCGCGCCGGCGGATGTAGGGCTCCGCAATCTGCTCCATCTTGATGGCGGACAGCACGCGCGTGTGCAGGCCCTTCTTCTCCAGCGCGTCCTGCATGGCCATGGAGTTGATGCACGTGGCCAGCATGCCCATGTAGTCGGCGCTGGCGCGGTCCATGCCTTCCGTCGCCCCGGCGACACCGCGGAAGATGTTGCCTCCGCCAATGACGAGGGCCACCTCGACGCCCGCCTGGGCCAGCTCGATGACCTCGTCGGCGATGCCACTCAGCGTGGGCGGGTGGATGCCGTACTTCCCCTCTCCCATCAGGGCCTCGCCCGAGAGCTTGAGGAGAATGCGCTTGTATCGGAGCGGTTGTTTTGTGTCGGAGGACATGCGTTTTTGCTTCTATCCCCCGCTTCGCGCCATATCAACGCCCGAGTCGGACACAGGGCACACACCGTCCGCTGCCCATCGCCCCGCCTCGCAAGGCCCCGCAATGACGAGGGCCGCGCCTCCCGTCCCGACCGGACGGGTGACACGGCCCTCTTCAGGGGAGCCCCAGCCCCGGAGGGCTGGGAGGCGCTCAGCCCTGGCCCAGCGTCTTCGCCACTTCGGCGGCGAGGTCGTCCTTCTTCTTCTCGATGCCCTCACCCACCTCGAAGCGGACGAAGCGGCGCACGGAGACCTTCTCGCCAATCGTGGCGGCGCGCTCGGTGATCATCTCACCGACCTTCTTCTTGTCGTCCTTCACCCAGAGCTGGTCCACGAGGCAGACGCCCTCGTAGTACTTCTCCATCTTCCCGACGAGGATCTTCTCCAGCATCGCCTCGGGCTTGCCCTGCTGCTTGAGCAGCTCGCGCTGGATCTCCTTCTCCTTGTCGAAGTTGTCCGACGGCACTTCCTCGCGGCGGACGAACTTGGGGTTGGCCGCGGCGATCTGCATCGCCACTTCCTTCACCAGGTCCTGGAAGTCCGGGTTGCGAGCCACGAAGTCCGTCTCGCAATTGACCTCCACCAGCACGCCGATGCGGCCGCCGTGGACGTACGTGCCCACCAGACCTTCAGCGGCAACGCGGCCTTCCTTGCCGGCGGCGCGGGAGATGCCCTTCTTGCGCAGCCACTCGATGGCCTTCTCGACGTCGCCAGCCGTCTCGGCCAGCGCCTTCTTGCAGTCCATCATGCCCGCGCCGGTCCGCTCGCGGAGGTCCTTCACCATCTGGGCGGTGATTTCGGCCATGTTCGTCTCCTGCCTCCGCCTCGCAGAGGGCGCCAGGCGCCGGGCGGAGCAAATAGGTTCAAGGGGATACTGCGTACGGCGCAAAACACGGACGGCCGGGTGACATCGTCCTGATGCGCCACCCGGCCGCCACGAAGACTTCGAAGAGACGGGGGACTACTCCGCCGCCGCCCCGCCACCCTCTTCGCCACCACCCTCGGCGGCGGGAGCGTCGGACACCGCGGGGGCGCCCTTCATCTCCACGAGGGGACCGCGGCGCTCGCCGCCACGGTCACGGTCGCCACCGCGACGGTCGCGGTCGCCACGGCGCGGGCCACGGCGGTCGTCACGCTCACGGCGGTCGTCACGGCCCTCGCGCTCCTCCTGCTCGTCGCGCTCCGCCGCGCCCGAGGCACGGTAGCGGGCCGCGCCCTCGATGCAGGCCTCGGCGATCTTCGAGGTGAAGAGCTTGATGGAGCGGATGGCGTCGTCGTTGCCGGGAATCACGAAGTCGATGCCGTCCGGATCGCAGTTCGTGTCCACCAGGCCAATCACGGGGATGCCCAGACGGGTCGCCTCGTGGATGGCGATGTGCTCCTTCTTCGGGTCGATGACGAAGACGCAGCGGGGCAGCTTCGACATCTCCTTCACGCCGCCCAGGTTCTTCTCGAGCTTCTCGCGCTCGCGCTCCAGCGAGGCGACTTCCTTCTTCGGCAGGCGCTCGAAGGTGCCGTCCTCGGCCATCTTCTCCAGCGTCTTGAGCCGGTCGATGCCCTGCTTGATGGTCTTGAAGTTGGTCAGCGTGCCACCCAGCCAGCGGCTGGTGACGAAGAACTGACCGGCGCGCGACGCCTCCTCGCGGATGACGTCCTGCGCCTGCTTCTTGGTGCCGACGAAGAGCACCGAGCCACCGCGCGCCGTCACGTCCGCCACGAAGCGGAAGGCCGCGCGGGCCATGGAGACCGTCTTCTGCAGGTCGATGATGTAGATGCCGTTGCGGGCACCGAAGATGTACGGCTTCATCTTCGGGTTCCAGCGCTTCGTCTGGTGGCCGAAGTGAACACCGGCCTCCAGGAGCTGCCGCATCGTGATGCCGCCGGCGGCGGCCATCGCCTGCTGCTGCGTCTGCGTTTCCTGCGTGTCGATCGTCATGTTGTTTCTCCGGTTATTTCCGCCACACCCGAGTGCTGCTCCGGCCGTGACCTCCGTCGAGCAAAGGCCCTCTTCGCAGAGGAGACCTCCACTCACGGGAGCACCGGCGACCGGCACGGGCGTGTGTGAAGTGGGTCCAACCCGAGGCCCTGAAGCCCCACCCCTGACTACGAGGCGGGGGGTCCTTAACAGAACCCTTCCGGCAGGCGCAAGCTTCGCTTCACCGGGCGTGGCGGGTAGGAGGCCCGTGCCCCCTCCCCCGTCCTCCTGGCTGCCTTCCAGGGCCCCTGAGGCCCGGCCTTCCGTCCCAAAAACGACCGGCGCGGCAGGTCCGCCCGAGCTCTCGGACGGGCCACCGCGCCGCTCATGTGCCCTCCCAGGCTACACGGAGGGGAGGCCTAGACGCTGGCTTCCGCCGCGCCGTGGCACTTCTTGTACTTGCGGCCGCTACCACAGGGGCACGGATCATTCCGGCCGACCCGGGGGCCCTGCTGGGCGGCCGCCGGACGGGCCGCCGCGGCCACGGAGGCCTCGTCCAGCTTGCCCTCCGCCGTGCCACGGCCCTCCACCGCCCGCTTCTGCTGCTGGGCCAGCTGACGCTGGATGCGGACGGCCTCTTCCTCGGCGCTGGTGGCCGAGCGGGGCTGCACGCGCATCAGCTGCGAGACGAACTGCGCCTTGATGGCGGAGAGCGTCTGGATGAAGCCCTGGTAGCCCTCGCGCTTGTACTCCTGCTTCGGGTCCTTCTGGCCGTAGCCACGCAGGCCGATGCCCTGGCGCAGGTGGTCCATGCCCAGCAGGTGCTCCTTCCAGAGCCGGTCGATGGTGGCCAGGTAGTTGTACTGGAGGAAGCGCAGGAAGTTCTCGCCGAACTCCTCGTCGCGCGTGCGGAAGACCTTCTCCGCCGCCTTGAAGATGTGGTCCTGGAGCTCGTCCCGGTTGCCCACGCCCTCGAAGTTCATGTCGAGGTCGAACGTCTCCTTGACGTTCTTCGACAGCGACTCCAGGTCCCACCCGTCCGAGCCCTTGGTGGGCGCGTACGTGTCGACGAGGGAGACGATGACGTCCTCCAGCGCGTCCAGCACCATCTCCTTGAAGTCCGCCCAGCTCACCGTCTGCTCGGAGCGGGTCTTCACGCGCGTCTTGGGGTCCTCGGTGTACTCCACCAGGGGCATGCCCGCGCCCGCGGCCAGCACCTGACGACGCAGCTTGTAGATGGTGCGCCGCTGCTGGTTCATCACGTCGTCGTACTCGAGCAGGTTCTTGCGGATGTCGAAGTTGTGTCCTTCGACGCGCTTCTGGGCGCTCTCGATGGCGCGGGTGAGCCAGATGTGCTCGATGACCTCACCCTCCTCCATGCCCAGCCGCTCCATCAGGCCCTGGATGCGCTCGGACCCGAAGATGCGCATCAGGTCGTCCTCGAGCGACAGGAAGAACCGGCTGGCGCCCGGGTCACCCTGACGGCCGGCGCGGCCACGCAGCTGGTTGTCCACGCGGCGCGACTCGTGGCGCTCGGTGCCGATGATGAACAGGCCGCCGGCCTCCATCACCTCCGTGCGCTCCTTCTTCGTCTCCTCGCCCAGCTTGGCCTGGGCCTCCGCCAGCTTCTGCTCCCACTCCGCCTTGGCTTGCTCGTAGGCGGCCATCGGGTCCGGCTGCGGCGCGGCGCCGTCCGCGGCGGGAGGCTGGGGCGCGGGAGCTTCCGGCGCGGGGCCCACGGCCGCCTTCGCCAGCACCTCCGCGTTGCCGCCCAGGAGGATGTCCGTACCGCGGCCGGCCATGTTGGTGGAGATGGTGACCGCGCCCTTGCGGCCGGCCTGCGCGACGATGTCGGCCTCGCGCTGGTGCTGCTTGGCGTTGAGCACGTTGTGGGGGACGCCCCGCTTCTTCAGGAAGCCGGACACCACCTCGCTCTTGGCGATGGACACCGTGCCCACGAGCACCGGCTGCCCCGCCTTGTGCAGCTCTTCAATCTGCGCCGCCACCGCCTCGAACTTCTCGCGCTCCGTCTTGTAGACCACGTCCTGCTGGTCCTTGCGGACGGCGGGGCGGTTGGTCGGGATGACGCGGACGTCGAGGTTGTAGATCTTCGCGAACTCCTCCGCCTCCGTATCCGCGGTGCCCGTCATGCCGGACAGCTTGGAGTACATGCGGAAGTAGTTCTGGAACGAGATGGTCGCCAGCGTCTGGTTCTCGTTCTCGATCTTCACGCCCTCCTTGGCCTCGATGGCCTGGTGGAGGCCGTCGGACCAGCGGCGGCCCGGCATGGAGCGGCCGGTGAACTCGTCGATGATGACGACCTCGCCGTCCTTCACCACGTAGTCCTTGTCGCGCTTGTAGAGCGTGTGCGCGCGCAGGGCCTGCTCGACGTGGTGGAGCGTCTCGATCTCCCCCGGGTCGTAGAGGTTGGACACGCTCAGCCGCTTCTGCAGCTTCTCGATGCCGTCGTCCGTCAGCGACACGGAGCGGTGCTTCTCATCGAGCGTGAAGTCCTGGTCCGGCACGAGGCCCGGGATGACCTGGTCCACCCGGTAGTACTTGTCCGTGCTGTCCTCGGTGGGACCGGAGATGATGAGCGGCGTGCGCGCCTCGTCGATGAGGATGGAGTCCACCTCGTCGACGATGGCGTAGTTCAGCTCGCGCTGGACGTAGTCCTGCAGACGGAACTTCATGTTGTCGCGCAGGTAGTCGAAGCCGAACTCGTTGTTCTGCCCGTAGGTGATGTCCGAGCGGTACGCCTCCTGGCGCTGCTTGTCGGACAGCTCATGGAGCACGCAGCCGGTCGTCATGCCCATGAACTTGTAGACCCGCCCCATCCACTCCGCGTCGCGGCGGGCGAGGTAGTCGTTCACCGTCACGACGTGCACCCCGCGCCCGGACAGGGCGTTGAGGTAGCAGGGCAGCGTGGCCGTCAGCGTCTTGCCTTCACCGGTGCGCATCTCCGCGATGCAGCCCTCGTGGAGGAACATGCCGCCGATGAGCTGCACGTCGTAGTGGCGCTGGCCGATGACCCGGCGCGCGCCTTCGCGGATGAGCGCGAAGGCCTCGAACAGCATGCCGTCGAGCGGCCGTCCGTTCTGGATCTCCTGCTTCAGCCGGGCCGTCTCGGACGCGAAATCCTCGTCCTTGAGGGCCCGCATCCGGCTCTCCAGCTCGTTGATGCGGATGACCTTCTCGCGGGCCTTTTTGAGCTCACGCTCGTTCTTGGTCCCGATGAGCTTCTTCAGCGTCCATTCGATCATTCGGTAGACTCTCTCGGCGCCGGAGAATCCTCGAAGGACGGCGGCGAGTGAAGGGAAATCCCTGGAGATGTAAGGGAGGCTTCGTGGGAAACCACGCGCGCCCCCTGAAACTTCCTCTCGGCCGGTTGCCCAGCGCGTATCGGTTCAGAGTAAAGCGGAACGGAGACTACGCAATGTCCCCTCCGCGAAATCCACGCCGCCGGCCCGTCCGGGGCGCTCCCCAGAAGCCGCCCCGCCGCTCCGGTCCCCCCCAACCCAGGAAGGCGCCCACCCCGGGTGGGGCGTCCCCTGCACGCGCCGCGCCGCCCCCTCCGGCTCCAGCCAGGGCCCGCATTCCCCCTATGCCCACACAGACCCAGGCCCCTCGGCCCGGGAGCTGGCTCTGGACCTGCCGGGCGGGCTTCGAGCCCCACCTCTTCGAGGAGCTCGCCTGGGCGAACACCCACCCCCGCCTGCTCGGCGAGGCCCTGGTGGAGAGTGAACAACGGCCCGCCACGGTCCCTGCCTTCGCGCGCGCCGCCTATCAGGTGCTCGCCTCCCTGCCCCCTGGCTCACCCGATGCCCAGGCGGAGGCGGTGGCCCGGGCCCTGGCCACCCTCTCCAGCAACCGCCCCTGGGTCCTCCAGTCCTTCACCCCCGACAGCCCCCGCGGCAACACCCTGGCCGCCCCCGCGGAGGCGCTGGAGGCGACTGTCCGCGCGCGGCTCCCCTCGGAGCGGCTGCTCGAGGATGCGTCGCGGGCCCGGGAGTCCGGCGCGCTGATTGTTTCCCTCTGTGTCGCACCGGACGGTGTCACGGTGCTGGGGCTCGTCTCGGCGAGCGAGGCCGTGTCGCTCGCCCCCGGAGGCCGGCGTCGCATGCGCCGCGAGGGCGAGTCTCCGTCCCGGGCGGCGATGAAGCTGGAGGAGGCGCTGGACGGACTGGCCTTCGAGCCGGGACGCGGCGACGTCTGCGTGGACCTGGGCGCGGCGCCGGGCGGATGGACTCAGCGGCTGGTGGCCCGAGGCGCGAAGGTGGTGGCCGTGGACCCGGCGAAGCTGATGCCGGAGCTGGCCTCTCACGGCCGGGTGAAGCACGTGCAGGAGAGCGCCTTCGCCTATGCCCCCGAGGAGCCCGTCGACTGGCTCTTCTGCGACATGGCCTGGCGCCCGCTGGAGGTGGCGCAGCTGCTCGCCAAGTGGGGACGCCGGGGCTGGGCCAGCCATCTGGTCGCCAACATCAAGCTGCCCATGAAGGACAAGAACCCCGTGCTGCTGCGGGTGCGCCACACGCTCGTCGAGGATGGCGGCTGGGCGGGACTCACCATCCGGCAGCTCTACCACGACCGGGACGAGGTGACGGTGACGGCCCACCGGCTGCGCTGACGGGAAGCGCCTGCGCGGGGGCTCGCGACGCGATAGAGAAGCACCCCGATGCCCTATCCACTCGACGACGCCACCGCCACCGCCCTCATCGCCCTCTATCCGTGGGTGCTGACCCGCAGCCCGCAGGCGCCCGTGCAGGCCGCCGTCGAAGCGCTCCTCCAGGCCGAGCAGGCCCGGAGGGGCCACCCGGACGCGAAGACGGGCGCGCTCCAGGTCCCCGCGCTCACCCAGGGTCCCCTCCTCAAGGAGGAGTACGACTTGTCCACGCACGCGCACCATGATGGTTGGCGCGTGGGCGCGGTCATCGCGGACGTGAAGGGGATGATCAACCTCAACGCCCGCTTCGGCTTCGCCACCGGCGACGCGATTCTGCGCGCCACCGTGGAGTCACTCTGCGCGCAGTACCCGGGGGCCAAGGTGATTCGCCTGCACCCGGATGCATTCGCGGCCCTGCTGGTCCCCACCTCCCAGCTCACCGTACGCGAAGACCTGGCGGCCCCCACCCACGAGCAGCTGTCACGCGACGTGCGCCGAGTGCTCCCCGACGGCACACCCGACGCCGATGTCCCCTCGTGGACCGTGAGCCTCCTGGAGGTGACGGTGGATGCGCCCTCGCACTGGCAGGTGCTGGGTCCCCTCCTCTGGGCGGAGCTGGAGCGCGCGCATGTCATGCAGCGCAGCGGCCGCGCGGACGGACTCCAGCGCAGACGTCTGCGCCTGGATGCGTCCATCCCGGGTCAGCCGACGCTCTGAGCGGAAGGGGGGGCCCATTCGAGGCCCCACTTCTTCGCCGCGATTCCTGGGGCGGACCTCGAAGGCCCGGCATCCCTGGAGTCCAGCGGCCACTTCAATCCCCGAGCCTCGCTCGGGGACACCGCGAAACCTGGAGCTACTCCTCCAGGATGAACTTGCGGGGGTTCTGCGGGATGCCGTTGACGCGGACTTCGTAGTGCAGGTGCGGGCCGGTCGAGCGGCCCGTGTTGCCCACCGCCGCGATGAGCGCGCCGCGCTTCACCCGGTCTCCAGCCTTCACGAGCATCTTCGCCAGGTGGCCGTAACGCGTCTTGATGCCGTAGCCGTGGTCCACGACGATGACGTTGCCGTAACCACCCTCCAGGCCCGCGAACACCACCGTGCCGTCCGACGGCGAGAAGACTTCCTTGCCGTGCGGCGCCGCGATGTCCAGGCCCGCGTGCATGACCCGGTCGGCCGTGTACGGGTCCACGCGCTGACCAAAGTCGCTGGTCACCCAACCACGCGCTGGCCAGATGGATGGAGTGGAGGCCAGCATGGACTTCTGGTCCTGGAAGTACGCCTGGAGCTCCTGGAGGCTCTGCTCCTGCCGGGTGGCCTCCGCGCTCAGCTTGTCCAGGCGGCCCATCAACAACTTGGGCGTCTCCGTCGTGGTGAGCTGTGTGAACTGGGTGTCGGTCGTCGGCCCCTGAGTCCCGGCTTCCGGTTCCGTGGGCCCCATGGCCAGATTGCGCTGCGGGTCCGACAACAGCGTCATCGCCCGAAGCTTCTGGTCGAACCGCTCCACCCGGTCCAACGTGGAACCGATGTGCTCGATGCGCTCCCGCACGGACTTCAGCTGCGAGCGCAGCGTCAGGTTCTCCTCACGCAGGATGCGGTTCTCCGAGGCATCCGCGGCCACCTGGAAGTAGTGGATGCTCGCGCCGGCGCCCAGTCCCACCACCAACATCAGCCCCATCCCCACCTGCATCAGGAACGAGCGTTGGATGGTGTACCGCTTCACCGGCGCGTCGTGGTCCGGGATCACCATCAACGTGAAGGACTTTTTCGCCACGGGACAGCTCCCTGCTTGCGTGGGACATCCGGCGCCAGAAGCTAAGTCACTCCTGCTCGCCCAACACCTCCCCCCACCGCCACACCCCTCCCGCTCCGTCCGCTGGCTGCGTCTGCCAGGGTTGGAAACGTTTGGGCAGCTACCATTCCGTTTCCAAGAGTGTCAAGGTCAACAGTGACTGAGCGAGGTGTTTCCCGACGACGGGCCGCGTGTCTCAGGCCGCGACGCGCACGACGATGACGGTGATGTTGTCGTCACCCCCACGCTCGTTGGCGAAGTCAATGAGACGCTTGGGCACATCCTCGAAGCTCTTCGCCTTGGCCACCACCTCGTGGATTTCGCGGTCCTCGAGCATGTTGGCCAGGCCGTCAGAGCACAGCAGGAACACATCACCGGGCTCCGAGACGAGCCCCATCACGTCCACCTGGACTTCCTCTTCGAAGCCCACCGAACGGGTGATGATGTTCTTGTAGCGGGAATGCTTGGCCTCCTCCGGCGTAATCATCCCCGCCTTGATTTGCTCGTTGACCAGCGAGTGGTCCTCGGAAATCTGTTGGATGAGGTCGCCGCGGATGAGGTACGCGCGGCTGTCTCCCACGTGCGCGAAGAACGTGTGCTCGTCGCGCACCACCAGGGAGATGACCGTCGTGCCCATGCCCGACAGGCGCGGGTCTTCCTGCGCCGCCGTGTAGATGGCCAGACACGCCTTCTCCACGGCCGTGCGCAGCGCCTCCGGGATGGGTGAATCCTGGAGGTTGGGCACGGACAGGAACGGATTGTCCTTGCTCTCGCGAGCGCGCCGGAGCTCCTTGTCGATGGTCTCCACGGCGATGCGCGAGGCAGTACCGCCACCCGCATGGCCGCCCATGCCATCCGCCACGACGTAGAGCTGGAGCTCATCGTCGATGAGGAAGCTGTCCTCGTTGTGATTGCGCTTCCGCCCGACGTCCGTCAGGCCAGCGGAGACGACTTTCATTCGGGAGGCCGCGGTCTGCCCTGCGGTGTTGGACACACCAAGGATGCTATGTGAGACCCAGGGATGGGGCAAGGACACGGATGACCTTGCAGCGCGTCAAGCCGTCCGCCGGAGGCGTCCCCGGGGGGGGCCCTCGGGTCCGGATTCCCTCCGGGCCCTGGGAGTCCCCACGGGACGGTTCGCCGAGCGAACCAGGGCCTCCGCCGCCCCCAGTGCCTCCCGGCTGACCTGCACGCCCGACATCATCCGGGCCAGCTCCCGCGTCCTCTCCAGCCCCGCCGCCAGGACCGTCACCTGGGAAACGGTTCGCTCCCCCTTCACCGCCTTGCGGATGAGCAGATGCGCGTCCGCGTAGGCGGCGACCTGGGGAAGGTGGGTGATGCAGAGCACCTGCCGGTGGCCGCTCACCTCTTTAATCATCCGTCCCACCACGTCCGCGATGGCGCCGCTGACGCCCGCGTCGGCCTCGTCCAGTACGTAGCTGCCACACGCGTCGCTGCCGGCCAGGGCCCGCTTCAAGGCCAGAAGCAGCCGGCTCGCCTCACCGCCCGAGGCCACCTTCGCCAGGGGCCGGGCAGGTTCTCCCGGGTTCGCGCTGAAGAAGAACTCCACGTCGTCCAGGCCGTCCGGACGCAGCGTCTCCCCGGGCGTCACCCGCACCTCGAAGGCCGCCTTGCCCATGGCCAGGTGGGCCAGGCCCTCGCGAACCTGGGCGGAGAACTCCACCGCGCTCGCGGAGCGGGCCTTGGACAACGCCAGGGCCGCCTTGCGCGCCCGCTCCTCCACCCGCCGCCGCTCCAACGCCAGCTCCTCCAGCACCTCCTGCCGGTTCTCCAGCGTGCCCAGCTCGGTCTCGATTTCACCGCGCTTCTTCAGCACGCCCTCCAGCGTGGCGCCGTGCTTGCGGCACAGCCGCTTGAGTCCATCCAGCCGCTCATCCACGTCCGCCAGCCGCGTCGGGTCCGACTCCAGCCCCTCCACGTACCGGTTGAGCCGCCGCTGCGCCTCCTCCAGTTCGGACAGGGCCGTGCTCAGCGACTGGGCCACGGGCGCAAGCGTCGCGTCCCATTTGACGGCCTCGTGCACCAGCCCCAGCGCGCGCCCCACCGTCTCCAGCGCGGAGGACTCATCCCCCGCCACCAGCAGCTCCGCCTCCGCGCCATGGCGCTTGAGCTTCTCCGCGCTGGACAGGCGCTTGCGCTCCGCGTCCAGCCGAGCGTCCTCCCCCGGCTCCGGGTCCAGGCGCGCGATTTCGTCAAGCTGGAAGCGCAGGAACTCCGCGCGCTCGCGCACCTTCGACTCGTCCCCGCCCAGGGCCTCCATGCGCGCGTCCACCTCCCGCAGCGAGGAGTACTCCCCGAAGTAGGCCGCCAGCGGCGTCTCCATCTCCCCGTACCGGTCCAACAGGACGCGGTGCAGGGCCGGGTCGAAGAGGCTCACGTGCTCGTGCTGTCCCGCGAGGTCCACCGCCCCCCGGGTCAACTTCCCCAGCACGCCCACCGTCACCAGGGCGCCGTTGACGTAGGTCTTGCCCCGTCCGGTGCGCCCCAGCACCCGGCGGACGAGCACCTCGTCCCCCAGGTCCGGCAGCCCCAGTTCCTCCAGGCGCGCGCCCAGCACCGGGGTGCGCGCGAAGACGCCCTCCACGGACGCCTCCTCGCACCCGGCGCGGATGACGTCCGCGTCCGCTCGCCCACCGAGGAGCAAGTTCAATGAGTCGACGAGGATGGACTTACCCGCCCCCGTCTCTCCCGTGAGGACGGTGAGGCCGGCTCCGAACGCCACCTCCACCTCCTCTATCACCGCCACGTTCGCAATCCGCAGACCCAGCAGCACGCGCGCCCTCCAATGTCCGTACGACGGCCCTGGCACTGAACACCCTAACAGGTCCCCCTGACACTGCACAGGCGTTCCGGTCAGCCGCACGGATGGTGGGCGGGGAGGTGGGGCTTTTCGTCAAAGCCCCGACCTTTGCGACTCAAGAGGATGTGTCGGTGAACAGCTCCTGGATGTCCTGCTCGGTCAGGGTGCGGGCGCCTTCATCCCCATCCCCGCCGAGGACTCCGGCGGCGAGGTCCCGCTTGCGGCGCTGGAGGGAGAGGATCTTCTCCTCCACCGTGCCGCGGGTGATGAGCTTGTAGCTGATGACCGCGCGCGTCTGGCCGATGCGGTGGGTACGGTCCGTGGCCTGGTCCTCCACGGCGGGGTTCCACCACGGGTCGAAGTGGATGACGTAGTCGGCCGCCGTGAGGTTCAGACCGGTGCCGCCCGCCTTCAGTGAGATGAAGAACAGGGGAGGCCCGTCCGGGCGGTTGTACTCGTCCACCTTGCCCATGCGGTCCTTGGTGCGACCGTCCAGGTAGAGGTAGCGCAGGCCCTTCTTGTCCGCCTCCTGCTTGAGCAGCTCCAGCATCTCCGTGAACTGGCTGAAGACGAGCGCGCGGTGGCCCTCCGCCACCAGGTCCTGCACCAGCTCCATGAAGCGCTCCACCTTGGCGCTGGGCGGCAGGAGCGTCCCGGGGGGCAGCTTGAGCAGGCGTGGATCACAACACACCTGCCGCAGGCGCATGAGCGCGGCGAGAATCGACACGCGGCTGCGCTTGAAGCCCACCTTCTCGATGCTCTCGTTGACCTTGCGGCGGCTCTCCTCCATGACCTCCCGGTAGAGGGCGGCCTGGCCGGGCTCCATCTCGCACCAGGCCACGCTCTCCGTCTTCGGCGGCAGGTCCTTGGCCACCTCCGTCTTCAAGCGGCGCAAGATGAACGGCTGGATGCGGCGGCGCAGCCGGTCCCGCGCGGAGGCGTCGTTGGCCACCTGGATGGGCTGCTCGTAGCGGTCCCCGAAGCTGTCCGCGCTGCCGAGGAAGCCCGGCATCAGGAAGTCGAAGATGCTCCACAACTCCGACAGCCGGTTCTCCAGCGGCGTACCCGTCAGCGCCAGCCGCGTCTCGCTGGGCAGCGACTTGCACGCCTGCGCCGTGGCGCTGTCGGCGTTCTTGATGTTCTGCGCCTCGTCCAGAATCACGAAGCGGAAGCCCACCTGGGAGAGCTGGTCCAAGTCCCGGCGCACCAGCGCGTAGGACGTGAGCACCAGGTCCATGCCCTTGAGGTCCTCGGCGCGCTCCTTGCGGTCCTGGCCGTGCCACACCATGGCGCGAAGGCCCGGCGTGAAGCGCTCCGCCTCGCGCTCCCAGTTGGCGAGCACGCTGGTGGGCGCGACGACGAGCGACGGCTTGCGGCCCTCGTCGTTGGCCATCTTCTGCAGGAGGCTGAGCGACTGCACCGTCTTGCCCAGACCCATGTCGTCCGCGAGGATGCCGGACAGGCCGTGGCGGCGCAGGAACCAGAGCCAGGACAGGCCCGCCTCCTGGTAGTGGCGCAGCGTCGCCTGGAGGCCGTCGGGCACGCCCACCTTGGGCACCCCCGCTGACTCGCGCAGCTCCATCATCGCCTGGCGCGCCTTCGCCTCCACCTCGGTGAACTCACCCAGGTCCGCGAGCAGGTCCAGCGCCACCGCCTGATGCAAGGGCAGCCGCGTGCGCGAGCGGCCGGGCATCGCGCCCGCCTCTTCCAGCAAGTCCGCCACGCGCTTGAGCTCGACGGGGTCCGCCTCCGCGAAGGTGCCGTCCTTCAGCGGGACGAAGCGGCGGCCGGAGTCCAGCCACATGCGCACCGCGCCCAGGTCCACGGCCTGGTCGTCGGTGACGAACTCCGCATCCAGGTCGAACCACTGCACGCCGCTCATGCCCACGCGGATGCGCGGCTTGAGCTTGGGGCGCAGCCGCACCTTGGGCGCCTGCACACCGAAGCGCTCCCACTCCGCCGGCAGCGACGCCAGGCCGCGCGCCCAGAACTCCAGCGCCACGTCACCCGACGCGTCGAATGCGTGCGACTGGGGCTCGAAGCGCAGCCCCAGGTCCAGGAGCATCTTTCCGGCGGACTTCTCCAGGTCCTCGCGGCGGCGGTACAGCTT
Organism: Myxococcus stipitatus; assembly: GCF_037414475.1. The sequence continues at coordinate 7,215,584 of NZ_CP147913.1, read as the reverse complement.
GCGGCTGTCCCCGCCCACGCCGCTGGCATAGCCCAGGTGCGTGGCCGTGGGGGACACCGGCGCCGTCGTCTGGCCGTAGCGCGCGGCGAGCTGCACCTTCACGCGCTCCGGGTTGCCCTCGAGCGTCAGCACGAAGTGGGGCTCCACGGCCTCGTCCACCTCGATGTCGTCCGCCTTCAGCGACATGCGGAAGCGAGGCAGGTGCGCCGCGAAGAACGTCAGCACCCGGTCCAGCTGTCCGGTCGGGAAGGACATGTTCGGCTCGAGCAGCCACTTGCGCAGGAGCCGGGGCGGGAAGTCGGGCTCCACCGGGTGGAGGTTCTGCGCCTGGATGACCCAGGTGCGCCGGCCCGACAACAGGATGACGTCCTTGAGCGAGTAGCTGGCGCCATCCGGGAAGAGCAGCTCGATGCGCGCCGTCGCGCCGTCCGGCCGGGACTCCAGCCGAATCTGCGGACGCACGGGCACCTCCGTGTTGATGAGCGCGGTGCCCCGGTAGATGACCCGCCGGAAGCGCAAGAGGTCCAGCACCTCGCTCAGCTCCTCGTCCGACAGGACGATGCGCGAGTCGTAGCGGTGCTCGTGACGGGACAGGGCGATGAAGACGCGCTCGTCGGCCGGGGAGATGCGTCCCCCCGTCTGGAGCGTGCGCTTCACGTGGATGGGGCCCTTGGTCTGCGCGTCCTGCCGGCGCACGTCCATCACCCACTGACGCGTGCCCGCGTTCGTGCTCGCGGCGGTCAGCCGGTAGAAGAACTCGTAGTCCGGCTGCGCGGAGAGCCCCAGCCAGCTCTCCACCTTGGCGAGCGCGGGCAGGCTGACGGCGTCCACGGCGGGAGCGTCGGGCTCCACGGGAACCTCCGCGTCCACCACCTCGTTGCTGGCAGCGGTGGCGGGCTCGGCCGGTTCGGCGGGAGGAGGAGGGGCGACGGGCTGCGGACGGGGCGGCGGACGGAAGCGCGCCGCGTAGATGAGCGCGGCGGCCACCACGTGTTTGCAGTGGGGGCCATACACGTTCCACGACTGACACGTGCAGGTGGAGGTGGCGCGGCCATCCGCCACCATGAGCGCGACCTCATAGCGCTCACCGGTGGAACCAGCGACCTGCGCACGGATGCGGTCGCCTTCACGCTGGAGCCCGAAGACGCGGCGGGACTCCGCCACCTCCCGGCCCTTTTTGAAAGTGGTGGGTTGGACTTCAGCCTTCAGGGCCCTGAGCCACTGGGTGTCCTGAGGAGGGAGGGCGTCTCGAATGTCGGCGGTGGATTGCACGGCTGGCACAGGCAGGGCCCCTGGCTCCTAGCGCCGGGGAACCCCTGCCACTAGCACAGCAAGGAGGCTCCCGCTCGCGGGAAATGTGGTTGAGTCCGCCAGCGGAAGCAGCCACCGGCATCAGGCTATGAGACCATCAACGCTCGCCATGCCCCGGACCCTCCGCCCCCGCGTCTTCGTCACCCGCCAGCTTCCTGGAGAGGCCCTCGGGCGGCTGAGCAAGCACGTGGACCTGTCCGTCTGGGAGGCTGAGACACCGCCCCCTCCCGAGGCCCTCCTCTCCGAGGCCGCCCGCTCCGACGGGCTCGTCACCTTGTTGACGGACCGTGTGGATGCCCGCCTGCTCGCCTCGGCTCCGGGCCTGCGGGCGGTCAGCAACGTGGCTGTTGGCTACGACAACATTGATGTCCGGGCCTGTACGGAGCGGCGCGTCGCGGTAGGAAATACCCCAGGCACCCTCACGGAGACGTCCGCGGATTTCGCATTCGCGCTGATTCTGGGACTGGCCCGGCGGGTCGCGGAGGCGGACGCGTTCGTCCGGGCCGGCCACTGGCGGACCTGGAGCCCCACCCTCCTGCTCGGAACGGACGTGTACGGGGCCACGCTGGGAATCGTCGGCCCGGGGGCCATCGGCTCGGCGGTGGCCCGGCGGGCCCGCGGCTTCGGGATGCGAATCCTCTATGTAGGACGCGAGGCCCGGCCCGCGCTGGAGGCCGAGACGGGCGCCACCCGGGTGGACAAGGCCACGCTGCTCGCCGAAGCGGACATCGTCACCCTGCACGTGCCCCTGACACCCGCCACCCGGCACTGGGTGGGCCGCGAGGAGCTGGCGGCGATGAAACCCGGGGCGCTGCTCGTCAACACCGCGCGCGGAGGCGTCGTGGACCCGGACGCGCTCGTCGAAGCCCTGAGAGACGGCCGGCTGGGCGGCGCCGCCCTGGACGTGACGGACCCCGAGCCCCTTCCGCCCGACAGCCCGTTGATGACGCTGCCCAACGTCCTGCTGGCGCCCCACATCGCCAGCGCCTCCCACGCCACCCGGGGCCGCATGGCCTCCATGGCGGTGGACAACCTCCTGGCCGCGCTCGAGGGAAGGCGGCCTCCTCACTGCGTCAACCCCGAGGTCTTCACATGACCCTGCCTGTCGCCAGCCGCCCCGACACCACACTCGTCGCGGACCTCCAGGCCCGCTTGCGCGACGTGCCGGACTTCCCCAAGCCCGGCATCGTCTTCAAGGACATCACCCCCGTGCTCGCGGACCCGCGCCTGTTCGGCCGGGTCATCAACGCCATGTCCGCGCCCTTCCGGGGACAGCACATCACCAAGGTCGTCGGCGTGGAGGCGCGCGGCTTCCTGTTGGGCGCGCCCATCGCGCTCGCGCTCGACGCGGGCTTCGTCCCCGCGCGCAAGCCCGGCAAGCTGCCCCACCGCTCCGTCGTGGAGCGCTACTCGCTGGAGTACGGCGCGGACGGGGTGGAGATGCACGAGGACGCCATCCTCCAGGGTGAGCGAGTCCTCGTGGTGGACGACGTGCTCGCCACCGGAGGCACGGCGGAGGCCACCGCGAAGCTGGTGAGGCGGCTGGGCGGTGAGCTCGTCGGCTTCAGCTTCCTCATCAGCCTCGACTTCCTCGAGGGCCCTCAGCGCCTGGGCCGCGACAAGGTGACCACCCTGCTGTCGTTCTGACGTCCCGCCAACCCGGGCCACCTCCCCTCCTTCGCTCGTCTGCTGTCGTGCCCCTGGCGCATGGTCACCTGACGAGAAGAGCGTCTTGTCTCGACAGGGGAGGAAGACATGCCCGAGGTGCACGCGAGCGGCGGTGCCCGCATCCGCTACGACGATGTGGGTCAGGGCGAGACCTCGCTGCTCCTCATCCCTGGCTGGTGCTCCCGGCGCGACATCTTCCGCGCCCTGGTCCCCCGCTGCGCCAGGCACCACCGCGTCCTCTGCGTCGACCTGCGAGGGCATGGTGATTCGGAGCAGGGCGAAGGGGACTTCGACAGCGGCACGGTGCTCGACGATTTGCTCGCGGTGCTGAACACCAGCGGAGCCCAGCGGGCGGTGCCGGTCAGCGTCTCCACCTCGGGCTTCTGGGCCTTGGACCTCTTCCGGGAGCTGGGCGTCCACCGCGTGCCCCACCTCGTGTTCCTGGACTGGCTCGTCACCGAGCCACCTCCCGCCTACTCCGCCATCCTGCGCGGACTCATGTCCGAGCGCTGGGGACGCGCACGCGATGAGCTGCTCGAGAACTGGGCCAACGGCGTGGCGAACGAGGACATCCTTCGCACCCTTCGTGTGGACATGCGCGAGGTCTCCGAGGAGATGTGGGCTCGCGCTGCGCGGGAAATCACCGCCAGCTACACCCGCCACGGCACACCGCTGCGCGCGCTCGCTCGACTGCGCCGAGCGCCCACCGCGCTGCACCTGTATGCCCAGCCCGATACCCAGGACTATCTGGAGGAGCAGGTGGCCTTCAGCGCGGGACACCCGTGGTTTCACGTCATGAAGCTTCCCGCCGTCAGCCACCTGCCCTCGCTCGAGGTGCCTGACCTCGTCGCCGCGGGCATCGACGCGCTGGTCTCCGGACAACGCACCCACATGCGGACAGGCCCGCCCCCCGGCGCCGCGCCCCAGGGTTGACTCCTCGCCCCAGGCCAGGTTGACGCCGCGTGCCGCCCTGTTTATAAGTTGGTCACACAACCAATAAACAAGGCCACCATGCCTCGTCCGTCCAACACCGAAGAGCGCCGTCAGCAAATCGTCACGGGCCTGCTGCGAGTGATGTCCGAGCGGGGCTACGAACGGGCCTCCATCAACGAAATCGCGAAGGCGGCGGGCCTGAGTCCCGGGCTGGTGCACTACCACTTCAGCGACAAGCAGGAGATTCTGCTCGTGCTGGTGGAGCAGCTCGCGGCGCGTGCGCGGGAGCGGGTGGAGAAGCGCGTCTCCCGCCTCCCCCCGGATGATGCGCGAGGGCGGGTGGATGCGTTCCTGGACGCGTTCCTCGCGACGGGTGCGGACGCGGACCCGAGCGCGGTGGCCGGCTGGGTCACCATCAGCGCGGAGGCCATCCGGCAGCCGGAGGTCCGCGCCGCCTACGAGCACGTCGTACGCGCGGACCTGGAGCACCTCGAAGGATTGGTCGCGGCGGTGGTGGGCAAGCGCCGGGCTCGCGCCCTGTCGGTGGGACTCTTCGCCGCGGTGCAGGGTTACTTCGTGCTCTCCGCGAGCGCGCCGGGGCTCGTCCCCTCGGGTTCGGCCGCCAACACGGTGAAGCAGATGGCCGCGGGTCTGCTCGACACGACGGCCGCGAAGGAGGGCGCATGAGGACCTTTGTGAAGCTGGGGCTCCTGTCGAGCCTCTATCTCTCCCAAGGCCTGCCGTTCGGCTTCTTCACCCAGGCGCTTCCTGCGTTGCTGCGCCATCAAGGCCTCTCGCTTCCAGCCATCGGACTGGCGCACCTGCTCGCGCTGCCCTGGGCGTTGAAGTTCCTCTGGGCTCCGTACATGGACCGCCACGGCTCGGCACGATGGGGACGGCGCCGAGGCTACATCCTCCCGTTGCAGTGCCTGAGCGCGGGACTGCTGCTGTCGCTCGCGCTGCCCGAGTCCACCGTGGACACGCAGTGGCTGCTCGCCGCGGTGCTGGGCGTCAACCTGCTCGCGGCGACCCAGGACATCGCGACCGACGGCCTCGCGGTGTCCCTGCTCTCCCCCACCGAGCGAGGTTGGGGCAACGGCGTGCAGGTGGCCGCGTATCGCGTGGGGATGATTCTGGGTGGAGGCCTCATGCTCGCCGTCTTCGACGCGGCGGGCTGGCGCCCCACCCTCCTGGCGCTGGGGGTGATGCTCCTGGTCGCCACCGTGCCCATCGCGCTCTATCGCGAGCCCGTCACCGAGCCGCCTCCGCGCTCGAGCCTGGGGCTTCAGTGGTGGCTGCGACGTCCCGGCGCCTCGACGTGGTTGACGCTGCTCGTCGTCTACAAGGCGGGGGAAGCGCTGGCCACGGGCATGCTGCGCACGTTCCTGGTGGATAGAGGCCTGTCGCTCACGGACATCGCCTGGATGCTGGGGGTGGTGGGCTTCACCGCGGGGCTCGTGGGAGCACTCGCGGGTGGAAGCCTGGTGGTGAAGCTGGGGCGGCGGCGGGCCTTGTTCCTCTTCGGCTTCGTCCAGGCCACGGCCGTGTTGCTCTACGCGTTCGTGGCCAGCACCCCTTCGTCGATGACGTGGATGACGGCGGTCTGCGCCGTGGAGCACATCGCCAGCGGCATGGCCACCGCCACGCTCTTCACCGCGATGATGGATGCCTGCCGCGCCGAACACGCCGCCACCGACTACACGGTGCAGGCCTCGCTCGTCGTGGTGGCCACGGGCGCGGCGGCGGCCGTCAGTGGGTTCAGCGCGCAGGCACTCGGCTACCCCGGGCACTTCGTCCTGTCCGCGCTGCTCTGCATCGCCGGAACGCTCTACGTCCCCTTCGCCCTCCGTCCATCCCAGGCGCCACGACTCCACGCGCCCGAGGTGTCGCCATGACCATCGCCGTCTACGCAGGCAGCTTCGACCCCGTCACCGCCGGACATCTGTCCGTGGTCCGTCAAGCAGCGAGGCTCTTCGGCCATGTCGTGGTCGTCGTGGCCATCAACCCCGCGAAGAACACGCTGTTGTCACCCGACGAGCGCGTGGCCCTGGTGCGAGAGGCCGTGGCCATGCACCCCAACGTCACGGTGGCGTGGACCGAAGGGCTCATCGTCGACTACGCGCGAGCCATCGGCGCCAGCGTCCTGCTGCGCGGCGTGCGCGGCGCCACCGATGCGCAGTTCGAGACCGAGCTCGCGCGGAACAACCGCGCCCTCGCCCCCGAAATCTCCACCCTCTTCCTCCCGGCCGAAGCCCACCTCGCCGAGGTGAGCAGCAGCGGACTCAAGCAGCGCGTCTCGCGGGGCGAGGACGTTTCGGCCTTCTGTCCCCCCACCGTCGCGGCGAAGCTGCGCGAGCGACTCGACCCGTCTCTTCGGAGCCAGCCATGAGCCTGTCCTTCATCCCCCTGGGCGTCGGGGATGCCTTCTCAGCCCTCCACTACTCGTCCTGTCTGGCCGTGGAGGCCGAGGGCCAGGTGCTCCTCGTCGACTGTCCGCACCCCATCCGCAAGATGATGCGCGAGGCCTCGCTGGCCACCGGAGTCCCACTCGACGTGGACCGGGTCAGCGCCGTGGCCCTCACCCACCTCCACGCGGACCACGCCTCCGGCCTGGAGAGCATGGGCTACTTCTCCTTCTTCGTCCTGCGCAGGAAGCTGGAGCTGCTCACCCATCCCGCCGTGGCGGAGCGGCTCTGGGAAGGCCACCTGGCCGCCGGCATGGAGTGCCTCATCGAGAAGCGCGGCGAGGCCCCCAACGACAAGCACTTCGACGACTACTTCGAGCACACGCCGCTCTCCACCGAGGCCGCCGTGCGGCACGGCCCCTTCCTCATCGAGTCCCGCCTGACGTACCACCACGTGCCCACCACCGCGCTGCGCATCCACGCGGGCGGCAGGTGCCTGGGCTACAGCGCGGACACCGCCTTCGACGAAGGGCTCATCCACTGGCTGTCCCGCGCGGACCTGGTCATCCACGAGACGAACTACGGCGTCCACACGCCCTATGAGAAGCTCGCCGCGCTGCCCGCGGAGCTGCGCGCCCGCATGCGCCTCATCCACTACCCGGATGACTTCGACACCGAGGCCAGCGTCATCGAGCCCCTGCGCCAGGGCCACCGCTACACCGTGTAGGAACCGGGCGCCCGACCCTCGGGCGCCCGAAGCTCCCGACACCGGTTACTGCGAGAAGATGAGCAGCGAGTAGGGGCCGATGGCGAACGACGCGTTGTTGGCCATGTTGTCCTTGGTCCCCACATACGCCTGGGTGTTCGTCGACGGCGTGTTGCCGAAGTCGGACGAGTACCCGTTCCAGTCGCTGTTGAAGCGCAGGTACCACGTGCCCGTGCGAGGGAAGCCGATGTTGTAGTTGGAGAAGTACGAGCCGCTGAAGTTGGCGACGATGAGCACGTCATCACCCGGCCCGCCGCTGTCCCAGCGGTGGTAGGCAATCACCTTGTCCGTGTTGTTGACGTGGTGGACGTTGACGTTGCCACCGCGCAGGCCGCGCGTGTTGTTGTTCCAGTTGCGGCGCAGGCGGATGAGGTCCCGGTACAGGTTGCGGATGCCGCCGTAGGTGTTGAGCTTGCCCCAGTCCACCGGGTCTCCGTCGGAGAAGAACCCGTCCTCGAGAATCTCCTGCCCCTGGAACAACATGGGGATGCCCGGCGAGGTGAGCGCGATGCCCGCGGCCAGCGTGGAGCGCTTCTTCGACGCCCAGCTCCCCGCGTTGCCCGGCCAGATTTCCTCCGGCAGCCGGCTCTTTCCGTTGGCCACCTCGTCGTGGCTCTCCGAGTAGATGACACGCGCGTGCGCCCGCCCGCTGAAGCGCTGGGTAATCGCGTCGCGCACCGCGAACATGTTCCGGTTCGCGTCGTTCTGCTCGATGGCCGCCGCGCGGATGGGATGCACGAACTCCGCCGACCACTGCGCATCGAAGCCCGCGCCGCCCGCGAAGTCGGACGTGGCGTCGTTGGTGATGGAGTCACCGCCGCCAAAGTCCTCGGCGATGGAGATTTTCCAACCCTTGTTCGCGTTGATTTCACGGTTGACGGAGCGGAACACCTGCCACGCCGACGAGATGTCGCCCGTGCCGTCAATCGTGCGCATGTACTTCGTGGCGTCCCACCGCAGGCCATCGCCCCGGAAGTTGTCGAGCAGGTTCATCATCGAGTCGCGGATGTACGCGCGCACCTCGGCGCGGCCGTAGTCCGGACGCGTGTCGCCCCAAGGCGTCGACTTGCGGTTGTCGGTGAAGAAGTACTCGCCACCGTTGCCCAGACAGTCGCCGCTGAAGCACCACATGGGCAGGTCGCTGGGCCCCCAGTGGTTGTTCACCACGTCGAAGATGACGCCGATGCCCCGGTAGTGCGCCTCGTCCACGAAGCGCTTCATGTCGTTGGGCGAGCCATACGCGCTCTCCGGCGCGAACGGGAAGGCCACGTTGTAGCCCCAGGAGAAGTCACCGGCGAACTCGTACGCCGGCATCACCTTCACCATGTTGACGCCCAAATCCTTCAGGTAGTCGAGCTTCGCGATGGCGCTGGTCCAGTTACCCGGCCCCCACCCCGGCGAGTCGTTGAACGTCCCCACGTGCATCTCGTAGATGACCATCTCGTGGAAGGCCGGCGTGCTGAACTGCTGCGCGTTCCACCAGTACTCGCCCTGGTCGTAGATGATGCTGGCGCCCGTGGAGTTCTCCTGCCACGCCGCGCGAGGGTCCGCGCGCCACGCATCACTCCCCCACTGGTTGCGCGTGACGAACTTGTACTTCTGCCCCTTCACCGCGCCCGCCACGTCACCGGAGAAGTTGCCGTTGAACTCGTTGCCCAACTCCACCCAGCCCCAACTGCTGAAGTCGCCCGCCACGAAGACCTTGGTGGCCAGCGGCGCCCACACCCGGAACGTCGTGCCTCCGGCGTAGACAACCGCCCCCATGCCTGGCCGGCTGGAGGCGCCAAGCTGCTGGACGACCTGTTCTGTCTTCTCGCCCGTGCCCAGCGGATTCTCGAGCGCGGTCTCTCCGCAGCCCAACACCCCGGCCAGCAGCAGCGCACTCCACATGTTGCGTCGCATGGTGACGACCTCCCTGTCGTTGATGGAGAGGGTCCTAGCAACCGCAGCAAAGCGAGAGCAAACCGCATTCACATCAATTCTGTAACTTCGCACCATGACACGTCGCAGCAGCAGCCAAGGTTGCGGCAGGGGAGTCAGGTGCGGGTGTTCTCGCGTTCGTCCTCTGAGTGCGGTAGGTCCGCGAGCCCGGCGCCGTGCGGGCGCCCCTTGGAGAACGACTCGCGATGACGACCATGACAGCGCTGGCCCGCCGAGGGGTCTTGCTCCTGCCGCTCGCGCTGCTCCTGGCGTCGGCTCCGAGCACCTCCCTGGCCGCCGCGCCCGCCAAAGGCACGACGCGACTGACGTTCCTCCACCTGGCGGACGTGTACCAGGTGCAGCCGCAGGAGCACGGCAACCGGGGTGGGCTCGCGCGCGTGGCCACGCTGAGAAAGCGCGTGCTCGCCGAGTCCCCCACCCCGCACGTGATGACGCTGCTGGGCGGCGACACGCTGTCGCCGTCGGTGGAGTCGCTGCTGGAGCTGGATGGCAAGCCCCTCAAGGGCCGGCACATGGTGGACGCGTGGAACGCGCTGGGGCTGGACGTGGCGGTGCTGGGCAACCACGAGTTCGACTTCGGCGACGAGGTGCTGCACGAGCGCATCCGCCAGTCGCGCTTCCCCTGGCTGGGCGCCAACGTGACGAGCGCCAAGACGGGCGCGCTGTTCGACGGCGTGAAGGCGTTCGAGCTGCGGGAGCTGGGCGGCATTCCGGTGGGCCTCTTCGGCGTGGTGCTCCAGGAGACGAAGACCACCACGAAGGCGGGGCCCGACACCCAGTTCGGAGACGTCTGCGCGGCCGCGAAGGACGCGGTGGCGAAGCTGCGCGAGGCGGGGGCCAAGGTGGTGCTGGGGCTCACGCACCTGACGCTGGCGGAGGACAAGGCCCTGGCCCGGTGCGTGAAGGTCGACGCGATTCTGGGCGGCCATGACCACGTGGGCGCGGCGGACCGCTCCACGGGCACGCCCATCTTCAAGGTGCCCTCGGACGCGCTGGACGTGGGCCGCCTCACGCTGGACGTGGATATGGCGACGGGCGCGGTGCGCAAGGTGTCCTGGGCGACGCTGCCCGTCACGAAGAAGGTCCCCGAGGACGCGCAGTTCAACGAGGCGATGCAGCCCTATCAAGCGCTGTTCGCCCGCCTCGCGGAGCCGGTGGGGCGCACGCCGGTGGCGCTGGAGGCGCGCAGCACCCAGGTGCGCACGCGGGAGACGAACCTGGGCTCACTGGTGGCGGATGCGTTCCGCGAGGCCTCGGGCGCGGACGTGGCCGTGGTCAATGGGGGCGCGCTGCGCGCGGACTCGGTGCTGCGCGCCGGAGTGCTCACGCGCCGGGATTTGCACTCGCTGATGCCGTACACGGACGAACTGGTGGTGATGGAGCTCCCCGGCGCCACGCTGCGCGCGGTGCTGGAGAATGGCGTGAGCCTGAGCCGCGAGGACTCGCGCCCCGGCCGCTTCCTGCAGGTGTCCGGCCTGCGCTTCAAGTACGACGCGCGCCGTCCCGCGGGGCAGCGCGTGGTGGACGTGACGGTGAACGGCAAGCCGCTGGATGCCGCGGCCACGTACCGGTTCGCCACGCTGAGCTTCCTCGCCAGCGGCAAGGATGGCTACGACATGCTCAAGGGCCTGCCCACCACGCCCGTGCTGAAGGACGGACGCACGCCGCTGGACGTGCTCGCGGACGTGTTCCGCTCGGGCCGCCCTGTTCCCCGCGCGAAGCCCGAGGGCCGCATCACCCGTCTGGACGCCGCGGGACTCACTCCGGACGCGCGCCGCCCTGCCCCGCCGCTCAAGTAAGCATCCAGTTCCGGACATATCGACGGCTTGAAGCCGGGGTGTTTTCTGCCCCGCGTCTGGTGATGAACGCCCGGGATTGCTCCACTCGCGCGCCGGCGGAGCTCCCCCTTCATCTCCTACGTCGAGACTCGAGCCGGGAAGCTCCCTTTCGCCCCTCACGCGGGAGTTCCCATGATCGAGTTGGAGACATTCCAGTTGCCGCAGGCCGTGAGTGGAAGCGAGGCCGACGTCGCACTGGGGCTCATGATGGTGCGGGCCTGGAGACGCGACGGCATCTTCCAGGTGCGTATGAGCGCCGCCCAGGCGGAGAAGAGCCAACACGCCTTCGAGCTGAGCCGCCGGTTCTTCCGCCAGCCGCTGGAGGTGAAGGCGCGCTGCGTGAGCGACCTGACGTATTCCGGTTACATCGCGTCGGGACAGGAGCTCACCGCGTCGGAGGCGGACCTGTCCGAGGTCTTCACCGTCTGCAAGGACGTCCCCCTCACGGACCCGCGCGTGCAGTCCAAGTGGCCCTGTCATGGCCCGGCCCCCTGGCCCGATGAGGACTGGCACCAAGGCATGAAGGCCCACGTCGACGAGCTCGGCTCGGTGGGCGAGCGGTTGCTCCGGCTCACGGCGCTGGGCCTGGGGCTGGACCTCGACGCGCTCACCTCGCTGACCCAGGATGGCTGGCACCACATGCGCGTGCTGCGCTTCCCCACCCGCTCCGCCACGGCGGCGCGGGGCATTGGCGCGCACACCGACTACGGGCTGCTCGTCATCGCCGCGCAGGACGACGTGGGAGGCCTGTATGTCCGTCCGCCCGTCGAGGGAGAGAAGCGGCCCCGCAACTGGCTCCCGCACGAGAGCTCCGCCGGAATGTACGAGCATGACGACCCGTGGACCTTCGTGAAGCCCGTGCCCGGCGTCCTCACGGTGTTCCCCGGCGACATCCTCCAGTTCCTCACGCGAGGCTATCTGCTGTCGACGCCGCACAAGGTCGTGCTCAACACGCGCGAGCGCTTCGCGCTGGCCTACTTCCATGAGCCCCACTTCGAGGCCTGCGTGCGGCCCCTGACGGACCCCACGCGGGACGAGTACATCCACTACGGCACCCACTTCACGAACATGTTCATGCGCTCCTATCCGGACCGCATCACCACCCAGCGCATCCTCGACGAGAGCCGACTGACGACGCTGTCCTGGCTCCGGCAGGAAGCCGTCCAGCGCACGGCCCCCGTGGAGGTGGCACCCCTCCGGGCCGCGGGCTGAAGGCCCCTCTTCAGGGCGCGGTCCATCCCCGCATGCGGTACACGGCGCGCCCCGCCAGTTCGCGCAGGGCGTCCGTGCTCGAGGAGAGCGCGACGGCTCGCGGCACCCAGCTCAGCCTCCGGGTCTGCGTGGCGGGCATCCGCGCGTCCACGGGCAGCAGGTCCGGCCGCAGCCCCACCGCGGCGAAGCACCCTTCGGCCCGAGGCATGTGCGCCGCGCTCGTCACCAGGAGCAGCCGCTTCCAGCCCTGCTCCTGGATGATGCGCGCGGACTCCACCGCGTTCTCCCGCGTGTTCCGGCTGCGGCCCTCGGTGAAGATGCGCTCCGCGGGCACACCCCACGCCTGGTACTGGCGCGCCAGCACGTCCGCCTCCACCACTGCGGTGGGCCGCGGGTCCAACGAGCCCCCGGAGATGAGGACGTGGCGCGCATGGCCGTCGCGCATGAGCTCGAAGCCGCGCAGCACCCGGTCCACCGCGGCGTTGAACTCGAGGTGCCCCGAGCGCTCCGTGGCGGACGGGTCCAGCGCCCCGCCCAGGACGATGACGGCGTCATAAGTCACGCCCGGCTGGAAGGTGTCACGCGCGTCCTTCTCCGCCGTATACGTGAGCAGCGTGGACACCGCTTCGGTGGAGAAGAGGTAGAGGACCGCCACGCCCGTCCCCGCGAGGACGCGGGAGGCCCGAGGCCATGGGCGCTTCAGCAAGCCCCCCGCGACGAGCAGCACGAGGGCCCACGTGAGCGGCGCCAGGAAGAGGTCCAGCACCTTCGAGAGGAACAGGAACACGCGCCCTTCAGCGCTCGCCCCAGTGGAGCTTCTGCCGGAGGATGGAGAAGTACGCCACGCGCGGGTTGCGCACCAGGTTGACGCGGTTGGCGGAGCGCACCACCTCGATGCAGTCGCCGCCCTGCAGTCCGTGGCCCGTCTGCCCATCCAGCGTCAGGTACGTGTCCGCCGTCTCGCTGCGCAGGGTGATGCGGATGACGCGGTCCGCGGGAACCACGATGGAGCGCTGGGTGAGCGCGTGCGAGCAGATGGGCGACAGCACCGTGCAGTCCACCGATGGGTGGACGATGGGGCCTCCCGCCGACAGCGAGTAGGCGGTGGAGCCCGTGGGCGTGGCGAGGATGACGCCGTCCGCCTTGTACGTGGTGATGGGCACCCCATCGATGGAGGTCTCGTGGTCGGCGATGCGCGCCAGCGCGCCCTTGTTGATGACCACGTCGTTGAGGATTTCGTCCTCGATGAGCACGCGCCCGCCGCGCACCAGCCGGCAGGTGAGCTTCATGCGCGAGTCCACCTGGAAGCGGCCGGCCAGCACCTCCTCCAGCGTGGAGAACAGGTCCTCGACGGGAATCTCCGTCATGAAGCCCAGGCTGCCCAGGTTGACGCCCAGGATGGGGACGCCCCGGCCGCCCAACAGCCGCGCCGCGTAGATGAGGGTGCCGTCACCGCCCAGCACCACGGTCAGGTCCGCCCGGGCCGCCAGCTCCCGGTCCTCCACCCGAGCCCACCCCAGGGCATGCGCCAGCGAGCGGTCTCCCAGCACGGTGAGGTGCGGGTAGCGCTCACGGATGCGGGCCGCCAGGGACGCCGCCTCGGGGTTGTCCTTCTTCGCGACAATGACGAGGGTCTGCACGCGCCCCTCTTCATAATCCAGGCAGGCGCCCGGGCGCTTCCAGGATTTGTCGGGGAGCCTTCCCACCGGACAGACGCCCCGGCGCGGTGGCGTCCCGAGCGCTAGGTTTGGGGCTTCCATGGACCTCTTCGAACATGCCGGTCAGCAGGAGCGGGCACGCCGGGCACCGCTCGCGGAGCGGATGCGCCCCCGCTCCCTGGACGAGTTCATGGGCCAGGAGCACCTCACCGCGGAGGGCCGCTTCCTGCGCCGGGCCCTGGAGAGCGACCAGGTCCCAAGCCTCATCCTCTGGGGGCCTCCCGGGACGGGAAAGACGACGCTCGCGGGGCTGGTGGCCCGCTCCACCGGCGCCGCCTTCGACTCGGTGTCCGCCGTGCTCGCGGGCGTGAAGGACATCCGCGAGACGGTGGGCCGCGCCCAGGAGCGCTGGAACCTGCATCGCCAGCGCACCTTCCTCTTCATCGACGAAATCCACCGCTTCAACAAGGCGCAGCAGGACGCGCTCCTGCCCCACGTGGAGAAGGGCACCGTGACACTCATCGGCGCCACCACGGAGAACCCCTCGTTCGAGGTCAACGCCGCGCTCCTGTCGCGCTGCCGCGTCGTCACGCTGCGCGGACTTGAAGAGGAGGAGCTCGTGTCCCTCCTGCGCCGCGCGGTGGCCGACGAGCGAGGCCTGGGCGGCAAGGTGGAGGTGGAGGACGAGGCGTTGAACTTCCTCGCGGCCTCCGCCGGTGGAGACGCGCGCAAGGCGCTCACGGGGCTGGAGGTGGCGGCGGCCCACGGCGGCGCACGCGTGGACCGGAAGGCCGCGGAGGAAGCGCTCCAGCAGAAGACGCTGCTCTACGACAAGGGCGGCGAGGAGCACTACAACGTCATCAGCGCCTTCATCAAATCCATGCGCGGCAGCGACGTGGACGGCGCGCTGTACTGGATGGCGCGCATGCTGGAGGCCGGAGAAGACCCCATCTTCCTCTTCCGGCGCATGGTCATCTTCGCCTCGGAGGACATCGGCAACGCGGACCCGCGCGCGCTGAGCGTGGCGGTGGATGCGCTGCGAGCCTTCCAACTCGTCGGCCTGCCCGAGGGCACGCTGCCGCTCACCCAGGCCGTCACGTACCTGGCGCTGGCGCCCAAGTCGAACGCGGTGCTGACCGCGTACGCCGCCGCGCGCGAGGCGGTGATGAAGGAAGGCGCGCTGCCAGTGCCCATGCACCTGCGCAACGCGCCGACGAAGCTGATGAAGTCACTGGGCTACGGGGGCGGCTACAAGTACCCGCACAACTTCGAGGGCAACTACGTCCCGGAGGACTACCTGCCCGAGGCCCTGCGCGCCCGGAGCTTCTACACCCCGACCCAGAATGGCGAGGAAGCGAAGCTCTCCGAGCGCTACGAGGACATCCAGCGCCAGCTCGCGGAGCGACTCCGCGAGCCCGGCGAGGACGGGTGAAGACCTAGGACGCTGCCTCCAACGGCTCCGCGGCCTCCGAGTCCTCCTTCAGGACGCGGGGCTTCATGGAGCGGCCCGCCACCTCGTACTGCTTGAGCAGGCGGCGGAAGTTGGAGCGGTCCACGCCCGCGGCCCGCGCGGCGCTGGAGACGTTCTGGTTGTTCTTCTCCAGGAGCGCGGACAGGTAGCGGCGCTCGAAGGCGCGCATCGCCAGGCGCTTGGCCTGGGCGTACGGCAGGTGCGCCAGGCTGAACACCTCCACCGCCGAGTCGGCCTGCGGCGCCGACTGGAAGCCGGGCGGCAGGTCCTCCACGTCGATGACTTCGTTGCTCGTGAGCACCACGGCGCGCTCGATGACGTTCTCCAGCTCGCGCACGTTGCCCGTCCACCGGTTGCAGGTGAGGGCCTCCATGGCGCGCGGGGAGATGCCCGTCACCTTCTTGTCCGCCTTGGACGCGTACAGCTTCAGGAAGTGGTGCGCGAGCAGCGGCACGTCCTGCGGCCTGTCGCGCAGGGGCGGCAGGTCGATGGTGATGACGTTGAGGCGGTAGAACAGGTCCTCGCGGAACTTGCCCTGCTCCTTGGCGCGCGACAGGTCCACGTGCGTGGCGGCGATGACGCGCACGTCCACCTTGACGGGCTCGTTGGCGCCCACGCGCTTGACCTCGCCCTCCTGCAACACGCGCAGCAATCGCACCTGGGTGGCGGGAGGCACGTCGCCAATCTCGTCCAGGAAGATGGTGCCGCCGTCGGCCGCCTCGAACAGGCCCTTCTTGTTGCCCGTGGCGCCGGTGAAGCTGCCCTTCACGTGGCCGAACAGCTCGCTCTCCAGCAGCGTCTCGGTGAGCGCCGAGCAGTTGACGGCGACGAAGGGCTTGTCCTTGCGCGAGCTGCGGTAGTGGATGGCGCGCGCCACCAGCTCCTTGCCCGTGCCGCTCTCGCCCTGGATGAGCACCGTGGCCGTGGAGTGGCTCACCGTCTCCACCAGCTTGAAGACCGAGCGCATCTGCGGCGACTGGCCGATGAGGTCCTCGAACTGGCTGCGCACGGTGAGCGCCTCTTCCAGCGCGCGGGTGCGGTCCTTGAGCGCCTTGCGCTCGGCGGCCTTGGCCACCGTGAGGCTCACCTCGTCGATGTTCTCGAAGGGCTTGGTGAGGTAGTCGTACGCGCCCGCCTTCACCGCCTCCACCGCCGTCTCCACGGTGGCGAAGGCCGTCATCATGATGACCTCCACGTCCGGACGCTCCGCCTTGATGCCGCGCAAGAGGTCCATGCCGGACAGGTTCGGCATCTTGATGTCCAACACGACGACGTCGATGGTGGGGTCCTTGGCCGCCGTCAGACCTTCCACCGCGTCATCAATGGCCACCACGGGGTGGCCCTCGCGCTGGAGAATCTGCGTCACGGCCTTGAGGACGACGGAGTCGTCATCCACGACGAGGACTTTGGCGCGCTTGACTTGGTTCACGGCAACCTCTCGAGCTGCAGGGGAATGGGCAGGAAGACAGTGAAACGGGAGCCGGCGCCCACCTGGGTGTCGACGTGGAAACTGCCCCCGTGGTCCTGAACGATGCGGTACGCGATGGACAGCCCCAACCCGGTGCCCTCACCGGGGGGTTTGGTGGTGAAGGAGGGCTCGAAGATGCGAGGCAGGTGCTTCTCCTCGATTCCGCAGCCGGTGTCGGACACCGCGAAGAAGCTGCGGTCTCCTTCCCGGCCCGTCTCCAGCTTCAGCCGGCCTTCCTTGTTCGGCAGCGCCTGAAGCCCGTTCTGCAGCAGGTTGAGCACCACCTGCGCGAGCGTGCCCGGGTCGCCGTACACCTTGGGCAGACCGTCCTTCAAACCCAACGACAACTCCACACGAGGCGTCGCCTTGAGCTGCGCGCGGAAGAGCACCGCGGCGTCCTCGACGCAGCGAGACAAGTCGAACAGCCGCCGGTCCTCCACGCGGCTGTGCCGGCTGAACTTCAAGAGGCTCTCGACGATGCGCTTGCAGCGCAGCGCGCTCTCCTCAATCAGCCCCAGCGACTCCAGGTCCGCGTCACTGCGGCCCGCATCGCGCGACATGAGCTGGGCGAAGGCCAGGATGCCCCCCAGCGGATTGTTGATTTCATGCGCCACGCCCCCCGCCAACTGCCCCACCGCCGCCATCTTCTCCGTCTCGATGAGCCGGCGCGTCATCGCCTGCTCCTCGGTGACGTCGCGGTAGGTGCACACCACGCGCTCGTCCCCCGCCATGGGGTACGCCGCCACCACGTACGTCCTTCCCCCCTGCTGCACCTCACCCCGCGCGCCCTTGCCACTCTCCATCGCCGCCGGCAGCGGACACCCCACGCACGGCTCGTCGCGGTCGAAGAGGTAGCGGTAGCACGCCACATCCGAAGGAATCTGTTCGATGGAGCGCCCGGCCACGTGCGCGTACGCCAGGTTCGCCCGCCGCACCGCGAAGTCCCGCCCGCGCACCACGCACAGCGGCGTCTCCATGCAGTCGAACGACAGCTCCCACTCGCGCTTGGCCTGGCTGAGCATCCGCGTGCGCTGCGCGACGCGCTCCTCCAGGTCCGCGTTGAGCACCTTGAGCTCCGCGTTCTGCGCCTGCGTCACCCGGTACAGCCGCTCGTTCTCCGCTTGCAGCGCGTACTGCTCGAACGCGCTCTTCACCGTCAACACCAGGTGGCTGTCATTCCAGGGCTTGGAGATGAAGCGGAAGATTTCCGAGCGGTTGATGGCCTCTTCGATGGCCTGCTGGTCCGCCTGGCCCGTGAGCATGATGCGCTGGGCGCGCGGCTCCTGCTGCTTCACCCGGGTGAGGAACTCCACCCCGTTCATGCCCGGCATGCGGAAGTCGGAGATGACGACCTCCGGGCGGAACGCCTCCACCGTCCTGAGCGCCTGCTCCGCGTCCGTCGCCGTCTCGATGTCCCAATCCCCGCGCCGCAGCACCCGGCGGATGGACTTGAGGATGTTCTCCTCGTCATCCACGAGCAGCAGTCTTCCCCGAGGGGAGGTGTCTGCTTCGGGGCGATGTGCGGCGAGGGGACCCATGGGATTCTTTCCGTCCCATGACATTTGCAATGCTTTTGCCAGCCGGTGGGGCACTGCAAACCCATGGAATCACGAGATGATTCGACTCCCCGACAATCAGGAGTCGAGGGTCATCATAGACTCACCCCATGCGAACGGGTCAAATCAGACCCGGGTCTTTGACCCAGGTCATCCGTCTGCGGGAGGGACGGACGGGAGCAGGGGCAGCTGGGAGTGGAGGCAGATGCGGTCCCTGCCGTCGGCCTTGGCCCGGTAGAGGGCCTCGTCGGCGGTGAGCAGCAGCTGCTCGGGGCTGAGCACGCTGCGGTGGGGGAAGCTGGAGACGCCCAGGGAGGCCGTCACGTTGAGCACCCCGTCCGGGCCCACGCGCAAGGTGCCCAAATCACGGCGCACGCGCTCGGCCACCGTGAGGGCCCCCGGCAGCTGGGTGCGCGGCAGCAGCACGGCGAACTCCTCGCCGCCGTAACGGGCCACCAGGTCCGTCTCGCGCACGCTGCGCTGGAGGGCGGCGGCCACCTCGCGCAGCACCCCGTCCCCGGTGGTGTGGCCGTGCCGGTCATTCACCTGTTTGAAGTGGTCCAGGTCCAGGAGGATGAGCGCCAGCGGGTCGTCGTAGCGCTGCGCCCGGCGGAACTCCTCGCGCAGCCGCTCCTGGAAATACCGGTGGTTGTGCCCCCCCGTCAGCCCGTCCGTCGAGGACAGCCGCTGCAGCTCCCCCACCTCCCGGGCCAGCTGCTCCAATCGGGCCCGCACCTTCAGGCTCCGCCCCACCCGGGCCCGCAGCTCATCCGCATCCCATGGGTCAAAGACGACCTCAGCACCTTGGGCCAGGGCGTCGAGCCAGACGGCCCGGGCATCCGGGTGGGCCAACACCACCAGCGCCGGGCGTTTGCTCCCTTCCGGACCCAGCAGGTTGTCGAGCCAATCCCGGGTCAGCTCGGCATGAGGCCCCACGGACCACAACACCAGGTCCACCTCCGAGGCCCGCTGACGCACCTCGGGGCCTGGGGCCACCTGGCGCAGACAGTAGCCCTCCATCCCCAGGGCCTTCGTCAGCCGGGCCATCGCCGACTCCGCTTCGTCCACCACCAGCAGGGTATAGGGCGTCGAGCTCACAGTATCCCCGTAAAATGGTAACTCCACGGTAGCACAGAGGTGCTCCCGAGTGGGAGGGCTGTGATTGATTTAGGAACAGGGGCTTGCTAGCGAGCCGGCCCAGCCCGCCTTCATCCGAGCATCGAGGTCCTCGTGGCCAAGTACCCCAGCATCAGCCTCTTTCTGCCTGCGTGGAATGAGGAAGACTACGTTGAGCGCGCAGTGAGCCGAGCCCTGGAAGTGCTGCCCCAGCTCACGGACGACTTTGAAATCATTGTCGTCAACGACGCGTCCACGGACCGCACGCAAGAAATCGCGGAGGCCATGGCCCAGCGGATTCCCCAGCTGCGAGTCATCACCCATCCGGTGAATCTGAAGCTGGGGGGCGCCATGCGCACGGGGCTCTCCGCGTCGACGAAGGACATCATCGTCTACTCGGACATCGACCTGCCGTGGGACTTGCGGGAGCTGGAGCGGGCGCTGCACCTGCTGGAGTACCTGGAGGGCGACATGATTTGCGCCTTCCGGTTCGACCGCACGAGCGAGGGCTCCAAGCGAATCGTCTATTCGTTTGTCTATAACCTGCTCATCCGCGCGCTCTTCGATGTGCAGATCAAGGACATCAACTTCAGCTTCAAGGTGATGCACCGCCGCGTGCTCGAGTCGATGGAGCTCAAGAGCCAGGGCTCGTTCATCGACGCGGAGCTGGTGGTGAAGGCCATCCGCAAGGGCTTCCGCGTGTTCCAGATGGGCGTGGACTATTTCCCGCGCACGCGCGGCGTCTCCACGCTGGCCTCGCCTTCCGTCATCGTGAAGATGGTGAAGGAGCTGGTGAAGCTGTACCCGGAGACGCGGACGCCGTCGGCGCCCACGCAGCCGGTGCGCCTGCCTCCATCGGTGCAGCCGCTGCACGCGGTGGCGCAGGGCGGCCGGGCGGCGCGGGGCTGAGCACACCGTGGCCTCACGCCCCACGCGCCTGGTGGTCAATGCGGATGATCTGGGGCTGCACGCGTCACTGGACGCGGGCATCCTCAAGGCCCACCGCGAGGGAATCGTCACCAGCGCCACGCTGCTCGCCATGGGCCCCACCGCGCGCGAGGCCGCGGCTCGCGCGCGCGAGCAAGGTCTCGCGGTGGGGCTGCACCTCGCGCTGTCCACCCGGCTTGCTCCCGCCGCGCCCGCGCACGCCGTCCCCACGGTGGCGCCGGAGGGCCGGCTGCGAGGAAGTTGGGCGGACTTCGCGAAGGCCTGGCTGACGGGCAAGGTGCGGCGCGAGGAAGTGGCCCAGGAGCTCGACGCGCAGCTTCAGCGCGCGCGCGAGCTGGGCGTGGCGGTGGACCACCTGGATGGACACCAGCACCTGCACCTGCTGCCGGGCATCCGTCCCCTGGTGGAGTCCATGGCCGCGCGGGAGCACCTGCCCTTGCGCTGGCCGGACGCCCTGCCCCGCCTGGGTTGGCTGCGCACACCCGGGCCCGCGCTGAAGACGACGCTCCTCACAGTGCTCGCGCGCACCGCGCCTCGTGCGCCCACCGGCGTTCGGCGTGTGAGCGCGGGCGGCGTGTTCGAGGCGGGGAAGCTCGACGAGTCCGCACTCCTGTCCGCGCTGGACGCCCTGCCCTCGGGAGACTTCGAGCTGGGCTGCCACCCGGGTGAAGGCACGCCGCACGTCCCGGAGGACCCGGCGTGGACCTACGGCTGGCAGGCGGAGCTGGACGCGCTCACCAGCCCTCGCGTGAGGGCCCGGCTTCAAGCCCGCGGCATCCAGCTGCACTCCTACGCGACGCTCGCCTCCGCCACGTAGAGCACGTGGGGCGTGGTGTAGCCGCGCCCCAGGTCCACCACCTCGCGCACGGCGAAGCCCGCCTCGGACAGCAGGGCCTCCATCTCCGCGCGAGGCTTGAGCACCATGCCGCCGCTCGCCTTCGTGCGCCCCAAGAGCGACACCATCACCCACTCCTGCGCCAGCGCCTTGCGGTGCTTCCAGGAGCCGTCTGCCTCCACTTCCTTCAACAGGAAGCGCCCGCCGGGCTTGAGCAGCCCATGCACCGTGCGCAGGAACCCGGGCCACTTCGCCTCGGGCAAGAGGTAGAGCACGTCACACACCACCGCCGCGTCACACGCGCCCGGAAGCCTGGGCGCAAGCGCGTCCTCCACCGTCCCCTCGGCGAGCTTCACCTGGGACAGTCCTCCAAGCGACCTGCGTGCCCACTCCACCTTGCGGGGGTCCGGGTCCACGGCGTGCACCGTGCGCCCCGGGTCCGACAGCGCCAACAGCGCGGAGAGCAGGCCATGGCCACAGCCGATGTCCGCGACGGTGCCACCGGGCATGCGCTCGACGACGGAGAGCAAGGGCGCCGAGGACGCACGCGCGTGGACGTGGAAACGCTCCGCGGCGGGGAGTCCCGCGTACAGCGCGAGGGCCTGCTCCAGGAGCGCGGTCATGAGATGTAGTGGTCCGCGCCAAAGGCCCAGGACAGGAAGAGCACCGACGCCGCGCCGAACGCCACCACGCCTCGAAGCAGCTTGGGACGCTCCTTCAGCATCAAGGCCGCGGTGAGGAAGACGGGGAACGAGGACAGCAGGTAGCGCCCCATGCCCATGAAGTCCTTCGTGGACCACGCGGGCAAGCCGACGATGGCCAGCACGTAGACCGCATAGCCCCACCCCAGGCGCTTGCGGGTGGGCCACACCAGCGCCAGCGCCAGGAAGGTGAAGAACGCGTGAATCACCAGCCGGACCGCCTCGCGCGTGTTCGACGGGTCCACCACCACGCGCTCGAACCACCGCGCCTTGAGCCACGTGTGCCAGCCCGGCTGCTGGTCCCACCCCGGGGCGCCCTGCACCTTCACGAAGGCGAAGGGGTCACCGAACTGGTGCCACAGGTAGAGCATGTAGCAACCGAACCCCAGCCCGGAGAGCACGGGCAACAGGTCCATCAGGGTCCACTTCTCGCCCCGCGCGTGCTTCCACTCCAGCCGGCGGACCAGCAGCCCCAGCACCACCGCGGGCGCCACCGGGCGCGCCGCCGTGGCCACCGCCGCCACCAACACGGCCGGGGCCAGGTGTCCCTTCTCCAGCAGCAGGAACGCTGAAATCACCAACAGGATGAACAGCGCGTCCGAATACATGGCGCCGTAGAGGTACATCGCGAACGGATAGGTGGCCATCAACAGCCCGGCCTTGAGCGCGGTGTCCTCGTCGGTCAACACCTTCGCCCACTTCGTGAACAGGATGAGCGCGAGCGGCCCGCACAGCAGCGTGATGAGCACCCCTGCTTGATAGACATTGGGCCCCAGCGTCTCCACCGCGCGGATGAGCAGCGGATAGAGCGGGAAGAACGCCACCGAGCTCTGCTGCCCCGGCGTGTACTGATAGCCCTCCGTCACGATACGCATGTACCAGCTGGAATCCCACGCCACCCAGCCCATGGTGACGTACTCGTCGATGCGGACGATGGGGTTCTGCGGGTTCTTGTGGAAGATGCGCCGGGCGCCAATGGCCGCAAGCGTGCTGCAGAGCACGACGGCGACGACCACGACGAGGGTGATGGTGCGGGACGCGGAGCGAGCCATTCGCGGCGCAGGCTGGTCCCAGAACACCACTCGGGTCAAGCACCGGGGCGGGAATGTCAGGGCTCCCACCCCGGTGGCTCTCGACTCAGCGGGGGTAGAACGTCTGGCCCGACTTCACGTGCTCCACCAGCAGCGGCGCGGGCGTGAAGCGCTCGCCCAGCTTGTCCTGGTAGTGCTCCAGCTTGCGCAGGAGCTCCGCGGCGCCCACGCCGTCGGCGAAGTGGAACGGGCCCCCCAGGAACGGCGGGAAGCCCAGGCCGAAGATGGCGCCCACGTCGCCATCCCTCGCGCTGCGCAGGATGCCTTCACCCAGGCAGCGGATGGCCTCGTTCACCATCTGCAACACCAACCGCTCCGCCATCTCCGCCGCATCGAAGCGCTTGCGCTCCTTGCCGTGCGGAAGCAGCGCGTAGACGGACGGGTCCACCTCCTTCTTCTTGCCGTTCTCGTAGAGGTAGAAGCCCTTCTGGCTCTTGCGCCCCATCCGACCCTCGGCGACCACCGCGTCCAGCGACTTGGGCGCCGCCATGCGCTTGCCGAACGCGGCCTCCATGATCGGCCCCACCTTGTGGGCCACGTCGATGCCCACCTCGTCGAGCAGCGTCATGGGCCCCACCGGGAAGCCGAACTCCACCAGCGCCTTGTCCAGCGCGGAGATGTCCGCGCCCTCGGCCAGCAGATACGCGGCCTCGTTCATGTACGGCGCGAGGATGCGCGAGGTGTAGAAGCCCGGGCCGTCGTTCACCACGATGACCGTCTTGCCCTGCTTGCGCCCCACCTCCACACACGTGGCCGTCACCCAGTCCGCGGTGCCCGCATGGGTGATGACCTCCAGCAGCGGCATCTTGTGGACCGGGCTGAAGTAATGCATGCCGATGACCTGCGAGGGCCGCTGACTGCCCTTGGCCAGCTCGGTAATCGGGATGCTGGAGGTGTTGGACGCGAAGATGGCGTCGGGCCGGGTGACGGCCTCCACCTCCGCGAGGAGCCGGTGCTTGAGCTTGAGGTCCTCGAACACCGCCTCGATGACCAGGTCCGCGGACTTGAAGCCGCTGTAGTCCGTGCCCGCGGTGATGTGCGCCTGCTTCGCGGCGGCCTCGCGCCACGTGAGTGAGCGCCGGCGCACCCGCTCATCCAGGATGCCCTGCACCTGCTTCATCGCGCGGCCGACACCCGCATCGTCCTTGTCCTTCACCCGCACCTGCGCGCCCTGGAGCACCCCGGCCACGTAGGCGATGCCGCCGCCCATCAGCCCGCCGCCCAGCACGCCCACCTTCTTCACCTCGCGCGGCTTCACGCTGGGGTCCGCCGTGCCGTTCTCCTTCTTCAGCGCCGTGGTGGCGAAGAAGATCTCCACCAGCCGCTTGGACACGTCCGACGTCACCAGTTCGCCGAACGCGCGCGCCTCCGCCTCCAGGCCCGCCTTGCGCCCGGACTCGAGCCCCACGCGAATCACCTGGAGGGCCTTCTCCGGCGCGGGGTACTTGCCGCGCGTCTTCTTCAAGAGCTGCTTGCGCGCCTGGTCGAAGAGGAGCTTGCGGCCCAGCGGGTTGTCCTCCAGCGCCACCTCCGCCCACAGCTCCTTGCTCGCAAGTCCCTGGAAGAAGCCCGCGAGCCCCTTCTGCCCTCCGGCCTTGCCCCCCTGTCCCCGGGCCCGCTCGGGCTTGAGCGTGCCCTCCGCCAGCTCCCGTGCGCGCTGGAGCGCCACGGCGCGAAGGATTGGCACGGGCACCACCTCGTCGACGATGCCCAGCTTGCGCGCCTTGGACGGCTTGACGCTCTTGCCCGCGAGGATGAGGTCCAGCGCCGCCTGCGCGCCAATGAGCGCGGGCAGCCGCTGCGTGCCACCGGCACCCGGAATCACGCCCAGCTGCACCTCGGGCAGTCCCAGCGTCGTCTTGGGGCTGTCCGTGGCGATGCGATAGCGGCACGCCAGCGCCCACTCCAGCCCGCCGCCCAGGCACGCGCCATGGATGGCCGCGATGATGGGCTTGGGGAAGGCCTCCAGCCGGTCGAAGCTCTCCTGCCCTTGCCGGCTGATGGCGGCCGCCTCCTCCGCCGTCTTGACCTCCTGGAAGAGGTCCAGCTTCGCCCCGGCCACGAAGGAGTCCTTCTTGCCGGAGAGGAAGACCACGGACTTCACCGAGGGCTCGCGCTCGACTTCATCCAAGAGGCGCGTGAAGGCGGTGGCGACCTCCGGGGACAGCGTGTTCACGGCCGAGTCCGGCAGGTCGAAGGTGATGACGGCGACACCGTCCTCCACCTGGAGGGAGAAGCCCTGCTTCGCCTCGAGCTCTTCAAGCTTGATGGCCATCACGCACGCTCCAGGACCACCACGGCGCCCAGACCCCCGGCGGCGCAGACGGTGCACATCACCGTGTTCTTGTTCCGACGCTTCAACTCGTTGAGGGCCTGCGTGACGATGCGCGCGCCCGTGGCGCCAAACGGATGGCCGATGGCGATGGAGCCGCCCGTCACGTTGAGCCGCTCGCGGTCCACCTCGCCCACGGGCTCGCTCCAGCCCGCCTTCTTCGCGAAGGACTTGGACGCGAGCGCCTGGAGGTTGCTGGCCACCTGCGCGGCGAACGCCTCGTGCATCTCCACCAGGTCGATGTCCGCCAGCTTCAGCCCCGCGCGCTTGAGCGCCGTGGGCACCGCGTACACGGGCCCCTGGAGCAGTTGGTCCCCCGGGTCCGTGGCCGCATACGCGTGCGAGCGCAGATAGCCCAGCGGCTCATACCCCAGCGCCCGCGCGCGCTCCTCGCTCATCAAGAGCAGCGCCGCGGCGCCGTCCGTGAGCGGCGACGCGTTGCCCGCGGTGACGGTGCCGTACTTGCGGTCGAACACCGGCTTGAGCTTGCCCAGCGCCTCCAGGCTGGAGTCCTCGCGGACGATGTTGTCGCGGGTGGCCGTCTGCTCGTACTTCGGCGGGACGGACACGTGCATCACCTCGTCGTCGAAGCGGCCTGCCTTCCACGCGGCCGCCGCGTTGCGGTGCGAGGCCAGCGCGATGCGGTCCTGCTCCTCGCGGGAGATGCCGTTCTCCTTGGCCATCTTCTCCGCGCTCTCGCCCATCGACAGGCCGGTGGAGTACTCGGCGATGGCGGGCGGCACCGGCACCAGGTCCTGCGCCTTGAGCCGCTGGAAGGGCTTGAGCTTCTCCGTCAGCGTGCGCCCCTTGGAGGCTGCCGCCAGCGCGTGCGCCAGGGGCCGGCTGGTGAACACCGGCGGGTCCGACATGGCCTCGGTGCCCCCGGCGATGGCCACGTCCACCTCGCCCACTGCAATCGCGTTGGCCGCCGTCGTCATCGCCTGGATGGACGTGGCGCAGGCGCGCGTCACCGTCGCGGCCTCGACGCGCATGGGCAGCCCCGCGGCGATGACCACCTCGCGCGCGATGGACGGCCCCGTCAGCGTGGGAATCACCTGCCCGAACACCACCTGGTCGATGACGGCCGGGTCCAGGTCCGCGCGCTGCACCAGCTCCTGGACCACCATGCGTCCCAGGTCCAGCGCGGTGAGCCCGGAGAAGACGGTCCCCGCCTTGACGAACGGGGTCCGCAGGCCGCGGACGATGGCCACCCGACGGGGGCCGCTGCGCTTCTCGCTTGCCATGTGTGCCTCACCCTCCTGCGACGACGAGTGAGGCTTTTCTAGTGAGCACTGATGCGGCGCGTCAACCCTCCATTGATTCAAGAGTCAATCTGCGAGCACTTGCCCGAGGGCCCCTCTTGCCAGCGGCCGGGGCGAAGGCGCCATGGCGGGCCTTCGCCCCATATCCCATCACTCACGTGACGGGACGCCCCGCGCTACTTCCGAGTGTCCGGTCGCTGACCCAAGGTGATGTCGAAGCGGACGCCGCCCGCCTCTTCCACCGCGTCCGGGTTCTCCGCGCTGGCCGAGTGCTGGACGACCTCCACCTGGAACGAGCCCTGGTCCGCGCTCGTCAGCTGGGCGGCGAAGCGCACCTTGACGTGGTGCGCGCCGTCGGGGTCCAGCGTCAGGCCCTCGAGGACGGCGCCGCCCGGGTTGACGATGCGCACGGTGCGCTCCTCCACGACCTCGAAGCCCGTGCCCTGCCGCTGCCAGCGGTCCCACAGCTCTGGGGGCAGCGTGAGGAAGAGCTGGCCGCGCTCCAGGAAGGAGGCGGTGGTGCGCCCCGGGATGCGGACCTCCAGGCGCGCCGGACTGTGAGCGCCCCGCAGCAGGTTGCGCAGGCGGAAGTCGAACTCGCTGGAGGGCGCGAAGGGCGTCAGGTTGACCACGTTGATGTTCTTCCACGCCAGGTTGTTGTTCCAGCGCGTGTTGTTGAGCGTGTTGGAGCCCGTCACCTCGGCCAGCGTCATCGGGTCCTGCGTCGGGGAGACCCAGCGCGACAGCAGGCAGTAGTGGCCCGGAGCCGGCACGGACGTCCACGGCACCATGAACTCCTGCGTGGCGCCCGCCGCCAGGCTCACGCCGGTGACGGTGCCGATGAGGGCCCAGTCATTGGGCCACACCGCCGCGCCGCCAGAGCCCGTGTAGTAGACGTGCAGCGTGCCATTGGCCACGTTGCCCACCGGCGCGAGCGGCCCGTTGTTGCGCAACGTCACGTACACAAAGTTCGTCTGGCCGAACTCGGGGTTCTGGTGGCCCACGCAACCCGCGTTCTGGCAGACGCGAATGTCGGGGCTGACCCAGATGGGGTCCACCGTCGGCGTGTTGCCGAAGTCGTTGATGTTGTCCTTCGAGTACACGTCCACGCGGCACTGGGTGATGACCAGCGTGGCGACATCCACGCCGGAGTCGTCCTGGACGAAGAGGTCCACGAAGCCCTGCGCGTTGAGCGTCGGCAGGAGGTTGGTACCACCGGGGAGCGAGGCCAGGTTGAGGACGATGGTGCCCGTGGCGTTGTAGGCGACGCCGAGGCTCGCCAGCGACGCGCCCCAGCCGGTGGCCAGCGCCGTGCCTGTCGGCCCATTGAACATGAAGCCCATGGAGTCGTTGCTGCCCAGGTTGCGCACCGTCATCCGCAGCGTGGCGCCGCAGATGGGACCGTTGCTGCGCAGGTTGGTGAAGGTGGTGGCGAACCACCGGTCCACGCTCACGTCATCGTGCGGACGCGAGCCCGGGAAGCCGTAGTTCGCGGCGATGTACGCGAGCATGCCGGGGCTGGGAGACACCGGCTCGGTGGGCATCGCGAAGCCATCCGCGACGCCCGAGGTGAAGGTCTGCGCCTGCGCGGCGCCGCCCCAGGCGACGGACACGAAGGACAACAGGCTGAGTGCCGAGACAAGAATGCTTCGGAGACGTGACGGATGACGATGCATGGACTCCTCGAGGGATTGCGGGTTCAGCCGCACCGGCCCGGGTCGAAGTGGTCCGCATCGTGATGAGCAATCAGGTGTGGCTGCGTGGGGACGACTGAGCAACCGCTGTGCCCGAAGTCCAACTCCGCCATCCGCTTGGATTGTCGCGCCGCGTGAGTCCATCCGGCTGCGACCTTCCACGCCACAAGCGAGGGGTGCTGTGGCGTGGGAGGTTACGTGCACCGTCCGCGCGCGAAGCCGTGCGCGCGAAGGGGTTACACCGGGGCTACGGCGTCAACGTGCCCTGACGGAGCGCGGCGCCGTGACGGTGCACGGCCTCGACGGCGAACTTCGCGGCCTCGGGGTCCGTGGGCGGGAGGATGCCGTGGCCCAGGTTGAAGATGTGCCCCACGGGCCCCGCACGCAGGAGGATGTCCTTGATGCGACCGTCCAGTTCCTCGCGCGGGAGGAACAGGTGCAGCGGGTCCAGATTGCCCTGCACCGCCACGTCCGGCCCCAGCACGCGCCGGCCCTCGTCCATGGGCAGGGTCCAATCCAGCCCCACCACGTCCGCGCCCGTGCGCTTGAGCAGCGGCAGGTGCGTGGACATGCCCACGCCGAAGACGATGACGGGCACGCCCGTGGCCTTCAGCTCGGACACCATGCGCGTGAGGTAGGGAATGCAGAAGCGCTCGTAGTCCCACGGCGACAGCTCGCCGCCCCACGAGTCGAAAATCTGGACGATGCTCGCGCCCGCGGCTACCTGCATCTTGAGGTACGGGATGAGGGTGTCGGTGAGCTTGGAGAACAGGCGGTGCGCCAGCGCGGGCTGCTCGAACATCAGGCGCTTGATGAGGATGTAGCTCTTGGAGCCGCCGCCCTCCACCATGTACGCGGCCAGCGTGAAGGGCGCGCCCGCGAAGCCGATGACAGGCACCGAATCATTGAGCGCCTTGCGCGTGCGGCGGATGGCCTCCGCGACGAAGCCCGTGCCCTCCACGGGGTCCGGGATGCCCAGCTTGTCGATGTCCGCCGCCGAGCGCACGGGCTCCGGGAAGTGCGGGCCCTTGTCGCCCAGCTCCAGGGTGATGCCCATCGCCTCCACGGGGATGAGGATGTCGGAGAAGATGATGGCCGCGTCCACGCCCAGCCGAGTGACTGGCTGCACCGTCACCTCGGCCGCCAGGTCCGGGTGCTTGCACAGGTCCAGGAACGCGATGTTGCCGCGAATGGCCCGGTACTCGGGCAGGTAGCGGCCAGCCTGGCGCATCAGCCACACCGGCGTGGTGTCCGTGGGCTGGCGGCGTGCGGCGCGGAGGAGTCGGTCGTTCACTTCGGGCTCTCGGTCATGGGCCCCGGTCAGGGGCGGCTGAAAGAAGGGGGTTCCTCCGAGGGGCGCTGCTCCCACGCCACCTTCTGGCGCAGGGGCCCGGTGCCCTCGGGGACATGCAAGAGGCGGTTGGCGCCGCCCTCCCAGGAGAACTTTCCTGGGCCGGTGTCCCGGACGAGCTTGTACTCGAAGACGCCCCCCACGGGCAGCGAGAGCGTGATGGCGCCCTCTCGTGGGCGGAGCGAGCGCTCGGGCTTCCACCCCCCCAGCTCCGGCCCGCCCCCCACCACGCGCAGGGACGCATCGTCCGTCTCGAGTACCACCGTGCGTCGCTCACCCTCCCCTCGCCACCGCGTCCGAGCCTGCTTCACCAGCGCCGCGTACCCGCCCGGAACCTCCGCTTTCAGGTGCATCAACGTGACGTGATGGGCGGGGACCACGAGGCCGCGAAGAGAGCGCCTGGGACCAGGCACCGCGCCCGGGGTCATCTCGGAGGCGAGGGAGCCCGCCAGCGCCTCGGGCAGCGCCACTTCGCGAGGCGATGCACCCGAGTTGATGCCAATCACCACGGCCTCGTCCGAGGACACACGCACGTAGGCGAAGAGGTCCTCCCGCGCGGCGAGCACCAACGTCTCGCCACGCTGGAGGGCCTCACTGCCCCGCCGCAGCTCCAGCAACCGGCCAATCCATTCGCGCAGCGGATGGCCTGGCGTGAAGCGCATGTCGCCCCGGTTCTCGGGCTCCTTCGCGCCGCTGAGCCCTTCCTCGATGCCATAGGTGAGCGCGGGGACTCCACGCGCGGTGAGTTGCACGGCGAGCGCCCGGCGCACCTTCTCCACGTCCCCGCCACACTCGCTCATGACGCGGGGCAGGTCGTGATTGTCCAACATCGTCACCAGCGAGTCGGGCGAAGGATGGAGCCTGTCGTTGAAGAGCGTGGCCCCCAGATGTGACGGCGAGCGCCCCCGGCAGAAGACGTCCACCAGCGCGAAGGCCAGGGGGAAGTCGAACATCGCGCCGAAGTGGCCCTCCTTCATCACCCGCGCGAGCAGCACCGGGTCTCCATCCAGCAGTTCGCCCAGGAGCAGGAAGTCCTTCCCCGCGTGGGCTCGCACGTCGTCGTTGTAGCGGGCCCAGAAGTCCAGGGGCAGGTGCTTGACGGCATCCAGCCGGAAGCCCGCGGGCTTCACCGCGTCTACCCACTTGAGCGACTGCGTGAGCAGGTGCGCGTAGACCTCCTCCTTCTCCACCGCGAGGTCCGGTAGCCCGTGCACGTCGTGCATCACCAGTTCGCGCGAGTCCTCCCAGTGCTCGATGGGACCCAAGCCATGGAACCACTCGGGCTTCTCGCGCGTGAGGCGCGTCTCGGGGCCCACGTGGTTGAGCACCATGTCCAACACCAGCCGCATGTCGCGCCGGCGCAGCTCTTCCGATAATTGCGCGAGCAGGGCCTCATCACCGAAGCGAGGCTCCACCCGGCCCAGGTCCTCCACCCAGTACCCGTGGAAGGCGCCATAGCCGTAGAACTTCTCGGTGCGCATCTGGAAGACGGGCGACAGCCACACCGTGCGGACGCCCAGCGCCTTCAAGCCATCCAGCCGGTCGATGACCCCTTGCAGGTCTCCCCCGTGAAAGGCCTGCGGGTCCTTCGCATCCACCGCGCCGTCATTGCGGGGGTTGCCGTTGGAGAAGCGGTCCACCATCACGAAGTAGATGGCGTCGCCCGGAGGAGGACTCCACTGCCCCTGATAGGGCTCGGGCGCGGGCGTGGAGGGCGGTGGCGGCTCCGTCGGGGTGCTCTTGCCCGGCTCGATTCCTTCTCCAGCGGGTGCGTCCAGACCAGGCACGAGCCCCGGTCCACCGTCCGTCGCCGGCACCAGCATGGGCGAGGCGAGGAACGAATCGAACAGCGCCGCGGCCTGCCCTGAAATCTGGCGGGCGACCTCCAGCTGCGCGTCGTCCTCTCGCTGCTGGTCGAACTGGAGCGCGGCGCCGTAGTCGTTCATCTCGCTGGTGGGCTCCAGCGTGGACGTGGACCGGTTCGCCGTCGTCTTCACGTACACGTCCCAGGAGAAGCGCCCGCCCACCTGACCGAAGAACGACACCCGCGTCTCCACCAGCAGGAGCAGCGGCGCGTCGGGCGCCTGGGCCTTGAGCATCGCGAAGCGGCGCTGCGTGTCCGTCACCTTCGCGAACTCGGCCGCGTATTGCGCATAGGGCACTTCACGGACCTGGAGGTTGCGCTTGCCCAGCGCGTCCACGACCCGTTGGCGGACACCCTCGGGGACCTCGGACACGGCGCCTCGCCGCGCGTCGTCCCGGATGTAGGCCACGGCCACCACCGTGCCTTCGGGCGCGAGCACCGGAGGCCCCTGCCGCTTGAGGCAGCCCGCCGCCAGCAGCAGCAACCACGCGAGCGCCCATCGCTGTCTCAAAACCATCCTTCGGCCTCGATGGCGACCACCGAGTGCCAGTGGCGCTCGGGGCCAACGTACTGGTTGTACTGGTCCAGGCTATCCACGAAGGAGTTGCCGAACGCCGCGTGCTGAGACGAGTACTGCAAGCCATACAGCAGCCGCAGGCTGGGGCGCGCGTAGATGCCCCGGCCCGTTGGATTGAGGACAACACCCGCCTTGCCCTGCCACGTGTCGCGCACGTCGCTGTCGCCGAACTCCAGGCCGCGCGTGTCGGGGAAGCCTCGCGTGCTGGTGAACACCGAGTCCACGTGGTTGCGATACAGGTTGCCGTTGAGGCTCTTCTCGCGGGCGATGCTCGTCTCCACGAGGAGGTGCACGCGCTCGGTGAGGAAGTACTGGAGGCGCACCACCGTGGACGCGATGAGCCGGTCATCGTCTCCGGGCTTGATGCGGTTGTCCTCGTTGAACGCGTACCCGACCCAGACGCCCCACAGGGCCTCGAGCTTGTCGGGGATGAGCTTGATGTACGCCTCGTTGCCGAACGACAGCTCGTACCGTTCGTCCGTCTGGTCCGCGATGTACACGGTCCAATCCCGGTTCCGGTAGTTCTCCGTGTACGACAGCTCCGGGTGCTTGCGCTCGAAGGTGGCGTAGAAGTTATCCCAGACGAGCGGGCCCAGGTTGCCGAACCCTAGATAGCCGATGGCCCGGTACGACAGCGCGTCGCGAGGCTCGAGGACCCGCACCAGGTCCTCCTGACCCGGGTTCGCCTCGAAGTAGCGGCGCACCACCTCGCGCCGCACGTAGTCCTCGTAGACGATGCCGTCCGAGGCGTAGAGCGCGTTGCGATTGCCACGCACCTTCGCCTCGTAACCGACCTGCCCGCGCACACCCACTTCCAGGTGGCCGGGAATCAGCCGGTAGCGGAACGAGGCCGCGCCCGTGAGCACCGTGTTGTACTTCTGGGGCCGCAGCGTGTAACCGCTGTCGCCCACCGCGAGCAGCACGTCATAGCGGTCACCCTGGTACGTGCCGGACAGGCCCACCGTATCCCAGAGCAGCGTGGCGGGGCGCTGGTCGTAGAGGTGCAAGTCATTCCAGCGGTCCTCGAGCGTGCCCAGCTGCCACGTCACGCGGTCCAGCAGGATGTTCCCCGCGCGCACGAAGAGATAGTCCGCGCGGAAGTTGAGGAACGAGCCGTTGCCCGGGTCCGCGGAGCGGAACGACGTGCCCGAGAAGCGCGTGTGGACCTCCGCCCAGACCTCGTCCGTGCCGGGCGTCGCTTGCAGCACATCCAGCCGCAGGTTGAGCTCGCCGTAGGGGCTCTCGTTGAGCAGACGCCCGTACAGCCAGTAGTAGCCGAGCTGGCCTGAGCCACCGGAGAAATCCGGCCGCGTCATGATGCGGAAGTAACCCGCGGCGCCGAAGCGGTCCCTCGTGGCGTCAGCCTGGGTGACGAGCGGAAAGAGCAGCAACAGGAAGGCGCCGAGGCGCGCTGGCAGGACTCGCATGGGCGGGCCCGCCTTATAGCGCACTCAGCCTGTCTGCCCCTACTCCGCGCGAAGTACGACGATGGTGCGCTCCGGAACGCCATAGGTCGTCCCGGGCACGGGCGCGGGGACCTCCAGCCACGCGTTGCCCGTGACGCGAGAGTCCAAGCCCGCGGCGGAGAGGTACTCGGGGCTGTCGAAATACGCCTGGGTATCGATGAGGCGCTTCCAGGCGCGCCCGGGCGGCAGGGTGAACTCCACCGCGCGAGCCTCCATGTTGATGAGCACCACCAGCTCCGGCCCGAAGGACGTGTCGGGGTAGTGCATCATCAACTGCTTGCTGTCCCAGTCCGCGGGCTCGGTGTTCCGAGCGCTCTTCCACAAGAGCGGCGCGCCCTTTCCGTAACCTGCGGGGGCGAAGGCGTGGCTGTTCTCCTTGCGCAGGCGGATGGCGGCCTTGACGAACTCATACATCCGATGGCGCTCGTCGCGGGCGAGGTAGGTGCCCCACTGGTACCAGTTGAAGGGGTTGTCCGCGCGGGTGGAGTAGGCGTTGTTGTTGCCCAGTTGGGTGCGCATCCACTCGTCGCCGCCCAGAATCATGGGCGTGCCGTGGCTCACCATCATCGCCATGAAGGCATTGCGCATCATCTGCCGGCGCAGGCTCTCCCCTCGCGCATCCCCCAGCGGGCCCCAGTTGCGGGAGCGGTTGTGGTTCTCACCGCTCTCCTTGTCGCAGAAGGGGCTGTTGGGGGTGTCGCAGCACACCGGGTTGAGGGGGCCGCACTTGTTCTGCTTCACCTCGTACGCGAACAGGTCGTACATCGTGAACCCGTCGTGGACGGTGATGAAGTTCATGGAGTGATAGGGACGGCGGCCGTTGCGCTCGTACCACTCCTTGCTGCCATACATCAGGAACGGGCCGTCGGCCGAGCCGGGCCTTCCACACAGGGAGCCCTCGTTGGAGTTGAGCTTCCAGGTGTCCACGTTGATGAACGAGCGCCACCAGTCGCGGAAGCGGCCATTCCACTCATACCAGCCATGGCCGGGTTGGTTGAGCGAGTTGGGGAACTCCCCCATGGGCATGCAGTACCAGCCGCCCGCGCTCCAGGGCTCCGCGATGATGCGCGTGTTGTAGCGCTGGAGCACCGGGTCATCGACAATCTCCTGCAACACGGTGTTCCGCGGGTCGTCCCAGCGGTTGTAGTCCTGGTCCCGCTCTCCCAGGATGGGCGCCAGGTCGAAGCGGAAGCCGTCCACGTGCAGCTCTTCGACGTAGAAGCGCAGGCTGTCCATGATGAGCTTGCGCATGGGCCGGTGGTTGGGCCGCGTCTGGTTGCCCACGCCCGTGTTGTTCCAGTACGTGCGCCGGTCGCCGTTCAGTCCGTAGTAGGCCTGATTGTCGATGCCGCGGAAGGAATACAGGCCGGCGACCTCCGCCGGGTCCAGCGAGTCCAGCGGCTCGCCGGGCTGCACGTCATCCGACTCCAGCTTCTCGCGCCACAGCCCACCTTCGCCGGTGTGGTTGTAGACGACGTCGACGATGACCTCGATGTTGCGTTTGTGCAGCTCCTCCACCATCCACTTGAACTCGTCGATGACCTGATGCGGCTGACGGTGGGCCGCGTAGGACAGCTCGGGCGCGAAGAAGTTGATGGTCTGGTAACCCCAGTAACCCCCATCCAACGGCTTCTCGTGGATGGGCAACAGCTCCACGGCGGTGATGCCCAGGTCCGCGAAATAGTCGGCCTTCTCGCCCATCCCCCGGTAGGTGCCAGGGAAGCGCACGCCGCTGGCGCCATCCGCGGTGAAGCCCTTGGCGTGGACCTCGTAGACGATGAGGTCCTGCCACCGGTGGCCCGCCCACTGCTCGTTCTGACGGTTGTCCCGCCAGCGCCGCTCCGCCGCGCCCCAGACGTATTGGCTTTCGACGATGACACTCTTGGCGGAGGCCGCGTACGTCACCTCCGTGCGGGCCGGGCCGCTGGCGGTGCTGCCCTTGCTCCAGTCGTGGTCCCGGTGCAGGGCCTTGGAGTACGGGTCCGTCAGCAGCTTGTTCGGATTGAAACGGTTGCCATCCGCATCCACGTCCGCGCGGAAGCCCTGGATGGAGCCGGGGAACCAGTCCGGGTCGAACTCCCAGTTGGGCCCCCAGGCCCGGAAGCCATAGTGCTGCCCCAGCCCCACGCCCTCCACGTAGACATTCCACACGTCTCCGTGGCGTGTCAGCTCATACGTCCGCGAGGGCCGGCTCTGCTCCGGGTCGTCGAAGAGCAACAACTCCAACCGCGTGGCGTTCTCCGAGTAGAGGGAGAAATTGACCCCCTGGTCCGAGAAGGTCGCCCCCATGTGCTTCATCGACTCCACGTCATGGACCGAGTAGCTCGGGGCCCGGGGCTCGCTGTGATAGAGCCGGACGTAATCGCTCTCGCCGCAGCCAGTGGCGAGCAGCAGGGCGACCAGGGTCGCGCCCCTCGGGAGGAGCCAGCGGGGAGTGCTCATGATGCGGGCTTCCATAGCATGGGGTGGCCCTCGAAGACTCCAGCGAGTCAAACACGACACTAACGCACCGCGCCCTCCCTGGGAGGTTTGGGCAAAGCGCGAGGCTCCGGGTATGGTGCGCGGCCGTTCTCCCCTCTATTTTCCGAGCGCGTCGTGGCCGACGTCATCCTGAACGGAATCAAGAAGTCGTTTGGCACGAACCTCATCGTGAAGGGGGTGGACCTTCACGTGAGGCAAGGCGAGTTCCTTGTCATGGTCGGCCCGTCTGGCTGTGGGAAGACCACCCTCCTGCGGCTCATCGCGGGCTTGGAGCAGGTGGACTCCGGCGAGGTGCGGATTGGCGAGACACGTGTCAATGACGTGCCACCCAGGGACCGCGACGTCGCGATGGTGTTCCAATCCTATGCGCTCTACCCGCACATGACGGTGCGGGAGAACCTGGCGTTTGGCTTGTCG
Organism: Myxococcus stipitatus; assembly: GCF_037414475.1. Next base: position 7,179,222 of record NZ_CP147913.1, on the reverse strand, counting down.
CTGCGCAAGCTCCCCCCGGCGGAGATTACCTCGCGGGTGGATGAAGTCGCGGCGATGCTGGAGTTGAGCCATCTGCTGGAGCGCAAGCCCAAGGCCTTGTCCGGAGGGCAACGCCAGCGTGTGGCCATGGGGCGAGCCATCGTCCGGCGCCCGAAGGTGTTTCTCTTCGACGAGCCCCTCTCCAACCTGGACACCGCGCTGCGGGTGCAGATGCGGGGAGAGCTGGCGCGGCTGCACCGCCGGCTGGGCGCGACGATGATCTACGTCACGCACGACCAGGTGGAGGCGATGACGCTGGCCACGCGAGTGGCTGTCTTCAACGGAGGCGTGTTGCAGCAGGTGGGGCCTCCGCTGGAGCTCTATCACCGCCCGGCGAACCGCTTCGTCGCGGGCTTCCTGGGCTCGCCGTCGATGAACTTCCTGGAGGCCCGGCGCGACGGCGCGAACCTGGTGGGCAAAGGCTTCACGTTGCTGTGTCCGCCAGACCTCGCGCCCGAGACGGGCCGGGTGCTGGTGGGATTGCGGCCCCAGGACTTGCGAGTGGCGCCCCTGGGTCCCCTCTCCGGCACGGTGGACGCGGTGGAGCGGCTGGGGTTCGACGGGTACGCCTTCGTCACCACGGAGGCGGGGCCGGTGGCCGCGCGCTTCGACAAGGGCACCCAGGTGTCCGTGGGGGACCGCGTGACGCTGACGCCCGTGGCGGACGCGCTGCACGTCTTCTCCGAGGACGGGGCTCGAGCCCTTCGCCATCCGGCGGAGAGTGAGTCTCTCGAGGTGGCGTCTTGAGAGGGTGGGCCGCGCTGTGGGTGCTCGCGGTCGCGTGGAGCGCCCACGCGGCCGACGTGCCCCTCAAGCTGTGGCATGCCTATCGCGGTGGCGAGGAGACCGCGCTCATCCAAGCGACCACGCGCTTCACCGAGACGACGGGCGTGAAGGTGGACCTGCTGGGCCTGCCGTATGACGCCTACGCGCACAAATTGACCAACGCGATTCCTCACGGCGCGGGTCCAGATGTCTTCATCTTCAACCACGAGCGGCTGCGCAACTTCCACGCGCAGCACCTGGTCGCCGCCACCGCGAAGGACTTCGCCCGAGCGGACTACTTCGCCAACACGGTGGAGGCGCTGGAGGTGGATGGCCAGGTGTATGGCTATCCCCTGTCGCTCAAGTCGCTCGCGCTCTACGTCAACACGGACCTGGTGCCTCGGCCGCCTGAGTCCACCGAGGAGCTGTTGGCGCTGTTGCGGTCGTTGTCCAACCCGGCGGAGGGCCGGTTCGGGCTGGTGTACGAGAGCGGAGACTTCTACTTCCACGCGCCCTTTCTCTTTGGCTTCAACGGCCCCCTCTTCGATGACACGGGCCGCGCCAGCTTCGACACGCCGGGGATGGCGAGCTCCCTGGCCTTCGTGAAGCGGCTCCAGGACGAGCGATGGATGCCTCAAGAGGTATCCGGAGCGCTGGCGAAGACCCTCTTCAACGACGGCCGCGCGGCGATGCGCATCAGCGGTCCGTGGTCCGCGGGGGAGATTGCGCCCACCGTGCGCTACCGGGTGGTGGCGCTGCCCACGGTGAGCGAGACCGGCACGCCCATGAAGCCGTTCCTCGGCGTGGAGGCGGCCTTCGTCTCGGCGCGCTCGGAGCAGGCCGCACGGGCACACGCGTTGGCGCACTTCCTCTCCGTGGGTGAAGCGTCCCGGATTCGCACCTCGGTGGGTCGGCAGATTCCCGCGGACGTGGCCGCGTATGAGACGCAGGAAGTGAAGGAGGACACGCTCATCTCCTCCTTCCGCGAGGCCTCGCGCAACGCGACGCCCATGCCCAACACGCTGGAGATGGCCCGCGTGTGGGAGCCCATGAAGCTGGCCTTGCGCGCGGTGCTCCAGGGGGGCGTGAAGCCCGAGGACGCGGGGGCGCTGGCGGACCGCCGCTATCGCGCGCTGCACCGCGAGCGTCCCGCCGACGCGAACCCCATTCCGTGGCTGGGGCTGGCGGGCGCCATGGCGCTGGGCGGCACGGCGTATGTGCTGCGGCGGCCCGCGGGGGGCCAGTCCTTCCGCCAGCGCTATCCCGACCTGGCTCGGGCGGCGACCTATGTGGCGCCCGCCGCGGCGGGGCTGCTGGTGTTGGTGTTCATTCCCTTCGCGGTGGGGCTGAGCCTGTCGCTGTTCCACCACGACGCGGGGCAGTACAGCTTCGTGGGGCTGGCCAACTTCGTCGACATCCTGGCGAGCCGGGGCTACAGCATCCGCGAGCCGCTCTCCTTCTACTTCACGCTGGCGGTGACGCTCCTGTGGGCCGTGGTGAACGTGGTGCTCCACGTCTGCATCGGCCTGGGCCTGGCGCTGCTGTTGAGAGACCCGCTGCTGAAGCTGCGGGGCATGTACCGCGTGCTGCTCATCATCCCGTGGGCGGTGCCCAACTACATCACCGCGCTGATGTGGAAGGGCATGTTCCACCGGCAGTTTGGCGCCATCAACGGACTGCTCGCCCTGTTGGGCTTGGAGCCGGTGAGCTGGTTCACCCGCTTCTCCACGGCCTTCGCGGCCAACGTGGCCACCAACACGTGGCTGGGGTTCCCCTTCATGATGGTGGTGGCGCTGGGGGCCCTCCAGTCCATTCCGCAGGAGCTCTATGAAGCCGCGGAGGTGGATGGAGCCAGCCGCTGGACACAGTTCCGGCGCATCACCCTGCCCCTCTTGAAGCCCGCCATGTTGCCCGCGGTGGTGCTGGGCAGCGTGTGGACATTCAACATGTTCAACATCATCTACCTGGTGTCCGGCGGCGAGCCCGGCGGAGGCACGGACATCCTCGTGTCCGAGGCGTTCCGCTGGGCCTTCCAACGCAACGAGCAGTACGGCTTCGCGGCGGCGTACTCGGTCCTCATCTTCCTGGTGCTGCTGGGCTGGTCCACCTTCACCAAACGCCTGCTGCGCACCGAGGAGACCGCGTGATGAAGAAGCCCTCCTGGCTGAAGATGGCGGGCATCCACGCGGGGCTGAGCGTGATGTGCATGGTGACGCTCTACCCGGTGTTGTGGGTGGTGAAGATGGCGCTGTCGCCGACGGACGGGATGTCGCTCACGGCGAACCCCTTCCCCGAGGCGGTCACCCTGGACCACTTCCGCGAGGTGCTCTGGAGCTCGGATGCGCAGGGGAGATGGGTGTTCGGGCGGCAGCTGATGGCGAGCGTCATCGTGGGCGGAGCCACCACGGTGGTGGGCTTGAGCCTCGCGGTGACGGCGGCCTATGCGCTGTCGCGCTTCCGCTTCCCCGGGAAGGAGGGCGGCATGCAGGCGCTGCTCATCACCCAGATGTTCCCGGCGACGCTGATGCTGGTGCCCATCTACAGCATCCTCCAGAAGCTGCGGCTGCTCGACAGTCTCACCGGGCTGGTCCTGGTGTACGCCACCACCGCGCTGCCCTTCTGCATCTGGATGTTGAAAGGCTACTTCGACACGCTGCCTCGCGAGTTGGAGGAGGCTGCGGTGATGGATGGGGCCTCGCCGTTCCAGGTGTTCATCCACGTGGTGCTGCCCCTGGCCCGCCCCGCGCTGGCCGTGACGGCGCTGTTCTCCTTCATGACGGCATGGAACGAGTTCGTGCTCGCCGCCACGCTCATCAATGACCCGACCCGCTTCACCTTGCCCGTCGCCCTCCAGCGGTACGTGGGCGAATACAAGGTGGAGTGGGGGAAGTTCGCCGCCTGCGCGTTGGTGGTCTCCGCGCCGGTCATGGCGCTGTTCTTCGCTCTCCAGAAACACCTCGTCGGCGGTTTGACCGCTGGCGGAGTCAAGGGGTGATGGCCGATGTCGTCGCGGTGTTCGCGTTTCATCCTTCTCGTCCTGCCGTTGCTCGCGCTGGCCTGTGGTGATTCTCCCAAGGGGAATCCGTCGCCCGCGCCCACTCCGCCCACCGTGCGCGAAATCACGCCCACGGGCGGCCCCATCGCCGGGAACACTCTCATCAACGTCTACGGCTCCGGCTTCGAGCCGGGCGCGAAGCTCTACCTGGGCAACCAGGAGGCGCTGCGCACGGTCGTCGTCAACTCCTTCCGCATCTATGGCTACTCGCCCACGGCGAGCACCGCGAAGGTGGACGTCCGGGTGGTGAATCCGGACGGAGCCTTTGGCGTGCTGGTGGGCGGCTTCCTCTACGAAGGGCCCCCCACGGCCTCCATCAGCCAGGCAGAGGTCCTCAACGGCAACACGGAGGCCATCAGCGGCGGGCCGCCGGTGGGTGTGCTCGTGCGCGGCGCCATCACCGTGGCCGGACTGACGCGAGGCGTGGGACAGGGCGGCGGCGTGCGCGCGCAGGTGGGCTTCGCTCCCGCGGACGCGGAGCTGCTCAAGCCGGAGAGCTACACGTGGGAAGAGGCCACGTACGAGGGCGACTCCGACAGCGGCGAGGCGGACATCTACAAGGGCAATGTGCTGTTGCAGCCCGCCATCGGAGGAGAGAGCCGCGAGTGGGTCATCACCGTGCGCTTCTCCATCGACGGAGGGAGGACGTGGGTGATGGCGGATGGTGACGGCATGGCCAACGGCGTGGCGGCGAACATGCTGCGCCGGGTGTTCATCTCCCGGCCCCGCGTGGACTACTGCAAGCTGGGGGCGGACGGGAACCCGGCCAATCCAGAGCTGTTCTACCGCCCCACGGACTCGACGCTGCTCAAGGTGCTGGGGCAGGTCTACGCTGCGGGCATCACGCAAGGCGCGGGGGCGGGCTCGGGTGTGGTGGCGCAGTTGGGCTTCGGGCCGGAGGGGACGGACCCTCGGGAGTCGCGCGAGTGGACGTGGGTGCCCGCCGTCTACAAGGCCGAGCACGGCAACAACGACGAATGGGAGGCCACGCTGCCCAACCCGGGCACGGTGGGCACCTACAAGCTCGCCTTCCGCTTCAGCATCAGCGCGAACGCGTGGCGCGTGTGCGACTCGGACGGCGTCAACGACAGCATTGAGGGACCGCTGACGTTCAGCATGATGAAGCTGGGCACGCTCACCGTGGGCAACGAGGCGCCGAAGCCGCCCGTGGGCTGGTGCAAGATTGGCGAGGACCAGAAGGCCCCCGAGGTCATCAGCTACCAGACGACCCAGTCATCGGGACTGAAGACTGTCTATGCCCAGGTCAACATGGCGGGCGTGACGGACAAGGAAGGCCCGGGGCCCGGGTTGTCCGGCCAGCTCGGCTGGGGGCCGGCGAATGAAGACCCGCGCACCTCGCCCGTGTGGAACTGGGGCACGCCGCTGGTCTTCAACAAGGACAACTTCACGGTCAATGACGAGTGGAAGGCCACGCTCCCCAACCCCGGGCAGAACGGCAGCTTCCGCTACGCGGTCCGCTTCAGCGCCAACGGTGGCCCCGTGCGCGTCTGTGATGGCAACGGCACGGACGATGGCGGACAGGATTTCGAGTTGGACCAGTTGGGCGAGCTGTCGGTGTCCGGCACGGTGGTGGTGCCCAAGGTCATCGGCTACTGCAAGATGGGGACAGCGGGAGTCGACACGCCGGAGACGGTGACCTATGCGGCCGGGGCGGCGCCCCACCACAAGGTCCTCGCGCAGGTGTACGTGCATGGCGTGACGGACAGCCAAGGCGCGGGCGCGGGAGTGGAAGGACAGCTTGGCTGGGGTCCCGTGGGCGAGAACCCGGCCACGTCAGCGCAGTGGAACTGGTCGACCGCGGCGGTGTACTCGAACGAGTCGGGCAACAACGACCAGTTCGAGACGACGTTGCCCAATCCTGGCGCGGTGGGCAGCTACCGCTTCGCGTACCGGTTCAAGGTGAACGATGGCGCGTGGATGCTGTGCGATTCAGACGGGAACAACGGAGGGACGATGACCTTCGACCCCGCGTTGATGGGCACCGTCAACGTCAGCGCGCCGCAGGACATCACCATCGGCTGGTGCAAGCTCGGAGGTGAGGCCTCCGAACCTCCGCCCCATGAGGTGTATCGCGTGGGACAGGCGGCGAAGATGATCTACGCCCAGGTCTTCATGGAGGGCGTCACGCCGGGCACGGGCGCGGGCACCGGGATTCAGGGACAGGTGGGCTACGGGCCAGAGGCGGATGCACCGGAACTGCCGACCTGGCACTGGACGTCCACGGGCGCCAGCTTCAATCGAGAGACTGGCAACAACCAGAACAACGACGAGTGGAAGGCGCCCCTTCCCAATCCAGGCACGGTGGGCCGCTACAAGTTCGCCTTCCGCTTCAATGTGAATGGCGGGAACTACCGCTACTGCGACGCGGACGGATTGGATAACGGATTCGCGCTGGCACAGGCGGGTGGGCTGGAGGTGAAGCCCGTCGCGGTGGACTCGTGCCAGTTGGTGGGGCCCGCGTCGCTCAACACGACTCCGGGCGGTACGACTCCGGTGGTGCGCGGGCAGGTGCTGGTGACGACCGTGACGGATGCGATGAATGGGGCAGCGGGCTCCGGCATCACGGCCGAGGTGGGCCATGGGCCCGCGGGCTCGGACCCGGCGACAGCGTCCGGGTGGGCGTGGACGGCGGCCAGCTTCGCGGCGGAGACCGAAGGCGGCGCGCAGGATGCCTACGAGACCGCGCTGACGGCCCCCGCGGCGGAGGGTACGTATTCGGTGGCCGTGCGCTTCCGCTATCAGACGGGGGCGTGGGCGTACTGCGACCGGGATGGGAGCGCCAACGGGTATCAGACCGGGCAGGCCTCCACGCTGACCGTGGTTGAGGTCGTGCCTCCGCGCGTGGACTGGTGCCGGCTGGGCGGAGAGGTCGCGGGGCCGCCGCCGCATGAGACGTATGCGTTGACGGATGCGGCCTCGAAGGTCATCGCCGTCCAGGTCCACGAGGCCGGAGTGACACCGGGGACGGGAGCGGGGGCGGATATCGTCGCCGAGTTCGGCGTCGGCCCGGCTGGGACCGCGCCCTCCGAGGATGGGACGTGGCAGTGGGTCCCCGCGACCCATGGGGCGGACACGGGCAACGGACAGGATGACGAGTATCGAGCCACGCTGCCCAACCCGGGGACCCCGGGTGTCCATCGCTTCGCCTACCGCGTGAAGCTGGGAACAGGGCCCTACGTGTACTGCGACGCGAATGGGACCTCGGAGGACGAGGACACGTTCGACCTCGCCCAGGCAGGCACGTTGATGGTGCGGGACTTCGATTCGGAGGTCTGCCAGCTCATGACCACCGGTCCGATTTCGGTGGGCAGCGGTAGCGCGGTCACGGTGACAGGCCATATCCATGCGCCGGGATTCACGACCCAAGCCGGAGCAGTCGAGGGACTCCAAGTCCAGATTGGCCTGGGCAACGCGGACAGGAACGCCTCGGAGGCGCCGGGCGACTTCACTTGGAAGCCCACCCCGTACTCGGGCGAAGCCTCGGCCCCCCCCGCGACGCCCGATACGGACGCGTTCACGACGACCCTGCATCCCGCCTACGAAGGCAGCCGCGCTGTGAGTCTGCGCTACGGCACGGATGGTACGAACTGGAAGTACTGCGACCGGGATGGCAGTGCCGTTGGCGGCTACACGCAGGACCAGCAGCTCGCGGTCACCGTCACCCGGCACCAGGACATCGACTACTGCAACTTGCAGTGGCCCTTCACCGCGACGCCCGGCACGACCATCTACGGGCAGGTCTACGAAGGCGGAGTCACGACCCAAGGAGGCCCGGGCGCGGGCCTCGTGGCCGAGCTTGGGTACGGCAACCCGGCGCAGGACCCGGGGGTCGCGGGGTGGACGTGGATCTCAGCCCCCTTCCTCAGCGAAGAGGGGGGTGGGAACAATGACCAGTTCTCCGCCTCCCTCCCCATGAGCATCGCCACCGGGACCTCCTACGCGTACCGGTACTCGTTGAACGGGGGGCCGTACTGCTACGGCGACCGGAACGACCGGGATGGGAGCAGCAACGGCTTCCAGGGAGAGGACCTCGGAACCGTGGTGGCGCCCTCTCCCTAGGCCCCTAAGTCACCGTGCGCGCGGGCATTTTCACCCCCCGCACGCGCGTTGACCGAATGATCTGGCTGTTTGAAACAGGTGCTTGACAGTGGAGGAGGGCACTTATAAAAGCCCCCCCATCGCAACGCGGAACACGCCTCCGGGCGGATAGCTCAGCGGCAGAGCGTCGCCCTTACAAGGCGAGGGTCACAGGTTCAATCCCTGTTCCGCCCAAATGATTTTGTGGGGAGTTAGTTCAGTTGGTTAGAACGCCGGCCTGTCACGCCGGAGGCCACGGGTTCAAGTCCCGTACTCCTCGCCAAGAATGCCCCCAGTAAGTCTTCGGACTTGCTGGGGGTTTTTCTTTTCTGGGGCTCAAACGTATCACCACCGTACCAGTTGCCCCAACGGGTCCTCCAAGACGCGGACGGCTTTGCCGAGCACTGGGGCAATGCCACTTCATCGCCCCCACCGGGGTTCTAGCCGGTAGTGCCAAGCTTGTGGCCCACAGCCACGAGGCCGTCGACTGGGTCGCTCGAAACTCCCCTGCCCCCCAAGGCAGTGGCGCCTCGTCCGGCTGCCCCCGCTCGCACTCCGTTCGCCCTCCCCTGGGCCCAGGCGGCCGTCAGTCTTCGGGCGCCATGGAGAGACCCGTCAAGCCACCGGCTTCGCGGACGCGGATGCCAGCAGCGACGGCCTGAGCAGCCATCGGTCCCCCTCCCCATGCGCACGTCCCGGCAAGCGAGGCGAACCCACCCCAGCGGTGGCTCCATCACGAGACGCCATCCAGTCCCCAACGAGCGAGACCGGCGCTCGCATCGATTGAAGAGCTTGAGCGCTCTCAGGATTGCGCCATGCAGAAACAAGAACCTCCGACGTCCGCACATCCCTGGAGTGGCGAGCCGACGCCTGACGTCTTCGAGCCCGGTGTCGCTCATACCGAAGCTCAATCCATCCACCCTCCAGCAGGAGGGGGCGCCTGGCAGGCGAATGTGACACGTGTTAATCTATGTCCTCAATATGACACTGGAATTTCAGTATGTCCCCATGAACTTCATTGGGATTCTCGGTTCGACCACCGACGTACTGAAGACTGGCGGAGTGGGCACGTGTGTGGCCATCGCCATTCAGTATCGACAGGGCCAGAGCCCGTATCAGTATGCCCTGGCGCACGTTCCCTATGATGGCGATGCCCTCGCCAAGTACGGCCAGAAGGGCGTGGACAACTATGTGGATGCCCTCTTCCTGAAACTGGGCAATCCCGACGCGATGTCAATCAGGGTCATTGAGAACACAGCCAACAAGATGACCGCGATGATTACCCAGAAGCTGGACGCTCATCACGACATCTGCGACTACAAAGTCTCGAGCTATCGCAACCTGAGCCTTCCGCGAATGAACGTCGTGATTCTGAGGCAGCCGTCGGCGCGCTTTGGGAGGCTGTTCTGCTATGCGAGCGACAAGACCGAGTTCATTGACGAGAGCATGGCGGCAAGCGATGCCAGCTCAAAGGGCATGAACCTCATCAGCGAGATGGATGTCCAGACGCGGGACAAGAAACACAACTTCAGACGCCATGCCGACCTGTACGCGAAAGCAAGACAGTCCCTGGGCACCCAATACTCCCAGGCAAAGAACCCGTACACGCTCGCCCTGCTTGAATCGAACGCCCAGAACTTCTTGCCAGTCCTGGCGGACACCGACACGTTCACGAGAACCAAGCGAGATCCCTGGACGAAGAAACACGCCAAGCCGGCCTTCACTCCCGACTATCTGACGTGGGAGAACCGTATCGCCAGCAAGGTCCTGAACCCGCCGCCCCAGCCATGGTCCGGAGTGTGAGGGATCGCAGGCATCGCGCTGCGCTCCTCCGCGAGGTCCAGCGCCGCCCACACCTCACGGTATCCGGACCGAGTTCTGCTCCAATCCTTCGGGTGCCAGCGCGCTGCGCCACGCCGGAAACTCCACGTTGTTGACGATGCCCGTGGCGGTGAACCTGCCAGTGGGCCCCTCGTAGCGATTGCGGTCCATCTGCATCTGGGGCCGATATTCCACACGGCCCAGCCGCACGAAGAGCGTCATGTCTCGGAGGATGTTGTCGAACACCGCGAGCCCCATGGCCTCCAGGGGTTCATCCGCAGCCAGCCGGAGCCCGGCGTCCGCGGTCCGTTGCACCAGGTTCGCCAGGATTTGCACCCCGTTGGCCTGGACGATGCGGATGCCCTGCCCATTTCCCCTCTTCTGGAAGTCGTAGATGTCGCTGATGGTGTTGTCCCGAATCAGGATGTCCACGGGATGTTCCAGGAGCGAGGTGCTTCCCACCGAGATTCCTCGGCCCGCATGGGAAATGACGTTGGAAACGAGCTGAATGTTCGTGGCGTCCGCGTGAATCACCACCGCTTCCGCCGCGGAGGAGTTCACCTGCCAGGGATAGCGAGTCAGGTTCGGGAAATTGTACATCGTGTTGTAGCGCACAAAAACAGAGTCGCATCCCTTGATGTCGACACCATTCTCACCGGAGCCATGAAGCTCGTTGTACTCAACAAAGATGAACGCGGGCCTGTTGCCGTCCGTCTGGCACTGCACCGAGTCACCCGAGGTCGCATGAATGTTATTCTTCAATACGAAGATCTCCCGCGAAGCATTCTTGAGCACGACCCCATGCGAGTCCGCGTTCGTCTTCGAGAAGTCGTAGATCTCGTTATTGTCGATGAGGACATTGTTGGCACCGCTGGTGACGACGCCACCACCGGAAGTGCCCGCATGCATCCGGGAGTCAATCAACTGCGAGCAATAGGTGTTGCGCTCGAAGAGCGCGGCAAACGAGTCCTTGCCTTGGACGTTCACTTCCAGGGATTGGAGTATCCAGTAGGGCTGGCTCACGTTCAGCAAACTGCCCACGACACGGCCGCTTGGCGGGGTGATGCGTGACCGCAAGTCAGATGAGCCTCGGAGGACGATGGGAGCCGTGGGGGCCCCTTCCTGGGTCGTCAACGGGCTGATGACGAGTTGCTCGGCATAGGTTCCCGGGAGCACGTCGATGACGTTTCCCGGCTGGGCGGCCTTCAGCGCGGCACCAATGGTCCTGTATGGATTTGCGCTGGAGCCCACCGGCTCGCTGGGATTCCATGGCCCCGTCTTCGAGACGTACAGCGTGGGGCCCCGTGCATCCGCCCCCGACGGACACCGGCCAAAATAGAGCTCTCTCCCGTCAGGGGGCTCCACGGGCCCGGACATGGCCGCCCCGAGGCGCAGCGCATCCTCGGAGGGCCCTGTCAGCTCGACGCCCTCGACGCCACAGGCCACCATCAGCCCCAGGACGAAGGTGCCGAACATTGAAATACCCCCACTCACTCTTCGCTCCGTCGTCATGGAGCCCCCTCCTCCGCGACATCCCATCGCGGCGAAGAACCTCTCCATCGAAGGTGCGGCCTTCAAGCACCCTGCCCCCCAAGGTAGACGCGCATCCGACCAGTGCCCCCGAGCGCTGCCACCCGTCATGGCTGAACGTCACGCCTGTGCTTGGGCAGGGCAACACCGCCCCACTCAGCCCTTTTGTCTGCCCTTGGGCCGGGCCCCCAGCGCGGCCGGCTCTCGGGGCAGGTGCCGCAATCCCATCCAGCCCAGCGCCGCCACGTGCCGCGCCACATGCTCGAGCGAAATGGAACGGCCCTCCGCCGCCCACCACACGCCCACCTGCGTCACCATGCCGACGAGCGCGTTGGCGTACACCGGGGCGACCTTGGGGTTGAAGCCCGCGCGACTGAACTCCGACTGGAAGATGTCCCCCACCCGCTGCGCCAGGTCGTCGATGACGCGCGTGAGGCCTCGCCGGGCGCTGGACGTCGGTGAGTCTCGCGTGAGGACGGCGAAGCCCGCGGGCTCCTCCTTCGCGTAGGAGAGGAAGGCCAGCACCGCGCCCTCGAAGCGCTCGCGCGCGCTGCCCTGCGCGATGGCGTCCGACATGCGCTGCACCAGGCTGTCCATCTCCCGCTCCACGATGGCCGCGTAGAGGCCCTCCTTCGCCCCGAAGTGCTCGTAGACGATGGGCTTGGAGACACCCGCCTGCGCCGCCACCTCCTCGATGGCCGTCGCCTCGTAACCGCGCGAGGCGAACAGCTCACGTCCCACCTCCAGCAACTGGGCGCGCCGCTCCGGCCCCGTCAAACGCTGTTTCTTGGCCACCTTGACCTCTAGGCTACTCAAGCGTAGGTTACCGAATCGTAAGTTACCGGCCAGTAGGTTACCCGCCGGTTTCGGGAGACCTCCGTGTATCTCATCCTCTGCGGCCTCGTCTTCACCGGCGCCTACCTCATCAACATCCTCGTCATCTCGGTGGGCTACCACCGCGGCCTTGCGCACAAGGCGGTGCGGCTGCACCCGGGGCTCAAGCGGCTCATCGTGGTGGGTGGCAACTGGTTCACCGGAATAGACCCCAAGGCGTGGGTGGTGATGCACCGGCTGCACCACGAGCACTCCGACACCCCGCTGGACCCGCACTCGCCCGTGAACGTGGGGCTCTTGGGCATCGCGAGCGAGCAGTTGCGCAGCTACAAGCGCGTCATCGTGGGGCTGATGCGCGAGCAGCCCGAGTACACCAAGTACGCGAAGGACCTCGACTTCCCGCTCAACACCCTCAACCGCAACAACCTCTGGTGGCTGCCGTATGCGTTGCATGCGGGCGTGGGGCTCGCGCTGGCGCTGAGCGTGGGCTGGGTGCTGGGGGCGGCGTACTTCCTGGGGATGATGAGCCACCCGGTGCAGGGCGGCCTCGTCAACGCCCTGGGACACGCGGTGGGCGGGCGCAACTTCGACACCCGGGACAACTCGCGCAACAACCACCTGACCGCCTGGCTCATCATGGGCGAGGGCTTCCAGAACAACCACCACGCCTACCCGGGCTCGGCGTCCTTCTCACACCACCGCTACGAGGTGGACCTGGGCTTCGTGGCCTGCCTCGCGCTGGAGAAGCTGGGGCTTGCGACCATCGACCGCGCCTATCTCATCCCCAGGCCCGAGCAGTTGGACGCGGCGCGCGCCGAGGCGTGAGCGCACCTAGAGCCTCTTGACACTCAGTCCCCCGGCGCAGGTGCAATCCGCACCCGGGGGATCTCCCATCCACCCCGGAGCAAGCGAACCCCACCCTCATTCGCTTGCATCCGGCTGTCGTCTCACCGGCAGAGCTTCTCGACGAACTTGATTCTCATCACGCCGTCGTAATTCGCGTCGTTGGTCTGGTCGCCGATGGCGATGGTTCCGGTCGTCGTGAAGTTGTTGCGCGTGAGGCGCGCGACACCATCGATGCTCACCGTCGCCACCTTCGCCGAGTCCACCGCGAGTTCATAGACATGATAGGCGCCATCCGTCACCGGGAAGGCTGCGGACTGCGTGTCGTCCGCCCAGCCAATCTTCGCGCTGTCGAGGTAGATCATCTGCGCCCGGTCCGTTCCACTGCCAGCAGAGCCTGAGTGGCTGCCCATGATGGCCGCGGCGCTATCCAGGCTGTTGTGGGTGTTCACCGACTCGACCTGCATCGTCACGCGGAGCTTGAACGGCTGGGCTGGGTCAAGCGCGTTCGTGAGCGCGACGAGCAACTGCCCGCTCGTCCTTCCGCCGGGATTCGTCGACGTGGCGAGGCGAACGTAGTCCGGGCCATTGGTGAGGGTGCTCGGCGCCTGCGAAATCACCCTCCAGCCCTGCGCGGTGACATCCTGGCCGCCGACCAGCAGCGGAATGCTCGCGCGTGCCGACCACTGCGTCGTCGACGTCGCGGGCACACATGTCTCGCACACGTTCGCCGGGTTCACCGCCCCCGCTTCGCGGACCGCACCGTCAATGAAGCACTTCTGGCTGCACGCACCGGCCGATCAAACCTGCCCCGTGCCACACTGCGTCCCATCCGCCCGTGGCGACCACGCGGTCGCGGACGTTGTCGGCGTGCACTGCTCGCACGCGTTCGCCGGGTTCACCGCCCCGGAGGCAACCTGCTGGTCGCCAATCCGACAGCGCGCGACGCAGACACCGCCCTCGCAGGCTTCGATGGACGTACAGGCATTTCCGCAACGGCCACAGTGCTTCGGGTCGGTCGCAGTGCTCACGCAGGCGTCTCCGCACAGGGATTCGCCAGCGTTCTCACAAGTCACCGGCCCGGAGGCATCCGGTGTCCCACCGGCATCGGGTGTGTGGACGAGCCCCGGAGGGGAGTCGCCACCGCAAGCGGCGACGAGGCCGAGGCCAACGAGGCACGAGAGCGCGATAGACCGGAGGGGGACCATGTCGCCACCACCTTACGCCGCAACCCCACGCTCACAGGACCCGTACTCGTGTCGACGCGCGACAACACACACACCTCCCGACGGTTCGAGGACCCGCCCAGGTGGCATGAGCCGGAGCGGCGGCCTCGTGTGCCGAAACAACGTGACATCCGCGGTGGAGGCAGACGGCCGAGCCGGGCACTGAGTCACGGGCGGCACCAACGCGGAGGCGAGCTGCTCCGCGCGGGCCGTGGGCCGTCCTTGAATGAATCCGTCTCAGCCGCAGGTCAGCGCTCGCGACTCGTCGAGGACTTCGGCAAGGGGTGTCACTTCACCGCGGACAGGTCGTACTCCCAGCGCCAGGGCATGTCTGTCGGGCCGAGGACGGCTTCAACGAGCGGCGGGAAGACCTTGGGGCCCTTCACGCTGTTGGAGAGCAGGACGATGCAGCGTTTGCCGCGCTCCAGGCAGAGGGCGAAGTTGTCGGTGTGGTCGTCGTGGCCCCCCTTGAAGAAGGCGGGGCCCGAGTGGTCCTTGAAGAGCACCATGCCCAGTCCGGCGGACAGGCCGATGTCCTGGTTGCGAGGGTCCGTCTCCTCGGAGAGGGTGGGGAACTGACGGGCCCAGGGGATGGCGAGTTGGGCGGAGAGCATCTCCGCGCGGGCCTTGGCGGACAGGCCCTCGCCGCGCATGAGGCCGGCGAGGAACTTCGCGTAGTCCTCGATGGTGGTGTCCATGGAGCCGGCGGCCCGGACGCTGCCGCGCTGGTGGTGCTCCTTGGCCACGCCGTCCTTGTCGTAGCCCGTGGTGACGTTGGGGGCGAAGTCGTCGCGCCAGACCATGCTCGTGCGGGTCATGCCGAAGCGGTCGAAGACGCGCCGCTGGAGCTCCTGCCCCGCGTCAAGTCCGAGCCCCGCGTCCTCGAGGACGAACTGGAGCAGGTTGATGCCTTCACCGGAGTAGGCGTAGCGGGCGCCCGGAGCGAACTTGAAGTCCAGCTTCCCGTCCGGGTTGACGAAGCGGAAGTTGGGGAAGCCGGGCGAGTGGCTCAGCAGCATGCGCGGCGTGAGCTGCTTCCAGCGCGGGTCCGAGGCAAGGTCTTCGTACTTCTTGAACTCGGGCAAGGGCTTCTTGAGGTAGCGCTCGATGGGGGTGTCCAGCTCCAACACCCCCTCGTCGACGAGTTGCATGACGAGATAGCCGAAGACGAGCTTGGTGAGCGATGCGCCGTACATGACGGTGTCGGTCCGCAGCGGCGCGGCCTGCTCGACGTCACGCAGGCCATAGGCCTTCACGTCGATGACCTGACCTTCCTGGATGACGGCCAGCGCGAGCCCCGGCAGCTTCGCTTCGGTCATGAGGCGCATGGCGGTGGCATCGATGTCCGGGCCGTGTCGCACGAAGTCAGCCGCGGGCTGGGGACTCGTGGTGGCGCATGCGGAAAGAAGGCACACGAGGAGGAGACGGGCAAGGGATGTAACGCGCGAGGAGGGCATGCCCAGAGAATGTGGCTGCCGCCGGGTTGTCGCAATCTCGCGCGCCCTCGTGGCTCCAAGAAGAGCGAACCGGTGCCCGGGCCCCCTCAGTCCTTGAGATGGAGCAGGGCTTCGAGGTGCCCTCGAGGGCAGACAATCCGCTCCACGTTCACGAGCGCCGAGCAATACACGGCCGCCGCCCGATGCGGCTCCCCGCGCTCGGACGACGTGCGCTCGTGACGACACGCCCCCCGCGGTACCTCATGCGCCTGACCGAAGCCAGGCACAGGCGGCATGCGCCCCTGGAATCACGGCATCAGCGACGCGAGCGCCGGGGCCTCTTCACGGCCCGAACCGTGCCGCTCGGCCCTCCCCCCGCGTAGAAGACGTCGCCGCCATCCGACTCGAGCCCCGAGACGGTCACCCCCTCGGGCAGCGTGAGCCGGACAAGTACACGGCCGTCTTGGGGGTCGATTCGCCGGATGTCGCTCGAATCACCTTCGGCCGTGCCGTGCCACAACTCCCCCTCCACCCACGTCACGCCGGTGACGAAGCGCTTGGATTCAATGGTGCGCAGGACAGCGCCCGTCTCGGGGTCGACTTGATGAATCACCCGGCCACGATATTGCCCGACCCACAAGAACCCCTCGGCCCAGGTCAGCCCCGAGTCGCCGCCATGGCCCGGAGCAGGCACGGTCTTCACCACCTGTCCCGTTCCAGGGTCGATCTTCCGGATGCGTCCCTCTCCGAGCTGAAAGAGATATCGGCCATCGAAGGCGGTCCCCGCATCACACGGGACCTCCAGGGCGCGCACAGGCTCACCGCTCGCCGGGTCGAAGGACTGGAGTGTCTCGCCTCCGGCGAACCAGACGTGCGCGCCGTCATACGTCACGCCATGCACGCGTGAGGCAGCGTCGAATGGGCCGTACTCGCGGAGGATCTCCGCTGGCTGCGTCTCTTCCGCTTCGGTCCTCGCCTTGTCCATGTCCGTGCTCCGGTCCTCGCCCCGGGGCTCGCTCTACTCGAAGAGCGAGGATGTCGGGAGTAACAAAGTCGTCGTGAAGCCACTGACAGGAGGCGCCACCCAGCGCCGCGCGCGGCCACGGCCCAGCGCGCGCACCTGTCCATCCTCCACCAGCGAGGAGAGTGCGCGCTGCACCGTCCGTTGACTTGTCCCCAGCACGAGCGCGAGCGCCGAAGTCGACCAATGCTCGCCATCCGCGAGCAACGCCAACACGGCACCGCCCGCTCCCTCGACAGGCGGCGCGAGGACCCGCACCTCCACTGGATGCCGTGGAGCCAAGGCGAAGCCAAGCGGGGTCGCCTGGATATCCGCCAGGTCGCGCAACTGCGCTCTCAGTCGGCCCAGCTCGACTCGCAGGCGCGCGCGATGAGATGCATTCACTCGACGCGCTCCGAAGACATGCCAGGCGAGGTCATCACGCGTGGCCGCTCCCGGCCAGGCCTCGGCCAGGACGCGCAGGAGTTCAAACAGCACGGGGCGAGTGGCCAGCGTCACGACGCGCGCGCGCAGGTGGACCGTTCGACGGCAGGCATTGACGACGAGGTGCTCCGAGCCCAGCAACGACTCGACCTCATCGAGCACGACCCGCCGCGACTCGCCCCGCGCGATGACTCGCGCCGCGGGGAGGCTCAGGACACGAGCGGCGTGCTCGACCTCGGCGTCGAGCGAGGGAATGCGCGCACGTCCCGCGGCGCTCCGCACGTGTTCGAGTGCGACGCGGGCGGCACGGGTGGCGCCTCGCCGCAGCGCCACCTCGAGCTCCAACAGATGCGCGACCGCCAACGTCATCGCGGACGCCCCCCGAAGGTCGACCTCGGCCACGGCCCGCGCGGCATCATCGACACGTCCCAGCAACAGGGCTCGCCGCGCCTGCAGCAACCGGGTGTAGCGCGCGTTCTGCGTGTCACCGTGGAGAATGAAAGTACGCAGCGCTTCGTCGAGCGTGAGGTCGGCGCCTCCGAAGTCCCGAGACGCGAGGGCCACCTCCGCCTCCGCGACGTTGCAGCGCGCCCGCGCGAGGGCGTTGCTGGAGCCGTAGGCACGAGCGGCACGCCGCAGGAGTTGGGTCGCCTTCGCGAACACCCCCATCTGCGCCATGGCGATACCTCTCACAGCCAACGCCGGAGCATCCTCTCGGAGTGCCACGCGCTGGAGTGCCCCCAGAGGGTCCCCCTCCCCCAGTGCCCGCGCCGCCGCCGTGATGAGCACATCCATGACGCCCATCCTCCGGCACCCCTCCCAGGTTGGGAAGCCCGTCGCCTTTGTTACTCCCGCCCCTCGCTTCCGGTCCATTACCTCTGGGGCCATCCACCCCAGCAGAGGAAACCCTGGTGACACACACCAAGACGGAGTCGAGGAGTGAGTGGCTGGCCGCACGCACAGAGCTGTTGGCCAAAGAGAAGGCCCTCACCCGGATGCGCGACGAACTGAGCGCCACACGCCGCGGCCTGCCCTGGCTGCGTGTGACCGAGCCCTACGTGTTCGATAGCCCCGAAGGCAAGCAGACACTGGCGCAACTCTTCGCGGGCCGAAGCCAGCTGCTCGTCTACCACTTCATGTTCGCTCCCGAATGGGAGGCCGGCTGCAAGAACTGCTCGTTCTGGGCTGACTCCTTCAACGGAGTCGTCGAGCACTTGAGTCAGCGGGATGTGAGCTTCGTCGTCATCTCGCGCGCGGAGCTGCCGAAGTTGCAGGCATTCCGGCAGCGGATGGGCTGGCGCTTCAAGTGGGTGTCATCGCACGGCAGCGAATTCAACTTCGACTTCCAGGTGTCCTTCCGAGCAGATGCCGTGGCACGTGGCGAAGCCGTCTACAACTACGCACCGCTGCCGCACTCCGCCTCGGACATGCCGGGCTTCAGTGTCTTCTCGAAGGACGAACGCGGCGACATCTTCCACACCTATGGGACGTACGGGAGAGGCATCGAGCCATTCAACACGTGCTATCAGCTCCTGGACCTCGTCCCGAAAGGCCGTGACGAGGGCGGGTTGCCCTCGCCGATGAACTGGGTTCGCTTGCGGGATGAGTATGGCCCCGGAGCATGAGACAGCCCGACACGTGGAGCTCCGCCCAGCGGTGCGCGCTCCCGCGTTGTCGCTGGTCCTGGGGCTCCTGGCCGCGCTCCTCCCGAAATGCCCGCTGTGCCTCGTCGCGTACCTGCCCGTGCTCGGATTGACGGTCGGCGCGGCCGGAGCCCTCACCGCGATGCTGCGTCCCGCGGGCTTCACGGTGGCGGTCCTCTCCCTGGGATTCATCCTCGTTCGTCGCATGCGCAAGCGGACACCCATCCAGCGGGCCCCGCTGAGAACAACCTGACCCGTCACGGCCCTCGGCGTCCCCTGTGCGCTATCGCCGGGCCCTCCTCAAGCGCAAGTGAGGAGGGGCCGGTGCATCAAGCTTCGCACCTCAAGGCGCGGAGCTCAGCTCGCGCTCGACCTTCTCCACCAAAGTGAGCGCCTCCTGCAGTCGCCGCGAGGAGGCCACGGTGCGCGCCTGACGCAGGCGCTCCTGGACGAGCGCCTTCTCCCCGCGCAGCGAGTGGGCTCGGCCCAGCTCCAACAACGCCTCGACCGCGGACCACCAATCCTCGTGGCTCTCCGCGTTGGAGAGCGCCTGCTCCAGATGCGGCAACGCGGCGGGGACATCTCCCCGGCGCAGGTGCAGCCGCCCGAGGGAGGTATGGGCCTCGCGCTCACCCGCGGGGTCCTTCACCGCTCGCGCCAGGGTGAGGGCCTTCTCGGAGAGCATGAGCGCCTGGGGGTCCTTCGGGTCCTTGAGCGAGCGAACGTTGGAGAGGGCGGTCAGGGCGAACAGCTGCCCCGTCGTGAAGCCGACCTTCTCTCGCAACCGGAGGGAGTGCTCGTACTGCGTGATGGCCGAGTCGAGCTCGCCCCGGTCCTCTGCAAGCGAGGCGAGGTGGCGCAGGTTGTAGGACTCCATCAGGACATCATTCGCGGCGCGGGAGACAGACAGGCCCTGCTCGTAGGTCGACTTCGCGGCCTCGGCGTTCCCTTGGAACTGTTGGGTGAGGCCCAGGTAGAACAGGGCATGGAGGTGACCTCGCGTGTCGCCGGAGGACGCGGCCAGGTCCCGCGCCTGCTCGAGGAGGGCGACGACAGTGGCCCACTCTCCCTGGCCCGTCAGGAGAACGATGGAGTAGTGGAAGATGCCCTCGGCATTGAGCGCGGCGACCCGGGCCCTGGCGTCACCCGAAGCATCGGCGAGGCGACGGGCGCGGCGCAGCACGTCGAGCACCTGTGAGGTGTCCATCCCGGGCCGATGCCGGAGCATGCGGGACATGATGCGGCCCTGCTCCGCGAGGATGTGTGCTTCACCTCCCGCGTCCTTCAGGAGCCGGGCGCGCTCACCCGCGAACTGGCCGAGCGCCACGGCGTCGTCGAAGCGGCTCTCCAAATCATAGGCCTGCATCACGGTGACAGCCGCCTCGCTGAAGGCGCGTCCCTGCTCCGCGCCCATGCCCGCACCGTGGGCCTGCGAGGACCTGCTGGTCGCGCAAGCGGTGATGAGTGACGCCAACCCCACACAGATGAGCTGCCGCATGTTCGAGTCCTTCCAAGGGGCGTCGTGCCCCTCATCGTGGACACGAGACTAAGAACGGCCCCACGCCACGGGGCGCCAATGGGATGAGACGCGAAGACGAGGGACGAGACGCGGACGGGCAAGGACGAGTGCCGCGCTGTCGGAGCCGCCACGAATGGGGTTACCCTCTCCGACATCATGACGGCTGACGCGAGACAGCAGCTCGTGGAGCGGGCGCGGGACCTCCTGTCGAGGCAGGTGGTCCGCTGGGAGCAGTCCGCGTCGCGCGACGAGCACTCGGGGTACCGGCAGCTCGCGGTCGCGGCGCGGCAGGCGCTCGCAGGAGACCGGGACGCGATTCCGACGCTGCGCCGGGTGTTCGACGAGCCGTTCTTCGCCCGGACGAACTCCCACAACGAATTCGGGCTGGCCTCCCTGGGCCTCGCGCTGCTCGGAGACCGCGAATCGCTGGAGCGCATCCGCGGGGTGATGCCCATCAACTTGAACCGGGAGGCCCGGCCTCTCGCCCTCGCGCTGTTCGAAGAGGACTGACGCGCCGCTCACTCACAGCGGATGGCCGAGCACCTGTTCCAACCGCGCCCGGTACGTGCGGCTCAACGTCAGCTCCTGACCGTCTCTCAAGACCAGCCGGTGGTCTCCAGACAACGTGGGTGACAGGGAGACAATCCGGTCCACGTTCACGAGCGCCGAGCGGTGCACCCGGGCAAACCGCCTCGAAGGCAACCGGCCCTCCAGCTCCGCCATCGTCTCGCGCAGCAGGTGCGTCTGCGCGCCGACGTGCAGCGTGACGTAGTTCCCCGCCGACTCCACCCAGTCCAGGTCATCCACGGCCACGAGCAACGTTCGTGTGCCTGTCTTGACCACGAGCCGCTCGGTGGTGGGCACCGGCTCGGGACGCAGCTCCTGGAACATCCGCTGGAGCTGCCGCCGCAAATCTCCGGGAGGCGTTGCCAGTCGTTCCCGCACCCGCATCAACGTGCGCCGGAAGCGCTCCACCGTGAACGGTTTGAGCAGATAGTCCACCGCGGCGGCATCGAACGCGCGCAGCGCGTGCTGCGGCCAGGCCGTCACGAAGACAACCACCGGAGGCGCCCCCTGCCCCACCTCCGCCAGCACACCAAACCCGTCCCGCTCCGGCATCTCCACGTCGAGGAACACCAGCGCGGGCCGCTCACGCGCCAGCACCTCCAGCGCCTCCTGGCCATCCCCACACTCCGCCACCGGGTGCAGGTCCGCCTCCGACGCCAGCAGCATCCTCAGCCGCTCACGGGCCAGTGGCTCGTCATCGACGATGAGCGTGCGAACCGTCATGGCCGCGTCCTCCGATAAGGCATCGAGAGCGAGAGGAGGAAGCCGCTCGGCGCACGCACCCTCCACGTCAGGGACTGCTCGGTGCCATGCAGGCGCTCCAGTCGCGCTCGTGTGGCGCCCAGGCCAATTCCCTCCTCCAGCTCCGTCCGTCCCATGGGCGGCCCCACCCCATCGTCCTCCACCTCCAGCGCGAGCCGCTCGCCGTCACGACGGATGCGGACCCAGACCTTCCCAGGTCCCCTGC
The DNA here is from genome assembly GCF_037414475.1 of Myxococcus stipitatus. The sequence continues at coordinate 7,157,435 of NZ_CP147913.1, read as the reverse complement.
GCGGAGCAATGCCGTGCCGGATGGCGTTCTCCACGAGCGGCTGGAGCAACAACGAAGGCACCAGCCCATCCCGAGCGTCGTCCGTCACCGACACCTCCACCTGGAGGCGGTCGGAGAAGCGCGTCCGCTCGATGTCCAGATAGGGCGCGAGCAGCTCCAGCTCCTCCGCGAGCGGGACCTCATGGCGTCCGTCTCGCTCCAGGCTCGCGCGCAGCAGCTCGCTCAGCTGCCCCACCATCCGGTCCGCGGACTCCACATCGCGATGCATCAGGGTGGAGATGGCATGCAGCGTGTTGAACAGGAAGTGAGGCTGGAGCTGACTGCGCAGCAGCTGCAACTGGGCCTGCGCGAGCTGCGCCTCCAACTGGGACGCACGCACCGCCTCCTCGCGCATCCTCCGCGCGTACGCCACCGCCGCCTCCATCCCCACGAGGGAGAAGTAGATGAGCAGGTCGAAGTCCGTCGTCTTCGAGGCGATGAACAGGAAGTAGCGCCACGCTCCGGCCCAGCCTCCTCCGGCCTCCACGACGAACCACTCGCGCAGCATCGCGAACAACCCCAGCGCCAGCACCGCGAAGCCCACCGCGGGCACCAGGTGTAGCGGCAACTGCACGAACCACGGCTTGCCCGTCGCGCGAATGCGGCGCGCCACCGCCAGGACGAACGGCGTGAGGACCGCCCAGGCGTACCAGACACACGCCCCCGTCAGCAGGGCCTCGCCCAGTCGAGGCGGCTCTCCTCGCGAGGCCCGATACACGAACAACTGCGCCCCATAGAGCAGCGCGAGCACCGTGTACCCAGCCAGAATCACCGCGGGCCAGAACCCGCGCGAGGACAATCCCCACCGCGCTCCCGAGGACGAGGCATCGGCGGAGGACGCGGCACTCCAGGACACGGAAGGACTCGTCGACATGGTGGACGGCATGGACTCTAGCCCGCCCACACTTCGATTGCCGAAGCCCTCCCTTCGGCAGAAGGAGCGTTGGGTGCGTCTGACGGCCCTCACCCCGTGGTCCTGGAGACTCAATCTCACGGCGGGAAGAGGTTCATCCGAGGACACGACGCGGCATGGTGTCTGCAATCTTCCGGTGCAGGATGGTGAATCGATGAATGCCCCAGCGCGTGTCAGCCCTGCTTCAAGCCCTCTCTCTTCCTTTCATGCACGAGGAGACCTCCTGACGCGAACCCTGGTGCTCTTCCTGTGGCTCGGGAGCACGGCGGCCCTGGCAGCCTCGCGCGAGCCTCCCTTCGAGAAAGGCACGGTCTTGGAGGAGACGCCCGACGGGGGCGGGTTCGCGGTGGACTCGACGAAGCGCATCGGTTGCGCAGGCCGCCTCTGTCTGTGGCATCACATCCAGAGCCTGGGCCCCTGCTTCTATGGCCTTTGCACGAATGAGTTCATGCTCGTGTCGGACCTGAAGGGCAGGTTCCTGGGGGCGACACACGACCTCGAGTCCTGGGCGACGAGCAGTTCGCGCTTCATCGACGGGGAACATGTCGAGTTCGTCGTCCAGGACAGAAACGAGCCCTTCTCCATCCACGCCAATGGCCTGGACCCGACCCAGGTCTCTCGACAGGTCATGAAGGTTGCGGCGGATGGCTCGCGCTTCATCCCGGTTCCCAGTCAGGCGCCCAAATGGACGAAGCCCGCCGGTCGCCGTGGGACTTCCAAACCTCCCAAGTCGCAGCCCGTGGGTGACGAACTCCTCGCTCAAGCTCGCGCCCTGTGTCCCAAGGACACGCACTTCATACCTGTCGACTACACCTGCCAGGATGAGACGTGCCTCCTGCTGTTCTCCGGAGCCAAGCCTTCTTCCGATGCCGACGGGGACTCGACGCCGTCGGACGAGGGCACCCCGGGTCCGTTCTGCGGCTTCCTGGTGAAGGGGACCGACCTCCAGGAGCTCGGGTTCGCGGACAGCGGAAACGAGGTCCGCGTGACACCTTGGGCGTATGTCGTGTCGGGGCCTGTCGGCGCCCGAGGCTCGATGGAGCCGATGGAGACACTCTCTCGATACCAGCCGGGATACATGGTGTTCAGTGACACCGAGGGCGCCGTCGTCGACGGCATCAGGCCGTACCCCGTCAGGTCCGCGCAGACCCTTGAAGCCGCGCTCGCACTGGCCCCCACGGCACAGGCCTATACGCTGGCCCATCTCTCCTGGGGCGCCGCGGGTTGGAAGAACGCGGACGACCTGGCGTTCGCGTGGAGGCTGGCGCGCGTGGGCGATGCGCTCGTCCTCCATGCCGAGGTGCAAGACGACAAGGTCGTCCCCCTGGGGAAGGGCACGGGCGTGCATTCGGACCACCTGGAGCTCACCGTGCCGCTGGTGCGAGCGTCGGGTCCATCCTCGCAGCTCAAGGTGGGCGTGCTGCTCGCCGCGGGAGGACAGGTCGAGGCGCAAGATTGGACAGGGGATGAAATCAAGCGCCTTCGTTCCATCCAAGGCACCTGGCGCAAGCGTCCTCGGGGATACGAGATGACGCTCACGCTTCCGCTGGTGGACCTGGGTGTGGAGAAGCCGAACAGCTCCCTGGGGCTCCAGTTGGCCGTCTCGGACGCGGATGCGCGAGGCAAGCAGGAGACGATGATGGGCCACGAGGGAGTGCTGATGTTCTGGACCGAGTATCCGCCGAGCATCGCCGAGTACCGGCTTCACGGCGGCATGGACTGACGCGAAGGCTTGTTGGGTGAAAGCCCTCGTATGCCCGGCATTCGGCGAGGCCCCCCTCTGGTGTCATCCATGACGGACCCGACGTGACGCTCCATGTCTGACGTTCAAGGAAGGGGGCGCTGGTCGGCGGGACAGCTCCTCCTTCGGGTGCGGCGTCGCCTCATCCAGCGCCGTCCTCATCAGCGATTCGGCGTCTTCAACCACCAGGGCGTCTCCAGCGCGTCCTGCTCCACCCGATACCCCGGCGCGTCGCGTACGCGCTCCCAGAAGCGGCGGCCCAGGTCCTCGTCGAGGAGCTTGAAATCCCCCGCCTTCTGTCGCTGCTCCAGGAACCCAGGATAAGCCCCCACCGCCTCCGGCCCCGCCTGCTGGAAGATGATGTCCCCGCCGAACTCGCGGTGCAGCGCACGCTGCACCATCCACGACAGGACCACGCCATGGGCCACCGTGCTCACGGCATCTTTCTCGTGGACCGTTTCCTCGGACTGCTTCTGTATGGCTTTCTCCACCGACTCCAGCGAGGACTGGAGCGCCTTTCGCTTCTCTGGTGGCAGGTCCACTCGCTGGAGCTCCACGCGCAGGAGCTCCCGTTCTACCTTCACCTTCGCGAACCGGTCCTGCGCCGACATGGAGAGCGAGGGACCCAGCGCCTCGAGGTCCTGCTTCGAGGGCACAAGCCCCTTCCGCTGGGCATAGGCACGCAGGAGCGGACGCAGCAGGAGCCCCTGAAGTTTTTGCACCTCGGAGAGGGACTCCCAGCGTGCATAGTCCTCCGGACTCAGCGCCGCGCGCTTGGCCTGGCGCTCCGAGTCGCTCGGCAAGAGGGCCGCCCGCGAAATCTCACGTCCCAGGATGACGGCCACGGGCTTGTCGACCTCGGCTGGCGACGCTGCCATGGCGCTGTCTCGTGCCACCAGCAGGAACAGCCCACAGACTCCCCAGGCCCATAACCCCTTGAAACCCTTTCGCATGTGCTCTCCTTTCGGGAAGGGGAAAGCGGCACCCCAAGAGAGGCATTGCATCCCATATGCCCCCTTCCCTCCCCCAGCAGGTAGCCCCATGGCCCTGTACTACCATCTGCACATCCGGGCAGGGCCTCGCTCGCGGCGTGCAGAAGACTGCACACCGCGCAGCCCCCCTACCCATGGTCGCGGATGACAATGGATTGCGCGGGGGTCGAGTCCTCCCTAATGCCCACTCGCCGAGCCCGAGTCGGAAGGCGGGGACGGAGCAGGAGGCGCGGCGGACTCCTGCTCGGCATCAGGCAGGAGCCGATAGCCGAGCGTCCTGGCCGCATCCAGCTTGTCGACGTCGACGTGGACCAGGTGCCCCTCCGGAGTCCGGGCGCTGACCTTGCCATCGGCCACGAAGGCCCAGCGCGTGGAGCGCGGAACCTGGGCCATCGCGAGGTCCGAGGAGACGTGGGTCACGAGTCCCGACTGGACATCGAGGATCTGCACCAGATGGCCCGGCGGCGCGGCGGAAGTCTTCTCCGAGGCGTCGCGACACGTGACGACGCCTCGGACCCAGCCACGCTTGTTGCTGGAGGTATCCGCGAGGACCACCGTGGGCCCCAGCCTGGTGCCATAGAACACCTGGGGACCTTTCTCCGAGCCCGAGTCCAAGAACCATTCGTACTCGCGTTGCTGGCAGAGTTCCTTCGCCCTCCGGTGGAAGTAGTCGTGCAGCGTCCCCAGGTGCGTATGGGGATTGCCACGTACCTCGATGCGCATGACTCCGCGGGCAATCTCGGAGTCCTGGTAACCACCGGACAGGCCCATTCGTTGATAGGGCGTCGTACACCCCGCGAGAGCCAGTACAGCCAAGAGGGCGTGGGTTCGTCGGAGAAAGGTCGTCATGACGGAGGGGGTCGACGGAGGGACTCGGAGTTGACCTGACTGCTGAACCACCCGCCTCCCTCAATCCTTGGGGGAAGCGCTGTAGGATACCGGGCCCCAGCGCAGCTGATGCCTGGGATTGACGGGCTGGGGGATGAACCCATGAAGAGGCTCGAGCATCACCTTGGAGCAACTCCGAAGGAGGAGCAGCTCTCGCTCATCGTGAGTGAGCCCAGGTTCGCGCCCATCGGTGCGCTCCTGGGGGTGTTGGTCCTGGGCGTGTTGGTCCTGCCCGGAGCCCTCTTCGCCTGGGAGGTGGGCGGCTGGAGCATGGCCTGGATGCTGCCGTGCATGGCTTTTCCCCTGTTCGGGTTGGGGATCTACCTCCGTGCGGAGTGGGTTCGGAGCCGAAAGCCCGACCGCGTCCTGACGCTTTCACGAGAGCGTATCGAACTTCGAGAGGGCTCGGATGTCCGGGTCTGGTCCGCTCGAGAGCTGCGCTTCGTGGAGCTTCAGCACGATACGGATGAAGAGGATGGGGACACACATTCGATGGACTGGGCCGAGGACCCGGTTCACCGAGTGAAGCTGGTGCTGACGCTTCGGGCCCCCCCGTGGGACCCGAGGACAAGGCACCCCAGGTCTCATTGCGAGGATATGAGGAGCAACTCTGGAACAAGGACGAGGCGCGATTCTTCGACACGCTCCAGGATGCGCTGACGCGGTTCGAGTTCGTCCCTCCCAGCCGGGACGCCCCACCTCGTGCGGCTTGGGATGCGGCACCACCGCTGCTGGGTGTCCTGGAGACGGACCTCGCTCCCTCCGTGCGAGCGATGCTCCAGGGACGAAAGGGGCTGCCTCGCGAGGCTCGGTTCATGCCCGACAGGAGTGGAACACACGCGGACTGGGCAGGCGGATGTATTGCGATTGCGCTCATCGGCTTCGTGCCGCTGGGGCTGGTGGCCATGTCGTTCCACGGGGAATTCGTCCAGTACAACCCGGACTATCTCCGTGAGCGGGCCCTGGCGATGTTGATTCATCCCATGTGGACGGTCGGGCTCGTGGGTCTGCTGGGGGTATCCCTGTTCGCCATCGTGGCCTGGAACATCTTGCGAAGCCGGAGCGTCTGGGCGCGAATCCTGTCTGGCGCGTGGAGGCGGGGGCTCTACTTCCTCCCCGACATGCTCGCGCAGGTGCGGCCTGGCGATGTCTCGGTGATTCCTCGCGACCGGATCCTGTCACTCCAAGCCCGGCCTGGAGAGATTGTCATCCGGTACCTGTCGGAGGATGGGCGCCTCGCCCTCAGGAGCATGCCCACGGGGCCCACGACTCCCAAGTGGCTGGGGGTCGAGAAGCTCGAGCACTGGCTCAGGAGTGGAATCATCCGATGCCCCATCTCGACCCGCTTCCCGGTCCGCATCCTCCGCACCATCCGAACCGCCCCCGGCATCCCGCGTCCCTGAAGGCTCGCGGCGCGGGTTTCGGAAGCCTGAGCCGACGTCAGCGCTTAGGCTTCGCCAACCACCAAGGTGTCTCCAGCGCGTCCTGCTCCATCCGGTACCCAGGCGCCTCACGCACTCGCGCCCAGAAGCGGCGGCCCAGTTCTTCGTCGTGGATCTTGAAGTCCCCCGCCTTCTGTCGCTGCTCCAGGAACCGAGGATAGGCCCCCACCGCCTCGGGCCCCGCCTGCTGGAAGATGATGTCCCCGCCGAACTCGCGGTGCAGCGCACGCTGCACCATCCATGACAGGACCGCGCCCTCAGCCACGTCGCGCATCGCGTCTTCCTCGTAGGCCATCTCCTCGGCCCGCAGTTGCAGGTCTTTCTCCACGGACTCCAGTGAGGTCTGAAGCGCCTGTCGCTTCTCCGGCGACAGGTCCACTCGCTGGAGCTCCACCCGCAGGCGCTCCCGCTCTCCCTTCGCCTTCGCGCGATCATCATTCGTCAACGCAGAGATCGAGGCACTCAGCGCCTCGATGTCCTGCTTCGCAGGCACGAGGCCCTTTCGCTGGACATAGGCAAGCAGGAGCGGACGCAGCAAGAAGTCCTGAAGCGCCTGCACCTCGGAGATGGATTCCCAGCGCGCATAATTCTCCGGACTCAGCTTCGCGCGCATCGCCTGACGTTCCGACTCGCTCGGCGAGAGGTCCGCCCGCGAAATCTCACGTCCCAGGACGACGGCCACGGGCTTGTCGACCCCGGTGGGCGACGCGGCCAGGGCACTGGTTCCAGCCACCCACACGAACAGCCCACAGACTCGCCATGCCCATGACCCCTTGAAACCCTTTCGCATGTGCTCTCTTTTCTGGAGGGAAGAAGCAGCGTCCCACGAGAAGCATTGCATCCAATATACCCCCCGAACCCGCGGGGAGTTCCTCGAACCTGTGAAGCCGTTTGCACAGCCGGGCAGGTCCTCGCGCAAGGTGCGTGCGGCGGGTTGCACAGCGCATCGTCCACTCGCTGAGTTCGCATCATCGTCAAACAACCGACAAGACACACTCCATGCGACAGGGGCTGCCTCCTCCGCGTCTGGCACCAGGCCCTTGTCAGGAGCCTCCTCATAATGGGGCCTCCGAATCAGGAGGTCCCATGTCGAAACGGTGTCGTTCGTGGTGGGTTCCACGCATCGCCCTGCGTGAGCCTGATTGGCGCCGACACGGGCTGGACGGCGTACCACATCGATGGCGCCATCAACACGGGCCGCAATGACATCGCGCACCTCTTCTACTCAGGCCCCATGTGGAACTTCGAGAAGGAGCGTGCACCCGAGCAGAACTTCCCGCGCGGCACCCTCAACGAGAACACCTACCTGCCCGTCACCAAGTCCCACGACGTGCTCGCCCTCTTCGGCAGCAACACGTCGGACGACAACGAGGTCGACCTGGGCGAGTTGAGAGACCCCTTCCAGTTGCTCCATCTACCCATGAACGAGTTGGTGACTCGCGCGGGCGCCTACGACTTGACGCGCACACCGGACGCCTCCGGCTACTTCTTCACGGGCACCCTCACCGGCACCGCGTCCATCTCCGCGGGCAACTTCGTGACGCAGTCCACCTCCGGCTCGCTGTGGGAGCCGCGCGGGCGTGCTGTCCATTGGCGCGGGCAACGTCCTGAACACCCAGGCCTGCCCCATCAACGGCGAGGGCTCCTTCAAGGGCGCCATCGACGAGGTTCCCTTCTTCAACCACGCGCGCTCGGCTCGAACCATCTGCAGGACGTCCCCCGGCGCGGACTGCCTGGACAAAGCCATCACGGACACCCCCACCGAGGGACATTTCGGAATGAGCCAACAACTGCACCTGTGCAACAGCTACTGGGCGCTGGGCACGCGGGCCTGTTCATCCGGCATGCACCGCGTCTGCGCACAGCGTGGGGCCCACGATGCGCTGGCCAACAGCACCAATGTCTCCGAGACGATTCAACAGCTCATCGGCAACCGGCCTCCCATCTCGCTCCTGGGGGGCCTCGCTGGCGCCACGAGCACCGACGTCAGCGTGGCGTGTGGGCCCATCCGGCACCAGAGCATGGCGGTCACCTTCGAGGAGTTGTCGCGACTGCCCCCCTCTGTACCGATGACCGCGTCGCGCAGACTTTCGACTGCACCGCCGCCGCGCATCGCTGGTGCAACGCGCTGGGCTGGACGACCGGGCAGATTTTCGAGGTGACCTCACGCCCCTGGGTGGGCTGCTTCGACGCCGGACTCATCCAGGAAGTGACCAAGGACCAACTCGGCCCCGCGTCCAACTCCGGCGCGTTCATGTCGACCGACTCGAAGCTGGAGGTCAGCCAGTGGTGTCAGGCGCGCGGGTACGGCGCAGGCGTCGTGCAGGAGCTGCGCTCGGGCTATCTCGTGCAGACGCATTGCTTCCAGCCCGCCGCGACGGTGCCCTGGAAGATCAACCCCTGACCGCCCCCGCGCCAGCGCAAGGGATTCCGCGAGGGCCCGCTGGGAGCATCTCCCACGGAGGTTTCAGGACCTGATAGATGCGACCTCAGGTCCCCCTGTGAGCGAGGCACGTAACTCCCAGATTCCGCTGAGCTTCGACGCGTCGCCATCCCCTGGCGACGTGCCCTCACGCCTCCCGAGCCCGTTCGCTCCAGGCCCGCCAGTACGACTGGCCCGAATCGCCGCGGAGGCCCTCCAACAGCGGCTTCAGCGAGAGCACGCGCGTTGGCCTGAGCTGTGGCAGCCCGGCGGCGGCAAGATGTTCGGAGTGCTCGTCGTCGCGGCACCTCACGGGCAACTGAGATACCTCTGCGCGTTCTCCGGGATGCTGGGCGGAGCTTGGACGGTGGACGGATTCGTCCCGCCCTTGTTCGACCCCGACGCCCGCGCCGCGTACTTGCCCGCCGGAGAGGCGGAGCTGGCGGCGCTTGGGCAGCGGTACGCGGAACTGACCGAACAGTGCGCCCACCTCGCCCTGCAATCCCAAGGTCGAGAGGCCGAGTTGAGACTGCTCGAAGCACGCCGCCGCGAAGTCGCCCACGTGCGAGCCGAACGTTCCCGCTCCCTGTGGCGACAGCTGTCCGCGGGCTTCGAGGTCCCGAACGCTCGCGGCGAGAATCGCTCCATGTCCGAGCTGTTCGCGCCACGCCCTCCTCCAGGCGGCGCGGGAGACTGCGCGGCGCCCAAGTTGCTGGCCTGTGCCTACCGCCACGGGTGGAGGCCCCTGGCCCTCGCGGAGTTCTGGTGGGGTGCAACCCCGCTCGGTGGCGGACGGCAATCAGGTGCGTACTACCCGGCCTGCGACAACAAATGCGGAACCGTCCTGCCCTTCATGTTGGAGGGACTCGACGTGGACCCCGCCCCCTCAAGGCCCGCGGCCCCCTGCGAAGAGACCACGGTCCTCGTGCTGCACGAGGACGCGGCGCTGCTCGTCGTCGACAAGCCCCAAGGCCTCCCGTCCGTGCCGGGACGGCATTCGCCCGCACGAGACTCCGTGCTCACCCGGCTCCAGGAGCGCTTCCCAGACCTGTCCGCCGCGCGATTCGTCCACGCACTCGAGTCGGAGGTCTCGGGCCTCCAGGTGATTGCTCGCGACACCGCGACTCAAGCCGCGCTCCAGCGGCAGCTCGCACGCGGAGAGGCGGAGCACCGGCATGTCGCCTGGGTCGACGGACGGACCTCCCACGAACAGGGACACATCGACCTCCCCCTGCGTGGCACGACGTCGGGCGAACTCGAGTCACTCGCGAACCCTCGGCATGGCAAACAAGCCCTGACCGATTGGCGGGCCACCGAGAACAGCGAGTCCCGCACACGCCTGTGGCTGTGGCCCCGGACACGTCACCCCATGCAGCTGCGCATCCATGCCGCACACCCGCTGGGGCTGGGTCTGCCCATCGTCGGCGACATGCGCTTCGGAGTCGAAGACACGCGGCTGATGCTTCACGCGGAAGCGGTCGGCTTCACGCATCCCACGTCGGGAGCGCGGTTGGTCTTCTCCTCCCCCGCTCCCTTCTGAAGGGCACTGCCACTCCCAGAACACGGCGTGTGTTTCGTGACGCCCACCTTCGTGGCCCTCGGGTTGCCCTGGTGCCTGGGGTTGCGGATGATGACGCAAGCCCAGTCGCTCTCCGCGACTCGAGGGCAAGCCCTCTCGAATGGATGACCATGGACATGCTCGACAAGCTGCTCGCGCAGCCCCCGTCGGCGGACCGCTTCGCCAAGGCCATGGAGTTGCTCGAAGGGTTGCCCGAGGGTGAACGCGAGGAGGCCGTCACCCGGGCCCAGAATGCCTTGGCGTCATGGCCCGACACCGCGCGCGCGGCACCGGCCACCTCGTGGCGGCGACTCCAGCAGGGCATGGCGCCGCCCTTCTGGTGGTCCCTCGTCCGGCATGTCCAGCTCGTGGAGGGCGACGCGTTGGACGTCGGTCCGGCCCTCGCCCCCCTCACCTCCATCAATGCGAGCCAGGTGAACGTGGAGGTCTCTCCCCTTCACGAAGCGCACGAACTGCGCGCCCTGGACCTCACCGCCAATGAGGCCATCGAGAGCCTCGACTTCCTCACGCAGACGCCGCGCATGGAGCAGCTCGTCCTCTCCGCCATGGAGCTGCTCCCGGACCTCTCTCCGCTGCGCGAACTCCCCGCCCTTCACTCCCTCGACCTCACCTTCAACCCCACGCTCGAGGACCTCTCGCCTCTGGCTTCACTGAAGTCCCTGCGGCGGCTCGACCTGTCCGGCAACGAGCGACTGAAGGACTTCGGCCCGCTGGCCACGCTGGCGAACCTGGAAGCACTCGTCCTGGATGACTGCGTGGGACTGTCCAACCTGGCGTTCCTGGAGGACCTCCCGAAGCTGCGACGCTTGTCGGCTCGGCGGCTTCCCTTGTTGAAGGACTTGCGCCCGCTCGCATCCAGCGGGCTCCAGGTGTTGTTCCTGGGAGGACCCAAGCTCTCCGACGGCCAGCCCCTGGCGAGCCTCTCCTCACTCACCCAGCTGGCGCTGACGGGAGTGCCGGGCCTCAAGGACCTGTCCTTCCTTCAACAGCTCCAGAGGCTGCGTGTCCTCCACCTCTCCGAGCTCTCCACCGCGCTCCCCGAACTGAAGGCCGCCGCGATGGAGGAGTTGTTCATCTCGCATTGTCCCAAGGTGCGGGACCTGAAGGCCTTGGAGGAACTTCCCGCGCTCAGGGAGCTGACGCTCGAGGACCTTCCGGTGCAAGACCTCGCTCCGTTGGCCAGGGTGAGCACACTCGAGCGAATCATCCTCAACCGCTGCCCACAGGTGCGGGACCTCGCGCCCCTCGCCCAGCTTCCCCTGCGACAGGTCGTCCTCATCGCCCCCGCCCCCACGCTCGACACGAGCCCACTCCCTCCGGGCTGCGTGGTCACCCGCTGACGCCTCCCTCATGCAGCGCTGAGCGGGTGCTCAGGGTAGGAACACGCGCATCCTGGGGCCCATGGACATCCTCCTTCCGAACAACATCGAACGCGCTGTCCGCGCTCGACACGCCTCCCGCGAGCTCCGTTGGACGACGGATGGGGTTCATGGATTTTCGTGGGCGCCCTCGGAAAATCCGCTCCGAGGTCATCAGTCCCTCGCGAGAAATCAGGTACCTGAATCTGGCAATAGAATTGCTTTGCTGCCCATGCCTCTCACAAAGGAGTGCTGATGAAGTGGTTGATTGGAGGAGTGGCTGTCGCGGTGCTGGCCGTGGGCTGCGGCGGTTCGGAGGGCTCGCCCGACGGGTCCGAGGATGACACGAAGCGGGAGGTCGCGTGCGCGTCCTTCAAGCTGACCTTCGAGGAGTACTATGGCTTCTGCCACGAGGGCTGCATCGGCAAGGTCGTGGTGTCGAGCGAGGGTGTTGGAAGCGCGGCCCGCGCGGACCACCAAGGGCGCCCCGAGACGACGCGGGACTTCATGCTGACCGCGGCGGAGCTCGATGCGGTGAAGACCGCGCTCGACTCCGGAAACACCATCACCTGGGATGCGCAGTATGGCTGCCCGGATTGCTACGACCAGGGGACCTACGAGCTCACCTATGAGTCCTGTGATGTGCGGAAGAGCACGGTGGTGGACCCCGACAAGCAGCCCGAAGCGCTCAAGCCCTTGTTCGCGACGATGAGGGACCTGCTCCGCGCGAACGAGCCCTGAGCCCGTTCCCACGGAACCCTCCCCTTTCGAAGCCTCGGCTCTCGAAGGGGAGGACTACCCGCTCGAGCTGCTCCGACGGAACATCTCCGCCAGGGCCCTTCCGAGCCCGAGTCCGCCCTGCCGTGCGAGCTCGACGATGCGGTCCGCCAACTGGACATGCTCCGCCGTGGGCGTCTGTCCGCGGGAGATGGAGAGCAACAACTGCTGGCGGATGGCGTCGACCTGTCCATATCCGCTCATGGACGTGAACCGGTTGCCCACCACGTTCTGCTTCAGGGTTCCCACGTCGTAACCGCACAGCAGCGACGAGACAGGGAAGTACCGCATCCACAGGTCGTTCAGGGGCCTGAGCGCGGTCTGTGATGGCAGGCCATACGACGTGCAGACCTGCAGCGCCCAGTTGCGCTGACGGGCATGCGACTGCGCGCTGTTCAACATGGCCTCCAGCTCGGCATTGCTCACGTCATCCATCTGCCCCCAGGTCGACCGGATGGAGGTGCCCTCGGCCGAGATTTCGAATCGCTGCGCTCCCGTCGCCAGCGAAGCCCGGAGGTCAAAGACCAGACGGGGACGCGCGCCGCTCGCCTCGATGCTCGAGATGAGCCGGCGAGACTCCAGCCGGCCCGTCCCGAAGGATGCTCGGAGGGTCTGCGGGGTGAGCTGGATGAGGAGGTTGGGCTCCGGGAAGTAGACCGAGCGCGGGTCGACGGAGGCCATCGCCTGACGCACGGCCATGTCGAGTTGCGCGCTGAGCCGCGTCCTCAGGTCCGCCGTCTGTCCCGTCACCGGCGGGTCCATCCGGAGTTCGAACTCATAGCCGCCCGTCGCGACGATGGGGCCCCCTCCGTCGCTCTGCGGCCGCCCTCGGCGCGACCGCGGCCCCACATCTCGCGTGATGGCATTGAGGATTCGGTCGAACCGCTGGAAGAGGGCCTCGTTGCCAGCACCACCGGCCCCTTCTCGCGCGGGGTTGAAGTTGACGGTGTCCGGGTCGGAGACGTGGACGAAGACCGCATCCACCCGTTGCAGCAAGCCACCGCGGAAGGCCGCCGTCTCGCCAGACTGGAGGAGCTGCGTGCGCAAGGCGCCATAGGGGATGACCGCCGCGTTGGACCGGTTGCGTGCCTCTTCGGCATCGGCGGCCGCACGTGCCTCGGGCGGAGTGAGCTGCGCATTGTTGTAGGCGTTGCGCACCACGTTGATGTCGGCGACTTCGGCGTTCGTCGTCCGGTCGAACCAGCGCGGCCTCCACATCAACCCGATGACGGCCCATGGATACGCCGCACCCGCGCCACCAGAGGCTCGCCGGGTGACTTCGGCGGCGTTCCGGCCGGCCAGGTCGTTCACGGCGTTCACCGCGATGACCAGGCTGAAGCGCTGGCCCGCCTCCTGGGGTGAACCGAAGGCGGAGAGGTACTGGCTCGCGATGCTGGACGGTTGAGGGCCGCCAAGGGACACGGGCGTGTTGCCGATGTACCCGCGCGGAGACCTCGCGCCCGAGGCCGCGCTCAGCTGCCCTCCCCGGGACTGGCCCACGCGCGGGCCATCGATGACACCCGGAGTCGTCCGGATGCCGTAGCGGAACCCCTCCGACGCCGGAGTCGACTCGTTCAGCGCGTCGCCAATCCCATCAGCGGTCGGGTTGACCTGGCCTCGCACACCCCAGCGGCGCTGTGCGGGGAACAGGCTCAGGGTCTGGAAGCCATAGCGGATCCGGATGGCGGCGAGCAGCGGATTGAGCACCGCCACTCCCACGCGCCTGCCCGCGAACCGGTTGACCGCGGCCAGCGCCGCCCTCATGCCGAGCCGCAGCCGCTCCGCCGGGTCCTGCGGCACACCCGCCTGCGCGATGAACCGGCCCAGCCGTCGCGCCTGCGCGATGATCCAATCCACCACCCTGTCGAGGCCGCGGTCGATGGGCTGGCGAACCCGGTTGATGACTCCCGTCACCGCGTCGCTCACCCGCCCCAGGCCCGCGATGCGCGCCAGGAAGCTGATGACGAGCGTCAGGAGCCCCGCCATCGTCCGTTCCACGCGGCTCGCCGCGGGGGCCAACGCGCCACTGGCGATGGCCGTCATCGAGTCGATGAACGACACCGCCACCTGCGAAATCTGGCGCAGCCGCTCCACGAAGAACATCACCGTGTTGTAGATGGCGATGATGGCCTGGATGAACGCGCCCGCGGGGTTGAGGCTCGTCAACAGCCGCGTAATCGCCGCCTGCACCACGCGGTCCTTCACGAAGGTCATGATCTGCTCCATGACCATGTCGCGAAGGTTGGTGAGGCTCTCCAGAATCTTCTCCCACGCCGCGGCGGGCCCCTGCGTCACGAGCGTGACGACCAGGTCGAACGCGGTCTCCATCGCACGCACCGCGGACTCACCAACGGCTCGCACCAGCTTCTGGCGGATGTTCTGCCAGGTGAGCCCCAACACGCTCAGCACGAACTTGAGAATCTCCGGCAGCGTGAGGCCCTGCGGGATGTGGATGCCCGCGCCTCCCATCGCCCCCGTAATCCAGCCGACGAGCGATGCACGCAGGTGGGTCAGGAAGTTCGCGGAGAACTGACGGAAGCCCATGATGCCCGCGCGAACCAGGTTGCCAATGAAGCCGATGGGGTTGCGCAGGATGGTGCGGAACGTCGCGGCCGCCCTGCGCAGGTACGGCATCACCCCGGGCGCCACCACCGCGAAGATGATCTCCAGCAGGTTCCAGACGGACTCTCCCGCCCAGCTGATGAACCGTCCGATGAAGTTGCCGAACACCGACGCCACCTTGGAGAAGGCGCGAGGCAACAGGACGATGTCCATCAGCTCGAGCGACGTAAAGGCCCGGACGAACAGCCCCGGAATCTCTCGCACGAAGCCCATCAACGAGCCCATGGCCCCCTGGAACCAGGCCCAGGCGCGAGCCACCGCGTTGGCCTGCTTCAGGTTGTTCCAGACCTCCTCCTGGCCAATCAGCTTCATGAAGCCGCCAATCAGCGTGTCGGCGGTGCGAGGCACCGGGTCTCCGGTGACGGGGTCCTCGCCCAGGATGGCCTTGAGCAAGTCGTAGCCGCGTGTCCCCTCCGCCAGCCTCCCGAGCGGGCGCAGGATGGCGTCCTTGATGAACCGGATGATGCCGGTGACCAGCCCCTTGCCGAAGCTGATGATGCGGTCGATGGGTTCGGTGAAGATGCGTTTGGCCCGGTCCCAGACACCGCCCAGGTCGAAGATGTCCGACCAGCCCAGCGAGTCGAGGAAGCGGTTGATGGCGTCCTTGATGATGCTGCCTGTCATCCCCAACGAGCGGATCTGCTCCTCGACCCAGGCGCCCACCTTCTCGAAGACACCGTGGTTGTCCAACGCCTGGGTGATGAGGTGCCCACCCGGGAGGAACTCGATGACGGCGCGAAGGATGTTGGCCGCGCTACGGTCCACGCGGCTCATGTTGATGGGGTTGACTCCCAGGATGATGGTGAACATCCGGTAGCCGGGAATGTTGTAGGCCTTGTCGGCGAAGTAATCGAGCGCGTCGCTGATGCCCAGGCGCTGGACCTGCGGCGTCGACTGCTGCGTCACGGTGACGTCTTCGCTTCGGTGGACGGTGGCCTGCTGTGGGGCGGCGCCCTGTTGGATGGTGTGGGTGAGCTCGTGCGCGATGAGCTCCTGGCCGTCCGCGCTCTCGGGCCGGAAGCGGTCCTTGCCGAAGAAGATTTGATTGCCCACCGTGAAGGCCTGGGCATTGAGCTGCCGGCTCAACTGCGAGGCCTTGGCGCCCGTGTGGATGCGGACCCCGCTGAAGTCCGCCTTGAAGCGCGGCTCCATGAAGCGGCGCACGCTCAGCGGCAGCGGAGAGCCCGAAGAGCCGCTGTTGGCGATGTCCGCCGCGACGTTGGAGGCCACGTTGGGCTGGCCCTCGGCCTTGCGCTGCATCAACCCCACGGCGTCCGCGAACCGGGCGACGTGGGGTGACCGCATGCGGCGCGGCGGCCCGTCCTTGAGCTTCTCATCCACGCCGGGCTTGCGCTGGAGGCCCGCACCGCCGGCGCCCGTGGCCGTCACGGTGGCCTCGGGCGTGCTCATGCTCATGACCTTCCTGGCGGTGGACTCGGCCTCCACCTCGGCGGAGTCCTTGGGCGAGGACACCCGGAGCGCGCTCTGGAGCTGTACGGCGGGGCCGGACGAGCCCTGCACGACGGGATGCACCGCCGGGGCCGGACGCGTCGTCGCGGCGCGATTCACCGTCTTGTGCTGCGCGGTTTCCATGGCCTAGAGCGACCGCCCTTCCTTCAGGAGCTCGCGGCGAAGCCCTTCCTCCACGTCCTCGAGCAGGATGGTGCTGCCACCCCGTCCCAGCGCCTTGAGCGAGGAGTACCGGACGACGTTCATGATGGTTCCGCCCGCGACGTCGAACCGCTCCGCGATGCGAGCCAGGTCGATGCGCGCCTCGAGCGTCGCCTTGACAGGGAAGGCCTCCTTCCACAGGCGCAGGCGCTCTGCCGGCCGAGGCACGGGGAACTGCACCACGGACTGGAAGCGGCGGACGAAGGCGTCGTCGATGTTGGCCTTGAAGTTCGAGGCCAGGATGACCACTCCGTCGAAGTCCTCGATGCGCTGGAGCAGGAAGCTGATCTCCTGGTTCGCGAAGCGGTCGTGCGAGTCGTCCACCCGGGTCCGCTTTCCGAAGAGGGCGTCCGCTTCGTCGAAGAAGAGAATCCACCGCTTGTGCTCGGCCAGGTCGAACACCCGCGCGAGGTTCTTCTCCGTCTCGCCGATGTACTTCGAGACGACCATGCTCAGGTCGACCTTGTAGACGTCACATCCGCAGTGCTTTCCCAGCAGGCATGCGGACAAGGTCTTCCCCGTCCCCGGGGGCCCGTGGAAGAGGCTGGTGAAGCCCGGGCGCAGCTTGTGGCTCATGCCCCAGTCGCGCAGCAGGGCGCGGCCATGCAGCACCCAGCTCTTCACTTCCTCCAATTGCTCCAGGGTGCTCTGGGGAAGGACCAGGTCCTTCCACTCCATCTCGGTCTGGATGAGGCGCGCCGGGAAGTCGCTGTTGAAGGTGGGCTTGCGCTCCAGGCCCGTGGTGAACCGGTGCAGGTACTCACGCGCGAGGGTCAGCACCCCGCCGAGCTGGGACTCCCCCGCCGCCACGGGCGACAGGTGCAGCACGTTGTTGCGCGCGAGGAAGTGGTCGCCCTCGAACAGGCGCGTCGTCTCGAAGCGCGCGGCCAGGTCGTCGCCCGACAGCAGGAAGGCCGCGGTCTCTCCAGTGGGAAGGAACCCGCCGTGGTTTGCGCCATGCGCGCCGCCGAACTCGGTGAAGCCTCGCTGGGTGGCTTCGTTGCGCGTCCACAGCACGTCGAGCAACTGGGGCCGGACATGGGGCAGCAGCGCGAGCAGGAGGATGAGCCGCTGGGGCGGTGGCACCTGGTGCTGCTGGATGAACAGGGCGTACGGCGAGCGGCTCCCGTCGAGCGACGGAGGCGGCAATTTCCGGGGGTCCTCGCGAGGCCCTTCCCCCGAGCCGAAGTAGGACTTGAGCCGGGCATCGAGGAACCGCGCGAACCACTCGAACTCGCGCTCGAGGTCCTTCGCGTTGTCCGTCAGTGCGTCGGCCATTCCGTGAAGATGGGTCGTCTCATCCATGACAGCTTCACCGTGCCGATTCCCCACGGAATGGCCCCCAGCAGGACATCGAAGGCCTGTGACTCCACGCGGAGCAGCAGGCCGTGTTCTTGTTCACGCACGAAGCCACGGCGTCGCAGGAACGAACCGCGCAGTCCCTGCACCGACGTGTTCTTCAACGCCTTCCAGTGTTCGATGACGGCCTGCAACAGCGCGTCCGCCTCTTCATGGTCCGAGGACTGGAGCAGCCCGCTGGAGACCGGGAGAGGCGCATCGGGTGGCAGGCCGAGCAGCAGCTTGATGAAGTCCAGCTCGAACTCGTGGACCTCCGCCTCCCCCACCGCCAGCAGGTGGAGCAGCGCCGCGGCGCGAGGCAACTGGTCGGCGGGAAGCTCCGCCCGCTTCGCCTCCTTGACGCCGGTGCTCTCGAAGAAGCGGGACAGGTACGGGTGCAACAGCAGGAGCCCCGCGTGGCTCACCGGCAGCAGGAAGGGCTCGGCATCCGCGCTCCGCTCCGGAGGCCGGGGCGCGGCACGCGCGGGCTCCGGGGTGTGAAGCACCTCTGGAGAGGGCGCGGAGCGCGCGCCCGGCTGCCCCTCACGCGCGGCATGCGCTTGAGAGGCCATCCGATGGGAGACCTCGAGACGCGGCCCTTCCTTCCGCGACGACCAACGTCTGAACAGCGAGCCCGCCGGTTCCGGCAGCCTCGACGTCAGCGCCTCGACGGTCCTGCCTCCGCTCTCTCCCACGGCGCGAACGAGCTGCGCCACCCACTCCTGAGCGGAGACTGTCTCCGGTCCCGTGCGGCTCGCGACCAGGAGCACCGCTGCAAGAATCAGCCGCGCGTCGCGGGAGAGCGGCACCGGGGACTCACCGCTCAACACGGCGATGGCCTGGGCGACCTCCGCTCCCCGGTCCCCTGTCACGACTCCCGCGGCGACGAGGGCCCATTGCTCGACCGGGAGCAACTGGAGCAGCCTGAAACAGAAGGCCACTTCACGGGCATCGAGCCCAGTCCCAGTGACTGCATGCACACGCAGATGCTCGAGCGCCTCGGTCGCCTCCAACTTCAGCGTGCCGAGGACCTGCTCCCGCTCCAGTCCCACCAAGGACCAGGGCAGAGAACCTGTCTCCAGGTAGTGGCTCCGGAGCTGCCAGAGCCCACGCGCTTCCTTCACCTCGCCGGCCCCCGTGTGTCCTCCGGACTCCTCGTCTCGGCGCACACCACCGCGCGTCACCTCCGCGAGACCTCGACCCGCCATCACACCCGACGCGCCTCGCGGCCCCGACGACGCTCCACCTCGAACCACCACTCCACCGGACGCGCCCCCCTGCTCCATGTGCCGGCCCCCCGTGCCGTGCTCCCGGTCCACGAGGCCGCCACTCCGGACCGCCTGGCTCAGCTGCTCCCGCACCTGCTGGTAGAGCCGCTCGGGCAACCGCGCCGCGAGGGCGTCCGAGCCAGGGATGCGCAGGTGAAGCTCCAGCCGGGACACGTGCACGACGCCGTCCCCTGGCGCGGCCTCGTCGAAGGCGCGCTCGAAGGCGGGCATCAGCACGCCCTCCAGTTCGTCGCGCACCTGCTGGCGCGCGGCGAAGGCCTCCTCCGGGGAGCCCGTCCGGACCCGCCAGCGTTGCCGACGAATCCTGTGGGGAAGCGGCGCCATGGACTAGACGCCCTTCATGGTCATCATGTTGGTGATGACCGACGCGAGCATGGGCTTGCCCGACGTGCTCACCCTCAACAGCCCATTCTTCGCGGTCTTCAGCCGGGACGAGTCGAGCTTCATCATCTTCTGACCGGCCTCGGTCAATGCCTTGTACTCGACGCTGCCAACGGCCACGTCCTGCCCGGATGTCGAGACGGTCCGCGCGGTGGTGGAGATGGCCGCCGCCAGCTCCTGCTGAGCCAACGTGAGGTCGGCGCGCAGCCGCGTCTTCACCGTTTCAGTGATGCCCGGTTCAAGCAGCTGGTTGCGAACGAAGTCCACGCGCTCGCTCGTCATCTCCAGCTCGCGCAGGTTCATCTCCAGGTAGTTGGTGGGAATCTTGATGGGGTCGGCCGTCAGCGCGGGCCGCTTCACGATGATTTCGAAGGACTCCTTGATGCCGCGGAAGTAGTCCTCCGTCGGCTTGACGATCTCCTTCACCCTCGGGTCCACGGCCTCCTGGCGGAAGATGTCCAGCCGCTCGCGCACGTATTTCTGGACGGGCGGCAGGACCTTGATGCCGTTGGTGACAATCCACCCGGGCTTGATGTCAGGCCGGGGCAGCGGCTTCTCATCCACCACCTGCTCCACGGGCTCGGGGCAGTGGTAGGAGAGCATGAAGTCCGCCACCACCGTGTTCGTGAGGTCGTAGACGAGGACGAACGTGCCGCCTCGCACCACGCCCGCGAAGTGCTCCGCGCCCGGGTTGTCGGTGAGGAACTTGTTGAAGAGCAGCTTGTCGTCCTCGCCGCCTTCCCAGAGGCTGATCTCCTCATCCAGCCAGTCCAGCCACCAGTGATGGGGGTTGCCGATGTACGCATCGAACGGCGTGACGAACTCGGTCTTCACCGCGTTGCCCAGCTCGTACTTGAACTCTCCGGCGGCCTGCATCGCGTCGCGCATGTCGGCCTTCAGCACCGCCTTGTTCGTCTGGTAGTCCGCATACGGCTTCACCAGCTGCGACTTGGCCCCGGTGGCCTTGGCGTTGACGGCGGTGTTCTTCTGCGTCGCCGTCTCCTTCACCGTGCGCGCCGGAGTGCCCTGCCCGTCCTCGGGAATGTCCCGCACCTGTCCCAGGTCCACCGCGGTGAACACCTGGTTCTTGAAGGTGCTGGAGAAGGAAATGACGTCATCCATCTGGTGCGACAGCTCCTGGCGCACCATGTGGTGGAGCCGGTGCATGTCGGTGTAGCGCTTGCGCTTGCGCGGCAGCCGCGTCCTGTCGGTGCCCAACATGATGGAGCGCACGATGAAGGGCAGGTTCCGGTTGCGAATCTCCGCCTGGAGCGCCGTCATCACGGTCTCCACGTTGCCGCCCAGGTGTCCCTCGACACGGAAGAACGGGAAGCGCCCCAGCTGCGCCGTGAGCGGGCTCGCCGCCGCGCCCTGCGCGTTGTACTGGGCCGCGTTGTACGAGTAGCAGGTGGCCTCCGCGCCGCGCTTGCCGCGCGCGTAGCTCCAGGTCCGGTGGATGTTCGCGTCGTAGTAGTAGGGGATGGCGCGCTCCTCCAGGCTCTGGTCCTCGAAGAGGCTGGGAGTGACTCGCACCGGCAATGTGCCCGTGGGCAACACGAACATCGTGATGAGTGTGTGGAGCTTCTGCGCCAGGAAGCGCGCGTGGCGCAGCTGCTCCGTCGTCATGCTGGCCGCGGGCGCCGGGTAGTAGCCGGTCCGGTCCTCCGGCGTGCTGGCCGCGACGCCTCCGAGCAGCAGGTGCTTGGGGAAGACGCCCACGTCGGGGCAGCAGACCGTGGTCTCCCCGAACAGCCGCTCGCGGAACGCCTCATAGGTCTCCACCACGTCCTTGAGGAAGTCGTAGTAGTACTGGATGCCCGTGCCCATGCCGGCGAAGGACACCTGGAGCGACGCCAGCTTCTCCAGCCAGAGCGAGGTGGGGTCACCCTGCGGGAACAGGTCCGCGAGGAAGCCCGAGCCGTGGGTGTAGATGCGCGGCAGCGCGGCCACCAGCTTCGCGTGGATGCCGTTGCAGGCGGTGCGGTACACCACCGCCAGGTCGTTCAGCGACGCGGCGGCGGTGATGGACGGCCGGTCCGCGACCACGGGCGTCAGGAGGCGCGCGGCGCGGTCCGGCGTGGTGAAGGTCTCCTTGAGGCGTGAGACATTCGACCTGTCGAGGAGCAAGACCTTGGGCGTGTTCACCACCGTCTTGCCCAGGTTGTCGCAGTCGGTGCCCGAGCAGAGGTCCTCGTCGGCCTCGTAGCTCTCCATCAGCAGCGTGGCCACCATGGTGCCCAGGGTCCGCTGCGTCCGCGACGCGAACTCGCCCAAGGGATAGACGTTGCCCGTGGCCTGCGCGCCCTCCCGCACCAGCTCGAAGAGAGGCATCCGGGCCGGGCCGACTCCGAACGGCACGTAGTCCGGCGCCGCGAGGTCATACTCCTTGAAGCGGTCGTAAACGGTGTTGGCGGACATCCGCGCGAGGTCGCCGTCGGTCGTCACCCCGATGCCTCGCGACACCGTCACCCGGTTGGCGGCGAGTGAGACCTGGAGGCCGCAGGAGATGCCCACGCCCGAAAGGCTCACGCGTGTCAGCCGCTCCTGGTCGTCCAGATAGCTGGAGACACTGTTGAGCTGCTTCTCGGTCAGGACCTGGTCCTTCTCGAAAACGGTGTAGCCGGTGGAAATGCTGCTCAAGTTGATGAGTGCCTGCGCCATATCGACTGCCCCCGACGGGCCTTCTCGGTCCCGCTCTCAATCCCCGGTGTTGCCGCTGCCGAGCGCACCGCGCCCGACGATGAACTTGGGGAGCGACTCCCCGCTCTCACACTCCGCCAGCCGCGCCACGGGGTAGACGTTCTTCACCTGGTACAGCGCATCGATGAGCGCCTGGAGCTTCGCCGCGCGCTCCTCCGCGGAGGCGTCCGCCGTCAGCTCCAGCCAGGGCTTGTAGGCCTGCGCAACCCGCGTCATGTCTTCCCGGCTGACCCAGCAGACCTTCGGCAACAGGTGCGCGGGCGTCTCCTGCCGGATGACCTCCTCTGCGAAGCGCCGGAAGTCCATGTCCCGGAAGCGACCCGCGTACGCGGGCAGGATGAACTGCACGCGGTAGGAATAAGGGTCGTCGTCCGCGCAGTCCGTGCAGTTGGGGTCCACGCACACCGGGAGGAGCGGGTCCGTCTTCTGCTCCGCCAGGAGGAGCACGTTCTCGATGAGGTACATGCCCTCCTCGGCGTAGTGCGCCCCCAGGTACACCATCAGGTCGTCGATGGCGGTCTCCAGCGCCTCCTCGCTCTCGAAGGACGCCGCGTGGCGGGCGAGCACCGTGCCCTGGTCATCGACGATGTTGAAGACGTACTTGTCCGCGCCCAGGGCCACACGCTGATAGCCAGAAGGGAGCTGGGCGAAGCGCAGCGTGACGAGCATCGCCTCGCGCGCGACCGCCTCCGAGACGAAGAAGCTCTCGCTCTCCAGGAGGATGGCCCCCGTGTCGCGGTGGAGCGCATGGAAGCGATACTCCGAATCCGAGACGGCGATGACCGACAGGAAGGCGTCACCGGGAGGCCGGCCGAGGTCGCGCCGGCGCGAATCGGTGAGGCCCAGCAGGTGGGCCACCCGTCGCTCCAGGCCGGAGATGTTCTCCGAGTCCCAGAGGTCGGCCTGCCCCGGGAGGCTGGCGTTGTAGGCCAGGCCCCGCTCCGCGCCGATGGCAGGCTGGTGGCGCAGGAACTCACATTGCGCCCGCACCAGGCTGCGAGGGCTCGCTCCGAAGCGCGAGTACATGAGCGAGGCGTATTCGTGGAACCGCTCGGCGAAGCGGGCGAGCAGGTGCTCCAGGAACCGGTTGCGCCGCTGGGCCAGCACCGACGCGTCCTCGACCTCGTCCTCCAGGGTCCGCGCCACGTCGCTGGTGCCGTAGATGCGGGCGAAGTCCGTGAACGAGGTGACGGCCTGATAGAAGTACGTCTGGTGCACGGCGGGGTCGGTGGAGAACAGCTCGCGCACCCGGGCCAGTTGGGCGCAGTAGTTGGCCATCACCTGGTCGAAGAACAGGAGATAGGCCTTGAGCTGCCACGCCTGGGCCCGGCGCGCGTCGTTGGCGCCGCTGGGCAACCCCTGAGGCCCCAGCCCATACAGCGCGGGGAAGTGGTTCTGGAAGGAGTGGTAGCGCTCCGGCCGCCGCGCTCGTCCCAGGGGGATGGGCAGGTCATACTCCTGCACCGTCTCCAGCTTCGCGCGCGCCGACTCCGCGAGGTCCGCGTAGTGGGTGTCCACCTGGGCCGCCCCCGGCACCACCGGCATGTTGCGCTTGTAGAGCACCAGCCGGGAGAGCTGCCGGTCCAACGTGGCCCGCTTTCCGCTCGTGACGGGCACGCGCCACTTGTCGGCCAGGGACTTCGTCGCGCCCTTGGGGTTGATGAGCACGTCGCGCACCGCGCGCACGCCCGGGATGTCCATGAGGATGCTGATGACATCCGACAGACGAAGCTCCGTGCGCAGCTCCGCGCGCTCCAGCTCCTCGTCGTCGATGAAGCCACACTCCAGCGCGGGGCCCTCGAAGAGGTCCTGCACGGTGTAGCGGCTGCCGTCGGCCCGGCGCCGCTCCAGCATCTCGCTCAGGCTGTAGCTGGGCACCGGCGGCGACAGGTATTGCTGCACCTGGAAGAGAATCTCCGCCTTCACCCGGGCCGAGTCCGCGTCGGGGCTCAGCTCCAGCTCGCCGCAGAGGACGAACTCCTCGGGCGCCACGACGTCGACACCGCTGAAGCGCTCACCCAGGTTGCGGTTGGCCTCGAGCCGCGTGGTGACGGATTGGAGGATGGTGGCCTGCTGCTCCGCCGTCACGCCGTCCATGAAGTCGACGAGGACGCGGTGGACACCGCGCACGTGGACCTCGCGCACACCGGGCAGCGCGGGCGCCTGCCAGTACAGCCGGGCCGTGCTGGGGGCCAGGAAGTACCGGACGGACTCCGGCCTCAGCCACGCGTTCTTCACGCCGGGCAGGTCGATGAGCAGCTTGCGGTAGTCCAGCACCGTCAGCGGCCGCATGGGCAGCACCTGCCGCGCGGTGAAGAACTGCGCCTTCATGTTCGCCGCGTTGTTGCTCTCGGTGGCGAGCAGGTCCTCCAAGGGGAACGACGTGCGGTAGGACAGGTCCGTCAGCGCATAGGACAACAACTCGAGCGTGGTGACACCCGGGTCGTGGGTGTTGTGGTCCGTCCAGACGCGGTGGGCCAGGCGCCGCACGTGCTCCAACCCGAGCGCGAAGAGCTGCTCCTGGTCGAGCCGCGGCTCGAGCGTCTCCTTCCTGGAAATGGTCAATGAGAGCATGGCCAGACCTTCACGCCTCCGCGTCCTTGATGAGGTGCATGGGTGCGGAGACCAACAGCGCATCCGGCGTCTGGGGATGAGCCTCCTGGACGTCCTGGGAGCCGCTGCCGCCGCCCGTGTGGCTGTACATCTTGAAGTCGGTGACGAAGTCGACGTACTCGCGCTCCTCGACGAAATCGAGCAGCACGGACTTGTAGACATGCCCCCCGAAGGTGAGCCGGCGGTCCGCCGAGAATGCCCACGGAGACAGGAACTGGATGAGCTCCTGCTCCAGCACCTTGCTGTAGAAGTTGAACTCGAAACCCGGGTGGAGCCTCACCTTGAAGTCCAGCTGAATACGCTGGTAGCGCGGATTCTTCGCTCGCGCCTGGACCTGCATGCCGGTGTGCTCGCGCAGGAACGCGTCGATGCGGCTGAGCGTGTCCGCATCTACCTTGGGCTCCAGCGGGTCCCTCGCGTTCTTGTTGCGCAGGTCCGGGATGACGACCACCAGCGCGTGCCCCGGCGCGAGCCACGAGCCGTCCTTCGCGTGGGGGATGCACTTCGCGTGGTACACGCCGGGGAAGTGCCCCAGCACCATGCGCTCGTAGTCCCACGCGGTGAGGCAGCGGCCCCGGTGGCGCAGCCGCTCCGCGGCCCGGGTGCGCAGCGCTTCGTCGGACTCCTCGGGCCGGCCGCCGAAGGACGCGAAGGGCTGCCCCACGCTCTTGACGTTGGCGATGGGCGTCTTGAGCTTGCCAATCTTCCCCTCGGGCAGCGGCGTCAGCAGATGCGAGGGGTGTGAGGCCTCCTCCTGGAGCCGCACCTCCACGGCGTTCGCGGCCACGCGGATGAGCTGGGAGACAGCCCCCGTGTCGCGAGCCACCGAGGCCTTCAGCCAGACGAGTCCCCCGGGAAGCACGGTATTGTGCACCGTCGCCTCACGAGGAATCACGAACGTCACGGTGCCGCTCGTCAGCAGGTGATTGGTGGTGTCGAGCACCACTTCGCCCTGCCCCAACGTCTTCCAGTAGTTGTCGCAGAGGACGGACCAGCGCAGGGGCTGTCGCGCCAGCTCCGGGTCGGCGCTGCCTTCGGCCACCTGGAACAACACGCTGACGCTGTCGTTGGCCGCAAGCCCACTCAAGCCCATGAGCAGCTCCCCCTCGTCGAGATAGCGAGGGAACAGCGGCACCGACTTGTCCGGGACGAAGCCGAACTGCTGGCGCTGATAGCCGTGCTCCCGCATCTGCCCGAAGGCGCCGATGAGGAAGAAGTGGACGTCCGGGTTGGAGAAGTCCTCCAGCTCTCGCGACTCGATGGACACCGCGTCGGAGTGGGCCTTGTACGACAGCGAGAGGCCTTGGAGCGCGGGTGTGTAGGGCTCGTTCAGGACGGTGGGGTTGCCACTCGTCTGCTTGCTGTACTTCAGCGCGTACTCGATGGACTTCGTCCGGTAGAGGGCGTGCTTGAAGTTCTGCTCCAGGGCGAGCGTGATGAAGCCCGGGCGCGCGTCCGGAATGGCGGTGAGGAAGGAGCGGAACACCGGGCTCTTGCGCACGTACGCCTGCGCGGCCCTCCGCGCCCAGAGGTTGCCCGCGGCCTGGAGCGCGTAGACCTTGTAACCACTCCAGAGTGGACGCGAGTGGGACGTGCTGCCCGGCGTGAAGGTCAGCTCCCGCTCGCCGGTGGTGCTCAGCGGGGTGAACAGCGCCTGGCCCTGGCTGCGCTGCGCCCACGTCCCTCCATCCTGGAACGACGCGGACACGGTGAAGTAGTCGTCGTCGATGCCGGTGACGCCGTAGTTCGAGTAGTGGTTGGTGAAGTTGGCGGGCAGCCCCTGCCACTGGAGCTCCAGCTTCACCTCCGACAGCTTCTTCGCCAGCGCCTCGGGGTAGCCCACCATCAAGCGGGAGCCCACTGCTGGCTGGGAGCCGAAGGGCAGGAAGGCCTTCTTCGGGTCCAACCGCCCCGCGTCGCTCTCCAACTGCAGCGAGGTGATGCCCGAGACATCCACCGAGACGCGGGCCTCCTTCACGTCCAGGTCCCTCACGTCCTCGTAGCCCAGCGCCGCCCCGGCCTTGAGGAAGACCTGCACGACGGGAGAGGCGGCCGTGTATGCGTAGCCGTGGACCTTCTCGTCGTAGTCGACGACGGCCTGCTCGCTGGCGGGCACCTCGAAGTCGAGCTTGAGCGTGTCCGAGGTGATGCTCGCCGTCAGCGGCAGCGGCCCCACCCAGCTCTTCTGTCCCGTCACATAGGCCTGGAGTCCCGAGGTGGCCAACGAAGCGTTCATCCGGCTCTGGGGCAGCCCTCCCAGCTTCAAGGTCAACGACACCTTGCGGCGCCCCTCCGCCATCCGCAGGACGGGAGAGGCCAGGGCGAAGCCCAGCTCCGCGGCGGGCAGCGTCTTGCTCCCGAAGGCCGGCCACTTCGGCTCGTCCCCCTGGAGCTCCGCGCCCAGGCCATCCAACGAGTTGGCGATGGGCGCGAAGCGGACGGTGCCCTGCCCCGCCGAGTCGACGAAGACCGAGCGCAGGGAGGTCACCTTCCCTCGGCCCACCACCGTGTCCCGGACGGGGGCATAGACGAGCTCCGCTCCCGAGGCGTCCTTGCCTCCCAGGAAGCGGTGCTCCGGACCGACACGCACCGGCGCGGTGTTCTTCTTCAGCTCCAGCAGCAGATGCGCCCGGTCCGGGACGGCGCCTTGCTTCTCGAAGCGCAGCACGCTCCGGTAGAAGAAGTCCATGTGGAGCCCGGTGATGCCGTTGAGGGCCTCACGCGGCAGCTCGTACAGCTTGAGGAACGAGGCCCACAGGGCCAGGTGCGCGGGAGTGTCCCCCTTCTCCGAGGAGAGCAGCGCCGCCGCCTTGCCCTCGTCGGCGGGGAAGAACGACTCCCAGTTGCCTGACGCCGCCGCGGTGTTGCCCCGGTAGTAGTTGACGAACCGGGAGAACCGCCGGGCGAACATCATCAAGTGTTCGGGCGTGCGCTCGTCCACGTCCGCGTGGTGCGCACCCAGCTCGCGGGGCAGGCGCTCGTCCTGGCTCTGCCCGAGCTCGGAGATGAGATTCTGGATGATGTCCTGGTCTGACATGGCGGTTCGCGCGGGGCGGGGGTCAGCGGCCGGAAGCGCCGGTGGCGCCCCGCACCTCGTTGCTGTCGGTCCGGTAGAAGGGGAAGACGAGGTTGAAGCGCGAGTTCGTCGCGCGCACCTCGTACTCGAGGGAAATCTTCAGCGTGCCCTCGTTGGGGTCGGGGCTGGACACATCCAGGGAGAGCAGTTGGATGCGCGGCTCATGGATGAGGATGGCCGTGCGCACCCGGTCCTTGAGGAAGGTGCGCAGCGTGGTGCTCATCGGCTCGAAGAGCAGCTCATGCATGTCCAGCCCGTACCGGGGCTGAAGGAAGCGCTCGCCCTCCGTGGTGCCGAACAGGATGCGCAGGCTCGCTTCGATGTCCTCCTCGTCGGAGTGCATCCGAACCTCGCCGCTCTCCTTGTCGAAGCGGGGCGGGAAGCTCCAGCCCGTGCCGAGGAAGGAGGTATAGGTGCCGACAGGAGTATCCGAGGCCATGGGTGCCACCGCTCCTTCAGTTGATGATGACCGTGGGCTCGCCCACCGCCGCCATGGCGCCACAGGCGCACGCGTCGGTGATGCGCAGCGCGGGCCGCCCGGCGAAGAACACCGTGGCGCTGCCCGAGGGGAATGGACTGGCGGTGGGCTGGTGCCCGTTGGGAGGCAATGAGCAGACGTGGAGATCTCCGGCCACCGCGCCCGGCATGCCCTTGACGAGGACGGTGCTCTCGCCAGGACCGGTGATGGTGCCTCCATGATTGCTGGTGTCTCCAACCTTGACCGCGGCGGGCATGGGTGACTCCTCAGTTGAGCTGGACGATGCCGCCCTTGATTTTGGTGATGGCTGAACTGGAGACCTCCGCGGCGGAGGTGCCCTCCAGCTTCAGCTCGGTGCCGCCCTTGGCGTTGAGCGCGGTGCCCGACTCCAGCTTCAGCTCGGTCCCCGCCTTGAGCTCGAGCGCCTTGACGCTCTCGAGCTTGATGCCATCCGCCGTCATCTCGAGCGTGTTGCCGTTCTGGTCCTCGAGCTTGAGCGTCTTGTCTTCCTCGCTCAGCGTGAGTCTGTTGCCCGCGGGTGTCTCCAACTGGAGGACCTTCTTCTCGTCGTCCAGGTAGATGCGCATCTTCGAGCGGCTCTGGTAGACCTTCTCGTGGTTGTCATCCGAACCCTGGAGCGGCGCGGCCTTCGCGCTGCTGTGCAACATGCCCAGGATGATGGCGCCGCGAGGGTCGTCCTCCAGGAAGCCCACCACCACCTCGTCGCCCACCTCCGGCCGGAAGAAGAAGCCGCGCTCCTCACCGGCGTCGGGGCTGGCCACCCGCGCCCAGATGCCCTCCTCCTGGTTGTTCACCATGGGCAGGCGGACCCGGACGCGGTGCTCGCCGTCCTCGTCCTCGTTGCTCACCACGGTGCCCACCTGGAGCCCGCTGACACCGGGCACGAGCGCGCCGGCCTTGGGCGCGGACATGGCGTGCGCGTCCGCCGCCGCCCACGTGTCCGTGCTTCCGAACTGCACGTGGGTCTTCCAGCCCTGGACGGTGTCGAAGTCATGCCGCACGCCGGTGACGAAGACGTCCCCGCTGTAGCGCCGCCCCACCCCGCTCAAGGTGACGAGCTTCCCCGGCTCGACGGCGCCCACGCCCTCGCACTTCACGCGGCCGCTCACCTTGCACATCCTCGACTTGAGCCATTGGGCGTTGGCCCAGGCCTGGGCCTCCTCCTCGGCCAGCGCCGCGTGACGAAGCGGAAAACTCTCCAGGCCCGCCACGGCGGCCAGGTCGTCGCTGGAGAGGTTGCCGGGGCCGCTGACGCCCGGGTCCTCGGCCTCCTTCTCCACCACGGCCTGCTGCGCCGGGTCCCACGTCAGGCTCTTGACCGCGGCCAGTTGGAGCCGCGCGTCCATCTCCGCGTCCAGTTCCAGGATGGTGGCCCCGAAGTGCAGCGTGCACACCGGCTGGCCGCCGAAGTCCGGGGCCTTCACCCGCACCTGGTCGCCGTGGGTCAGCACCAGCTTCCCGTTGGCCTCCGCCCGGGCGAGCAGGAAGTCCCAGTCCGTGGCGTTGAACTGCACCAGTTGCTTGTGGGTGACGGACGAGTCCTCCACGTCCGCGTCGACGCCCGCGCGGCTGAGCAGCGAGGAGATGACGTCGCTGTCGGGCTGGTCGAAGTAGTAGGCGCTCTTGCGCCCCACGGTGAGCTTCTGCGCCTTGTGGCGGCAGTCCACCTGGAGCTGGGGCGCGCTGCGCTCACGGACCTTCAGCGCCTGGCGGACGACCACCCCCTTGAACAGGGAGACGAGGTCGTCGCCCGTGCCCGCGAGGATTTCAATCTCGCTCCCCGGAATGAAGAGGTCCCCGTTGCTCACCGGGAAGTCACTGGAGGCCGCCGCGCCATCCAGGTACGACAGGCGCGCGGAGGGCAGGCGGTTGACCATGCGGGTGATGCTGACCGAGAGAAGTTGGTGCTCTCGGGGCGCGGCCTCTCCGTTCACCTTCACGGTGAACTCGCGGTGCCCGGCCGGAATGGGAAGTGAGCGCTCTTCGGGCATGGCTACTTCTCCAGCGGCGGGAAGCGGAGCTTCGTGCCGGGGACCAGGTTGCGGAAGTCGTCGATGCCGTTGGCCCGCGCCACCTGCAGATACAACCGCGGGTCTCCGTAGATTTGATGGCAGAGCGAGGGCAGGTCATCGCCCGCCTTCACCAGACGGAAGTGCGTCAGGTCCGGCGACTGGTCCTGCGCCATCGCCACGCGGGTCTGGTCGTCGGAGTTGTCCGTGAAGTTGGCGGTGATGACGGCCCGGAGCGGCACGCCATCCGGCTGGAACATCTTGTAGGCGATGCTCGCGCTCTTGAGCACGCAGCGCTTGATTTGCAGCGTGCCCCACCCGACCTTGAGGTAGTTGGGCCGGTGGATGTTGCCGTTGTAGCCCGTCACCGTCTGGAACTGCTCGACCTTGTCCTGCACGCTGGCGGGGCGGCCGCTCGCGCCGGTGCCGTCGATGAAGAAGGTCAGGGACATGTCCCCGGGCTTCACCTTCTTGAAGTTCATCCGGCTGTTGGTCGTCCCCGAACCCTGCGCGCTGTCGTACTCCATCTCGTACGCCAGCGTGATTTCGTTGGGATTGATGAAGGCCTCGAACTGGCTGATGGGCTGACCCGAGTAGTCCGCGCTCTCGTAGGCCTTGATGACCAGCCGCTCCAATGTCCCCCGGTCGCTCACGGCTCAGCGCTCCTCTCGCTGCCGCAGCAGCTCCATCACCTGTTCGACGCATTCACTGATGAGGGCCTGCTTGTCCTCGGTGCTCCCACCGCCGCCAGAGGCCGGTGCCGCGCCACCCGCGGCCGCGTTGGTGACCTCCACGGTGATGACGACCTCGTCGACGATGAGCGGCATGGGCTAGGACCTGTCGAGGCGGAAGGACTGGTAGAAGAGCTGCAGGGTCTCGATGACCACGGCGTTGTTCGTGGAGTTGAGGTCGCTCACCGACCACTTCGTCGGGTAGGCGCCCACCACGTGCCAGGTGAGAAGAGGCTGGTGCTCCTCGTTGAGGAGCTTCACGTCGATGTTCTTGGGTTCAATCCGGTAGTCCTCCATGCACTGCCGAATCCAACCCAGCACCTTCGAGCTCACGAGCAGACCGCGCTTGAGCACCAGCTCCGGGTACTTCGTCCGCGTGGGGTACTTCTGGATGAAGCGGTTCTCTCCGCCCTCGGCGACCTCTTCGGTCCCCATCTCGAGGGACAGACCGCTCACCTCGGTGAAGCGCAAGTCGTTGTCGTCCCGGGGCAGGCCGAGAATCTCGACCTGGAAGTGGAAGCCGACGGGCGGATAGTAGTTGGGCATTACTCGCTCTGGAGTTCGAGGCCCTCGTGGGCCAGCTCGATGGACTCGATGGCGACCTCGTTGCCCGAGGCCTTGAGTCCAGGCCCTTCCACCTTCACCGGGAAGGCATTCATCACCTTCCACACCATCACCGGCTGGTGCTCCTCATTGAGCAGGCTGATGATGAGGTTGCGGCGCTCCACGGTGTTGAGCTTCACGGTGCTCAGCCACTTGAAGAACTGGTTGTCTCCCTTGATGATGCCGCGCTTGAGCGTGACGTTGGAGAACTTGCGGAGCCCCGGCATCTTGATGGACGAGTATTCGAGGAACGAACCGTCCCGGTACTCGATGGCCTGGTTCTCCTGGGTGAGTCCGCCGACCTCGGAGAAGCCGACACGGCTTCCGCCCCATTCGACGGTGAAATGAAAGACTGGGATTGGATACTGGGCAGGCATGGCTTTTCAGAGCTCCTGGAGAGGGCTGGGCGCAAGACGGCTCACGACGTCTGCAACTTGTGGGAGAACTTGAGGACGATGAACTCGGCGGGCCGCACCACGGCCATGCCAATCTCGACGTTCAGCCGTCCCTCGAGGATGTCCTGCGGGTTCATCGTCGAGCCGAGGCCACACTTGACGAAGAAGGCATCCTTGGGCGTGGCGCCAGCGAGCGCTCCCTCACGCCACTTGTCGGTGAGGTAGTTCTCAATCATCCCGCGCACCTTCACCCAGGTGTTCGCGTCATTGGGCTCGAAGACGGCCCAATAGGTGGACTTCTTGATGGACTCCTCCACCACGCTGAAGAAGCGGCGGACATTCACATAGCGCCACTCGTTGTCATTGCCGGCCAGCGTGCGAGCGCCCCAGACGAGGGTGCCCTTGCCAGCGAAGGCACGCACGGCGTTGATGGACTTGCCGGTGGTGGCGTCGACGTTGAAGTCGTCCTGCTTGAGGTTGTCGAGCTTCACCACCGGCTCGATGACATCCGCCAGGCTCATGTTGGCCGGGGCCTTCCACACGCCCCGCGCGGAGTCGGTGGCGGCGTAGATGCCCGCCACGGCGGCGCTGGGCGGCATGGTGATGTAGTGGTCCTTCAGGGCCTGCTTCACCTGGTTGTAGACGGCGGTGTTCGTGGTCTTGAAGGTGTCCAGGCCCGCCGCGTTGGCGACGTTGAGCGTCACCTTGACGTTGGTCTCCCCTTCGTTGACGTAGTGGTTGAAGGCCGTCTTGACGAAGGGGTAATAGGCCGCGCCGTACTTCAAGAAGTTGTTGCCGAAGTAGCCGCGGTTGGCGGTGAGCCCGGCCGAGTCCAGGCTGGCCCCGCCGCCATGGATGTCGAAGATGGCGAAGCGGTCCCTCAACCGGTTGCACTGGGCGAGCACCGCCTGCACCAGCGTGGTGTAGTCGGCGGTGGACAGGTTCACCGCCTCGGGGATGACCACGAGCGTGGGCTCGTCCTCCAAGGACAGCGCGTCCAGGCCATCCTGCAGGCCATAGCCCGTGACGGCGCTGGTGGTGGCATCCCCCGTGAGCGTGAAGGTCGAGGTGGCCGGCGTCGTCGAGTACGTCCCGACGGAGATGACGTAGCACTGCGCTCCGCCGTTATCGAAGAACATCTTCACGGCGTAGTAGAGGAGGTACCAGGTGGTGGGCGGCGAGACGGTGGCCGCGGTGATGACCCCTCCCGTCTCCGCGACGGTGACCGGGATGTCCGGCGCGGCCGGGAAGCCGAAGAGGGCCTCATACTCCTTGATGGAGTAGACCTTGGTGGGCTTCAGGAGGAGGTCATTGGTGGACGCCTTGGTGGCCTTCTCCGTCCAGCCGATGAAGGCTGGAATCGACGTGCCCACCTCCGCGACGGACGGAGGGAACGTCTGTATCTCTTCCACATAGACATCGGGAGTGCGGTAGGTGGGCATTTCTCGAACCTCTACGGTTTCAACACGTGGATGATCAGGTCTGCGTGGGGACTGTCGGCCCCGGGTTGGGGAAGGTGGTCGATGAGGACGTCCCCCGTGCTCGTCCTCACGAGCTGAAGCTTCCTTCGCGCCTGTTGCCGCCGAGGCACGAGGGCTTGCGACTTGAAGAGGACCACCTGGGCATTGCCACCCCCGAGCAGTCCGGCGGGGAGGTCGGCCGGGGTGAAGTCCTCGGATGCCACCCGGGTGAACACCAGCTGAGGACGGCTGTCCTCGGTGAAGCCGGCGTCCGTCACGCTGAGGAGGTTGGCCTCGGCCTGTGTGTAATTGTCAGCCACCAGGTAGTACTTCAGCGTCTCCTGGCGCGCGGCATAGGCCACCCGGAACGCGGGGGGCGTCGTGTAGAAGCCCGGGTCGATTCGCAGCTCGACGACGGCGAAGGCGCCTTCCTGCTGGAGCTCGGGGTCCAGGTAGCAGGAGGTCGTGGACGTCCCGGCCTCCGTTGTCTCACTCAGGACGAACGCGCCCGGGGGCAGGCCCGTGAGGTCGAATGACACGCTGGAGCGGTCGTCCTCGGCCGTCACCGTCTGGGTGCGCGGCGTGTCGCCCTTCGCATCACGGAGGGAGACCGTCACCGGACGCGCCTCGTCCGTCAGCGCCCACGAGAATACCTGTCCCACGAAGGTTGCCTGGACCGGAGCGCCGAGCTGGTCGACGGGGCCGCTGTTCACCTGGTGAGACAGCGCCGGGCTGACGGGGAGTCCCTCCGTGACGTTGCTGAACTGGGGGGTGAGTTGTTTCAAGCCGATGCGCAGCGTCTTCCCCGCCAGGGAGACCTGGGGCGAGCCCTGGGGGTCCGCGTCGAACAGGAGGTGCAGCACCCCTTCGCGGACGCGGGCCACCAGCTTGCCGCCATCCAGCAGCTTCGCGGTGTCGGAGGGCAGCACGAAGCCGAGGTCCGAGCACGTCCCGGCGTAGTAGCCGTGCGCGATGCTCAAGGTGAGCAATGTGCGGAGATGGAAGCTCATCGGAAGTGCAGGTTGGTATCCAGCTGCGTGAGCGGCTGTTGGATGGACGTCCGCGCGGTGTCCTGGAGGAGCACCATGCGGACCTTGTAGATGGCGGAGGGGAGCTGCTTGCCTCCGATGAAGGCCCAGACCTGGTTGACCTGCTCGTAGGTGAGCGATTGGAGCTCGGCGCTCAGCTTCTCGATGCGTCCGTCCAGTCCGGGGTACGCCTCGGGCGTGAAGGAGGGATGCGACTGGAAGAAGGTGAGGACGTAGGCGAGGTAGCGCAGCGCCTGGTCGTAATGGGAGAACCGGGCGGCATAGAGGATGTGCAGGTTGAGCTTGAGGGGAGGCTCCAGGAGCACCTGTTTGCCGCCCGTGAGCCGTGTCTCGGGGACCTGGGACTTGAGGATGCGCTCCTCTTCCAGATGGATGAGGGAGACGCCGAGCTGGTCGTCCTTGAGCGCGTACTTGCCCGTGTCGTCCATCAGCCGGGATATCTCTGCCTTGCCGAAGTCCGAGCCGGTCCGGGTGAGCAGATAGGCATTGAGTTCCTGAGCCAGGAACTTGAGCGCAATGTCCAACATGTCCGGGCTTCCCCCAGGAGCTCGTGGAAAATCGAACGGAATTGTTTATTGAACGCGGGGGCCGAAGTTCCTTCGCGAACAGTCCCACCGCCCCTCGGTCGCGCCCCTGTCACACGATGTAACGGACTCTCATGCCAAGCACGACATCCCCGGACTTCTCACGTGAGAGGTATTGGAGGTCCAGGGGATGTGGTGGGTGTGTTGACAGCCGGGCCCGACATCTGGCGGCTCGCGTCATGGGGTTCGGCATTCCCGGAATTGCGTCAATGGGAGGTGTCGTCCGGGCGTTTTGCCTTGCGGACCTTGCGTGGCCCCCACGTCGGGGTGGGCACCGTCCAGCGCGCCAGTCACTGATGGCAGGCCAACATCCTCTGGCACCGGTCGCCGCCACGGCCAGACATGACAATCACCCTCACCGCACTTACGTTCCCCCCACCCCAGACGTCACAACCCACTGTCCAGCCAAGGAGCTGTCTTGAAACACCCACTCGCAGCACAGACCACCCTCGCGCTCATGCTCCTCTCGTCGGCGGCGCATGCCTTTGAAATCAGGAACAGCGCGAACGACAAATGCCTGGATGTCTACGCCTACCTCGACCACAACGGCGCGCGAACCGCGTCCTGGGAATGCAATGGTGGTCCCAACCAGCAGTGGTACTGGGATGGCGAA
The DNA here is from genome assembly GCF_037414475.1 of Myxococcus stipitatus. The sequence continues at coordinate 7,121,651 of NZ_CP147913.1, read as the reverse complement.
GAGATTCGCAGCGCCATGAACAACAAGTGCCTGGACATCTTCGGCAGCAACACCAACGACGGCGCCCAGGTCACCATGTGGGACTGCAATGGTGGCGACAACCAGCGCTGGTACTGGGATGGCAACATGATTCGCAGCAGGCTCAACGGGAAGTGCCTCGAGGTCTATGGCTTCAGCAATGTCAACGGGGCCCTGATAAACACCTGGGAATGCATGGATGGTCTCAACCAACACTGGTACATCCACTAGCCAGGGCGCGGGGGTTCGCCGCCCACGACGACGCCGGAATACCATCGAGCGCCCAGGGCTGGCGCGCTCGCGGCAAATGCCCTAGCGTCCCCTGGTCACTCTCACGGGGGTCGGAAGCGATGAATCAGGCCCAAATCCTTGCAGGACTGACCCGCTACATCGCCGAGGAGATTCTCGAGGGCGAGGCGGAGGACCTCCTCCCCACCACGCCCCTGCTCGAGCTCGGCATCCTCAACTCCCTCGAGACCGCCCGGATGATGGGCTTCGTCGAAAAGCAATACGGCATCACCGTGCCCGCGGACGCCATGCGCGTCGAGAACCTCTCGACCCTGACCGCAATCGCAAACATGGTCTACGCCTGCGCGCAGTCGAGCAAGGCGTAGCCCCATGGAGGTCAGCCCCCGCGCTTCTGGCCTCCCAACAACGCCTCGACCTGTTCGTCCGTGAGCTGCTCAATCAGGTCGAGCTGTCCCGCCAAGGCCTCGGCGTTCCCCTCCTGCAGGGCGGAGAGCATGTCGGGCTTCGGGACAGGCGCCGCCGGTGGCTCGAACCAGTACCGGCTGCGCTGGAAACAGCTCGTCGGGAGCACCACCTTGTCGTGCGACTGGTCCCGATAGAACTCGGACCACGCGACGTCGGCCCCCATGGCGAAGAGTCCCGCGAGGCCCTCCAGGAGCGCGCTCCTGTCGTCATCCGGAGACCGCGAGCAGGTGAAGCCGCCCCGCTCGGCCGTGCCCCCGACACGACGCCCCAGGGCCGTCCAGCCCGCCCCTGGGCCCAGGTCCACGAACGCGCCCTGTCCAGTCCATCCACTCAACGCGGCGGCCCACTGCGCGGGGGTTCCCGGTGGCCCTCGCCAGGACTCCGCGCCAGGGGACTCCACGCCCTTGCCCGTGAGCGCCGACAGCCACGGGACGCGGGGACGCTCATGCACCATCGACCGAGCCGCCACCGCCACGGCGCCGCGTGCCGCGGCCCAGACCGCCGAGGTGATGGCGTGGGATGTGTCTCGCAACCCGGCGCGGCTGCCTCGCTGGAGCAACTCGGCCTGCACCGCCTCGATGGAGGCACGCGCTCCCGACAGGAGCCCGTTCCCGTCACCGTCCAATCCCAGCAGGCACACGTCCGGAAACCGCTGGAGCACGTCCGTGAGATGCTCGGGCCGCTCGAGGGTCAGCTCGGCACCAGGTGCCGCGCGCTCGAGTTGCTCACCCAGCACCGCCACGAGTTTCATCCCGTCTTCCCAGGAGAGCACCCCCGCGGCACAGGCCGCCGCGAGCTCCCCCTCGCCGATGCCCATCACCGCCGACGGCGTGACACCCCAGGACCTCCACAGCTGCGTCAGGCCACAACGCACCGCGAACCGCCCGGGGAGCGCGAGGCCGGGCCCCAGGGCGCGCGCGCGGAAGAACTCCGAGGCGAAGGGGCGGCCCAGCGCCTGTTCACAGCGCACCACCGCATCCCGGAAGACGGGCTCGGACTCGAAGAGCTTGCGTCCCCACTCGGCGCCATTGCGCTCCCCGCCTCCGAACAGGAAGGCCAGACGGGGACGCTGCCTGCCGGCGCCTGTCCACACACCAGACGCGGCCTCGCCTCGAATGAACGCCGTCAGCCGCTCGCGTGCCTCGTCGATGCTCGACGCCACAATGGCGACGCGGTGAGGCGCGGCGACCCTGCCCGTGTTCGCCGTGAAGCAGACATCCGGGAAGGACACCGTCTCTCCCGAGAAGCGCTCCACATACCGCCGCGCCAGCTCCTGAAGCGCGGGCGCGCTCCTCGCCGAGAGCGCCAGGAGCCGTGGCTGTGCGGACGCCTCGGCGGGGGCGGACTCCACGAGCGGTGCTTCCTCGATGAGGACGTGTGCGTTCGTCCCGTTGAAGCCGAACGCGGTCACCCCCGCGATGCGCCGCTTCGGGCCTCGCGCCCAGCGCCTGCGCTCCTTGGGCACCACCACGGGCAGCGCATCCCAGCGGATGTTGGGGTTGGGCGTCTCCAGGTTCAGGTGCGCGGGAATCTCCTCGTGCTGCATCGCGAGCACGACCTTGATGATGCCCGCGACGCCCGCCGCGCCCTCGGTATGGCCGATGTTCGTCTTCACGGAGCCCACGACCAGTGGGTCCTCCCGTGAGTGCGAGGGCCCGAAGACCCGGCCCAGCGCCTCCATCTCGATGGGGTCTCCGATGGCCGTTCCCGTGCCGTGTGCCTCCAGGTAGCCCACCTGCTCTGGCTCCACGCCCCCCATCTGGAGGGCCGCGCGCATCACCTTCGCCAGCGCGTTGCCGTTCGGGACGGTCAACCCGCTCGACTGGCCGCTGTGATTCGTCGCCGAGCCTCGCAGCAACGCCAGAATCGGGTCGCGGTCGGCGACGGCGTCCGACAGCCGCTTGAGCACCAGCATCCCGCAGCCCTCACCCCGCACGAAACCATCCGCCGCCGCGTCGAACGTGCTGCAACGCCCCTTCACCGAGAGCATGCGCATCGCGCAGTTCACCACGGACGTCAGCGGCGACAGGATGAGGCTGATGCCTCCGGCCAGCGCCAGGTCGCACTCGCGGGTCCGCAGGCTCTGACACGCCAGGTGCACGGTGACCAGCGACGACGAACACGCCGCGTCGACGGCCATCGTGGGCCCCTGCAAGCCCAGGCTGTACGCGAGCCGCCCCGCCGCGACGCTCAAGCCCGAACCGGAGGCGGTGTGCAGGTCAATCTGCGTCGCATCCGACATCAGGTGCGAGAAGTCCTCGTTCATCATCCCGACGAAGACACCCGTGGAGCTGCCCTTGAGGTCCGTCGCCGAGATGCCCGCGCGTTCGAGCGCCTCCCAGGTGACCTCCAGCAGCAACCGCTGATGCGGGTCCATCCGCGCCGCTTCACGAGGAGAGATGCCGAAGAACTGAGGGTCGAAGTCCTCCACGCCCCGGACGAAGGCGCCGTGCCGCGTGTACATCTTCCCCGGCGTCCCGGGGGTCGGGTCGTAGTACGCGTCGATGTCCCAGCGCGACGCCGGGATGGGCGCAATCGCGTCCCGCCCCTCGCGCAACAACTCCCAGAAGGCCTCTGGCGTGTCCGCTCCTCCTGGGAATCGCAAGCCCATCCCGACAATCGCGATGGGCTCACTGAGCGCCAGCGCCAGCTTCGACTCGACCTTGCGCGCGAGCAGCGCCAGCTTGAGCGGTGGCAGGTCGCTGATGCGGGGCGTGGAATCCGTCGTCATGGTGTCCTCTCGAGTACGGCTCAGCGGCGGCGGCGCAGCAGGTCCTGGACGTCCCCATCGGACAGGTCGTCGACGTCGGAGAGGAGGTCATCCAGGTCCTGGTCCTCGACGACTTCACGTGCCACCGGAGCGGCTTCCTGCCGGAGCCCCAGCACCTCCTCGGCCAGATGGTCCGCGAGCGCGTTGACGGTGGGGTTGTCGAAGGCGACCGTCGCGGGCAGCGAGACACCCAGGCTTCGCTGGAGGACGTTGCGCAGCTCCACGGACATCAGCGAGTCCATGCCCAGGTCGAAGAAGCCCTGAGCCGGGTCCAACGCCTCCGTGGGAGGACGGCCCAACACGCCGTTCACCAAGGTCCCCACGTATGCGCGCAGCTCGGCGCGGCGGTCAGCGGGAGGGATGCGCGCCAGCTTCGCGCGGATGTCCTCGCCCGCGGCGGGGCTCGCCTGCGCGACGAAGTCCTCGTAGAGCGTGGAGCGTCCCCGCCGCCCCAACACGGCCCAGTCCACCGGCAGGACACCGAGCTGTCCTCCCAACCCGAGCGACTGCTCGAAGAGCTGCAACCCGTCCGCGAGCGGAATCACCCCGAAGCCGAGCTGCTCCATGCGCCGTTGAAGGTTCGCGTCCGCCGCGGCGCCCACCTCCGCCCAGGCCCCCCAGCCAAGACTCAGGCCGGGCAGCCCCTCCCCCCGCCGCAGCTGGGCCAGCGAGTCCAGGAACGCGTTGGCGGCCACGTAGTTCGCCTGGCCGGCCGAGCCAATCATCGACGCCGCCGAGGAGAAGAGGACGAAGAAGTCGAGCGACGTTCCTTGGAAGGCGCGGTGCAGGTTCCATCCGCCAGAGACCTTCGCCGCGAACACGCTCGCGAACCGCTCGGGCGTCATCTGCATCAGCAGCCCATCGTCGATGACACCCGCGGCGTGCACCGCGCCTCGGAGGGGTGGCTGCCGCCCCTCGAGTCCAGCGAGGACTCGCGCGAGGTCCGCCGCCACGGCCACGTCACACGAGAGCGCTTGGACCTCCACGCCTCGCTCCGTCATCGCGGCCAGTCGTGTACGCACCTCCGCGCCCGGGGCACTCCGTCCGAGCAGGACGAGGTGCCGCGCCCCTCGCTCCACCAGCCGCTCCGCCACGGCGAGCCCCAACCCACCGAGCCCTCCTGTCACGAGGTAGCTCGCATCCGGACGCAGGGCGGCTTCGGCGCTCGATACCTTCAGCCGGCGGCCACGCACCAGCCGGGGCACGCGGCGGCGACCGCCTCGCAGCGAAACCTCCTCCTCCGGGCCTTCTCCCAGGAGTTCGTCGTGAAGCTGCGCCACCTCCTGCTCGGGGGCCGCCGGGTCCAGGTCCACGCGGCGGCACTGGAGCTCGGGGTGCTCGCGCGCAATCGCCTTGCCGAGCCCCCAGAGCACCGCTCCGGACGGCCCAGACACGGCCTCTCCTTCCACCAGGGCCTGTGCCCCACGCGTCACCAACCAGAGTGACGTGGGTTTCCCCTTCGGTGCTCGCACGAGCGCCTGCGCCAGCTCCAACACCCGCGTGCCATGCGCCAGCGCCCTTTCCGGCACATGCTCCCCGACGCCATCCAAGCTCCAGAGGTCGATGACGTGCAGCGGCGCCGCCACATCGCGCAGCGCGAGGAGTGCTTCAGCGCGCTCGCGGCCGAGGCCATACCCCTTCGCATCCACCTCCACCGTCATCACCTTCCAGCCGCGTCCCTGGAGGCGCTCCGCGAGCCGGCGCCCCACCCCTGCCCCATCACCGAGGACGAGACAGTGAGGCGCGACATCCGTCGACGGCCTGGCCGATGCCAACGACGGACTGTCCCTCCACTCCAGCTCATAGAGCCAGCTCTGGAGACGCTTGCTCCGCGCCCCCAGGAATCCCTCACGTCCGACCCGCTGCAACCGCAGCCGCTCCACCACGGCGACGAGTTCACCTTCCTCGGTGAACAGCTCCAGCTCACACGTGAAGCCAGGGCCCCGTGAGTCGTCGGCGCGCGCCATCCTCGCGTGGGCCCAGACCTCGCGTGCACCCGCCCTCTTCACGTGGACGCGCCCCACTCCCGCGGGGAGATATGCGGCGCTCCCCTCCTCCTCCACGACGGCGCCCACCATCTGGAAACAGGCATCCAGGAGCGCGGGAGCCAGCGTGTAGCGCTCCGCATCCGCCACGGCCGCTCCGGACAGGGCGAGCTGCCCCAGGACCTCGCGCTCGCCGCGCCACAGCCCTCGAATCGCGCGGAAGCTGGGGCCATAGGCAAGCCCGGCCCGGTGCAGCTTCTCGTAGTAGGGGGCCACCGCCACCTCGGTACCAAGAGCGGCCCTGAGCCCTGGGAGGTCGACACGTCGCGCCGCATCCTCCTTCGCGGCGGAGAGCTTTCCGTGCGCATGCAGCGTCCACTCCGGCTCGCCCTCGCCCTCGCGCGGCTCCTGACTGAAGACCTCGAACCGCCCCCCGTGCTCTGCGTCGGGCGTGTAGACCAGATGCACGCGGCGCTCGCCCGCGTCGGGGAGGAAGAGGGCCTGTGAGAAGCCCAGCTCGTCGACGACTCCTCCCATCGCACCGAAGAGCGCCTTGCCCGCCGCGAGCCCCATCTCCACATACGCGGCGCCCGGCACCACGAGCTGCCCGTAGACGGAGTGGTCCGCGAGGAAGGCCGGCGTCGTGGCCCCCAGCGAGGACTCGAACTGTTGCACCCGCGAGGGCGAGACCTGCCGGCTCCCCAGGAGCGGGTGGACACCCGCGGCGCTCCGAGGACGCACGCCCTGACGGTCCCAACCCGAGCCACCCAGCTCCATCCAGTACCTCTTGCGTTGAAAGGGGTATCCGGGCAGCGCGACCTTGCGCCGCTCCCGGCCTTCATCCAGCCCGTGCCAGTTCACCACCACACCCGCGCCATGGAGGGCGGCGAGCCCGTCGAACATCTGCCGCGCATCCGAGCGCTCCTGCCGCAGGCTCGACAGCCAGAGCCCTCCATCCCCCGACACACACTCCTGTCCCATCGCCACGAGCGTCGGCTTGGGCCCCACCTCCAGGAACACCTGCACGCCCGCCTGGCTCAACGTCTCCATGCTGCGCGCGAACCTCACGGGGCCTCGGAGCTGCTCTACCCAGTACCCAGGCTCCAGCAGCTCCGGGCCGGCCTCCTCGCCGCTCACGTTCGAGATGAGCGGAATGGCCGGGGGTTGGAAGCGGACCTTGGCCACCTCGCGCGCGAACGCATCGAGGATGGGGTCCATGAGGGCTGAATGAAACGCATGTGACACCCGCAGCAGGGAGCAGCGCTTGCCCCGCCGGGTCAGCTCCCCCAGGCAATCACTCACCGCGCCCTCGCGACCCGAGATGACCACGCTGCGCGGACCATTGAGCGCCGCGATGGAGAGCTGTCCACCGTACTGGGGCAGCATCGCCTCCACCATCGCCGCGTCCGCGGAGACAGAGGCCATCGCCCCACCCGGAGGAAGAGACTGCATCAGGCCGCCACGAGCGGCGATGAGCTGGAGCCCCTCATCCAACGTGAAGACACCCGCCACACACGCCGCCACGAGCTCGCCCACCGAGTGACCCATCACGAAGTCCGGGGTGACGCCCCAGGACATCCACAGCCGCGCCAGCGACATCTCGAGCGAGAACAGCGCGGGCTGTGTGCAGCCCGTCGCATCGAGTCTCGCACGGGCCGCGTCATCACGCTCCCGTGGGAACAACAACTCCACGAGCGACTGCCCCATCAGCGGGGCCAGCACCTCGTCACAGCGAAGCAGCGTCCGACGGAAGACCGGCTCGGTGCGGAAGAGTTCCTCCCCCATCCCCAGCCGCTGTGAGCCCTGCCCCGTGAACAGGAACGCGACACGCGGCGCGCTCCCGGCACGAGGCGCCGGCGACGTGCCGTGCCGCGAGAGGAACCCCCGGAGTTGCTCGCGCATCTCCTCATGGGACTCGCCGATGACCGCGAGCCGGTGCTGGAAATGTGTCCGCCCGGTGTTCGCGGTGAAGCAGATATCCTCCAGCGGCTGGGCCGCCAACCGCTCACCGCCAAGTGCCTGCTCGTAGCGCCGCGCCAGCTCGCCCAGCGCATCCGGTGTCCGAGCCGACAACGCCATCAGGTGGACGGACCGGGGGAACGCCTCCACGGCCCTGGGGGACTCGGGTGGCGCCTCTTCGACGAGGACGTGCGAGTTGACGCCGCTGAGCCCGAACGCGCTGATGCCCGCGACGCGGGGCCCAGGACCCGCGGGCCACGGAGTCACCTGCGTGGGAACCCGGAGCCGCAGCTGCTCCCAGTCGATGGCCGGGTTGGGCCGGCGGAAATGGAGATGCGGCGGAATCTCTCCGTGGCGGAGCGACAACGCGACCTTGATGAGCCCCGCGGCGCCGGCGGCGGACTCCAGGTGCCCCAGGTTCGTCTTCACCGAGCCGACGATGAGCGGAGTCTCCGCGCTCCGCCCCGCGCCGAGCACCGCGTCGAGGGCTCGCAGCTCGATGGGGTCGCCCAGCGGGGTCCCCGTCCCATGCGCTTCCACGTAGCGCACGTCGGAAGGTGACAGGTTCGCGGACTTCAACGCCTTGCGCAGCAGGGTCTCCTGCGCGGGTCCATGCGGCACCGTCAGGCCCCCGCTCGGGCCGTCATGGTTCACCGCCGAGCCTCGGATGACGGCGTGAATCCGGTCCTTGTCGCGCAGCGCTTCGGAGAGCCGCTTCAGCACCAGGACACCACAGCCCTCGCCGCGCCCATACCCGTTGGCGGACGCATCGAAGGTCTTCGAGCGCCCATCCGGCGCCAACGCCCGCATCTTGCTCAGGACGATGTTGTTGTCCGGATGGAGGATGAGGTTCACACCTCCGGCCAGCGCCAGCGAGCACTCGCCTTGACGCAGGGCCTGGCAGGCGAGGTGCGCGGCGACGAGCGACGAGGAGCACGCCGTCGCGACCACCATCGACGGGCCGTGCAACCCCAGCACATACGAGACACGCCCCGCCGAGAAGCTCAGCTCGTTGCCCGTCCCCATGTAGGGGAGGTCGCGCGTCGGCAGCGCGTTGAAGGGGACGCGGCCGTAGTCGCTGCTGAGGAACCCGACGTAGACGCCCGTGTCGCTCCCCGCAAGCGAGCCCGGCGCAATCCCCGCGTCCTCCAGGGCCTCCCAGGAGACCTCCAGCATCAACCGCTGCTGGGGGTCCACGTAGTTCGCCTCGCGAGGCGACAGGCCGAAGAACTCACAGTCGAACGCGGCGATGGGCTGCGCGAGGAAGCCCCCCTCGCGCACGGTCATCTTCCACGCGGCATCGGCGTCCTCGGCGAAGTAGGCCTCCGCGTCCCAGCGGTCCGCGGGCACCGGCCCCACGGCGTCGCCGCCCGAGCGCAGCAGCTCCCAGTACCGCTCCAGGGTGTCCGCGCTCCCCGGAAAGCGGCACCCCATGCCGATGATGGCGATGGGCTCGGAGCGCGCGTGCTCCAAGCCATCCACCCGGGCCCGGAGCGTCTTGATGGCCAGGGCCGCCCGCTGAAGAGGCGACAGCTCCTCCTGTGCGGAGGACCTCGAGTCGTTGGACATCGTGTCGTCCTAGTGGGAGGAGGCGGCGGCCCTCGCGGGGCCCGGGCTGGTGGCGGGCGTGGCACCCAGACGGGCCCAGTCGAGCTTGCCCAGCTGCGCCGCCATCTTCAGGTCGATGATGCGCTGCCGCTCCGTCCGGTCCAGCACGAGGCTCAGGTGCCTGGCCCCCTCGCGGATGACCCACTGCCGCTCCAGGAACCGCGCGAGCATCGCGTCGAAGTCCGCCTCCGGGAGAGGCGCCCCCTCGCGTGTCTCGTTCACCTTCGACAGCACGGCCCGAGGACTCTGGATGGAGTCCAGGGCCTTCAACACCTGGACCTCCTCCGGCGTGACCACCGTCTCCCGCGACACCCCACCCCGCGTGTCCAACACGTAGGCGGCGACGCCCGTCCCCGTCTTCAGCTCGAGCGTCACGCCCCGGCTGTAGCCGTCACGCCACTCCTCGGTCCGCTTCAGCGTGTCCTGGAGGTAGACGGAGGGGTCGATGTCTCCATCGAGGTCATAGTCGAAGTAGTAGGCGATGCGCCGGCGCTCCTCGGCGGGCAACGCGGCGTAGACATAGTCATACGCCCACTTCTGGCGGACGTTCTTCAGCTTGTATTTCTCGGGCGTCTTCCAATACGGCGCGAACCGGTCCATGCGGATGCGACCGCAGCCTCCAGGTGGAGGCAGGTGCACGAGAGAAGGCATCAGCTGGGCCATCTCCTCGTACTCCTGGGGCGTTTCACCCGGGAAGCCGAAGAGGATGTTCCAGTTGACGTTGATGTCGAACTCCTCGCACCACTTGATGAGCTGGATGTTCTGGAGGCGCGTGGTGCCCTTGTCCATCAGCTCGAGGATGGGCGTGCTCAGGCTCTCGATGCCGGGCTGAAGTTCCGTGACACCGCCGGCGACCATGAGCTCGAGCTGCTCCTTCCGGAGGTTGCTCTTCGTCTCATAGAACATCGTGATTTCATCCCCCTGCTCGATGAGCGCGGGGAACACGGACTTGATGTACTTCAGGTCCAGGATGTTGTCGGCCATCATGAAGAAGTTGAAGCCGTAGCGCCCCGCCAGCGTGCGCAGCTCCTGGACGAAGCGGCCCGCGTCCTTGCTCCGGTACGCCAGGCCCGAACCGTTGAGTCCGCAGAAGGTGCAGTGCGCCTTGGCTCCCCACCAGCACCCGCGCGACGACTCCGCCGTCAGATTGGCCCGCTTCGCCATCGGCATGTCCTTGATGGCCGCGAAGTAGTGGTCGAAGTCGGGCATGGGCAACGAGTCCATGTCCTCGATTTGTGGCGCGGCCACGTAGCGAGGCTGGGGGCGTCCTCCCTTGCCCTCCAGCACGCTCTTGACGAGCTCGAGGATGACGCCTTCGCCTTCCCCGGAGACCACGTGGTCCATGAAGGGGAAGTTGTCCGAGAGCGCCTTGCCCATGTCCGCCTCGCAGTTGGCGCCCCCCATGATGAGCGTGAGCTCCTCGCGCGGACGCAGCCGGCGCAGCTCCTTCGCCAACGCGAGCGAGGCCACACTCTGCTGGAACGTGGAGGTGAAGCCGATGACACGCGGGTTGCCCTTGAGAATCTCCTGGGCCCACTGCTTCACGATGCGGGGACTGTCCTCGCGCAAGGCTCGAATGAGCTCACGGGCGCGGCCCCAGTGCAGCGCCTGCTCTCGACGCGCACCGCCCGCGGTGGCTCCCGACGTGTGCTGTTTCACCTCCAGGAGCGGCGTGAGGCGGTCGGCGTATTCCTCCCAGTTGGAGGCGGCGTCTCCCCACAGCGCCGGAGCGAAGACCATCTCGCCCAGCAGCAGGTCTGGAGACGCGGGGAGGAAGGCCATCTCACCCGCGAGGATCTCCGGAGGGGTGGCGTAGGAGAGGTAGTAGTAGAGCTCCCAGCCAATCTGCCGCATGAACTGGACGTTGAGATAGCTGACGTCCGAGGAGATGCCACTGCGCTTCAGTACGCCAATCAGCGTGCTCACTCCCAACGCGGGCTGATGCTCCGGGAGAAATGGCGCGACGACGAAGCGGACCTGAACGGAATCACCAGACACGTTCCACCCCTTTGCGAGACTCAACGCAGCGCTTCGTAGAGAGAACCCGACAGCTCGCCGATGCTCTTGCCACCCAGCAGTTCCTGGAGCGGGAACTCGACCCGCAGCTGCGCGTGCAACAGCTTCTTGAGCTCCACGCCCATCAGGGAGTCGAGCCCCAACTCGTGCAACGTCTGCTCCGGCTCCGGCAACTGGGTGGCGTTCAGCTCCAGGACCTTCGCCACCTGCTCGCGGAACCACTCGAGCACCGCGCCGCGCCCCTCCTCACCGGAGCCTCCGCGCACGCGCCGCAAGAGCTCGCGACGAAGCTCGGCGCTCGCGCGGCCCGGTCCCAGGTCGCCGCCGAAGTCGGCGAACAGCGCCGGCGGCTCGTCCCCTGGCAGGCCCCCGAGGAAGGTGGGCCAGTGGATGGGCATCACCCCCACCGCCGCCGGCACCGGACCGAACACCTGCTCCAGGACGCAGAACGCCTGCGCCGCGGGCACCATGCCGACACCGCGCTTGCGCATGCGCGCATCGAGCGCCTCGGCGGCCTCGTCACCGGGCTGCGTCCAGGCGCCCCAGCTCGAGCTCTGCCCCGGCAGCCCCAAGGACCGGCG